>JAFUQU010000038.1 GCA_017472255.1 Clostridia bacterium | reverse complement strand
TGGTTGCGGGTTTGGAGTTGACGAGCACGACCTCCAGCCCATCTTCCTTCAGGGCGCGGCAGGCCTGTGTGCCTGCGTAGTCGAATTCGGCGGCCTGACCGATGACGATTGGGCCGGAGCCGATAACCATTACCTTTTTTATATCTTTTCTCAGCGGCATATCAGTTGTTCTCCTCCATCATGGCGATAAATTGATCGAACAGGAATGCGGTGTCCAGCGGACCTGCCGAGGCTTCGGGATGGAACTGGACGGTGAAAGCGGGCATATTCAGATATTCCACGCCCTCGACGGTGCCGTCGTTGCCGTTCTTGAAGCTGACGCGGGCGGTTTCGGGCAGCGAAGACTCCACCAGCGCGTAGCCGTGGTTCTGGCTGGTGATGAAGACACGCTTGTCGGACAGACGGATAGCGGGCTGATTTGCGCCGCGATGACCGTACTTCATCTTCTCGGAGCGCGCGCCCTGAGAGATGGCCAGCAGCTGGTGTCCGAGACAGATGCCGAAGGTGGGCAGCTTCTTTTCCATGAGCTTTTTCACCTCAGCGACGATTCCGGGATTATCCATGGGGTCGCCGGGGCCGTTGGACAGCATGATGCCGTCGGGATTGAGGGCGAGAATTTCCTCGGCGGTGGAAGACGCGGGCATGATGATGACCTCACAGCCGCGCTTGACCAGCTGATCGGCGATGCCCTTCTTTGCGCCGAAGTCCCACAGAGCCACGCGGTAGCGCTTTTCGGCGGGGGTGAGGGTGGAAGATGCGTCACAGGTGACATTCTTTACGGCGTCCTTGATTCTGAACTGCTTGAGCTCGGCAAGGGTTGCATCAAGATTGTCGGGAAGCGTATGGGTGATCTTTGCGTTCATAACGCCGACCTCGCGCACGATTTTTGTGAGCGCACGGGTATCGATGTCAGTCAGGCAGACGATCTGGCGTTCATTCAAAAAAACGCCAAGAGCACCTTCGCTTCTGAAATTGGAAGGCTCTTGACATAAGTCTCTTACAATATATGCGGAAAGCGCGGTCTTGTTACTCTCAAAATCGGACGGAATCACACCATAGTCACCCATCAGCGGGAAGGTCTGGACGACGATCTGCTGAAAAAAGCTGGGGTCGGTGAGGGTCTCGAGATAACCGGTCATTGCGGTGGTGAAAACAAGTTCACCCACGGCGTCGGCTTCGTAACCGACAGACTCGCCGCGGAATACCATACCGTTTTCCAGTACCAGGTAGGCAGGTTTGGATTGCATATTTATACCTCCATTGATCTTTTTGTTCTTACTATTATACCATATTCAGCGCGAATCTGTCAATAGATTAAACTGTATAAATATTCGGCTCTCTAACAGAAAATTGTTGTGAGGGGAAAAAACAGGATACCGCAAGGGAGCGGTATCCTGTTTATCCTGACAAATTGCGTCATTCCACTGAGTCGAAAAGCTCCTGATAATGCGTCTCGTAAACGGCGCCGTTAGCGGCGTAATAGGACGAGAGGGCGATGTTTCCCTCATTGAGCAAGGTACCGATGGCGGAGTAGCATCCGATGAAGTTGTCAAAGCAGAAGCCGATGTCGTAGACCAGACCATCAAAGATAATGTCCAGCATTTCTACCGAGTCGTCATCCTGGGCAAATTTGCCTCCCAGCAGTTTCTCATAGTAGGCGGGAACCAGCGTGTCCTGCGAATAGTAAGCCAGCGATTCCATTACCGCGCCCACACAGTCCATGTCCTTCGCCGTGATCGGCACGCAGACCAGACCGTTCCAGACGGAAGAATAATATTTATCCTGTGATTCGTCGTATTTGGGGAACGGGATGACACCGAATTCGGTTTTTGAATCGCGGAGCACCTGAAGTTTGAGCAGCACCTGTGAACCGAACAGGACATTGCCGTTGCCGAATTCAGTATTGGTGATTTTCGTGTTGCCGTCGCGATAGAGGTAATCGTACAGCTTGTTCAGCAAGGTGTCCATCTTTTCGTCCTGCAAGGTCAGACGGAAGCTGTCGGTCCCCTCTTTCTCGACGATGAGCTGCCCGGAGGCGTGGACAAAGGAGGTGCCCAGACCCGTGTTGGAAAGATCGGAGAAGGCGTACTGATCGTTTTCGTCCAATACATTGTTGCCATCAAGATCACGCACCATATCCTTGGTGTAGCTGCCCATGGTGTCCAGCGTCCAGCTGCCAGAGCGGACGGTTTCGTAGATATCCGGCAGGCTGTTGTCCTCCATCATTTGCTTGTTAAACACGATGACGCGGGCGTTGGGGACGATCATATCGCCCGAGGCGAAGAAGGTTTTGCCTTTGATGGACATGGTGTCGGCAAAGCTGCTGTTCCACCAGGATTTGGTAAAGTTTAGATGCTCCAGCTCGGCTAAATCCATAACATAGCCCTCGGTGACGAGGGTGGCGTTGTTGCGGATGATGTGAGTGGAAATCATATCAAAGGTGGAATCGCTGGACATGATGTCCTGCTGTGCGCGTGGAAGCAGCGCTGTGGAACCGGCGACAGTCTCCACCTCGAATTTTATGTTCAGATATTCTTCAACCTTGCGGTTGCGTCGGTAGATGGCGTCGTTCATCACGTCGCCGTTTTCAGCCTCCACATCTTCAAAATATGTGTAGAGAACGCCTTCATCGATGGTCAGGATTGTGAAGCTGCGTCCGCCGAAATCCAGTGCTTCGGGGACATCAAAGGTTTCCGTCGTTTCGGCAGGAGCGGAGGAGGTGTCGGCAGACGTGGTGTCGATGGGCGCGGACTGGGAGCCGCAGGCGGTGAGCAGCAGCGGCAGAGTCAGGAGCAGTGCGGGAATGCGAATGCGATTCATGATAGGGTTCCTTTCTTAATTTGTATTTTCGATCGGCGGCAGAATGGCGCCGTTTTCTTCTAATATTTGACGAAGCTTGCCGAAGTCAATGCCGCGGGTGCGTCCGCTGTTCTCATCGACGGCAAGCGATGCGGCGGCGCCGCAGACCTGACCCATGGCCATGCAGGAGGCTTTAACACGGTACGCGGAGTTTGCCAGCCGGTCGCCGGAAGCGCAGCGTCCTGCCGCGTACAGGTTGGAGATGCCCTTCACCGTCATAGCCGACAGCGGAATGGAGGGCGTTTCGCCGTTGTTCAGAAAGATCTGCTGAATGCCGCCCATGCCGTCCCGATGGAGATCGATGGGGTAGTAGGAGTGGCAGATGCCGTCGGGATAAACCCGGGCTGCCACATAATCCTCCGCCGTGATGTAGCCGTCACAGAGGATGCGGCGGGTTTCGCGGGCGGCGGTTTCGGGGCAGATCATCTCCATATCTGGTGTGATGCCCGCCCGGCGCAGCGCTTGAAAGATGCGGGCTGCACAGCGGCGTCCTTCAATGTTGGCAGCGGTTTTTTCCTCGCTGTCGGCGCCGTTGAAGCGGGAAATGTGGTTGATGTTGTTGCCTTTGCAGTAAATCAGCTGGTTGTAGGAAGCGCGCTTGGTGTCGGGGGCTTTCAGCGAACCGTCGGCGATGGCCGCATTCAGAACGGCATGAATGCGCTTGTTTTCTTCGTCCGAAACCTTGCTGCCGTTCAGAAAGTAGCGGACGCTTCCCGGCTGGAGGGACAATCCCTCCTCATCCGGTGTGCCGCATTCGTATTGCGCGCCTGCGAATACGGACAGATCACCGTCTCCGGTACAGTCGATGTAGGTGTCGGCGGTTAAGTCAATCAGCCCGCTTTTGGATGTGATCGTCACACCGGCAATGCGGTTTCTGTCTCCGTCCGCTTCAGTTTGTACGGCGCAGAGCGTCTGCTCATAGCAGAGGTTCACGCCGGCTTCCAGCAGCATTTCGTCCATCATATACGCTGCCAGAGGGATGTTGACGTGGATGCCGTACATCCAATGCTTGGGATAAACCTGGGTCATATCGGGAATTTCCGCGCCGCCGATGGCTTCAAGCCGCTTGCAGAATTCCCAGCCGATGCCCGCGATGAGCTGTTTCTGATGTGCCCAGAACTGGGCGATTTCGTTGTTGCCGCCCACGGTCAGAATGCCGCCGGGCATACCGTTTTTCTCGACGAGCAGGACGCGCTTGCCCAGCCGTCCCGCCTGAACGGCGGCGGTGAAGCCGGCGCAGCCCCCACCGGCTACGATGATATCATAATGTTTTTGCATGATTGCCTCGTTTGTGCTGTATTTTATGTCTATAGTATACCACACCGCAGGGCAAAAAGAAATGCGATTATCACAGTGAATTCTGTAATAATCGCAATCTTTGTTAAATAATAATCAATTCCCCGGCGAATGCCCTCGCAAACGCTTGTATACCTTGAAAAAGTAGCTGGGATCCTCAAAGCCGCAGGCCAGTGCGGCGTCGGTGACTGAGATATCGGTGCTTTGAAACATCTGCTCCACCCGTTCCACCCGGCGTTCGATCAGGTAGGTCTTGGGTGGCTGACCGGCGTATTTTTTGAACAGTTCTCGGAAGGCATATTCGCTGAGATAGCAGCGCGCCGCCAGCTCGGCTACAGTGACACCGCTGGAAGGCTCGGAGGACAGATAGGTCAGCGCCGGATCCAAACGTGCCAGCTCTGCTTCGGTCAGACGAACGCGGTCTCCTCCCCGTGCCAGCTCACCGATCAGGCGATGAAGCGCGCCTTTCACCTCCGAGCGGGGGCAGAGCAGGCTGAAAAAGCTGTCGCAGACCGCGTGGAACAGCCGTCCGGTGCGGTGCGGATCGGAGCACACGATATGCTGTATATCCGGATGTTCCCATCCGATCGGGGAACCTTCGGGATAGCAGATGGTGAAATAGATCACCAACATCCGGGAGGGAGCGGTGATCGTTTCATGCCTGTATCGCGCTCCGGCGGGCAGAAAGCTGACGTCGCCTCTGGTACAGTCAAATTCCCTGCCGTCGTTGGAACGGTAATGATACCCGCCTTCGGTCACGAAGGTCAGCGCACAGCCGCGGCGCCCCTCCGGGGGCGTACAAAAGATATTCGATGTAGGGTTATGAACTCTGTAAGCGGCAATGTTGGTCAGGCAGTAATCGGAGCTGTCCAGCTCCTGCCAGAAGCGTTCGCACACGGCATTATACCTTCAGCGTCTTTTTCTTCTTGGAGGCGGCCATGGAGCGGTCGAGATAGGGCTTGATGTCGCTGTACATCCGACTGGTGACGATGGAAAAGAGGATGTCTACGATGCAGAGCTGACCGATGCGGCTGCTCATGGCGCCGCTGCGGATGAAGCTCTCGTCGGATACCATGAAAAGGTTCACATCGCTGGCGAGAGACAGAGAATTTTTGCCCAGCTTGGTGATGCTGATGGTAGCCGCGCCGGTGGATTTGACGATTTCCATGGTTTCCAGCAGGTCGCGGGTTTCGCCGGTGTAGGAGATGAAGACCGCCACGTCGTTTTCCGATAGATTGGACGCGGTGAGAATCTGGAGATGGGGGTCTGTTTGGGCGGTGGCCAGCTTGTTGATGCGCAGGAATTTGTTCTGCGCGTCCATCGCCACAAAGCCCGAGTTGCCCACGCCGTAGAAATCGATGCGGCGGGCGTTCATCAGCAGGTCAACCGCCCGGTTCAGTTCGGCGTAGTCCATGATTTCCATGGTATTTTTAATGGCCTTGATGTTGTTTTCGGCAACCTTTGCGACGATTTCCGGCGATTCATCGTTGGGATTGATGTCCTTGTAGGTCATTTCGCCGTTCTCGCTGAGCATGATATCCGCGTTCAGGTACATACACAGCTCCTTGTAGCCGCTGTAGCCGAGGGATTTGCAGAGACGGACAACGGTGGGTTTGCTGGTCTGACACTTGTCCGCCAGATCGCCGATTGGCATTTTGACAACCTCGCTTGGATTGTCAATGATATATTTGGCGATGCGTTTTTCGCTGACCGAAAGACGCTCGTAGCTTTCCTTAATGTTAAGATAGCAGCGCAGTTTCAACACTCCGTTCCATTTGCAGTTTCAGAAATAGTTCCATATTTCCATAGAATATTATACTACATCTTCATAATTTTTGCAAGAGGTTTAAGGAATAAAGTAAATTTAACACTTTATTCATCAAAAAAATGTCACAAAACGCGGATGAAGCAGTCATGCGCTGCGCCCAGCATATGTGAAACCTCCAGACGCTGGGATTTTGTAATTTTGCGCAGTGTCTTCACGCCTACCAGACCCTCGGTCAGCTCGGCTTCAAACAGCGGCAGCGCCCGTGAAATCTGCCCTCCTAGAATCAAGATTTCCGCCTCCACACGCTCCAGATAGGGCTTGATCACTTCCGCCAGAATACGTCCCGTGTCGGCATAGACACATTTCGCGTCGGTGTCACCTTCCAGCGCCAGACGCTCCAGCTCCTTGGCGTTCACATTTCCGCCGGGATAGCGGGACGCGATGCCGCGCCCGGAGACATAGTCCTCGGCGATCTTTCCGTCCCCGCCGTAAGGCTCCGCCCAGATGCTGTAGAGCGGCGAGCCATCGGGCTTGCGCAGAATCACACCGTCGTGCATGGTGGCAAAGCCCAGCCCGGTGCCGATCATAACGCCGCCTGCGTTTTTATAGTCTCCGTAAGGCGAGTGCCACATCTCGCCGCCCAGGAACGCCGCCGAATCGTGAATGAAGGTGATTGGTAACTTTCCCGTCACTTCTTCAATCCACGGGCGCAGAGGGATGTTGTAGATCGCCTTGAATTTGTGCGCCATTTTGCTGACTCCCGCGACATAATCGAAGGGACCGGGAGTGTCGATGGCGACGGCAGAGATTTCGATGCCCGCCGCCCTGGCGTTGGCAAGCTGGGCGGTCAGGGTATCGTGGTAGCCCCGCTTTACGATTTCCGGCGTGGCGTCGTTGTTGGCAGGGACGGTGAGAGTGGAGCCGGGCAGGATTTCCGCTTCGCTCGATACAATGGCCGACTTGAAAAAGGTGCCGCCCGCGTCGATGGCGATGACATATTGTTTCATATTAATCCTCCGATATCAGAGCAGGGCGGGACTGTGTCCCGCCCCGAAGGTTGCTTATCTCTTGAGCATGGTCTTATGCTCAACAATAATCGTGCCGGGCTTCTTGTTGATGATCTCGTATTCGCCCATAGACGCGGGAACGACCACGATGTCAAGGAACTTCTGCGTAAAGGAGAGGGAGGGATCCTTTTTCGAGCGGATTTCAACCTCCTCACCGTCCACCAGCGTCAGCACGTGGAAGTCGCCGTTGGTGTCGTCCTCGATCTTTTCGCCGAACTTTTCGTTGCGCAGCGAGAAGTAGAGACGGTCGCACTCACCGACCACATATTCCTCCCAGTCGTCGCCCTTACGAAGCGTGCGCTTGCCGCCGTTGACCAGATTGGCATAGACATAATCCTCGCGCATATCGCGGTTCAGGTTCATCTCGCCGTAGTAGCTGTGAATCGGGCGGGGATTGCCGTCCAGATCCTTGCGCAGGTAATCGTACATCTTGTAGGTATAGGAGCCGACGGTCAGCGAACCGATTTCCAGAATCAGCTGATTCCGTCCGGAAGCGTGAATGGTGCCGTGGGGAATCATAACCTGTACGCCCGGCTTGGACTCCACGCCGTTGATGTACTTCTGATAGTCCACCTCGGTGTGCTCGGTCTCGGAACGCTTGATGTCGGCTAAGAACTGATCGATGTCGGCGTCCTGCTTGAATCCGAGATAAGTCTTGGCGTCCTGCGCGGTGGCTACGATGTAGTAGCTTTCGTCCTGACGCCCCAGCTCATTGGAATTTTCCTTCAAGAACTGCTCGCCGGGATGGAGCTGGATGGACATATTGCCGCTGGAGTGGAAGGTGTCGTCAAAGTTGAAGCGGATGGGGAAGTAGCCGTGGAAATCCTTCACGCACTGTTCACCCAGCAGCTTTTCGCCGTTAGCGCCGATCAGCGTGTAGTAGGGGAATTCCAGCTTGAGATCGCCCACCTCGAGTACGGTGGAAACCTCCATGGGAATCAGGTCGAAAATCCACGCGGCGTTCTTCATCTCGCGGGGAAGATTGCGCTCCTTCATCGTGTAATAGCCGCCCCATACGCCTTCAAGGTAAACCGGCTTGCAGCGGAAGGGATAGTCGGTGGCGCGCAGCAGCAGCGCCTTCATGGTGCTGTAGGGCATGGCAACCAGCGCGTCGGGCTTGTCGGCGGCGATGTACAGGTCGAGATTGTCGTTCTCCAGCAGCTTTTTGCGCAGGGAGAAGCTGAGGTCGAAGTCGGCGTAATAGTTGCGGCGCATAGCCTGCTTGAAGGGAAGCTCCTCGTCGCAGCCGTAGTTCAGATAGTTACCCTTTTTCACGTTGAGAACGGCCATTTTGGGCGTGATGTCTGCCCAGACCTTATAGTCTGCCGCGACGATTAAATCCTCGGACAGCGCGCCGTTGCCGACGATTACGGTGATTCCGTCGAATGCTTTTGCGGCGTCGAGAACGGCTGCCACCTTTTCCTGATCCATCAGACCGTGATAGCCCTTGTCCCAGATTTTACCGTAGAGCAGAACCGGGTCTTTTACCCGGTCTTCGGGCAGATAGGGCGCAAGCTCGGCTTTCAGCTCGTCCGACGGGCGGGCCAGCGTGCGGGTGCAGACCACGCTGACAGCCAGACCGGCTTCCTCGCAGGCTTCTTTAACCAGATCAGCCAGCAGTGCGAAGGGAGCGGTAACATAGCCGTCGATGGCGATGATGCCCTTGCCAATCTTTTTTGCAGCGGCGGCGATTTCCGCCTTGATGCAGGTGGGGCAGGTCTTGACGGTGGAAAGATCAACGCCGGGAGCGGTGATTTTGTTCACCGCGCGGGGATCGTCGTAAGGGTAGGGATTGAACATGAAGCTCATGGGGATTTATCTCTCTTTCTTATATTTTTACAAACTCAAAATCGCACAGCCCCGCCAGAACCTCCAACTCGGCGGTGACGTCGCCCGCTACGATGCCATAATGCTGGGTGACGCCGTGCTGTAAGATGCGGTTGAACAGCTCCTCGGGGGCGAGGGTGGGATGGCGGAAGTTGGCGTGGGAATAGCTTGCCAGATAATGTTTGGTAGGCAGACATTCGACTACTGTGCAGACCATTTTCATTCTGCCGTCCTTCTCGCTCATATGCAGCATGGTCTTCATGCCGGCGGGGAAAACATACCACGCGAAGGGCGCGCCCGCGTACTTCCACGCTGTCTTTGCAAAGCGCTCGTCCCGGGCAATGACCACGTTTTCGGGGGCTTCGCGATAATCGTTGGGACCGGCGTGTCCGGCGACAAAGCCGCCGTTTGCGTGATCGATATAGAAAGGCTCGATGAAGTTGGCGTTGGAGCCTGCCAGCAGCTGGAGAATGTAGGTGGCCAGACCGCCGCCGATGTCACCCTCGGGGACAGTGACCATTTCGATGTCCTTGTTTGTGGGCGTAAATCCAGGACGCAGACCGACGTACTTGAACAGCACCGTGTCGATGTCGTTGAGCACCAGCAGGTCGGTATCGCAGCGCCCGGCAATCTGCTCCATGGCGTAGGAGGCGCGGACGGAGGCTTTGAACTTTTCGTAATCCACGTTGGGCATCATGCGGTAGGTTTTGGACATGTGGTTGGTCAGCTCGTCAACGAGGGACTGCGGAACCTGCTCGATTTCGTCGGTCAGCTCCTGCACGCTGAGAAAGTGAATTTCCGGACCGATTTTTTGAAAGATGTTGTAGGGATCGATATAGGTTGCCCACATGGCTTCGTTGTAGCAGGCAAGCAGGCTCAGGTTGGTGCGGCGGAGAAGGGTACGTACATGGGCGGCGCGGGCGAAAATTCGGAACCGTGTACACACATCGTCCAGCGTTCCGATATAAGTTTCACACATCGGGCGACCAAAGCGTTGGAAGGAGCCGGAGGCTTCCTGCACACCCACAAGTGCGCCTGCGGACAGAAAGTCGATGAACTGATTTTCGTCGTTGGTATCCACGATGGACAGGCTGTCCCGGACGACGCTGGCGAAAAAGATCGGCATCGGCGGCATTTCACGCAGGAAGCGGATCCAGGTGAAGTCCTCCGCCCACGAAAGGTACATGGCGAAGATACAGTCCACGCGCTGATTGAAGAACAGATTTACGGTGCGTTCCACGTCCTCACGCTCGTAAACGATGCCGTCGTAAACCACGTCGGCGAATTCGGAAAAGCGGTCGATGTAGACGCTGGCTTCGCCCAGCTTGCGCTCGTCGTATGTACCGTCAGCTGTGCCTTCACCCAGAGCGCGGAAGCGCTTTGCGCCTATGAGCAGCACGCCGATTTTCGGTCGGGTATTTTTATTCATGTGATCAATCCTCTTTGTAAAATATAATAAAGTACGGCAGTACAATGCTATATACATTATACTACCGTACAGGCTATTTGTCAATACAAATTTATAAAATTTTTATCTAAACGAAACTAATTACATATAGAGTTTTATACGTTATCTCTGGGCACCAGTCTGCTCACGGCGGGAATCAGCAGACCGCCGATGGAGTTGCCGATGGTCATAATCAGCAGATACCCCAGCGTTTTCAGAGTGAAGCTGCCGCAGAGGGCGAAGTAGAACATATTGGCGATGACGTGCTCGAATTTGCAGAGGATGAAGACCATCACAGGGAAAATGACGAAGACGCATTTCAGCGTACTGGTCTGCGTTTTGTAGGCCTGCACCGCGATGTACATACACATTCCGCAGCCGATGGCCAGCAGCAGGATGCTGACGGGTGTGTCACCCAGCTTGCTGTCCACCATGGACTGCGCCTTGGGAGCGATGGTGCCGTAGACCCGGGTGAAGCGAAGAAGCAGCGCCATCAGGCTGGTGCCGATCAGATTACCCAGCCAGATGATTGCCAGCGTACCGATGTAGGAAGGCGGATTATCCAGCGCGTAGCCCACCTTACCGGTGAAAAGATTGAAGCCGAAGGCGAGGATGGTCAGCAGACCGATGCTGAACAGCAGCGCGCCCACGACGCTGTTGTCTACCGACAGGCAGACAGTGCCGCCCAGACCAATGCAGAGTCCGGCGAGAATTGCCGGGAAAAGGGTTTTTCTCATGATGTTGAAACTTCCTTTGTAAGAGATTTTTGTTACCTCTATTTTATCACAAATTCCGATATTTTGCAATGGTATTATATAAATTTCGCTATATCTATATTTACGAAATTACATTGCATTTGGATAGAAATAATTGTCGGTTTCGCGCTTGATCTCCCCGGCGTACAGCAGCAATGCCGTGATGTTGACGGCGGTCATGACGCTGACCGTGAAATCGGCAAGGCTCCAGACCAGTCCGTCCGACAGCAGCGCGCCCAATGTGACGCTGACCGCATAGAGCAGGGTGTAGACGGTGCGCGCGCGGCGGGAACGGGTGATATAAGCCAGACTTTCGCTGCCGTAGTGGAACCAGCAAACCACGGTGCAGAAGGCGAAAACCAGGATTGCCGCGCAGAGCAGGGGCTTTGCGAAGGGGAGAAAGTGTCCGAATGCCGCGCCTGCGGCTGCCATGCCGTCGGCGACAGGGGAGACACCCGCGTCTTCCGCCAGCAATATGACAAAGGCGGTGAGCGTGCAGATCACGATGGTGTCGGCGAAGACCTCGAACATCCCCCACAGTCCCTGTACGGCGGGATGCTTCACATCGGCGGAGGCGTGGGCGATGGGCGCGGTGCCGCAGCCCGCTTCGTTGGAGACAATGCCCCGGGTGACGCCCATGCGCAGCGCACGGCTGGTGAGAAATCCGATGATACCGCCGCCCATGGCTTCGGCGGAGAAAGCGTCTGAGACGATGCGATGCAGGATTCCGCCCAGCGCCCCGGCATTGGGCAGGATGACGCAGAGTGACATGACGATGTAAATACCGCTCATCAGCGGAATCAGCCTGACCGTCAGATCGGCAATGGATTGCAGCCCGCCCGATACCACCAGCAGCACTGCCAGCCCGAACAGAATCCCGCTGACCATCGGCGGAATATGCAGCGTTTCCTCCAGCGACTGGGCGACGGCACTGGATTGGACGGCGCAGCCCATGGTCAGCGATGTGGCAAGGCAGAGCAGGGCAAACAGCAGCGCGAAAAAGCGTGCTCCGGAACCGCCTCGGTCGGCGATGTAATAGTAAGCTCCGCCATGCCAGCGCTTGTCCATTCCGCGTCGGCGGTGCTTTACCGCGAGGACGATTTCGGCGTACTTGACAGGCATCGCCGCGATGGCGCTCACCCACATCCAGAAGACCGCGCCCGCGCCGCCGATTGCGATGGCGGACGCTACGCCCGCGATATTGCCTACGCCCAGCGTTCCGGCAAGCGCCAGTGTCATAGCTTTTGCGGCGGGCATTCCGCCGTCTGAGGAATTACTGCCGCGAAAAGCGGCAAGAACCTTTTTGGGCTGAGTGAGAAAAAACGGCTTTAATTTTATAAGGAAGAAAAGACCGCTGACGAGGAGAACGGCGGTCAGTCCGGGGCCGAACAGAAAGGTGTTGGCGAGGGTCAGAAGATGATTGAGCATGGCAGATCTCCGATCATGGGACGATGTTGATACATTCTATTCCGTCCGCGCGGATTTTAGCACTCGCCGCCACAGCCTGACAGAAATCCCGGCTGGCAGTCCCTTCTGCGGATCGTGCGTCATTATGATATACAATGAAAATAAGTTGTTAATTAACTGTAAACTGTGGTAAAAACCCTTGATTTTTTGAAAAAAGCGATGTACAATAGTATATGTAAGTTAGCACTCAACACGAGCGAGTGCTAAACCGAGCAAAAAAACAAAGACCGCCCGTGCGGCGGCTAAGATAACAGGAGGAACAGAATTATGACGATCAAACCGCTTTGCGACCGCGTTGTCGTTAAAATGGTCGAGGCTGAGGAGACCACCAAGAGTGGTATCATTCTCGCAGGTGCTGCTAAGGAGAAGCCCCAGATTGCTGAGGTTGTCGCAGTAGGCCCCGGCGGATTGGTTGACGGCAAGGAAGTTGTTATGACCGTTCAGGTTGGCCAGAAAGTCATTACCAGCAAGTATTCGGGCACCGAAGTGAAGTGCGACGGCACCGAATACATCATCGTTCGTCAGAGCGATATTCTCGCCGTTGTGGAATAATCGGCGGTATCCGAAAATCAGGAGGAATTGAATCATGGCAAAGAATATTATTTATGGCATCGAAGCAAGAAACGCTCTGCTGGCAGGCGTTGACAAACTGGCAAACACCGTCAAGATCACCCTCGGTCCGAAGGGCCGCAACGTGGTTCTCGACAAGAAGTACGGCGCTCCGCTGATCACCAACGACGGCGTTACCATCGCTAAGGAGATCGAGCTGGAGGACGCTGCCGAGAACATGGGCGCACAGCTGGTTAAGGAAGTTGCTACCAAGACCAACGACGCTGCCGGCGACGGTACGACCACCGCTACCCTGCTTGCTCAGGCTTTCATCACCGAAGGCATGAAGAACGTAACCGCAGGCGCTAACCCCATCGTTATCCGCAAGGGTATCCAGAAGGCAGTTGACAAGGCCGTTGCAGGTCTGGTTGCCAACTCCGAGAAGGTGAAGGGTTCCGCTGATATCGCACGTGTCGGCACCATCTCCGCAGGCGACGAAGTGATCGGTAATCTGATCGCTGACGCTATGGAGAAGGTCACTTCCGACGGCGTTATTACCGTTGAGGAGAGCAAGTCCGCTGAAACCTACTGCGAGGTTGTTGAAGGTATGCAGTTCGACCGCGGCTATCTGTCCCCCTACATGGCTACCGATACCGATAAGATGGAAGCTGTCATCGACGACGCCTTCATCCTCATCACCGAGAAGAAGATCTCCAACATTCAGGAAATCCTGCCCCTGCTGGAGCAGATCGTTCAGGCCGGCAAGAAGCTGCTCATCATCGCTGAGGATGTTGAGGGCGAGGCTCTGACCACCCTGGTTCTGAACAAGCTGCGCGGCACCTTCGTCTGCGTTGCAGTCAAGGCTCCCGGCTTCGGCGACAGAAGAAAGGAAATGCTCCGCGATATCGCAACTCTGACCGGCGGCGAAGTAATTTCCGATGAGCTTGGTCTTGAGCTGAAGGACACCCAGATTACACAGCTGGGTCGCGCACGTCAGGTCAAAGTTACCAAGGAGAACACCATTATCGTCGGCGGTGCAGGCGCTGCTGAGGAAATCAAGGCAAGAATCGGTCAGATCAAGTCTGCCATCGAGACCACCACTTCCGACTTCGACCGCGAGAAGCTCCAGGAGAGACTGGCAAAGCTGTCCGGCGGCGTAGCAGTCATCAAGGTCGGTGCAGCTACCGAGACCGAGATGAAGGAAAAGAAGCTCCGCATCGAGGATGCGCTTAACGCAACCAAGGCAGCCGTTGAGGAAGGCATCGTAGCAGGCGGCGGCACCGCATACCTGAACGTCATCGAGGACGTAAAGACTCTGCTGGATACCGTTGACGGCGACGAAAAGACCGGCGTGAAGATCGTTCTGAAGTCCCTTGAGGCTCCTGTACGTCAGATTGCCGAGAACGCGGGCTTCGAAGGCTCGATCATCGTTGATAAGATCATGACCAGCGGCAAGAAGGGCTACGGCTTCGACGCTTACAACGAAAAGTATGTTGACATGATGGAAGTCGGCATCGTTGACCCGACCAAGGTTACTCGTTCCGCACTCCAGAACGCTGCCAGCGTCGCTGCAACCGTCCTCACCACCGAGGCTGTTGTGGCTGACATCAAGGAGCCTGAACCCGCAGCTCCCGCAGGCGGTATGGGCGGCGGCATGGGCGGTATGTATTAATATCGCTGCCAAAGCAAGCAATAACGGGGTTTTGCCCCAAAGCCACCACGCGCAGGCGTGGTGGCTTTTTTGCGTTGGTTGGGCGGTTTAGAGTACAATATGCTAAATTAACTTGACAAATGAAAAGAATCAAGCTATAATATAATCAAGTCGATCTGAATCGGGGTATTGGGTATGAAGAAATATCGCTGCATTATCATTGGAATTGTTTTGCTTGTATGTGCGGAAGCGTTGGTATTCTACCACTATTTCTATATTATGAGACAGAAATTCTCGAATATAATGGATATTTTGACAAATGATTGCCTTCCGTCTGTAGGTGATACGGAATGATGTGTCGATCGATTAAATCTGTATTTTCCTTGACATACTCTCTTTCGTGTGATATAATTAAAGATAAGAGATTTTCTATGCCCAAAGCGGGCATATATATTTGGAGATAAAAAATGCAACTGAAAAACTTAAACGGCCGCAAAGCGCGTATGCTGCTGGTCTATCCTGACTACACCGACCGCGACTGCGCACGCAAAACCAGCGGCGGCAACTATAACGAGGGTCTGGCGTCCATTTCCGCCGTCCTTAAGGAGGGCGGGCACCATGTCGGTCTGCTGCACCTACTGAATCTGCACACCGAGGAGGATTTCAAACAGCGTCTGAAGGATGCGGGAGAGTACGATATCATCGGGTTTTCCATCCGCACCACCGCTTTCCCCGACTGCCAGACCTACATTAAGTGGACAAGAGAGGTCTGCCCCGACGCTTTCATCATCTGCGGCGGTTATCACTGCACCCTCGTGCCTGACGAAGTTCTGGCTGCGGAGGGCGTGGACTGCGTTTGTGTGGGCGACGGCGAGTACGCCGAGCTGGAGCTGTGTGACAAAATGTCCGCCGGTGAGGATTATACCAACGTGGAGAGCCTGTACTTCAAGATGGAGGACGGCTCCTTCAAGCACAATCCTATCCGCCCGCTGTTTGCCGACCTGGACCGCATTCCGATTCCCGACTTTGATCTATTCGATTTCGATAATCTGGAGTCTTCCAAGGTGGGCACGGCCATCGTCGTGGTCAGCCGCGGATGCTTCTACAATTGCACCTACTGCGGCAACGGCAACTTCCGCAAGGTCTATCCCAACAAGAAGATTTACGCCCGTTTCCGCTCGCCGGAGAACGCTATTCTCTACCTGAAAACGCTGATTGCGGGACATCCCTACATCAAGTTTATCAACTTCCGCGACGCGATTTTCAATATGTTCCCCGACTGGTTCGACACCTTCATTGAGATGTACACAAAGGAAATCCACCTGCCCTGCACAGGCAATATCCGTTTCGACATTCTCACCGAGGAGACGGTGAAAAAGATGAAGGCGGCGGGTTTTTACACCATTGATATGGGCCTGGAGAGCGGCGATCCGGAGATGCGCTTTAAGTATCTGCGCCGGTATCAGACCGACGAAATGATCATCAACTGCTCCAACTGGTTCCATAAATACGGCATTTCCCAGCTGACCTACAACATCATCGGTCTGCCCTATGAGGATATTCACCGCGCGCTGAAAACCATCAAGCTCAACGCCCGCATCCGCAGCGACCGTGTGATTCCGAACATTTTTTATCCTTACGAGGGTACGCCCCTTTATGAAATCTCCAAGGAAGCCGGCTTTATTCCGGACGGTGACTTTACTCAGCGCCGTGTGCCGCTGGTGCAGCCTCAGTTTCCCGAGGAACAGGTGCTGTTTGTGGAGGCTTACTTCATGCACTTCGTGAAGCGGTACAAGCTGGCGTACAAGCTGCCCGCGTGGATTGGCAAGCCCTATGAAAAGTGGCTGGATGTCCGCGTCACCGGCAAGCACGTTCCCTATAAATTCTTAGTAAAGGTACACGATATCTATGCTGCCGGACGCAACAATCTGAAGGATTTTCTGGTGAACAAGATGCCCGGATTGTATGTGAAGCTGCGCATGATCAAGCATCACCGCCGCGCCGAAAAAAATGTCAAGTGAGGAGATAAAATTATGGCTCATATGATCGATCAGTCAAAGTGCATCCACTGTGCTACCTGCGAGGTGGAGTGCCCCTTTCACGCGGTGCTGATCAGCGCAGAGGGCGTATTCAGCATTGATACGGAGAAATGCCGCGATTGCAGAAAATGCGCGGAAGCGTGCCCCATGGACGCAATCAGCAAGCAGGTATAAGCGATGCAGGGCAGCAAAAGGTTCTTATAAAAATATAATCCAAAGAAACGGCGGAAGCAAAGCTCCCGCCGTTTCTTTGGAAATTCAGCATAATGATTTCCTGTTTATGCTTTGTGACCGACGGCCTGACCCTTGTACTCCTCCAGGAAGTCCTCAGCAGACTTGGTCATGACCACCTTCACATTGTCTCCGTCGAAGGTGAACAGGGCGTCCATATTGCCGAAGTAGTCGTCGATGATCTGAATCTTCAGGTCGAGCAGATTTTCTTCCTTCCAAGCCGCCGAAGCCGCGCATTTGTACAGGCGGTTGCCCGGCTGGCTGCCTACCAGATCGGAGTAGCCCTTCTGCGGAAATTCGCCGAAACGGTTCTCGCACATACCGAAGGCGATGGATTTATCGCCCTGCGCGTTGGTGTAGTCAAAGCGTCCCTCGCCGTTTTCTATGGTTAGGCGGAAGCGGGTGATGCCCATGGGATTTTCGTTCAGCTTGTACTCCACGCCGCTGATTTTTTCAGCGATAGGCGAATCGGTTTCTCCCCACGCGGCGCGCAGCTTTAAGGGCGCGATGTAGTCGGCAAGCGCCTTTTGCGCCTCGGGATTTTCATTCAGCTGATCGCCGGCGGGCATGGCGATCATGTCGTAGAAGCCGTCCCAGATCAGGTATTTCGCTTTTTCGTTGCCCTGATTGTCGCCGTTGAAAATCAGAATCATGTCCCGTTCGGGAATGCAGACGGCGAACTGGCAGCCCATGCCGTTGAAGAAGAAGCCCTCACCGTAGCACTTCCAAATCAAATAGCCGTAGCCCATGCCGTCAAAGCGCTTTTCGGCGGGATTGCCGGTGTCGATCAGCTTGGAGGTCGCTTCTCTGACATAGCCTGCGTCCAGAAGCTGCTCGCCGTTCCAGCTGCCGCCGTTCAGCATGAAGCGGGCAATCAGCAGCAGATCGTGGGGACGCGCCAGCATCGCAGAGTCGCCCCAGGAATGTCCGCCCGGGCTTACCAGGCAGCGAATGCTGTCGGATACGCCGATTTTATCGAACAGGCGGGAGCGCAGATAATCCATGAGTAGCTGGCCGGTGACGCGCTCAACCAGTGCGCCGACCACGAAGGAACCGGTGGAATCATACTCGAAAATCGTACCGGGCTTGCGGGTTTGGGGACGCTTGTTCTGGAAATAGAAGCGAACGCGGTCGTCGGTACGGGCGGTGAACCAGTTTTCAGAGGGCTTGGCGGTGCTCATCATCAGCATATTGCGGATGGTCTGGCTGCGCATATTCTCGTCGGTCTGACCCTCCAGCTCTTTTTCGAAGTAGTAGGTTACAGGCTTATCCAGATCGAGCAGCCCCTCCTGCCATGCGAAGCCTGCGGCGATGGCGACGATGCTTTTTGTAACCGAGTACATACGATGACAGAAGTCGGGGGTGAAAGGCGGACGGAAGTCCTCGTACAGGATGTTGTTTCCACGGGCAATGATGATGTCGTGGGTGACAACATGGTTTTCCTCCAGCATTTTTACATAGGCGAGGATATTGCGGCTGTCCACGCCCTGGCTTTCGGGTGTGCGGTAGTTCATGGGTATACCTCCCTGATAAAATAATTGGTTAATCACATTATATCCTGCGGCGGCGTGTTTGTCAAGCGCAAAAAAACGGGATGGCTGAAATTTAACATTTCCGTGGGTTTAGGGTTGAATTTTGAATATTCTTTTAATAATACTGAAATTCTTGTCGAAATATGTATTGACAGAATGCGCACAAATATGATATAATAAAATGTAAGTATAAATTGAATATTGGAGGTATTCAATCATGGCAAAATGCACCAAATGCGGAGCCGAGCTTGAGGCTGGCGTGAAGTTCTGCCAGTCCTGCGGCACCAAGGTCGAAGCCGATCAGGCGCAGACTGAGCAGCCTAAGGCAGAGGCATCCAAGGGCACGTCCATCAACACCGAGGAGCTGGTCGATACCCTCAAAAATCTGAACGATACCGAGGACACCACGTCTGAGTTCGAGCAGAGCGACATTGACAGCAATAAGGTTATGGGCGTTCTTGCTTATCTGGGCTGGCTGGTTCTGATTCCGATCATCGCAGCTTCCAAGTCCAAGTTCGCACGCTTCCATTCCAATCAGGGTCTGGTTCTGGCAATCGTTGAGGTTATCTGGGGCATCGCAACCAATGTGGTGGTTTCCATTCTGAGCGCGATTTTTGGCTTGATCGGGCTGCACTTCCTGGTAACTATCATCTCTGCTGTACTTAACCTGGTGAACCTGCTCTTCTTTGTTGCTGCTATCATCGGTATCGTCAACGTTGTCAACGGCAGAGCCAAGGAGCTTCCCATCATCGGCAAGATCAGACTGATCAAGTAATTTACAGCTATGCAGTACAGAATCGAAGGCGGACAGCTTCCGGTTGTCATCTGTTCGGTAGCGCCCGGTGAATCGCTGATCACCGAGCGGGGCAGCATGAGCTGGATGTCCCCCAACATGAAAATGGAGACCACGTCCAACGGCGGCGTGGGGAAGGCGCTGGGGCGGATGTTTGCCGGCGAGGCGCTTTTCCAGAACCGTTACACAGCCGAGGGTGGCGTGGGCGAAATCGCCTTTGCGTCCAGCTTTCCCGGCTCTATCCGCGCTGTGGAAATCACCCCCGACCGTCCGCTGATTGTACAGAAAAGCGGCTTCCTTGCGGCGGAAAGCGGCATCGAGCTGTCTATACACTTGCAGAAGAAGTTCTCCTCCGGTCTGTTCGGCGGAGAGGGCTTCATCATGCAGAAGCTGTCAGGACGCGGCACCGCGTTCATCGAAATCGACGGTTATGCCTGCGAGTATACGCTGGAAGCCGGACAGTCGATGATTGTGGACACGGGTTATCTGGCTGCGGCGGATGCAACCTGCTCCATCGAGATTGTATCGGTATCCGGCGTGAAGAATATGCTTTTCGGCGGCGAAGGGCTGTTCAACACGGTGGTCAAGGGACCGGGCAGGATTATCCTGCAAACCATGCCTATCAGCGCCGTTGCAGGCAGTCTGAGCGGATTCTTCAGCTCGGGCAAGTGATGAAAAATGATACGCACGACATTGCGATGTCGTGCGTATTTTTTATCTTGTTACGTTGCGTATCCACTTTTTGCTGCGGATGTGCCGCAGACAGAATGGCACTTTCAGCACTTCGTCGCTCATCAGGCAGGCATAGACCCACCATACCGGCAGTTCAACAATATGCGCCATCACAAAGCCCAGCGGAATCGAAAAAATCCACATGGGAACAAAGTCGAACAGCATGGCTGTTTTGGTATCGCCGCCGCCACGGATAACGCCCACAATGGCTGTCGTGTTGAAGCTCTTGCAGAGGATGACCGCCGCCATCACCGAGATAATGTTGATAGCCGCCGCTTTGGTATCGTCCGCTACGTTGAACATATTCACCGCCGGATGACGGATCAGCAGCACGACGCCGGACATAATGGCGCCCAGACCCGCCGACAGCACCAGCATGGTTTTTGCGTAAGGGTAAGCGTTCTCGCTTCGTCCCGCGCCGATTTCCTTGCCGATGGTGATCAGCGTGGCGTTGGCGAAGCCGATGGCTGCCAGCAGACCGATGCGCTCGATGATGTTTGCCACTGAATAGGCGGCGTAGGGAAGCTCGCCCATATTGCCGATGATGGCCGAATGCAGGGTGATGCCCAGACCCCAGAAGGTTTCGTTGCAGATAACCGGCAGGCTGTACCGGATGAAGTCTTTAATCAGCGTGCGCTTGATTTTCAGCATCCGAGGGATACGCAGCTTCACGCGCTTTTCGATGAAGATCACATAGGCGAGCACCATCAGCAGCTCAATGATGCGCGCAATCAGCGTAGCGATGGCCGCGCCCACGATGCCCATAGCCGGGAAGCCCAGCTTGCCGAAAATCAGGATATAGTTCAGCACGATGTTAATCAGAATGGCTGTGGTATTGGTGAAAAGCGCGATGCCGACCTGTTCGGTGGAGCGCATGACGCCGCACAGCAGTGTCGTCACCGACGCGATCACGTAGGACGCCAGCACGATGCGCAGATAGTCCACGCCCAGCGCGATGACTTCCTCGCTGTTGGTAAACAGCCCCATGACCTGCGGTGTAAATAGGTAGCAGATCAGCGTGTAGATGCTGCCAACGGTAACAGCCGCAATCATGGCGATACCGGCGACGGCGTTAATGGTATCGGTGTCGTTCTTGCCCCAGTATTGGGCAATCAGCACCGACGCGCCCGACACCATTCCAAACAGAAAAAGCGAATAGACAAAATAAGGCTGATTGGCCAGATTTGCCGCCGAGATGACGGCCTCTGAGCTGTCTCCAAGGCGTCCAAGCATGACCGTGTCCATCATGTTCAGCAGCAGCTGCATGACGTTCTGGAGGGTCAGGGGGATTGCCAGCCGGAGGACGGTTTTATAGAATCCCTTGTCATGGACGAGCAGGGGTGTGCGTTCAGTTTTCATGATGATTGATTCCTTTATAACAAAATATGCCGACTATATCACAAACCGAGGAGCTTGTCAACGATTTTCAGGTTTTCCGGGCGATTGCACAGAAAATGCCCCTGTTCGTTGTGCGGGTTCGAACGGTTATAGACGATTTCACTGCCGTCCAGAAAGCGCAGTATGGCGCCCGCTTCCGCAGCAATGCACTGCATGGCGGCGGTGTCCCATTCGTAGGTGCCGTGGTTGCAGATGCTCACGTCCGCGCTGCCCTCAGCGATTCGGCAGCCCTTCAATGAGCTGCTGGTGGGCTGAACGCAGACGACGCCGGGAAGATTGTCCAGCTTTGCTTCCACGGTGGGCAGAGAGGTGCGGCTGACCAGCAGCGTAAGGTTTTTGGTGCGGGTGGAAACGTGAATCGGTTTGGCGGCTTCGGGAAGCTGTGAATCGCTGCGCTGGGAAGCGCTGTCCACCCGGAACACGCCGATACCTTCAGCGGCATACCAAAGCTGGTCGAGGCAGGGCGCGTAAATCACGCCTACCACCGGGCGGTGATCATGAACGAGGGCGATGTTCACGGTGAATTCCCCGTTCTGTTTGACAAACTCCCGGGTGCCGTCCAGCGGATCGACGATAAAGCAGTCGGCGGCGGACAGTCGTGCGGCGGAATCGGCAGTTTCCTCGGTCAGCTGGGGGATTTCGGGGAAAGCGGCGGACAGACGCTCACGAATCAGACTGTCGGCAGCCAGATCGGCGTCGGTAACGGGCGAGCCGTCAGTTTTATGCTCCACATGAAAGCTGCGGGCGCGGATGTCGAGAATGGTCTGTCCGGCGTCAATGGCGGCACGGATGGAGACGGCGAGATGGGCGGAAAGATTCATAGGTAAGATTCCTTTCGGTATAAATTCGGGCGGATGGGCATAGGATAGGACAGAATGCCTGATTGGGAGGAGAATTGGAATGCAAAGAAAAAAGAACCGGCTGGACGCGGTTATGCTGGCGGCAACCCTTTTTGCCGTATCGGGAGCGGTGCTGATTTACAACCTGCGGACGATGGAAAGCGGGGAAATAGCCGTGTCGCTGTCCGATCTGATGGAGAGCGGAACGGCAGTGTCCGCGTCGGCTGTCAGCGATATGGCGGCGGCCAACATCGAGGCGCTGGACGCGGTGGCAGTGGCGGCTGAGCCTGTGGAAGCGCCGGTACCGGTGCGCAGCTATGAGCTGCTGGAGCCGATTGTACGAGCGCCCGGCAATTGACCCCGCGCCTTCCACGGCTGAAAATCAGCGCGCCTACGATTACATTCTTTCTCCTGCTTGTGCTCACCGACCGCAGTGCGCTGTCGCTGCTGTCGGTGGCGGCGGCGCTCTGCCACGAGGCGGGGCATCTGCTGGTAATGCTGCTTTGCGGATGCGAGGTGCGGGAGGTGGAGATTACGATGTTCGGAGCGGAGATCCGCAGCCTTCCGGCGAAGACAGGCTGGCTTGGGGAGATTGCAATTCTTGCGGCGGGCGGACTGGCGAATCTGATATGCGTGCCCATCGCGCTGCTGTTTGATGGGAAGCACGCGGCTTTTTTTGCCGTCTGCTCGGCGATGCTTGCTGTGTTGAACCTGCTGCCTGTCCGAACGCTTGACGGCGGGTGCATTCTGTCGCTGCTGCTTGCCCGCCTGACGCCGACCCACGCGGAAACGATTTTGACGGTGGTGTCGTCGGTGACGCTGGGACTGCTGTGGCTGGCGGCGGGATATTTGCTGCTGATGAGCGGCGGCAATCTGTCGCTGTATCTGTTTTGCGTGTATATGTTTGTGACGCTTTATATGCGCCCCTCAGAGAGATAATATTATTATACCACAAGCAGTTGGATTTGTCGATAGAATAACAAAGTTCAACTAAAAGTTGATTTTGCTCTTGACAAGACGGCAATTTTATATTACAATAAAAAGGAAGCCGCCGCATGACCGCCATGCAGCAAAAAGAAGTATAAAGGTTGGCATTACTATGATTGTTAAGGATTTTGCGAGTAAATTCGCCGCACTGCGTAAAAAGAGCGGAATCACCCAGAAAAAGCTGGGCGAATATCTGGGCGTCAGCAACCGCGCCGTTTCCAAATGGGAAACCGGTCTTGCGCTGCCCTCCACCGAAAATATCAGTAAGCTGGCGAAAATTTTTGATATCCCCGTGGATTATTTCTTCACGGCGTCTGAGCCTGCACCCGAAAAAAAGCAGCAGCCGGTTGGCATGAAATCGCTGCGCGCTCTTTACCGTATGGGACGGGGGCCGTCCAGCTCCCACACCATGGGACCGGAAAAGGCCTGCATGATTTTCAAGCAGAACAACCCTGGCGCGGATCGATTCAAGGTGACGCTGTACGGTTCGCTTGCCAAGACCGGTGTGGGGCACGGAACCGATCGGGTTATCCGCGAGACGCTGGCTCCCACACCATGCGATGTGATATTCAACATCCATCAGGTGGAGCTGCCCCATCCCAATACGCTGGAGCTGGAAGCCTGGTCGGGCGGGCAGCGAATCGATCAGACGCGCGTCATCAGTCTGGGCGGCGGGCGGATTCAGATCGACAAATACGAGGACGGCGAGGGGGCGGATATTTACCCGGTGTCCTCCTTCGAAACCATCGCCGAATACTGCCTGGCGGAGAATATACGCCTGTGGGAGTATGTGGAGCGGATTGAGGGAGAGGGCATTACCGATTACCTGTCCGAAATCTGGCGATGTATGAAAAAGAGCATCAAGGACGGACTGGCTTCCGACGGCATCCTGCCCGGCGGATTGGGCGTGCAGAAAAAGGCCAAGCAGCTGTTGAATCGTCAGCATATCGATGAGAGCGCCGAAACGCGGGAGAACCGAATGGTCTGTGCCTACGCCTTCGCGGTCAGCGAGCAGAACGCCTGCGCGGAGCGGATTGTCACCGCACCGACCTGCGGCGCGTCGGGCGTGGTTCCGGCGGTGCTGTATTATCAGCAGCAGAAGCGGGGCTATACGGATATCGAAATCGTCCACGCGCTGGCGGCGGGCGGCATTGTGGGCAACCTGATCAAGACAAACGCTTCCATCTCCGGCAGCGAATGCGGCTGTCAGGCGGAAATCGGCAGCGCCTGCGCCATGGCATCGGCGGCGCTGGGTGAGCTGTTCGGGCTGGATTTGGACAAGATCGAATACGCGGCGGAAATCGCCATCGAGCATCATCTGGGACTGACCTGCGACCCGATTTGCGGTCTGGTGCAGATTCCCTGCATCGAGCGCAACGCGGTGGCCGCCATGCGTGCCATCAACGCGGTGAGCCTTGCCAGCTTCCTGAGCGATTCCCGGAAGATATCGCTGGACAAGGTGATTCAGGTGATGAAGGAAACGGGACTGGATATCTCCCGGCAGTACAAGGAGACCTCCGAGGGCGGTCTTGCCAAGCTGAAGGTGAAATAAGGAAGATAGCTCAGCTTTTGAAACTGAGCATGAAGTTTAGAAAACAAACATCGAAAGGGATGAACAGCATGATACAGAAAAACGCATATCCTCAGCCCGATTTTGCCCGGGCAGAGTGGCTGAACCTGAATGGCGCGTGGGACTTTTCCTTCGACGCGCCGACCTATGACAAAATCATTGAAGTGCCCTATCCGTGGGGTTCTCCACTGTCGGGCATCGACGAATCGAAGGCGGGGACAGGCTATTACCGTAGAAATGTGGCGTGGAATCCCGCTGGTGAGCGTATCTTCCTGATCATCGGCGCGGTGGATTATACCTGCGAGGCGGCGGTCAATGGCACGGTTGTCGGAACGCATCGGGGCGGCTATTCGCGCTTCGAGTTCGATATAACCGAGCTGTGGAAGCGGGACAGCGTCAACGAGATTACCGTCTCTGCCACCGATACAGGCGCGAACAATCAGACCTACGGCAAGCAGGGTTACGGCGATGCCCGCGGTATCTGGCAGACTGTCTGGCTGGAGACCCGTCCGGCGGCTTACATCAGGAGCTTCTTTGTTCAAACGAAGATTGACGGCACGGTTACATATGACGTTGACCTTGCGGGCGACGCGGACGGCAAAATCCTTGCCGCCGATCTGGCTGGCATCCACTCGGAGGTGCGCGTCGAAAACGGTCACGCGCAGATTAAGATGAACGTGGAGAATCCCGAACTGTGGACGCCTGAGAATCCCCATCTGTACGAAGGAACGCTGACGCTGGGGGATGACGTGGTGTCCACCTACTTCGGCATCCGAGAGATTGGCACCGGCGTATTCGGCGAGCATCAGAACCGTTATATTACGCTGAATGGCAAGCCCTATTACATCAACGGTGTGCTGGATCAGTCCTTCAATCCCAAAGGCTTCTTCACGCTGCCGTCGGATGACGACTGCAAGGAGGAAATCCTCCGCCTGAAGCGAATCGGAATCAACATGGCGCGCATCCACATCAAAGCGGAAGAACCGCTGAAGCTCTACTGGGCGGACAAGCTGGGTTTGCTGATCATGGAGGATATCCCCTGCTTCTGGGGCGAGCCGCTGCCTGACACGAAGGCACAGTTTGAAGTCGAAATGCGTGAGCAGATTCTGCGCGACCGCAACCATCCGTCGATTTTCTACTGGGTAATTTTCAACGAGACCTGGGGCTTGTGGAACCATGAAACCGACGCCGATGGCAATAAGAAACGCAGTTATACACAGGAAACCGCCGACTGGGTGGTGGATTGCTGGAAGGCGGCCAAAGCGCTGGATCCCACCCGTCTCGTCGAGGACAACTCCCCCTGCAACCGCGACCACACGCTGACTGACGTGAACACCTGGCACTTCTACTCCAACGGCTATCAGAAGGTTAAGAACGTGGTTGAGACCTTTTGCAGCAACGCCTATGTAGGTTCGCAAGCCAACTACAAGGAAGGCTACACCATGCAGGATGTGCCCTGCATGAACTCCGAGTGCGGCAACGTCTGGGGTATTCAGGGCAACGCGGGCGACAGCGATATTTCGTGGCAGTACAAGTACATGATGAACGAGTTCCGCCTGCACGACAAGCTTTGCGGCTTTGTTTTCACCGAGTTCCACGATGTGGTGAACGAGTTCAACGGCTACTACAAGATCGATAACGGCGACAAGGATTTCGGCTATGACGTTTATCAGATGACCCTGCGCGATCTGCACTCGCAGGATTATCTGGGCGCAGATTTTGCACCCATGACTACGGTGAAGCCGGGCGAAGAAGTGACGGTGCCGCTGTTTGGCTCCAGCTTCACGGACGTATACCATGGCTGGGATCTGGAGGTTCGCTGGTGGCTGACTGTGGAGGATCCGGTTTACGGCGATACAGCGATTGCGCAGGAGGGCGCTCTGACGGTGCCGTGGAAGGGTTACGGCTGCTTCCCGGCGGGTGAGATCAAATTCAGGGCGCCAATATTCGGACGCAAAGCGATCCTGAAATGGAATCTGATCGGCGAAGAAGAAGTGATCATGGCAAATGGCATTCTCTTTGATATTGAGCAGGAGGCTCACGGTTGGTATCTAACCATCGAGCCGTCCGCGCTTACCGCGTTCGGTTGGAAGCACAGCTTTGACGCGATTCAGGGGAATAAGAAGAACGGTTTGGGCAGCGGTGAGTTCAGCGTTACGGTGAATACGGCGGATATTTACGATCTGGATTGTGCCAATGACCTGCGCATCCTCTGCGAGGCATCCACCCGCGAACCGATGACTCACGACTGGCCGGAGCAGAGAGCGCCGGAAAAAGCCGATTTGAGCTATATGCTCGGTTATCGCTGTGATCCCGGCGCGAACCGAAACTCCTTCCCTCAGACTGACGAGCGGACGAATCCGGGTACGATGGAGCTTTTGATCGACGGCGTAAGCTGCGGTAAAGCGCTGCTTCCCGACTGTCCCGCTGACTCACGCGGCGCGCTGTCTCACTATTATCAGGCGGCGGACGATCTGCTGGACGAGGCTGGTTCCTACGGCTATCTGTGCGAGTTTGCCGTTCCCTCACGGGTTGTGCTGAAGCTGCGGGAAAAGGAGAGCTTCACACTGACGCTGCGCACGGACAGCGATGCCGGACTGTCGGTTTACGGCACAAAGAGCGGTCGCTACGGCTGCGGCATTAAGCTGATTGCGAAATGAAATAACAACAGGACTGATGCACTTCTGTGAAGTGCATCAGTCCTGTCTATTTTATTATTCGCCGATACCGGCCTTGACGAAGCAGTAGCGCTCACGCCAGCTGGAGAGGGAGTAGTTGCCATGGGGAGAGAAGCTGTGCGGGGATACGCCGTAGCTTTCACCTTGGGGATTGTGGTGCGGACCCAGCAGATTGCGGTTGCCGATGACCAGCTCCAGCGTAATCTTCACGGTCTCGCCGGGCTTCACGAAATCGCTGATGTCGGCGGTGTAATCCGACCACATGAGCGTCTTCACGAACCGATCGTTGACGTAAACCTTGGCCAGCGCCGCGTAAGGCTTGGAAATCTTCACGGCAATCCGCTTGCCCCAGGATTTCTTGATCTTCACGTCCTGCGCCAGACGGATGCGTCCCGCGAAGAAGGGATAGCCTTGCTTTACGATGTTGCCGCCGACAAACTCGGTGTTGCGGTCGGTGATAACAAAGCCGCCCTCAGTGAAGGTTGCGCGGCGTACACCTTCGGTGTAGCCGGACTTGGAGTAAACGCTGAAATCGCCAACGAGGTAGAGGCTTTCCAGCTCGGTGTCGTAGGTCAGCTTGTTGCGCTCAGTCTCCAGAACGTTCTTTCCGAACAGCACCTGATAGACCTTCTCACGCTGATAGAAGGAACCGTCCACGATAATCTCGTTGCAGCCGGTCTTGACCAGACCGCCGATATCGTAAGCCTTGAAGGCCTTGTCCTTCCACCAGGACTTGCCGTCCCAGACTACGGGCTTGCCGTTGACGGTAATAGTAAATTCTTCGGTCAGCTCGGAAATCAGGCGGAAGCTCTTCATAACCGACAGGCGGGCGGAGCTGTCCACCTCAAAGGTGAAGCGCAGCTTCAGCTTATCATTGGCACGCGCCGCCAGCAGACGCTCCATGACGTCCAGAATGTTGCACGGCTCGGAGTATTCATCGCCCTCGCCAAGGATGTACTGGCAGGTGTCCAGCGTCAGCGCGTTGTCGTCGCCGCCGTCCAGACGCCAGCTGTGGGAGAGAGGCAGGTTAAATGCCGGCTTCGTCTTAACGGTGATTTCAGGCAGAACCTCGCCTGCGAGAATCAGATGGGACTGCATCGGCTCAAAGTGCAGGTAAAGCACCGTTTTGCCATCGGATTTGATGGCATCGGGCGCGGTGACGTTCATATCCACCAGAGAAAGCTCAACGGCGTCCGCGTCGGTGTCAAGGATAACCTTGGCGTCGAAGGCGTGCTCTCGATCCTGATTCTGAAAGAAGTAAGCCTTTGTGCCGTCCTCCAGCAGATTGACGCGGCAGTGAATATTGTGCAGCTCGCTGTTGCGGTCGGAGACAGTGAGCTTCTTCAGCCCCAGCTTTGTCAGCATAGAAACGGTCAGTTCATCGTCGTTCACGGGAACAGACTCCACGCCCTTCATAAGCTCGACCAGTTCTTCGGAATACAGACCGTCCACCAGCGTGGGCTTCTCACCCAGCGCGTAGATTTTGCCGCCGTTGGCTGCGAATTCGCGCAGAAGCTCGAAGGTTTTTGCGTCAAGCGTCAACATGGACGGCAGTATAACCGTCTTGTAGGAGCAGAGACCGACCTTGAAGCTGTCGCCTTCCACGGAGCCGTGGTTTCTGATAATGATCTCATCGCCCAGATGATAGCCCACGTGGTTGCCCGACAGCAGATGGAGCGCCCCCAACAGATCACGGTCATATTTCTGAATAGCAGGGCTGTTGGTGCCGTTGTAAGCGATGTAACCGGTGTGCATCGGATGGAGCAGCAGCACGTCCGCCACTTCCTCCGAGCAGGCGATCAGCTTGCCCAAACGGGCGAAGTAATCGTTGAAGCCCTTGTAATCATCCCACCATGGCGACTGATAGAACATGGACGGCGGATAGTCGCGCTTACGCAGACCGCGGATGGAATAGCCCTCCAGATGCTGGCACATGAAGTTGATGCCATTCAGATACTGCCATTCGGCGATCCACTTCAGCTCCTCGAAGCTCACATCCCAGCCGCAGAGGGCGAATGTCTCGGAGAGAACCAGCTTCTTGCCCAGCTGCTTGGCAACGGAACCCACCTGCTTGGGAATCAGCGGGCTGGCGATCTGGCGTCCCAGCCAGTCCATGCCCGGAATGTGCATATACTCGTACAGTGGCATGACACCGGCGGTGCAGGACATCTGGCAGAACAGGTTGTCCTCCATCATGGCGTGACCGGTGAACTGGCAGTTATGCTTACAGCACCAGTCGTAAATCTGTTTGCCGAAGGACTCGGTGTACAGTCTGCTGACAACCCGCCAGAAATCAAAGCGGAACTTTTCATAGCCCTCACGCTCGAGGAAGAGCAGGGGCAGCTTTTCGTGAATGTCGTAGCCGTTGGTCTTGTAGAACTCCTGCGGAAGCACATACGACCAGGGCGTCTTGGAACGGGCGAACTGCGGCTCGTCGGTGAAGAAGCCGGGCATTGCGGCGCCGCCCAAGTCTCCGCCCAGCTTTTTGGCGTAAACATCATAAGTACACTTGATGAAGGCCTTGACCACCGCCGGATTCAGAATATCAACATAGTTGACGTTCTTCTCGTGGGTGACGTAGTAGATTTCCTCGTCCGCTTTGGCGGCTGCCTTAGCGGCGCGGATCTTCATACCCAGAGGACGGCAGGTCTTGTCACTGATGCCGTAGAAGCCCAGAAGCTTGCCCTCAGGCGTGGTGCCGTCGTACTTTTTGCAGACCAGCCAGCGCACGTGGTAGCGGTCTCCCATGCCGGAAACGATGCCGCCGCCGAAACCGGAAGGCCAGCCGTTTTCGTCATAGCTCCAGGATTCCATGCCGGTTTTCTTGCCTTCATCTACACAGGCGTTGATGCAGTCAAACCAGTCGTCAGACAGGTATTCGGTGATGAGTCCGCCGCGGGCGTGCATGAAATAGCCGCCCAGACCAACACGCTTCATTTCCCGAATCTGCCAGCGCAGCTCCTCAGGGGAGAGCTTGTCGTTCCATGACCAGAAGGGATGTCCGCGATATTCGGACGAGGGATTTTCCAGGTCTTTGATGATGTCCATAGGTACCTCACATATATTTGTATTCGATTTGATCATACAGCTGGTTAAGCGTACTGATCATATAAATAAACCAGATGCCGGTGACGATGAAGGGAAGCAGCCAGTAGTCGCGCACGATATCGGCACGCAGAATCAGGTAGACGATGTTGGTCAGCAGCATGATCACCGCGCCGATGAGACCGGCGATGATGCTGCGGTCAGCCTCATACTGCTGATCGGCGTAGATGGCGGTGAGCCTGCGGTCGGTGATGTCGGGATCGGGACCGAGATGCATTTTGATCAGCTTGCGGAGTTCCGCGAAGACCAGCCAGAGGCAGACAGCCATGGCCACATACTCGATGATGGAGAGCACGCGGGTCAGATTGAACAGCTCATAAGCCTCATATTTGTACTCAATGCTGGACAGCCCGTAAAAGCCCGAGAAGAGCAGAGAAGCGACATAGGAAACAAAAGATACTGCGGCGAAGATCACCGAAGCAATCACAGCTGGACGGGTGCCGGTTGAGAAGCGGCTGAGCTTCTTCATGGCGGCGATGAGGAAAATTGCGCCCACGAAGGTGGGAATCACGTTGATTTCATCCAGCCACAGATTGGGGAAGAACGCAAAGCTTGCAATGATAAGGGTGATGACCAGACGCAGAGCGCGGCGGAAAACCAGCCCCACGTTGTCCGTGACGGTGCGGTCATAGTCGCGTGCGACCTTTTCGAGAAAGTCGGTTTCGCGGCCGATGCGGCGGATGTAGGGGATGATGTTAATGAGCCATGCAATGCCCAGCAGGGTGGTCAGAAAGACGCCTACGATAACCAGCGCCGATTTGTAGTTTCCATAGTCAATCTGCACGCCGGAGGTGACGTAACCCGAATAATCAAAGGAGGACAGGGAGCACAGCTCGGGAAGCAGCGTAAATACGCTCTTGCAGACATAGAACGCATATGTGAGCGTGCGCACGTTTTTATAGTTCTTGTAAACCGCCCGGCCGTTATAGCGGGTAGCGAAATATTCAAAGCCGTCGAAGATACGACCGATAGCCGGATAGAGATAAATTGCTTCAATGATGAGGAAGCCAAAGGTCAGAACCAGCACTGCTGTATCGTCATTCAGCGGAACAAGTATCATGGCGAACATTTTCAGCAGCATGAACCAGCGCAGCTTGCCCAGTCCCTGTACGGCGTCTGCGATGCCGGGACAGAGATCGGCCCAGGTTGACAGTGCGTGCAGCAGAAAGAGATACCCGAAGAAATCGGGCAGGACGTCGATAATGTTGATGCAGGGATTGAATAGGAAGATGACGGTGGCAATAAAGCTGCCGATGCCCATCTTTTTGGTCAGCGTTTCTTTTTTCTTTGTCCGTTGATTTGGGACGGCGGCGTTTTCAGTGGTTGTTATCATTCGCATACCTCCGGCATTTTATTTTTTCTTGCTTTTAATCCAGCTCATGGTTTTGTCGTACAGATCCTCATGCTCGGGCATATCCTCGTCGCCCTCCAGACAGATGCGCATATAGCAGGTGAAGATCAGGGCGGCAGTGCAGAACAGCCACACTAGTCCCAGCAGATAGAGCGCCAGATTGATTAAGGAAAGCGCCATCTCCGGTGTCTCGGTCATGCCCGTGATGAGCTTGAGCAGTCCCGATGAGGACAGCAGCTGAAGAACGTAATAGATGACGGTCAGCGTCAGAATCCGCCGCGTGCGTCCCGCCAGCTTGGGCAGATCAACCGCAAGAGCAAGCTCATAAATGCCCATCAGCAGGAAGATATGCCAAACGAGGACAACGAGACTGTAGCATATAGCCAGCACCCTCGTGAAGATATCGGGAACATTGGCGGATAGTCCGGCGATCTGCGTGAAAAGATTGGCCAGCGACAGAACGCCCATGCCAAGGGTTACGGTGCGTGCCCGCGCAAAGCCCTGATTGGAGGGACAGTGGCGGGTTAGGCTGCGCAGCGCCGACAGCATCAGCAGACAACCGACAAAATCCGGCAGGATATCGATTCCCCGCATGGGGAGATTCAGGAAAAAAAAGTATCCGATAAACAGGAGTCCGAAGCCCATATGTATTATTTCCTTGCTTTTACAGAGTGCTCCTCAGCATATGCGGCTTACGCCGCATATGACAGGGGGGAGCTTCTCATTTTTACTGCTGCTCAGAGATACCGCTGCCGCAGCACTTTTTGTATTTCTTGCCGCTTCCGCAGGGGCAGGGATCGTTGCGTCCCACCTTTTTGGCGGAGGATGCGCCCGCACCCGCGCTGACCACGCCGGTGGCGGCGGAAGAACCGCTGCTTACGGGACGTCTCTGACCGCCCGCAAAGCCCTCGGATGTGGCTTTTGCCACTTCCTCGCGCTTGATCTCGGCCTGCTGGCGGGGAACCACCGACAGAATCATGCGCATGGTGTCCTCGCGGATCTGGGCGATCATGTCGTCGAACATATCTGCGCCGGTGAGACGGTATTCGTTAATAGGGTTGCGCTGTGCGTAAGCCTGAAGACCGATGGAGCCGCGCAGGTCGTCCATGGCGTCGATGTGGTTCATCCAGTTGGTGTCCACGGCGCGCAGCAGCACCACACGCTCGATTTCGCGCATCTGCTCGCCGAAGGTTTCTTCCTTGCTGGCGTAGAGAGCGTCGGCGCGCTCGTGCAGGAGCTTTTTCAGGTCATCGCGCTTCAGCTTGCCCAGCTCCTCGTCGCTGTACTTGAAATCTTCCTGATTGCAGAGCAGGCCAAAGAAGTAGTTGCGCAGACCGTCGAGGTTCCATTCAGCCGGAACATCCGAGACGGTCATGTTGTCTACCGTGGTGTCGATGGTCTCGTCAACCATGCCGCGGACGGTTTTGCTGATGTCCGCGCCGTCCAGCACGTCGTGGCGCTGCTTGTAGATGATGGTGCGCTGCTGATTCATTACGTCGTCGTAGTTCAGCACGTTCTTGCGGCGCTGGAAGTTCTGATCCTCCAGACGCTTCTGCGCGCCCTCGATGGCGCCCGACAGGATGGCGGCGTCGATGGGCTGGTCCTCTTCCAGACCCAGCTTTTCTACCGCGCCCATAACCCGCTCGGAGCCGAACAGACGCATCAGATCGTCCTCCAGCGACAGGAAGAACCTCGATTCGCCGGGGTCGCCCTGACGTCCGGAACGACCGCGCAGCTGGTTGTCGATACGGCGGCTCTCGTGGCGCTCGGTGCCCAGGATATACAGACCGCCCGCCTCGCGAACCTTGTCCGCCTCGGGAGCGATTTCAGCCTTGTGCTTGGCGAGAGCTTCCCTGAACTTTTCGCGGGCTTCCAGTACGATATCCTCCACCTCGTTGGACGAGCCGGTAGCCAGTGCGATGACCGGCTCCTCATAGCCCATGCGGCGCAGATCGTTCTTGGCAAGGAATTCGGCGTTGCCGCCCAGCATGATATCCGTACCGCGTCCGGCCATGTTGGTGGAGATGGTCACTGCGCCCAGCTTACCTGCCTGTGCGACGATCTCTGCTTCTTTTTCGTGATATTTTGCGTTCAGCACCGTGTGGGGAATGCCGTTCAGCTTCAGCTTTTTGGACAGTTCCTCCGATTTTTCAATGGAGACCGTACCTACCAGCACCGGCTGTCCTTTTTCGTGGCAGGCTTTGATCTGCTCCACGATGGCGTTGTATTTTCCGTTGATCGTCTTGTAAACCACGTCGGTCTGGTCGATACGGATCATGGGCTTGTTGGTGGGAACCTCCACCACGTCCAGCGCGTAGATTTCGCGGAACTCGTTTTCCTCGGTCAGCGCCGTACCGGTCATACCGGACAGCTTCTTGTAAAGGCGGAAGAAGTTCTGGAAGGTGATGGTAGCCAGCGTCTTGGTCTCCTTCTGGATGTTGACCCGCTCCTTGGCTTCGATGGCCTGATGCAGACCATCCGAATAGCGGCGTCCGGGCATAACACGTCCGGTGAACTCGTCAACGATCAGCACCTCGCCGTCCTTAACGATGTAGTTTACGTCCCGCTGCATGGAGCCGTGTGCCTTGATGGCCTGATTGATGTGATGGGAAAGCGTGGAGTTTTCGGGATCGGAGAGGTTTTCAAGGTTGAAGTATTCCTCCGCCTTCTTAATGCCGCTTTGGGTGAGGGTGACGTTCTTCGCCTTTTCATCCACGATGTAGTCGGCGTCGATTTCCTCGTTCAGCTCCTTATCGTCCAGCTCCTTGATGACGAACTTTTTCAGCGTGCGCACGAACTTGTCCGCCTTGTCGTAAAGATCGGTGGATTTTGCGCCGGCACCCGAAATGATCAGTGGCGTGCGGGCTTCGTCGATGAGGATCGAGTCCACCTCGTCCACGATGGCGAAGGCGTGTCCGCGCTGTACAAGCTGTTCCTTGTAGGTGACCATGTTGTCACGCAGGTAGTCGAAGCCGAATTCGTTGTTGGTGCCGTAGGTGATGTCGGCGTTATAGGCGCGCTGCTTGGCTTCCTTCGTCTGATCGTGGACGACCAGACCGGTGGTCAGCCCGAGGAAGCCGTAAACCTTGCCCATTTCCTCGCTGTCGCGCTTTGCCAGATAGTCGTTGACCGTGACAATATGGACGCCCTCGCCCTTGAGGGCGTTCAGGTAGGCGGGAAGGGTAGCAACTAGCGTTTTACCTTCACCGGTCTTCATTTCGGCGATGCGTCCCTGATGCAGGATAATGCCGCCCAGCAGCTGCACCTTGAAGGGGCGCTTGCCGATGACGCGGTCGGCGGCCTCACGGACTGCGGCGAAGGCTTCGGGCAGAATGTCGTCCAGCGATTCAGTGCCGGGTGCAAGGCGAGCCTTGAATTTATCGGTCATGGCGCGCAGCTCGGCGTCGCTCATTGCCTTATATTCAGGTGCGAGCGCTTCGATCTTGTCCACAATCGGCATGAGCTTTTTGATCTGGCGCTGGCTGTAGGTGCCAAAAACTTTATCTATAATTCCCATTATGTTCCTCTCCGTATACTGTACTGTATTTCATAAAATGATGTTGGATGATATATAAGCATACATACTATTAGTATACAATATTTTTTCAAAAATTGCTATGAAAAATTGTAAATTTTCAAAGAGTTTTTGAAGGTTTTTCGCAGAAACGGCAAATCGACGATTACAGAATACTATAATCGTCGATTTTTTGATTAACGCGAGCTTGGTTGAACCGATATTTTTCACCATTCCGCTTCGACACGCTCTGAAAACAGCGTGTCGTGATTGATGCAGGTATAGAATTTGCTCCGGATGCGGTCGTAATCGTTCAGCTTCAGACCGAGCAGCCACATCAGCTTCGTAATGGTCGCTTCAAAGGTCATATCATACGCTTCGATCAGCTTGAAGTCCTGCTTGACCTTTTTTCCGACCTCGTATACCGTCATGTTGCTTCCTTCGTTGGCGACCTGTGTGGTCATGACGACAAATTTCCCTCGTTCGGACCACTTTTCCATCTCGGCGTAAAATACCTCCAGCAGAGTCTGCGGGATTCCGCCTACGCCGAAACTTTCAATCACAATGCAGTCGTAATGCTCAAACAGATACGCCAGAATGTCCGGCTTCATGCCCGGAATCAGCTTCAGAGTGCAGACGCTGTCCCGCATATCATAATAAAAATGCACGTCGCCCTGGATGGGAATTTCGGGAATATACCGGATAATCATGCCGTCCTGAATCACCGCAGGAAACGGATAATTCAGGCTGGAAAACGCATTGAAGCTCTTCGCCCGTTCCTTTCTGGCACGGGTTCCGACGATCACTTTTCCGTCGAAAACGATGTTCACGTTCTGGGAATCATCGTCTGCGGCATAGATAAAACTGTCCAGCAGATTGGATTTTGCGTCGGTCACGTCCATGTTGATGGGCTTCTGAGAGCCGGTGACGACGATCGGCTTGGCGGAATTCTGGATCATATAGGACAGCGCGGCGGCGGTATAGGCAAGCGTATCCGTTCCGTGACAGATGACGAATCCGTCATATTTATAGTAATTTTCCTCCACGGCGTGAACCATCAGTTTCCAGTGTTCCGGCGTCACGTTGGTACTGTCGAGGTTGCAGACCTGTAGTGTCTGGACTTCACAGACTTCTTTTACAGCAGGAATATAAGACAAAATGTCCGCAGGTGTCAGCCCCGGTGCCAGTCCGTCTTTCGTTTGTCTGGAAGCGATTGTTCCACCGGTACCGATCATTAGGATTTTCTTCATTTTATGTTGTTATTTTCTCCGAGTCACGTAAATTAGTTTACCCGCACCTCGCCCGCCAGAACCCGCTGATAATCGGCGTAATTCTTCTTCAGCAGCGAAGGGGTATCCAGCTCATAGGGACATTTTTTGCTGCACGCGCCGCAGCCGATGCATCTTTCGATTTTCTTCATCTCCTCCTGCCAGTGCTCGGACAGCCAGACCTTCGACGGCGCGCGCCGAAGCATCAGCGACATACGGGCGCACTGCCAGATCGTAATCCCCTGCGGGCAGGGCATACAGTAACCGCAGCCCCGGCAGAAATCCGCTCCCATGGCGGCTTTGTCGGCGTCGATGACGGCGCGCATCTCGTCGGTCATGGCGGGAGGATTGTCCATGTAGGAGAGCCATTCCTCCAGCTCCTTTTCGCGCTGAATGCCCCAGATGGGCAGCACATTGTCGAACTGCGAAATGTACGCGAAGGCTGCGGCCGAGTTGGTAATAAGACCGCCTGCCAGCGCTTTCATAGCGATGAAGCCCACGTTGTGTTGACGGCAAAGTTCCACCAGTGCGGTCTCACGCTCGCCGGAGAGGTAACTCAGCGGAAACTGCATGGTTTCGTACAGACCGGATTTGACACATTCTTCCGCCACGCCAATTTTGTGTGCGGTGATGCTGATATGGCGGATCATGCCCTGACGCTTGAAATCCTCCAGACATTCGTACAGCCCGGTGCCGTCTCCCGGCGCATAGCAGCGGGAGGCGCAGTGAAGCTGATAGATGTCGATGTAGTCGGTTTTCAGGTTGGTCAGGGAGGTGTGAAGCTGACGCTTTAATTCGTCGGGGGCGGTGGCACCGGATTTGGTGGCGATGTAGATTTTATCGCGCACATCCGACAGCGCTAGTCCCACCTTCTCCTCGCTGTCCGAGTAAGCCCGGGCAGTGTCGAAGAAGGTCATGCCGCCCTCGTAGGCGCGGCGAAGCAGGCGGACGGCGGTATCGGTGTCGTCCCGCTGAATCGGCAGCGCGCCGAAGGCGTTCTGCGGTACGGTGATGCCTGTGCGACCAAGGGTGATCTGTTTCATTTACCGATCATCCCCAATGCCTGCTCAATGTCGGCGATGATGTCCTCCACATCCTCAATGCCAACAGAGAGACGGATCAAATCGGGGGTGACGCCGGCTTCAACCAGCTGTTCATCGGTCATCTGGCGATGGGTGGTGGAAGCCGGATGCAGCAGACAGGTTCGCGCGTCGGCCACATGGGTAACGATGGCGCCCAGCTTCAGGCTGTCCATGAACTTCGTGCAGTCCTCGCGGCTGCCCTTGACGCCGAAGGAGATGACGCCGGAGGTGCCCTTCGGCATATACTTCTGCGCCAGATCGTAATACTTGTTGGAGGGAAGTCCCGGATAGTTGACCCAGGTAATCTTGTCGCTGGCTTCCAGATACTTCGCCACGGTCAGCGCATTCTGGCAGTGACGCTCGACGCGCAGAGCCAGCGTCTCCAGACCCAGATTCAGATAGAATGCATTCTGCGGAGCTTGAATCGAGCCGAGGTCGCGCATCAGCTGCGCGGTGGCCTTGGTGATGTAGCCCGCCTTGCCGAAGTCCTTGGCGTAGGTAACGCCGTGGTAGGACTCGTCGGGGGTGGTCAGACCGGGGAACTTGTCGGCGTGCGCCATCCAGTCGAAGTTGCCGCTGTCAACGACAGCGCCGCCGACGGCGGTAGCATGACCGTCCATATACTTGGTGGTGGAATGGGTGACAATATCCGCGCCGAAGTCGAAGGGACGGCAGTTAATGGGCGTGGGGAAGGTGTTGTCTACGATCAGCGGCACGCCGTGCGCGTGAGCCTGACGGGCGAACTTTTCGATGTCCAGCACTACCAGAGACGGGTTGGACAGGGTCTCGGCGAAGACAGCCTTTGTGTTGGGACGGAATGCCGCGCACAGCTCATCCTCGGAAACGTCGGGATGGAGGAAGGTGGCTTCAACGCCCATGCGCTTCATGGTGACGGCGATCAGGTTGAAGCTGCCGCCGTAGATCGCGGAAGAAGCCACGATATGGTCGCCTGCGCCCAAAATATTAAACAGCGCAAAGAAGGTGGCTGCCTGACCGGATGATGTCAGCATAGCCGCAGCGCCGCCTTCAAGGGCGCAGATTTTCGCGGCAACGGAGTCGTTGGTGGGATTCTGAAGGCGGGTATAGAAGTAACCGCTCTCGGACAGGTCGAAAAGGCGACCCATCTGTTCGCTGGACTCGTATTTGAAGGTGGTGGACTGTACGATGGGCAGGACGCGCGGCTCACCATTTTTGGGAGTGTAGCCGGTCTGCACACAATTTGTATTGATTTTGTAGGACATAGTATACTGCTCCTTTTATTTTATATTTGAAGTTTGTTCAGTCGTCGTGACCGATGGCTTCCTCATGGTCTTCACTGTCATCGCCGTCGATCAGCTCTCGCATACCGATGCGGCGCTCCATACGTTTGACCTCCACCATGTCGGACAGCATATCCTTGACACGGCGAGGCTCCTTGATATGCAGGATGTCAAACTCGGGGCTGGTTTTATCGCCCGAGCAGCAGTGGATGGTTCCCAGACCGAAGAGTCTCTCCCAGAAGGAGCGTTTCAGGCTGATATCCATAATGCGGTAGAGACGGATTTCATCCTCACTGCGGGTGAAAAAGCCTTTGTCGATGATCAGCTTCTCCTCCTCCAGCATATAGCGGGTAAACGACCACGGAAGACCGAAGAAGATGCGCTTGCGGTCCTTCCAGATGAATTTTTCTTCGCTCATACTCATCCTCCGGCAGCTTTATTTGGCGGGCTTGTAGCCATCCTTCAGTGTGACGATGCGGTTGAAGGTGTTGGGATTCTTCGTATCCTTGCAGAAATATCCGGTACGGACGAACTGGAATTTGTCGCCCGGGGCGGCATCGGCACAGGTAGGCTCCAGTTTGCAGCTGGTGAGTTTGGTGGCCGATGTGGGATTCAAATAATCGGTGTACTCCTTGTCATCAGGCAGCTTGGAGGGGTCCTCCAGCGTCAGCAGATTCTCGTACAGGATTACGTCGGCGTCCACAGTATTCGCGGCGGACAGCCAGTGAATGGTGCCTTTAATCTTGCGGCCGTCAACGGGATTGCCGTTGCCGGTCTCCAGATCGGCGGTGCAGTGAATTTCCTTGATGGAACCGTCCTCATTTTTGATAATTTCGCCGCACTTGACGATATACGCGCCCATCAGGCGAACCTCGCCGTCGGGCTTCATGCGGAAGAACTTGGGAGGTGGAACCTCGGCAAAGTCCTCGGCGTCGATATACAGCTCGCGGGTGAATTTCACAGGGCGGGTGCCCATCTCGGGATGCTGCGGATGATTGGGCAGCTCGAAGATTTCTTCCTTGTCGGCGGGATAGTTGTCGATAACCACTTTAATGGGATTCAGGATAGCTACGCGGCGGGGAGCGGTTTCGTTCAGCTCGTCGCGGATGCAGGCCTCCAGCAGGCGGATATCAACCAGGCTGTTTGCCTTGGCGACGCCCACGCGGGCACAGAAATCGAGAATCGACGCGCCGGTGTAGCCGCGTCTGCGCAGACCGCAGAGGGTGGGCATACGGGGGTCATCCCAGCCGTCCACCGTGCCGCTTTCCACCATGGAGCGCAGGAAACGCTTTGACAGAACGGTGTTGGTGATGTTCAGGCGGGCGAACTCAATCTGACGGGGCGTATGGGGAACGCTGACGTTCTCGATAACCCAGTTGTACAGCGGACGGTGAATCTCATATTCCAGAGAGCAGAGGGAGTGGGTGATTCCTTCCAGTGCGTCCTGAATGGGGTGCGCGAAGTCGTACATAGGGAAGATGCACCATTTCGTGCCCTGACGATGATGCTCCACATACTTGATACGGTAAAGCACCGGGTCGCGCATCCAGAAGTTGCCGGACGCAAGATCGATTTTTGCACGCAGGGTGTACTTGCCTTCAGGAAATTCGCCGTTCTTCATGCGCTCGAACAGGTCGAGGCTTTCCTCGATGGGACGGTCGCGCCAGGGAGATTTGGCAGGATGGTTCAGGTCGCCGCGGTATTCGTCCATCTGATCGGGAGTCAGCTCACAGACATAGGCGAGTCCTTTTTTAATCAGCTCGATGGCGAATTCGTAGTCCTGATCAAAATAGTCCGAGCCGTAGAAGAAGCGGTCGCCCCAGTCGAAGCCCAGCCAGTGGATGTCTTCCTTGATGGCGTCCACGAACTCGGTATCCTCCTTGGCGGGATTGGTGTCATCCATGCGGAGGTTGCAGAGACCGCCGTACTTCTGCGCGGTTCCAAAGTCGATGACCAGCGCTTTGCAGTGGCCGATGTGCAGGTAGCCGTTTGGCTCCGGCGGGAAGCGGGTGTGAACCTTTTCCACCTTGCCGGCGGCCAGGTCTTCGTTAATAAATTCTTCTATAAAATTGGATGCTTCAACCATAATGTTGTCTCCTTAAAAATACAGTAAAATTAAAGGGTTTCAATTGCTGCCTTCACGCGGGCGATGACCGTATCGGCGCCCAGAATCTGCATGACGGAGTAAAGGTCGGGAGAGTTGACGCGACCGGTCACAGCCAGTCGGATGAAGGAGCTGATGTCGGCCACGCTGCCCTTGAAGGCGGCGGGATCAGCCTTGTACGCCTTCATGTCGGACGCGAAGCCGGTCTTGTTGGCGACAGCCTTGATCTTATCAAACCAGACGCCCGAATCGTCGGCGATATCGAAGGTCTCAAGGAAGCCGTTCAGAGCTGCCCTGACATCGTCGGCGACGAAGTCGCCGAAGGAGCCTTCCACGGTGAAATACTCATCGTAGAAGAAGGACATATATGCCTTAACCTCACCCCAGCGAGCGATGTCCTTGCGGGGCTTTTTGCCGCCCCGTCCGATGGCGAACACGGCCTTGGCCTTGCCGGGATCAGCGGCCAGCTTTTCTGCGAAGTTTGGATCGAAATCCTTCGTCCATGCCAGTACGCCGTCGTAAACTTCATCGGCGGTCATGCGGGAGATGACGTTCTTGGAAATGTCATTCAGCTTGTCCATATCGAACAGGGAGCCGGAGACAGCCATTTTCTTAGTGGTGAACTTGAAGTCGTCAAGGGGAGCCGTCGGGTTTGCCAGTCTCCACTCCTCAAAATTGGAGTTGAGAAGCGTGATCAGATACTCACGGGTCACTGCTGCCGGATAGCCCTGCTCGTGGTAGAAGGTTGCCGCGAACTCGGGGTCTTTTCTCTTGGAGATCTTGCGCTTGTTGCCGTTGTCCAGCTTCATCACCTGCGCGGTGTGGCAGTACTTGGGCAGCTTGAAGCCCAGCGCCTTGAACAGCTGAATGTGGAAGGGCAGGGTGGACAGCCAGCTCTCGTCGCGCACCACATGAGTGGTACCCATCAGGTGATCGTCCACCGCGTGGGCGAAGTGGTAGGTCGGGATGCCGTCGCTCTTTAAGATGACGTGGTCGATATCGTTTTCGGTGACGTTGATATCGCCCTTGATTTCATCCTTAAATTTGAAGTGATTCTCAACACTGCCCTCGGAGCGGAAACGCAGAACGAAGGGAGCGCCCTCCTTGAGCTTGGCTTCGATCTTTTCGATGGGTGCGTCGCGCCAGACGGCGAACTCGCCGTAATAGCCGGGGGTCAGCTTGAGTGCTTCCTGCTTTTCACGGATGGCTTCCACTTCCTCTTCGGTGCAGAAGCAGGGGTAAGCCTTACCCTCGCGGATAAGCTGCTTTGCGTAGGTCTGATAGATTTCCGCGCGCTCGGACTGACGGTAGGGACCGTAAGCGCCCTTGTCGCCGTCAATGACCGCGCCTTCGTCAAATTCCAGACCGAACTTGGCCAGTGTCTTGATAATCAGCTCCACGCCGCCGGGAACGGTGCGCTTGGCATCGGTATCCTCAATGCGCAGATAGAAGACGCCGCCGGAGGTGTGAGCCAGGCGCTCGTCGGTGAAAGCGCCGTAGAGATTGCCCAGATGCAGGAAGCCTGTGGGGCTGGGTGCAAAACGTGTTACCTTCGCTCCCTCCGGGAGCTGTCGCTTCGGATAGCGCGCTTCCATGTCGGCGGGAAGAGTGGTGATATTCGGATAGAGAAGATCGGCTAAATAGTTGTTGTCCATGATATTGTTCCTTTCGTCGATGGTTGTTACTTCATATAAATGTTGTTTTCCCGTTCGCGGGAGAGGGAGGTCACGGAACCGTGACCGGGATAGACCTTGTAGTCGCCGGGCAACTCGCGCAGACGCTTCAGCGACTGTGCCATGGCCATATCGTCGCCGCCATAAAGGTCGCAGCGTCCGATGGAACCGGCAAACAGGGTGTCGCCGCTGATGAGAATGCCGTCTGCCATGAAGCAGACCGAGCCGACGGTGTGACCGGGGGTATGCAGAACGGTCAGCGAGGATTCGCCGAAGGGGAAGACGTCGCCGTCGCTTAGCAGGTTTTCGGCGGGTTTGCAGGGCTGGGTAATGCCCGCAAACTGCGCCATGTAGGAGAGATTGGGGTCGAGCAGCGCGTCGGCGTCATGGCTGTGTACGCTCACCGGCACGTTCAGTGCTTCACGAAGGCGTTCCAGCGAAAGCATATGGTCGAAGTGGGCATGGGTCAGCAGGATGCCGCGGACGCGGATCCCCTTTGTTTCAATGCGGGCGAGAATTTTATCCGCGGCGTTTTCTCCGCCCGGATCGATGACGACGCCCTCGCCGGTGGCTTCGTCGCGCAGCAGCCAGCAGTTGACCCGCATGGCTCCCACGGGAATACAGGAGATCTGAATCGGCAAACTATCACATCCGTTACATATATATAATATATTATTATACCATATTTACGCGGCGTTGTCCATTGTTTGCGCAAATTTTTCCGAAAATAATATCCGAATTTCAATCGGATATCCGCTTTGCATGAGCATTTCTGCTCAATCGATGCGCATTTTTGCCAAAAGGCTTGACAAGCCCGGTTGGATATGCTAAACTGAAACCACCAAAACAATCACGGAGGCTGATGATCATGTTACCTTTTGAATATACACATAAGCTGGCTGCCGAAACGGTTCCGTCCATGCGCTGGGACGGTGTGGAGCCGCTGGCGGACTGGCAGGCGCGCGCTCGCGAAAAGCTAGGCGAGCTGCTGGGAATGGATAAAATGGTTCCCGCCGAGCTGCTGGTGGAAATCGATTTCGACAAAGCGGGGGACGAATACCGCGAAATCCGATTCCGCTTCCAGAGTGAGCCGGGCTATTATGTACCCTGCCATATGCTGATTCCAAACGGCGCCGCCGCGCCGCTGAATACGGTGATCTGTATGCAGGGTCACAGCAAGGGTATGCACATTTCGCTGGGACGCACAAAATATGAGGGAGAGGTTGTCGCGGGCGACCGGGATTTCTGTGTCCGCGCGGTGAAGGAAGGCTGGTGCGCCATTGCGCTGGAGCAGCGTGACTTCGGCGAGTGCGGCGGCAATGAGAAAGGTCCCCAGTGTCAGAATCCGTCCATGACCAATCTTCTCATCGGGCGCACGACCATCGGCGAGCGTGTCTGGGACGTGATGCGCTGCATCGACGCGCTGCTGGAGAAGTTCGCGGATATCGTAAACCCGGATGCAATCTACACGCTGGGTAATTCGGGCGGCGGCACCTGCTCCACCTACTGCGGCGCGATGGAACCCCGTCTGGCGGGAACCGTTCCCTCATGCGCGGTATCGAGCTTCGCGGCGTCCATCGGCGCGATGATGCACTGTACTTGCAATTATGTGCCGCATATTCTCGAGTATTTTGACATGAGCGAGTTGCTTGCCATGACCGCGCCCCGCAGGCTGGTGGTGGTCAGCGGCGCCCAGGACAATATCTTCCCGCTGGCTGAGGCGAAGGAGATGGTGGCCATCGGCAGGAAGGCTTACGAGGCTGCCGGTGTGCCCGATCGCATCGCCCACGTCGTAGGCGACGGCGGACACCGCTTCTACGCGGACATCGCGTGGGACGCGCTGAAAAAGATGTTATAAGCAAGAAATCCGTCCGGAGCAGCGCTCCGGACGGATTTTTCATATCATGGGGATGGTATCGTTTGAGATGTATTCGCTGATACAGCAGTCCTTTTTCGACAGCACATACGCGGCCGCCGTTACCATCGCCGCCGCGATTCCAAAATGCGCGCCCAGCTTGTAGCCCCTGACGCCGCCTTCGCGCACGTTGAATACGATGATTTCGTGCTCGGTAAAATAGATCAGCAGTTCGTTGAGACGATACTTTTCGATGCCGGTGGACTCCGCCAGCGACTCTTTTGTGACAAGCTCATGCGGATCGAGCCGGGACAGGATTGCAAATCCCTCCGGCGAGCACATCTCCGAAAGCAGTGTCAGTTCAGTGTCACCCACGCGCTTCATCTGTTCGCGCAGCTTTGCCTGCACAACACAAGCGACGCCCGCGTCGTCCCAGACTTTCATGCCGTATTTGCTGCATACGCGAAGATTTCCCGTTTCCTTATCGCGCTGCTGAAGCTCCTTATTTCCGGTTTCGATGAAATAGATGCCTTTCCACATCTTCCATAAATCATCGCCCAGATCATGGTGAGCGTGCTCCGCGTCCCGGTTTGCCTTCGCCCAGATAAATTCATCCGCCAGCTGCTCGATTTTGGCGGCAACTGCGTCAATATTGTCCGCTGTCTCGGTTTCCAGCAGAATGTCCAGCGAGATGCCGTAGGTTTCCCCCAGCGCTTTCAGGTTGAAACAATCGGGCAGACAGTCGCCCGCCTCCCATTTTGAGACGGCCTGTGCCGACACGCCGACCTTCTCGGCGACGGCTTCCTGCGTCAGTCCCAGACGTTTGCGGTGGCAGCGGAGTTTTTCTCCGAATTCTTTGATATCAAGCATATGATATTCTCCTTGCGATTGTATTACGAACAGCTGCTTCGTACTTTTATTATAGCATACCGTTTCGCAACCTGCAATAGGAGATTTGTTGAGTTCACGCGGTATTTTTCAACCATAGGTAGAAAAATGGGTCTGCTGCACAAAGGTGCGGCAGACCCATTTCATTATTTCTTCAGCTTCCATCTGGAATAAAGAATGGAGGTTGTCTGATCGCCAGAAAATTTCTGGTAATACACGGTCAGAATGCTGCCGTCGTTCAACTCCACCGACGCGGGATAGCCCAGATCATAGTCTGTGGGACGGTCGTCGATCACATATTCCTCTGTCCATGTTTTGCCGTAGTCCCAGCTGATCATGGCTCGCTCGCTGTGCGGAGGATTGCGCCGCCCGTAGGAGCAGATCAGCGCGCCCGACGAGTGCAGCATCAGGTGAGGCGGCGAACCGCTGACATCGGTGGGAGCGGGGATCGTCCATGTTTTGCCGCCGTCTTCGGAGATGGTCTGATACATGGTGTAGCCCACCAGATTGGTTAAATTCTTGCCCTCCACGCGAATCATGCCGAGAATGCGTCCGTCAGGCAGTTCGATGGCGTGGGGTTCGTGGAAGTTACCGGGGATGGTGCCTTCGGGGAAGCTCAGGCTGGCGGTTTGATTCCATGTGTAGCCGCCGTCGGTGCTCTTGTAGGCACAGACCGCACCCTTGGGAATGATGTGGTCAGCGTACATCTCCTTGCCCAGATAGAGCAGGGAGCCGTCCCGGCACAGAATCGGACCGTGCGGCGCGGACACGGGAATCTGAATGGTGTCGCTCCACGTCACGCCGTAATCCTCGGACACGCGGATGAAGGAGCCGCCCTTGGACAGCTCTTCCGGCACGAAGGGATAGCCGCCCAGCATACCGACCACAGCGCCTGCTGCCACGGGAGCGGCATGGTTCTTGATCCATGTGAAATAGGGGTCGAGGTAGAATTTCGTCGAGTGGCTGAACCATGTGACCAGCATTCGACCGTTGCCCATGTAGAGAATTCCCGCGTCCCGGTCATCAAGATAGGTGTCATTGATGACGATGGGCGGCGTCCAGGTTTTGCCGTCATTTTTGCTGATGTACATGACCGTTTTTCCGAAGGGGCAGACGTGCTCCACGCGGAAGCCGGACGCAACGGCGTAGAGCGTGCCGTTTTCGTCCCGGCAGATGGACGGCCAGCCCTGATAGGAGAAGATCGTGTTTTTTGCCCGGTTGACGATACCGTGGGTGACTTCGGGGGTGATGGTGTTCATAAGGAAGACCTCCTTGAAGAATTATTGCTGTACGGCAGCCTTGTCGGCGCGCTGCTCGGCGTAGAGGTTGCGCACCGTGAAGAACTGCTGTACGATGCAGATGAAGGAGTAAACCGAGTAAATCACATAGGTGATCTGCGCGGGGTAATCCATCGTGACGTTGATATTCAGCGCGATGCTGAGGATGCCAGAGGGAATCATGAGGTAGGTATACTCAATGAAGGACAGCATGGTCAGAATTGAAATCAGCAGTCCCAGCAGGGAGCTTACCGTGTCAAGCACACGATAGCTGGAATCCGCGGCGGTGAGCATGGCGTAGACCGCCGCATAGCAGACGATGAAGCCGCCGATGACGACAAGCCGCTGTTTTGTATTCAAACGGCGGAACTCGGTGGAATGCTTGTAGCTGTGTCGGCTCCAACGCACAAAGGTTGCCAGCTGGAGCGGGCAGGAGGTGAACAGCGCGCTGGCCGCCGACGCATAGGTTCCAAAATGGAAGGAAACCGCAGCGTGCAGGATGGCGTTGAAGCCGCCGATCAGGGGGGCGTAGCGATTCGCCTGCGCTTGCAGCAGTCCGACTACCAGCGACACATACAGCGGTACCATGCGGAAAGGAGACTGGTGGAATACGATGCCGGTGACGGTGATGGCTACGGCCGCAACGGCAATCAAGCAGAGACGAAAGATGATAAGATGGGAGGTGGAGAGACGTTTCTGAGCTTTCATATATAACTCCGGCGCATAATTTTGATTTAACGTCTATATTATACAACGGATTGATTCGGATGTAAAGTACCCAATCTGACATCTTTCCGGAATCATGTCCGTTTTGGACGTTCATTTTCTTCTGTTTATCATGTCAGATAGTTTTCCTCCACCAGCTTCATCTGTGCAAGCTGCATATTGTCGTAGTCGTAGCCGTAGATGCTCGCGACCAGTGCGCTGCCCGAGCCGGTGTCGGCAAGCGTATCCATCACATAGTGCGGCATGACGGTTTTCACGCCTTCGGTTTCACGGACGGCGGCGATGTCGTCCTCGTTAAAGCCGAAGCGGTGGTTGCCGTTCTGATAGAATTTGCACACATTTTCGAAATGAACAAATCCGGGATTATTCAATGAAATCATCTCCTTTCAAAGAAATAGCGAAAAGCAGTAAACAGATCGGTGTTAGAAAATCGTTTCCGGAGAATGACCATTTGGTTGAATAAAAAATTCTGAAATTCGTAATTCCGTATTGACAAAATAAAAGAAATGTGATATACTATAAATACGGAAATCCGGAATACCGAATTTAAAGGAGAAGGAAGAAATGGAAAGAAATTTTGCACAGGAGATCGATGAGATCAAACGGGAGCTGGCGGAGCTGAAGCAGCTGCTTACCGGCAAGCCGACAATGAACGATGGAGCGGAAAAGGTTGGCCATGTACATCAGATCGATATGCACCATCCCGATGCCGAGCTGAACGCCCGGATGGTTCGGCTTCAGCAGGAATGCGGTAAGAGCGGTCAAAGCGGTCTGATCACCTACATGGGCGTTTTTACGTCGGGAGGACGGCAGTCAAACTGGATTCGCAGCGCTGTCAGCACCGACGATCTGCTGCCACTGATCGAGAACCGCACCGCCGAGCAGGTACTTGCCTGCATCGGCAGCAACGACCGACTAAACCTGCTGCTGGCAATCCTGCGAAAGCCGCGCACGGTAGCTGAGCTTGTCAGCGACTGCGGTTTCTCGTCCACCGGGCAGGTCTACCACCATTTGAAACCGCTGATTGCCGCTGATCTGGTCTTCGAAGACAGCGAAAACGAGGGCAAGGGGCGCTATGCCATCCGTCCCCACCGCGTACAGGGACTGATTATGCTGCTGGCGGGCATCTGCGACATGGTGGACACCACCTACACGCAGGGGAATTTTCAGCAGGAATCAATGAGAAAGCACTTCCGGCGCTGACGCGCTGGAAGTGCTTTCTCAAGAATTATTTTGCTGCTTTGAGATAATCCAGAATCTCAGAGGCGTTGGTATCGGGCTTGACCTTGGGCATTACCTTTTCGATATTGCCGTTCTCGTCGATGATATAGGTCGTGCGAACTACGCCCATGCTTACCTTTCCGCACTGCTTCTTTTCCTGCCACACGCCGTAGGGTTCGATGGCAAGACGATCGGGGTCGGAAAGGAGGATGAAGGGCAGATTAAACTTGTCCGCGAACTTCTGATGGGACGCGGTGGAATCCTTGCTGACGCCGATGACAACCACGTCGAGGGATTTGAAATCCTCGTATGCGGCGGCGAATGCGCAGGCCTGCTTGGTGCAGCCGGCGGTGTTATCCTTCGGGTAGAAGTAGAGCACGACCTTTTTGCCTGCGAAATCGGACAGGCTGACGGGATTGCCGTCCTTGTCGGGAAGGGTGAATGCGGGGGCTTTGGTGCCTTGTTCGAGCATAAATGGGTCTCCTTTGATGGAAAATTGGGCGCGGCGCGCCTCTTGCTATTAGCATAGCAGATATGGGCGGCGATGTCAAGAGACATTGCGTGAATAATATGCAAATATCATTTTTGCCGCCCGGCATACTCGCCGGGGGTAATATGTTCCAGCGTGGCGAAGGCGCGGTGGAAGCTGCGCATACAGCCGTAGCCGCTGCCTTCGGCGGCTTCCTCCAGCGTGGCGCCGCTGTCCAGCATCTGCTTGGCGTTGGACAGGCGCAGGATAGCGATATACTGCTTGAGAGAGGTAGAGGAAAGGTGAGAGTTTTTGGGCGACATACTGCCAAAAAGTGTACTCAGACTGCGGGGCGTGTAGCCGAAATGGGCGGCCAGCTCCTTAATGGTGAACGGCTCGCTGATGTGCTCCTGAATGTACAGTATGATCGGCGCCAGATGTGTTGATGCGCGCTCATACTTTGGCTTGGCGCCGGTACACATGAGGATACCGGAAAGCAGAGCGTTCAGCAGAATTTTACGGTATTCCTTCTTCTCATTGGACAACGCACTCAAACCAAGCCCATATATCTCCTTGACGAGGGCGGACAGGGAACCGTACCTGTTGTCCGGGCATTTGTATGCACCGAAGCAGCGATTGCCGCGCAGATGAAGAAAGCCGTCCAGCTCCGCTGTGGGAATCAGCATGAGGTGGAATTTCCCGTCTGTCGATGCCAGCGTACTGTGCAGCACCGCCTCATCGACAACAAAAAATTCGCCCGCCGTTACGGTCACATCTTCATGAAGATCGACCCGCATGGTAGCTTCTCCCTTCTCAATATAGATGACCTCTACCGCCTGGTGAAAGTGAATCATCGGGTTTACTGTCAAATGCTTAGGTGTCCAGAGCGTTGGTTCAGTGGAGCTGTCGTGCTTGGCTTCGTATATGATGCGGTCAAGAAAAGCATTTTTTGTCACAAAATATCACCATCCTGTACGTTTCTTTCCTTGACATTTTACCATGAATATGATAAAATGTCAATAGGATTTCAGAGAAATTTACGACATTTTACCGAAATGCCGGGGAAGACAGCGGTATGCTATTTTGTCATAACTGTCACTGTAAAATCCTGAACGAAATATAAGTATAATGGAGGAATTATCATGAAAAGAAAAATTGCGTTCTTACTCTGTCTGCTGATGGTTTCGTCTCAGGCACTTGCCTGCGGCAGCGAAGCGTCTGGCTCGCAGGACACCACCTCCAGCGACACCACCACTGCCGCTACCACCGCGGCGGAACCCGAATACGAGTATGCTGATCTCGACCTCGGTGGTGCGGATTTCAACATCCTCAACGTTAATGCTGGCAACGACTATTACATGATCGATGTAGAAATGTCCGGTGATATCCTCGACGATGCGGTCTGGAAGCGCAACGAAACGGTTGAGGAAAAGTACAATTTCAATCTTGTTGAGGTCGGCATGGGGGGCAATGACCTGAATACTACAGTCCGCAACGTGGTCATGGCGGGCGACAACGTATATCAGGCAGCCTATCTTCGTACCGATACTCTGGGCGGCGTGGTGTCGGACGGTCTGCTCTGGGATCTGAACGAAGGCGTCGGCTTCCAGTTTGACGAGCCGTGGTGGGATCACGCGGTGATGGAGGATATGCGGATCGGCGACAATGAGGCGCTGTACTTCGCATCTAGCGATATCAGCCTGCACAACTTTGAAATGAGCTGGTGTATGTACTTCAACCGCAACATGATCACCAACCTCCAGCTTGATCTTCCCTATCATATCGTAAAAGAGGGCAAGTGGACATACGACAAGCTCTATGAGTACGTCAATGTAGGTCACAACCTGAACGGCGACGAAAGCTACACCTTCAACGCAAACGGAAACGCTGTATACGGCTTTACTTCCATGTCGCCCGACTGCATTACCCAGGCTTTCATCTCCTGCGGCGAGAAATATGTACGCATGGAAGATAATACGCCTACCTTTACCGCAGGCACCGATAAATACTATGCGGTAGCCGAAAAGCTGGCGAAGGTTTTTGCCGGCAACGGTATCGCGCATTTCGGCAATACCACAACCGATGGTTCGCACTATGAGCTGGTGTTCGGCGCGGGTCGTGCCATGTTCGTGGGAAGCGAAATCAAGAGCGGCGACGGCGGCGGACGTTATGCCGACATGACGGACGATTACGGTATCGTGCCGATGCCCAAGTTTGATGAAGATCAGGAGAATTACATCAGCCCTGTTGCACTTTGGACGTACTTCCTTACGATTCCCAGCTCCAACCCCGACATTGAGACCGCATCCTATGTGCTGGACGCTCTGGCTTATCTCTCCTACAAGGATGTTGTTCCGGCTTACTATGATGTAACCCTCAGCGTCAAGAACATTCGCGATGAGGAAACTGCGGAAATGCTGGATATCATTCGCAGCACCCGTACTTATCTGACTGCTTATGCGTTCGGCTGGGGCTCGGATCTGCGCAGCAAAGTAGCGACCTCCGTCCGTAACGGCGCCGGTGATCTGGCTTCCATCATTGCCACACAGAAGACGAAGGTTGAGACGGAAATCGATGCCTCTCTGGAAGCGTTCGCAAGCAAATAACCTCTGTCACATAAACATGAGAAGCCCCCGCTGCGGCGGGGGCTTCTCACGTTTTTTCATGAAACTCTTGATTTTGCTTCATAAATATGATATACTGTTGAAACGTGGTTTTACTGAATGAGAGGAGTGTCTGCACGTGCTTTTTGACAAACACGTTCACCGATATTACATCAAATACCGATATGCCCGGCAGGAGGAAACATATGACTGAGGAAGAAATTGACCGCCTGACATCCAGGCTGTTCGTGCGTCTGGGGCTGCCGGTAAACCGTGCGGGCTGCCGCTATCTGCGCTGTGCTATGTATATTCTGCTGGGCGCGGATTGTCCCACGAGGCTGGAGCTGAAGGAGCTGTACTGGCATATCGCCCGCCGCTGTCATACCACCGAAGCCGGTGTGGAGGGAACCATCCGTCGCACCATTGACACGGTCTGCTATCAGGGCGATTTGGAGGTGCTGTCCGAATGCTTCGGCAAGGAAGACTATCACGATGACGTCCGTCCCACGCCCACCGAATTTGTGATGGCCATCCGGGATAAGCTGCGCAGTATGTATTATGGACATCTATAAACGGGAGGGTGCCGCGTTTGACGCGGCACCCGTCATTTTTACTCGGACTCCATGATTGTTACGCTGTCGATGATCGGATAGAGCATATCCTCCAGATAGGTGTCTGCATCGTCTTCATAGACAGTCAGCGCGAAGTTAAACACCGCTTTTCCGTTCACGCGGAACACTACGATATACTGCCCCTCCTTATCGTCGCAGGTATGAGTTTCATAATAACGCGGGACATTCCGCAGGATCACATAATCATACCCCTGTGCGGAGGTTCCGTAGAGGATATCCACCACATTGTCATTCAGCCATCCGGTGCCTCGCAGGTTTTCCAGCGACCACTCGCCTTGGCTGTCGGTCATCAGTTCCATCAGGATACCGCAGTTAAACAGCAGCCGATAGCCATCCTTGCCCGCGTCCTCGCGAAGGTTGTCGTAATAGACGGTACGGAGGCTCCATGTGGCAGGAATATCGAGAGTGACCGGATAAGGGTCTGATTGGTGGGTAACTCTGACCCGCTCCGTGTTGTTCGGGTCGTGGAGCCATTCATCCCATGTGAGCTGCACCGGTTCCACATCGAACACGTCGAAGGAAAAGCGTCCGAACTCGTTCTCGCCCTCCACGGTGTCCTCGTCCACCCAGACCAGCGTCCCGGTCTGATATTCGCCGAAATATTTATTGATGTAGTCGTTGTAGTCATAATAATCATATACCTTGTCGTTGTTCAGAATCTGAATATAGAAGAAGGTTTGTCCGCCGTTTGTCCATTCCACGGCGCAGCGCGTACCCTCCGGCGACCAGATCAGACGGTATTCGGTCATGCTCAGGCGTCCGCCGGCACTTCGCACAATCCGACCATCCTCATGAGTAAAGGTAATGGCCTTCCATATCCCGTCCTCAACATCGAAGGTATACGACCAGCCGTGGCTGTCTTCGGCGGATTCGCCCGTTTCGTCAGACATCAGGAAAACGCCGGTAAGCCGGAAGCGCACATCCGACCAATACAGCGCATCATTGGTGTCATAGCTATATGCCTGCATCACAATGGTGAAGCCGTCACAGGGCAGGAGAATCTGTACATCGTAGATGCCGGTATTGCCCCAGCCACGGTCGGCGTAGGTGAGCTGATCCCATGTAAATTCCGTGGGGATGACATAGCCCTCCGGAACCTCCGGCATAGAGTGGACAGCGCCGTAGGCGAACTTAGCGGCATCATCCGGGGTGTAATCGATTCCGGCGAGGGAGGCGAGGACATACTCGATCTGCGCTTCCAGCGAATCCAGATTGCTCCGCTGAATGGCCTGAGAGGGCGTAATCAGCCCGCGCTTGATTTCCTCCAGCGGGCAGGGAAGTCCGGCCAGCCGCGTCAGATAAAATGGCACCGCTTCAAACGCGTTGTTTCCCACATAAGCGGAGTCGGGAATATGTCCGTCCACTGCCGAGGTGCAGTACGCAAACGCGCCTTCGTCGATGATTGTCACCGAATCGGGGAGGTTGATGGCAGTCAGCCTGTGACAGTCGGCAAAGGCGTTATAGCCGACATAAGTCAGGCTGTCACCGAAGTCAACGCTCTCCAGATCACAGTTCTGGAATGCGTGGGCAGCGATGTATTTCACGCTTTCGGGCAGGGTGTAGGAGGTCTCGCCGGTTCGCTCGTATTTCAGGAAAATCTCCCCGTCGGCGGTCATGACGATGCCGTCTTCATAGACGAAGGATTTGTTCTCCGCAGAGATTTTCAGCTCAATCAGCCCGGTCAGTCCGGCAAAGGAGTTGACGCTCACCTTTTTTGTTCCCGCGCCCAGATTTATCACCTCGATCTGCGATGCGTTGGCGTTTTCATAGAAGGCATAATCGGCGATTTCGCGCACCGTTTCGGGGATATTCACCTCCGTATCGTCGCCGGTGTAAGCCAGCAGCACGCCGCCCTGTATGCAGAAGCCGTCCACCTCCACAATCGGCTGATGAAGAAAAATCAGCGACGCGCTGACAATCATCAGCAGACAGGCGGCAATCCACGCGGCGGCCTGCGCATAGCGAAGACCGCTGCGGCGCGGTTTATGATAGTTCAGGCATTCGACCACATAACGCTCGTCCACGCGGCCGACCGCTTCCAGAAAATCCAGTTCAGTCATACGAGAATCCCCTCACTTTCCAGCATCTTTTTCAGCTTTGCCCGCATCCGGGAAAGTCTTACTCCTGCGGTATTCTCGCTGATGCCGATCGCTTCCGCCGCGTCCGCAACGCTCTCGCAGAGATAATACCGCCGCATGAACAACACCCGGGAGGGCTTGTCCAGCTTTTCAAGAAATTCGCCGATAATGCGCGCTGCCTCGTTCAGCTCCTCCTCCGGCGAAGGTGTGCTTCCGCAGAGATCGGTCAGCTCGCACAGGATGGCGCTGCGTCCGGCGGTATGCCGGTAACGGCAGCGCTTAAGGGCGAGATTCCGGGTGATGGCGGTGAAATAGGCGGGCAGCATCCGGGGGCGTTCGGGCGGCAGGGAATTCCACATACCCAGATAGCTGTCGTTCATGCATTCCTCGGTATCGAGCCGGTCGTGCAGGATATTCATGGCCACTGATTCGGCGAGCCGTCCGTATTTTTCCGCCAGCCGCTCGATGGCGCGCTCCGAGCGCTGCCAGAACAGCTCAATGATGGCGATATCGTTCAAGGTCAGACCTCCTTTTGGGGTTTCTATACCATATGTACCCTTTTGGACGGGAAATCTTACAGAAAAGTGCGGCGAATTTTGAAAAAATTTAAATTTATTTTTTACAAACTTCAGTTTCGTGTTACTTTTTGTCTCCCTGTATCGTCTTAATCTTATGAAAGCAGCTTTCATAAAGAACAAACAAAGGAGCGTGATTCAATGGAAGCGCAATCCGTGGAAACCTATTCCATGAATGACCGCAGGTCGCTGGATACTGCAGGGATTGTGGCTGAATATTATCCGCTGGTAACGCGCATCTGCCGCTCATGGCTGGCACGTTACGGTGCGGCGGAGGTGGAAGACGCGGTGCAGGACGTGTTTTTGCAGTATTTGCGCAAACCGCCCCGGGCACTGACGGCGGAGGAAGAACAGGCGTGGTTTATCCGCTGCGCGAAAAACCGTGCCGCCGACTACTACCGCCGTCTCAAACGGGAGCGAAGCCGTCATGCGGAGCTGCCCGGGGATATGGCGTCGGAGGACGAATATTTTTCCGACACACTGGACAGTCTGCTGTCCACCCTGCCGCCCGAGACGCAGATGCTCTTTCGCCTGCATTACGGCGAGGGCTATACATGGGCGGAGATCGCGTCCATTCTGCGCACCAATGAGGCGGTGCTGAAAATGCGGGTCAACCGCGCGAAAAAGAAGCTGAGAGAACATCTGACGGAGGGGGAACAAAATGCGTACCAATCCTGATAAACTGGAACAAATGCTGTATGAATACTATCAGACCGAGCGCTGTGAGGATGTATCCGCTCAGGCGCAGGCCATGGCGAAGCGGCTGAATCGCGTAAAAGCTGCGGGCTACCGCCGTTTACAGATCCGCCGGATTCTGCCGCTGGCGGCTATGCTGGCCGTGCTGCTGACTGTCAGTATCGCGGGTACCGCGTTGACCTCGCGAATTTTCCGTCCGGGACAGGGCTTTGCGGATGCTGAAACGACGGTGGTTTATACCAACGAGCAGCCGATGATGATCGGAGAGGCGGTTGTGGACGCCACGCTGTTTATCGGAGAAGAGGACGGAGAGGGCGGTCTTGACGGTACGCTGACGGTCTATGTGTATAAGCCGGAGAGCGAATCCGACGATGTTGTGCCGAACTGGAACTATATTGACAGCCTGTCCCTGACGCTGGCGGACGGTCGGACATATACGCCCGACGGAGATGAGCATATGAACGCCTACCGCATCTTCACTTTTTCGGAGGTGGAGAATTTTACATCGGCGTTTACGCTTACTGCGGGCAGCTTCAGACCGGCGGTATCGGCTGCGATAAACACGATCCCCTATGACAGCGTGGATCACTGTATGACAAGCGAGAAAAACGGCATACGGATGTCTGTTTACCGTCTCGCGCCGCAGAGCCGGATTGTGGCGGTGGAGATGGATATTATCGATGATGCGCCGCTGACCGGTCTGTCATATGAAACCGTCTACGGTTTCTGTGGCGACGGCGGTTACGCCAACAACCCGATTGTACGCATGGCGGACGGCAGCGAGTATGAACTGTACGATCTGTCCGGCTATCAGCGGATTGCCGTCCAGTACAGTGAGGAAGCGCTGGAAAGGTTGTGGGAATATCTTGACGGGCTGACCTCCGAAGAGAGGGAAAGGGTGATTCTCGACCAGTATGTCTGGGAGCGCAATTTCACGCTGGCATCCATCGGTTACGTGCTCGGTGAGGAGATACCCGCGTCGGAGATTGAAAGCATCCGGGTGGACGAAATCCGGGTTAAGATAAGCAGTGTCAAGAGCTATTCGCTCAACCCGAACGATTGGGATGAGAGCGCTTTCGATTCCATCCGACTGCCCCGCCTGACACCGGGCGAGACTGTGGCATTCGATGAGCCGCTGATGCTTACGGTGGGTGAGCTGACGCTTGCGGTTACTTCGGTTTCCTGCTATGAGGGACAGTGGGGCGATGAGCTTCGACTGGATTATATCTGCGATTACGGCGGGATAGAGGGGATCACGCTCTGCGATCTGTGGCTGGTGATCGAGGATTTCAACCGTCAGGGCGATTTCCATGATGGATATGTAACCCAGCACGCCGGGCGGTATATGGAGTATACCGGACCGGTCGATCCCGACAGCCAGGTCTGCGCGCTGTTCGGACTGAGCTATAATATGGCGTATGACGCCGTGCTGACCACCGATTGACAGCAGAAGAAAACGAGGTGCTGCTGCACATTGATATAATCCCCTTATAGTAGACACTCGAAAAAACAAAAAGTAATCGAGACTACAATAAGGGGGTTAATTTATGTCAAGACGAGGAAAGCAACGGAAATATAGCGTAGAAATAAAGCAACAAGCAGTAGAAGCATACTTAAAAGGCGAAGGAAGTTTGCGAACAGTTTGTAAAAAATACGGAATATCAAATGATCATGTCCTCAGCAGATGGATAATATGGTATAATGGTCATAGAGAATTTAAGGAGCGTAGCAGCGCCAAAGGAGAAATCTATATGACCAAGGGAAGAAAGACCACACAAGAAGAACGTGCAAAGATCGTAGCCTTCTGCATAGAGCATAACAAGGATTACGGCTTAACAGTAGAGACATACAAAGTATCATACCAGCAAATATACGCATGGGTACGCAAGTACGAAGAAGGCGGAGTGGACAAGCTGAGGGACAACCGAGGCAGAACAAAGCCGGTCGATGAAATGACCGAGACGGAGAAACTTCGTGCAGAAGTAAAGATACTCGAAGCCAAAAACAGGCAGCTTGAAATCGAAAATGCCTTCATAAAAAAACTACAGGAGCTGAAAGGTGGTGGTCGCTGACCGGAGTTCGCCAAGAACATATATACATAGCGATAGAATTTCTTAACACACATATGGGTTATTCCGTAAAGGAAATGTGTATTGCGTTGAAATTGAACAGATCATCTTACTATAAGTGGAAGAACAGGAAGCAAAGCAAGAGTGAGCTTTTGAACAAGCAGATTACAGAATATGTAAAAGATTTCTATGAGGAAAGCAACGGAGTTCTCGGATACAGACAGATGAGTATCACCATTAACCGAGAAAAGACCGACGAGCTTCCACATAGAATTAACGTTAAGAGAGTTCGCCGTCTCATGCGCATCCTCGGACTAAAATCCGTTATTCGCAGAAAACGTCCGGATTATGTGAGATCTACGCCGGAAATTACTGCCGAGAATGTGCTGAACAGAGATTTCAAAGCAAGTGTTCCGTTCGAAAAATGGCTTACTGACGTTACCGAATTTAAGTATTACATTGGTTCCGAGGTGAAGAAGCTATACCTTTCAGCAATACTTGACCTTTATGACAGGCGCATTATTGCATACAAGATTGGTGACAGCAACAACAATGAATTGGTTTTTACGACCTTTGACAAAGCAACCAGTCTTTATCCTGAGGCAAAACCTATATTCCACAGCGACAGAGGTTTTCAGTACACCAACAAGGTATTTCACCAAAAACTTATGGATGCGGGCATGATCCAAAGCATGTCCCGCGTCGGCAGATGCCTTGATAACGCTCCGATGGAGGGTTGGTGGGGTATCTTGAAATCCGAGATGTACTATCTCAAAAAGTTCACGAGCCGAGATGCACTCGTTTCAGCCATTGAAGATTACATACACTTTTACAATACTCGCCGTTACCAGAAGTGTCTGAATTACATGACACCTTGCGAGTTTTACTTCACCACCGCCGCGTGACGAAATTCTCCCCCTGCTGCGCAGCAGGGGGAGATGATGGAATCCGTTTGATTTGTAAATTCTTTCGTTTTTTAGTCTGTCTACTTGACAGGGGGCACATTACATCCGTGCGGCAGCACCTTAATATTTTTATCGGATAGTCAGCCTGAACCCGACCTCGTTCGCTTTATCGTTTAGGATAACCAGCAGCACGTCGGCGTAGTCGCTGAGATTTTCGCGCATTTGGTCAACATCTTCAACAAGAATGGAAAGGTTGGACGGCAGTTCGGAAAGGCAGTCGGCGAGGGCGTCCAGATTGCCGCCGTAATAAGCGGGAAAGTCCAGCCTGTCCGCTATGTGAGCGTGAGCGGTACGGACACTGGTCATGCACGCGCCGTCGAGTATAATTTCTTTCATGATGTTATTCTTCTCCGTAAAGCAGTGTGAAGGATTCGTAATGGTCATCGGTGTAGTAAATCAGCCCGTCGTTTGAGAAAACGATGCGTTTTGCGCCCCGGGAGGATTCGCCGATGGTGTCGATATCGCATTCTGTCCAGGTGCGCCCGGATTTTTTGGGAAGAAGACCCTCGTAATTGCCGAAGGTATCGCCGCCGATGGCACAGCCGGGCGCGTATGTTTCAAGGGAACCGCCTTCCCAGCCCAGCTTTCGGGCTTCGGATTTGGTGATATAGTTGTCCGGCAGGTGTCCGTAGGTGTGGATATACAGCGCCACATCGTTTTTGGAATCATAGCTGCCGTTCTCGTCGATGGGGGCTTCGGTTTCAGGCGGCGCGGTGGTTTCCGGTGGTGAAGTTGTTTCGGGCGCCTTTGTGGTTTCCGGTGGTAAAGTAGTTTCGGGCGCGGCGGTGGTATCTTCCAACACCTCGCCGGCCAGCTCCAGCACATCTTCAGCCAGCTCCAGCGTGTCAAGCAGTTCGCTGCCGCAGCCTGCGAAGGACAGGGCGGCAATCAGCGTCAGCGCCAGTGCCAGCCAGCGCAGGCCATGCTTTTTTATCAGATTCATCATATCTCTCCTATCAAAATATCTACCTGTCTATTATACCGCGCGGTCGTGCGAATGTCAACACTTCAATGGGAAATTCCCTCTTGACATTATCCTCACAATACGATATACTTATTACAAGGAGGGAGAAAAATGAAGCATACAGCATACTATCCATGGAAGTTCGGGCTGATGTCTGTAATATATGAGGATGAAATTCTGCTCGGATTTGACCGGGCATATTGCGTAGACGGCGAGGATATAAAGAGCGGTTTTTCCGACCGGGTGTGCGGACAGATTCGGGAGTATCTGGATGGAAAACGCAGAACCTTCGATCTTCCATACGCGCTGCACGGCACGCCGTTCCAGATGAGCGTCTGGCGCGCACTATGCGATATCCCATACGGCGAAACACGCAGCTATGCCGACATCGCACGTGCCGTTGGCAATCCCAAAGCCTGCCGCGCCGTCGGTATGTCCAACCACCGCAATCCCATTAGTATTATTGTCCCCTGTCACCGGGTTATCGCCGCAGACGGCAGCATCGGAGGTTATGGCGGCGGGCTGGATATGAAGGAGGCTCTGCTGACGCTGGAGGGCGTAAAAATTAAATAAAAAACAATTTTAGGTTGACAAAAATCTGTGCGTCTGTTATAATATCCTTGCAATGTCATGCGAAGTTTCCGCAAAAAATTTACAAAGGAGAATGATACTATGAAAGCACGTCAACCCATTGCGGCGCTGCTGCTGATTGCTATGCTGTCGGCCGCAGCCTGCGGCAGCCAGGCGGATACGCCTGTTGATCCCACTGCGGGCAGCGATACCACCACGACCACGGAAGCTGTCACCGAGTCTACCCGTCTGGAAGCCGATATTCCGGCGGATGCCGACTATGAGGGCTACGAATTCCGTGTCCTCTCCCGCGCAAAGGCCGGTTCCTGGGAGAACTACGACATTGAGATTGAGAGCAGCAACGGTGAAGTCATCAACGATGCGCTGTATGAACGCAATCAGACTGTAGAGGAACTGCTGAATGTGAAATTCAAGCAGATTCCCGTCAACGGCTACGACGTAAAAACGCCGGCGAATACGTCGATTATGTCCGGCTCGGACGATTATGACATCATCATGCCTTCCATCACCGACGCGGCCAACTTTGCCCAGAACGGTATGCTGACGCCTTTGCAGGAGCTGCCCTACATGAATCTGGAGAATCCCTGGTACGATCAGCGCTGCATCGAGGAGCTTCAGGTGAACGGCAAGAACTATATGTTCTTCTCGGACATCACCGTCCGCAATCTGGATGCCATCTGGATTTATCTGTTCAACAAGCAGATTATCGACGATTATCAGCTAGAAGACCCGTATGAGCTGGTCACTTCCGGCAAATGGACGACCGAAAAAATGACCGAGATGTGCAAGGCTGTGACCAACGATGTGAACGGCGACACCAAGATGGATAAAAGCGACAGCTGGGGTCTGGTGGCGCACGACTATGTGATCACCGCCGGATATGTCGGCTCGGGTGAGCGTATCGCCACCGCCGATAAGAACGGCGAAATTACGCTGACTATGAACAACCAGCGTATTTACGACGTCATCGATTCGCTGATCGTTTTGCAGGATTACTGGATCCGCTACTCGCTGACCGCGAAGAAGTACAGCGCTGCCGCGCCTGTCGGCTTTGAACCGAGCGACAATTACGCGGAACTGCTGAGCGTCTTTAAGGCGGGTAACGCGCTGTTCATCGGCGAGTGCATGGCGGTCATGTCCGATATGCGCGACAGTGACATCGAGTTCGGCGTCGTGCCTACGCCCAAGCTGGATGAGGATCAGGACGGCTACTATTCGGCAGTGAACTACATCGCCGCGTCCATGTGCGTGCCGAAGACCGTGACCAATCTGGAGCGCACGTCGGTCATCATCGAGGCGTGGGCTGCGGAGTCGCACTACACGGTGATTCCCGCTTACTATGAAATCGCCATGAAGAGCAAATACGCCCGCGATACCGTAACCTCCGAGATGCTCGATCTGATTCTGGGTTCGCGTTCCTACGATTTGGGCATTTATTACGGCTGGGGCGGGCTTTCCGACCGGTTCTGCTCGCTGGTCTACGAAGCAAGCACCGATTTCGCTTCCATGTACGACGCCAACAAGGGCACCGCACAGGATGCGCTGGATACATTTACAAAGAATTTTGAATAAAGCGATCAGGGGCTGTTGCACTAAGGTGCAACAGCCCCAATAAAATACATCTTGTCGCCTGTAAGGCGACGTATGCCCAATTGAGGGCTCCATTTTTGTGTGCTATGCACACAAAAACCGATGTATTTGGGCGCATACGCGCCCCGGAGCTGTCACAAGTTTTCAACTTGCAACAGCTCCTGATTTTCATGATACGGTGTCGTTTGTTATAACCCGGTACATATCGAACATGACCAGCTCATTCACGGTGAAGCACACCCGCCCGTCCTCATAGGTGAAGGGAACAGCTTCATCCGCACGATCCCGTCCGCCAAGGCGAATTACCTGCGACGGCTTCGCAGCAGCCAGCTTCACGGTGAAGGGGCGCACAGGCAGCAGTTCATCGGTGCAGAGCAAATCGACCGCGCTGACGAGAAGCTCGTTCGCACCTTCGAATGTGACCAGTTCCACCTGGCGGGGGGCGTTGGACAGCAGACTGGGGGGGACATATAGGCGGACAGCAGGGAGAGAAGCAGTTCGCGGTGAGCACGCCGGTTGTCGTTTTCAATGGGCGCCGCAGACCAGATCACGCGGCCTTTTCCGATCGTGCGGGTAACAACGGCGGGGATATCGGTGAGCACGCCGGGCGGGTTGGAGTGAATCGACGCGAAGCGGCGCTCTCCCGCTTTGGTGTATGGCAGTTTCATCGTGGCGAGCACTTCATAATCGCCGCCCTCGATGATGGGCAGACTGTAGTCGCTGGGCATCGGATAGTCGGTGTTGAACTCACCGAAGAAGGGCTGTCCCGCTTCTGTGGGAGCCAGATAGACGGCGGCTTCGGGGGTGTACCCGATAAAGCGTGCGCCCAGCAGCGTCTCAACCAGCGCAGGTTCCTCAACGCCGGAAAAGTACAGCAGCCCGCCATTTTCCACATACTCCAGCAGATCGGCGCGGTTCTTATAGGAAATGCCCGCAATTGCCGGAGCAAGCACGGTCTTGTATCGATGCAGGCGGTCGGTGGTGGAGTTGGCCGCGACGCCTACGGGAATGTTGGCTTCGATCAGGGTGCGGACGGCGTTTATGGAGCAGGTTTTGCTGTTGAAGGGAAGATTGCGGCTGTTGAAACGTCCAGTGGTGGCATAGTAAACACCCACGTCCTGCCGCATTTCCCCACGGAAATAAGGCTCATAGGGAATCTGCCGCTCGAAGACCCGACCGATGCGGTCGTAGACTCGGCTGTCCAGCGTACCCACCGGGTCGATGGCATCAATGATGAAGGACGCGCCGTGATGCGCCGCAGTCAGCATAACTTCCACAGACAGACTTTCTTCCTTTTTCGTTATGGTATGCGCATAGAGGGAATGGTCACAGCGGCAGGTCATGTATTCAAAGGGCTGATTTTTCGTGACGCCGTAGTAATATTTGGCGGTGAAAGAATGGTTGTACAGATCGCCGTACAGGTCGCCGCCGGTGTAATCGCAGGCGTCGTTGACCAGCTCGGTGGAGCCGCACTCCACGCTGGCCGATGCGACTGCCGACGCGTAATTGTGTTCCACGCTGACGCCCGGCATCTTTTCCTTCGTGTAATCCGTGATGAACCGTGCGAACTCGCCCATCTGCTTTACGCGCAGATCAACCAGCCCCCGCCATTCGGGAGAAGCCCAATTGCCCGCCGGGTATTCATCCCTGCCTGTGACCGCCTTATAGAGTGCCTTGCAGTGAGGGCAGGAGCAAAGTCCCGGCCAGAAGGTCATGTCGTAGAACATACCGTCCACCCGCGCGGATTCATCGGCGTAGAAATATTCGGCCATTTCGTCAATCTGCGCCTTCAGAAATTCCCGGTATTCGGGATTGTTGGGGCAGCAATGACCGTAGCGTCCGCCGCGCTGATGAATCGACGTGCCGTCGGCGCCGGTAACAATCCGCCATTCGGGGTGATTGTCTTCCTCGCGGGTGTTGTAGATCAGGCTGTAATAGCCCACCGGGTGCATTCCTTCAGCGCGGCAGAGCGCGACCAGACGGCGCATCATATCCGCGCGACCTTTGAAGGCGGCGTGCATATGCCCGGTTTTCGTCGGCCAATAGCAGTGTCCCACATGGGATTGGAGGTAAAGCATGGGCGCTTCGATATGCGCGCGTTTCAGATTGTCAACGTAGGTTTCAGGGGAGAACTTCGACAGAAATTCGTCGCTCCAGTCCTCGATATGCATATCCACCAGATTGCGGCGGTAGCAGTCGGAGAACCATTTTTTCGTTTCAGTCATGACATCAGCTCCTTAATAATATATGGAAGGAAATCAGCTTACGTCCATTATAATGCAGTGGGAGCGGTTTGTCAAGCGGATATCAAAAAGAATGGAAAATTCTTATATGTCCATACTTTCCCTTGCGCAGCCGGGTTTGCTGTGATATAATAGAATAAATATTACTTTTCAAACAGGGGGGACATACCATGGAAATCTCGGACAACATCATCCGGCATTATCTGAAAAACTGCTATTTCATCAACGGCACCGCATATGCGGGAAAATCCACCATGTGTACCATGCTTGCGGAGCGTTACGGGATGCTTCACTGCGGGGAAAACTACAACATGGACACCAATCTGTCCATTGCCACGGTGGAGGATCAGCCGAATACCTGCTATTTTCGCACTATGAGCGGCTGGCAGGAATTCCTAAACCGTACACCGGAGCAATATGCCGCCTGGGTTGAGGGAAACGGTCGGGAGCTTTCCCAGTTTGAGGTGACCGCGCTTATCCGGCTGTCTGCCGATACCGGTCGAAAGATCATCGTGGACACCAACATTCCCTGCAATGTTCTGCATCGAATCTCTGACTATCACCATGTAGCCATTATGCTGTCGCCGATGTCTATGTCGGTGGAACGCTTTTTTGACCGCTCCGATCCGGAGAAACAGTTCCTGCTGTCCGAGATTGAGAAGGCGGAGAATCCGCAGAAAACGATGGAGAATTTCCGCGCCTGCATCGCCCGTGTCAACAGCCAGGAGGTCCATGACTCCTTTCGAAGCAGCGGCTTCTATACCATTGAGCGTGAGGATAACGGACAGGATACCCGGGAGGAAACGCTTCAAAAACTGGCGGCGCACTTTGGTTTGGAATAAATATTTCTGAAATTTCATGTGAAAAATACAGCAAAATCACGAAATAATAGAATCTTATGGCTGATGCCGTTTTTATTTGTCGAAAATGGCTATTGACAAAATCGCCGCTTCGCGTTAAGATATTATAGGCTGCGCGATGCGGCGGTATTTGTTAAGGCAGATGCCGCAACAGTCAATGCTGTGCATGGCGCGGTACTAATTGTAACGGAAGTATTAAGAATATGACGGTATTACTCTCAATCTCAATCGGCATGATGGCGGGGCTTATGTTGTCGCGTCTGGCCAAGCTGGTATCGCTGCCTGCTGTAACGGCTTATTTGGTAGCGGGCATTCTCGTTGGACCCTTCTGCCTGGGTGCGCTGGGCGTTCCCGGACTGGGCTTCAACACACTGGAGGAGCTGGACGGGCTTAAAATTATCTCGGACAGTGCCCTCGGCTTTATCGCTTTTTCTATCGGCAACGAATTCCGGCTGTCTCAGCTGAAAACCACCGGTAAAGCCGCTGTGGTTATCGGTATCGCACAGGCATTGTCCGCTACGCTGGTGGTGGATGTGCTGCTGTTCCTGCTGCATCTGGCTATCCCGGACAAGCTCCCTCTGACCGCTGTTATCGTGCTGGGCGCAATTGCTACGGCGACGGCTCCAGCGGCTACGCTGATGGTCGTCCGCCAGTATAAGGCAAAGGGTCCGCTGACCGATCTTCTGCTGCCGATCGTTGCTCTTGACGACGCGGTGGGACTGGTCGTCTTCGCCGTTTCCTACGGCATTGCCCGCGCGCTTCAGAGCGGACAGGTAGACATCATCTCGGTCATTGTCAACCCGCTCATTGAAATCATCGCTTCGCTGGTTCTCGGTTCGGTGATGGGCGTGATTCTCACTTACATCGAGCGCTTCTTCCATTCGCGCTCCAAGCGTATGTCCATGTGCATCGCCTTTGTCTTCCTGACGGTGGCGCTGTCCATGCTGGAAATTCCCGTAGGCCCGGTAACGATCAGCTTCTCGTCGCTGCTGGTCTGCATGATGCTGGGTACGATTTTCTGCAACCTCTGTGATTATTCGGAGGAGCTGATGGAGCGTATCGACGGCTGGACAACACCGCTGTTCATCCTCTTCTTTATGCTGTCCGGCGCAGAGCTGAACATCGCCGTGTTTAGCGATATCACCATCGTGCTGATCGGTATTGCCTTTATTCTTACCCGTGCCGTGGGTAAGATCGGCGGTGCGTATGCCAGCTCGAAGGTCATGAAATGTGAGCCGAAGGTTTGCCGCTATCTGGGCATCACGCTGCTGCCTCAGGCCGGCGTGGCGCTGGGTATGTCCCTGCAGCTGGCGCCGCTGGGTGAAGCGGGTGTGCTGGTACGCAACATCGTGCTTTTCTCGGTGCTGATTCTGGAACTGGTCGGCCCGCTGATGTCCAAGATCGCCCTGACCAAGGCAGGCGATATTACGCCCGGCGCAACCTCGTCCAGAGGTGTGATTCCGAGCAAGCAGGCTGCACCCAAGCAGTAACCGGAGATTTTCATTATGAAAGCAAAGGAACTGATGAACGAGCTGTTCGCTCTTGCAAAGGAGCGGGATTATTCCAAATCCTGTGATACCTGCAAGGCGGGCGATCCCGAACAGGAAGTTACTCGTGTGGCAGTGTCCATGTTTGCCACGCCCGACGTCGTGCGCCGGGCATCGGCATGGGGCGCGCAGCTGCTGATCGTTCATGAACCTACCTATTACGATCATATGGACGTTCATTCGGACGATTCCATCGAGTGCGAAAAACGCCGCCTGCTGGAGGAATCCGGACTGACTGTCTGGCGCTTCCACGATCATCCTCACTGGACATCGCCGGATATCATTGCTGAGGGCGAGTTAAAATATCTCGACCTTGACGGCGATGTGGAACGAACCAACATCTTCGATCTGGTGCGCGTTCACCTTCATGAGCCGATGACGCCCCGTGCGCTGGCAAAGCGGATAGAGGAACGGCTGGGTATCGCTCATGTGCGTGTCTGCGGCGCGGCGGATACGCCCTGTACCGTGGTGTCCGGAATGTTCGGCACACCGGGCGGCGTGTTCGAAGAATTGCAGCGTGCGGGCAGCGAGATTGTGCTGACCGGCGAAGCCTGCGAGTGGAAGCTGGGCGAATATGCCCGGGACGCGGCGCAGCTGGGACACAAAAAGGCGCTGATCATCATGGGGCATATCGGTTCCGAGCGGGACGGTATGCGTTATACCGTTGATTTGCTGCATCAGATGCACCCGGAACTGGCGTGCGAATATTTTGAATGCGGCGAGGTTTATACCTACACCGACGCGAACTGAATAGACGAGGAGCTGTCACACGTCAACGTGCGGCAGCTCCTTATTTTTATGATTCCGTCGATACGCCAGCGGAGAGACGCCGTAATGTTTCTTGAAACAATGGCTGAAATAGGATGCCGAGCCGAAGCCGCAGCGCTGTGCTACATCGGCTATGCCGATTGTACCGTCCCGCAGCAGCTGGCAGGCATTTTCAAGGCGGACGGCGGTAATCTTTTCGTTCAGAGTCATGCCGTATTGCTGCTTCACAATCCGGCGCAGCTGCCGCCGTCCCACGCAGAGCCGGCTTGCAAGCTGATCGGGATTCTGTTTGATCTGCGTATTCCGCAGATACTGATCCAGCGTTCGCGTCCGGCTGATGGGCTGTTTGCTTACCGTCATACCGGCAGGCTGTTCTTCCAGACAGCGGGCGGTATCGATCAGCAGTGAGATGAGGCAGTGACCGATCTGGTCAAGCCATGCGCTTCGCCGCTGTCCGGCGATTTGCAGCATCCTGCCGATGGACGCGGCGGCGTCAAAATCATAAGGGCGGACGGCGAAGGGATTGCTTTCGATCAATTCAATCAGCCGTCCGGTTTCGGAATGCCGCTCTCGACGCTGGGTATGGGTGATGGCGATGTTGATGCAGTATTCTTCCATGGGATTGTCTGTTCCGGAGGTCTGACCATGCCGGACGTCCGGGCCTGTGATGTACATCGTTCCGGCGGTAAGAAGGTGCTCCCCCTGTTCGGTATGGAGCAGCCCCGTGCCGGAAGTGATGTAGTGAATCTCATAGCTATTATGGCTGTGGGTTTCGATGTTCCATGGGCGGCGGGGCGGTTCATGGGAAAGATGCAGGATGGCAATCCGGTAATCGTCGATATTGATGCAGGTATCGGGAAAATCCACGTCGATGCGTTTCATTGGCTCACCTCCGGTACTCATTGTAGCGCAGAATTTTTGATTTGTCAATAGAATTTGAGAAAAACGGACATCATTCGGAGAAAAATGTCCGTTATGGCTATTTACATTGCTGGTGCGGTGCTGTATAATGGTAATATAAATGAATACAAGGAGAAATCGTTATGATCTATCAATCCTCCCCCGTTATCAAAAAGCTCGACCGCCCCGTGCTTTCTTATAAGGATATTCCTTATAAGGCGGCGCTGATTTTCAACGCCGGTGTGACAAAATTCAATGGGCGCTATGTGATGGTTTTCCGCAACGATTACGGCTCCATGGAGGAGCACAAGCTGGAGGGAACCAACATCGGTTTGGCCTACAGCGACGACGGCATCCACTGGGATGTGCAGCCCGAGCCTTGCTTTGTGCTGCACGATAAGGAAATCCACCGCGCTTACGATCCCCGTCTGACGGTGATCGACGGGCGCGTCTATATGTGCTTTGCCATCGACACCAATCACGGTCTGCGCGGCGGCATTGCCGTTACCGATGATTTCGCAAAGTTCGAGATTCTCTCCATGAGCGTGCCGGACAACCGCAATATGGTGCTTTTCCCGGAGATAATCGGCGGCTATTATGTCCGCCTGGAACGTCCCATGCCGATTTATTCAAGAGGAAGGGATCGCTTCGATATGTGGACATCCTGCTCGCCGGATATGCGCTTCTGGGGCGAATCGAAGCTGGTCATGGGAGTGGAGGACGTACCCTTCGCCAATGACAAGGTTGGCCCGGGCGCACCGCCTGTCCGCACCGAAAAGGGCTGGCTGACCACCTTCCACGCCGTTATCCGTGACAATGATTTCAGCAAGAACGGCTGGGAACCCAGGTGGCAGAAGCAGTATTATGCCGGTATTATGCTGCTCGATCTGGAGGATCCGTCCAAGGTGATCGGCATCTCAAAGGAACCGCTGATTGCCACCGATCAGGCGTGGGAACGTGAGAACGGCTTCCGCTGCGATGTGATTTTCCCCGGCGGCATGATTCTCGAGCCGTCCGGCGAGGTGAAGATTTATTATGGCGCTTCGGATACCTACGAGTGCATGGCTTCCGCTGATGTGAACGATCTGATCAAACTGTGTCTGGAATAAAGCACAGCATCCCCCGCTGAGAAGCAGCGGGGGATGTCTTACTCTTTGCGAAATGCCGCGGGCGAGACGCCAATGTTCTGCTTGAACACCCGCGAAAAAAGGCTGATGCTTCCAAAGCCGGTTGCGGCGGCGATGTCAGCGATGGACATATCGGTGGACTTGAGCATATCCATAGACTTCGCCACACGGAATTTGCGCACATATTCCGTGGGGGTCATGGAAATCACTGCCTTGAACTGCTTGGACAGATAGTCGGCGGACAGTCCGGTATAATCGGCGATATCCTTGATGCTGATGTCACGGCTGTAGTTTTCCTCAACGAAGCGCAGGGTGCTGTAGATATAGCCGCAGTAGCCGCGTCCATCGCTTTCGTGAACGTTTTCGTCCGGGTGGGATGTGCGCGCGGCGGTGAGTAGCCGGGAGTAGGTGATCAGGAAATTAATCAGCAGTCCCTTGATGTTCAGCTCCCAGCCGATGGCTTTATTATTTCGCTCCCATTTGATGCGTTCCAGCAGCGCGACCAGATCACGCCGCTCGTTCAGCGGCACACGGATGATGGGCAGGCAGTCGTCCTCCACATGGGTGCGATCCCAGTCGATGCCGGGCAGGCGGAGAATTTCCTCACGCAGGCCGGGGATATCCTCCAGATAGAACAGGCAGTTGTAGAGATCGGTATGATAGGCGCTGTTGTAGGAGTGAACGTCGCCGGGGAAGATGGCGAACAGATCACCAGAGGTGAGGACGGAGCTTTTGCCATTGTAGGAGTGGAGGGAGAAGCCCTTGTCTATGTATACAAATTCGTAAAAGCCGTGGGTGTGCTGCCAGACCTTGCCATGATGCTGGTTGCTGGTGACGGTGATGCGCACAGTTCCCGGCTCGAAATAATGGTTTTCGTTTATGATGTACTTCATGCTGCCTCCGTTGGTTGGGTTACTTATATTATACAGCAATTTGCGCAAAATTGCAAGGGGAAATTTTCAATGAGGATGGGAGTGACTTAGGAAAATTGTACGAAAATAGAATTGGAAATTTGTAGAAATAGATATTGCGATTTTTGTTGACAGGCAGGGAAAATTATGGTATAATATAAGCGTAAGCAGCTTACACCCGCGAGAACCCTAAAAATCTAAACTTTACGGAGGAAAACTTTATGAAAAAGTTTTTGTCCATCGTCCTTGCGCTGGCGATGCTGGCGCTCTGCTGCCTGCCGGTGGCGGCTGACAGTAGCTGTCAGCACACGTCCCTGCATCTGACTGGCCAAGTCACTGAAACTGTGGTTGATGGTTGCGATGTCTACGAGATTGTTGTAAATACATATTCGTGCGACAACAGCGAGTGTGTTTATTCGATTGCGGATGAAGTTTCCAGAGAACACATTGGCTATAGCCATACACCTGGAACTTACGAGGGTGAATCGTGTGACGGCATAATGCACTATGTGTATTATACCTGTGCAAGATGCAATAGTGGCTATTCGGAAGCTAACTGGTGTTCGGGTGGCGATCAGTGCCCATACAACTAATTAACTGTTCCACATACGGTTGATTAATCAATGAAATGAAGAACGTATTTTACAATAAAAGTAATTACGTTCTTCATTTCGATATTATATAGGAGACTTGAGCATGAACAAAAAAGTGGTTAATATCATTATGTACACAATATGCTTATTAACGTTGCTGTGTGGCTGTGATGAAGATGATGATGGCAAAAAAAATCAGAATCATGAAAACAACACATATAATCTCTACTGGTTTGACTTACCTACAGGCAAAGAATATCCCGAAGGGTTTACAGAATTCGAATATCCATATTCACATATAGCTGAATATGGTTCGGACAACTTGGTGTATGCTTATGAGGTATTTGCCACGATGAGCGGTGAATATGCAATTACAGTAAATCATTGGGAAAATCTGGAAGACTATAAGAAAGTCCCCTCAAAGCTGATGCTCTTTTCTTCCGAGACGCTTGATTACAGATTGTATGAATATGAATTTGACTCTCTAGAAGTGTTTCCACCTCAATACAGTGGTGTGATAAGAAATTTGGTATCCATGCCGGATGGCGGCTTTTGCGCATATGTAGGTTTTCTATCTGAGAGCAAAATCGAAGCAGAACGATACAGCTTTGTGCGGTGGGACGCAGAAGGAAATCGCGTATATGCACGAAAACTTGATGAATTCCCCTATCCCATGCTGAAAGAGTTTGTCTCCTCACAGAGCGGCAATCTCTATTTCATATTCGACGGCAGTGTGTCTGCTATGTCTGCAGAGGGAGAGCACCTTTATACTGTTGAAATTCCGGAATCATTGCTGGCAAATGATATGTATGATATTAAGCGCGACGGCAATGGGAATGTAGTGCTGTGTTACGCACGCCGCACAAACAATGAGTGGAGATATTTCTACCGCATTTTCGATGATGAAAAACAGGAGCTTGGCGTCGAGATCGCTCTGCCGGAAGTTGTGCGGAGTATGCCGGAGTTTGCGCCGGGATATGACTTTTACTGCATTACAAATAATGGTGTTCAGGCAATCAACAGTGATGGTGAATCTGTCTATCTCGTCCGCTGGGTTGATTATAATCTGACGCTCGACTTGATTGACGATATACAGATTATTTCCGACGATCGTATCTTCATCAAAGCTACCGACCCGTCCACTAACGAATTGAAGCTGGCTCTGCTGACGCCAAATGAAATTGAAAACAAGGTGGCGCAGACGGCAAGCGCGCAGACAAAGACAATCACCATTGCCTATGTGGCCAGCGACAGCAACTATGTTAAAAATATCGAAAGCTATGCTACCAGCTTCAACCTGTCCAATCAGGAATACAGGATTGAGATGATTCCCTATACCAGTGAAAAAACAATGACACCAAACGATAAGCTGATTAAGGAAATGCTGGCCGGGCAGTCTCCGGACATGATCATGTTCGATTCGGATTTGTCCTATGAATCCTTTGTCAAGCTGGGCGTGTTCCGAGATATGTATGAATTCATGGATAAGGATGATACATATGATCGCGATGCGTTTCTTCCCTGTGTATTGACGCCGTTTGAAAATGAAAAGGGCGAGCTTCCGTATCTTACGATGCAGCTCGGACTTTCTACACTCACAGGATTGCAGTCGGTTGTGGGCGATCGTTCAGGCTGGACGGCAGAGGAAATGTTGGATTTTGTCTTGTCGCTGGATGACGAGCAGGTATTGTTTGATTTTACCGAGAGTTACGGTTCGGACAGTGTGTCGGCTTTGCTGCAGCTGATTCTTCCCAATATGGTTAATCAATATATCGACTATGAGTCCGGAACCGTTGATTTTGGTGATGATCTGGCGAATCTGTTGGAGCTGTGCATGAATACGCCCATTTCACGTTCAGTCAATGGCGTTTATCCGATTCAATACCATGATGGAACGGTGGCATTGAGACCCAATACCTTCAATACTGTGGAGGCGTATCTGCAAATCAAGTATGCCTTTTTCAATGGTGAACAAACAGATATCGGATATCCTGCAAACGATGCCTCCGGAACTGTACTTGTACCGGTTACCTGTCTGGCCATCACCAAGCAAAGCCAGGTGGCAGACGGAGCATGGGATTTTATAAAATACTGTCTGGATTTACAGCTGAATTCGTGGATTGATTCAGCGGATGAATCAACGCTTGAAGCGGAGGACAGATTCCCGTGTACCAAAGCAGCTATGGACGAAATGTTTGTAACACTGAAGAATTACTATTTCTACTATTCAGTGACAGAATCGTTTGTAAATCCTGGCCGATTGATGTATAGCGGCAATGCGCGGGGCGCGCGGTTCAGCGAGAATGGAGAATATCGGGAAAGTCACAAGACGAAGCTGGAAGACCCAACGATCACCTTTTACACCCTCTCGGAGGAGGATGAAGCGGCGCTGCGTGCGCTGTTCGACAGCGCCAGGACGGTGCGCTCCTACGACACGGAGCTGCTGTCCATCATCTACGAGGATGCCGCGTATTACTTCGCCGGCGTCAAGTCCCTGGAGGATACCGTCCGCATCATCGAGGACCGAGTGGATACGTTGCTGAATGAGTAAAAATGGATTTGATACCGGATGGTTAAAAAAATATTTGCATTAATCCTGACCGCGGCATTTTCATTGACTTCGATAAGCTGTAGTGAATCCGAGCCTGTCGTACAGAGCGAAGATGGATACAGTCTTTACTGGATTGATATGCCGGTTGGAAAAAAATATTCGGATGATCTTTCTGAATTTGAGTACGAATATACACACTACATCACCACAACCGATGGACAGGAATATACCCATACAATTTCCCATATCGAAGAAACACTGACCACATTCGACGGCGATTTTGCGATTCGGGTTTATCATTGGGAAAGTGAAGATGCCGGCTATTTTGAACTACAGCCAAAATTGCAGATTTTCTCGCAGGATAATCTGTCTGCCCGTCTGTATGCTTTCGAATTTCTTCCGGCAGAATATACCGATGGGTTTCCACCGACGATATCGTTTCCCGAATTGTCTCATCTGACAGCGACGCCGGATGGCGGATTTGCCGCCTATCTGTCTGGACGGTCAGTTGAATTTGCGTTCGCGGTCTGGGATAAAGACGGAAGCCGTGTCCTGACTTTGGATGCCGATACATTCCCCTATGCTGCTGCAACTCATGATTTTATTGTGTCGCAGGATGGTAACATTTATTTTATGGTGGAGCAGAGTATCTGTGTCATGTCGCCGGAGGGAAAACATCTTGGGTCAGTAGATATTCCGGAGAATTATTTTAAGGGAATGCAGCCCGAAATGGTTCACGATGCCGATGGAAATATCGTACTTCGATGCGCACAGCAGAAGCTGTTGTCCAATGGTTATGTTCTGCTTCCCGTAGACAATGGTGCTCAAAAGCTGGGCGCCCCTCTGAATCTGCCGGATGTTGACCCTTATAAACCGATTCTGGCGTCCGGTTATGATGTGTTTTATGTCAATTCCACAGGAATATATGGCGCGAATAAAAATGGTCAAATATTTTGCCTGATCAGCTGGTTTGATTATGATCTGCTCTATGAAAATCTGTTGGCAGTGAATATTGTTTCTGCCGAATGTATTTATATCGCGGCCACGGATCCGGCAGATGGGTCAGCGATGATGGGATGTATAACGACAAACACCATAGATAATCAGACGCCGCAGAAAATCAGTACGGAAAAACAGATTCTTACCTTGGCATATGTATCCAACGGCAGTACATATAACCCGAAAACAATTGAAATCTATGTGAACAGCTTTAACCTGAAAAGCAGGGAATATCGTGTAAAGCTGGTACAATATGAAGACATGAATGGACTGTCTCCAAGCAATCAGCTGGTTAAGGAAATGCTGTCGGGAAATGTGCCGGATATGGTGATGTTTGACGCGGATATGAACCCGGAAGCCTTTTCTGCTCTTAATATGTTTCGAGATATTTATCCATACATTGATTCGGATTCGGATTACAGCAGAGATTCCTTTATGCCATGTATTCTCGAGCCTATGGAAAATTCCGACGGAGAATTGCCCTATCTGTCGCTGCAATTTGGGATATCATATATATCGGGTCTGACATCGGTTGTCGGAGATAACGCTGTCTGGTCATTGAAAGACCTTGCGGAATTTTCTGTATCTTTGTCGGATGAAATGGCGTTGATTTATGCAGATTCTAAAAATTATACATCGGATGCTGATACGCTTCTGCGGGCGATTCTGCCAGATGTCATTAATCGTTATGTAGATATAGATGCCAGAGCCGGTGATTTTGGCGATGAACTGAAAACATTACTGGAATTGTGTATGAGCGCAAATGTTTTCCAAAGCGATACCGTTGAAGAACCTGCATGGTATGCCAAGCAGCAGGTTGCGCTGCGTTATGCAAATGTAAGCACCGTGGAGCTGTTTTTGAGAAACAAATACGGATTCCTTGGCGGAGAGCAGGTTTCTTCGTTTACCATTTCGTCAGACAGTTCAGAAAATGTAATGCTGATTCCTAAAACCTGTATCGCAATGACAAAGGAGAGCCAATTGGCGGAGGGAGGCTGGTCGTTCATTAAATATTGCCTGGACTATCAGCAGAAAAGCGCCGGAAGCAATACGAAAATTGCCGATGAGGCGGGATTCCCCTGTACCAAAGCAGCGATAGACCGTATGTTTGAAACTCTCAGAAATTATTATTTTTATCTCAGAGTTGCGCCGTCTCAGTTTAGCCCTGACCGTTTGTCGCATCAGTTAAATCTGAACGGTACCTTGAAACCGGGCGAGGGAGAGGAATACCCGGAATCGATACAAAAACAGATGCAGGATCCCACCTATACCTTTTACACCCTCACGGAGGAGGATGAAGCGGCGCTGCGTGCGCTGTTCGACAACGTGAAGACGGTTCGCTCCTACGACACGGAGCTGCTGTCCATCATCTACGAGGATGCCGCGTATTACTTCGCAGGCGTCAAATCTCTGGAGGATACCGTCCGCATCATCGAGGACCGGGTGGATACGCTGCTGAATGAGTGAAAATCAGCGGATTTTCAATGAATTTGCGTGTACCTATTGACATTTGCCGCGAAATGTGGTATAATAAATAGCCGCTTGAAGTACGGCTTCTAAAATCGCGCCCATTTTTGGTAAAATGTCCGCGGTTGCCTGCTTTGGCGAGTTCATGGTTCCATGAGAACTATTCAGAAAGTGAGGTGCTTTTCGTGTTTGCAGTTATCGAAACGGGCGGAAAGCAGTACAAGGTCAACGAAGGCGACGTAATTTTCATCGAGAAGCTCGATGTTGAAGCCGGAGAAAAGGTTACTTTTGACAAGGTGCTCGCTCTCAGCACCGACAAGTTCGTTGCAGGCGCTCCCTACGTTGAGGGCGCAAGCGTCACCGCCAATGTCGTTAAGAACGGCAAGGGCAAGAAGATCCAGATCCTGAAGTATAAGTCCAAGAAGGATTCCAAGACCAAGATCGGTCACAGACAGCCTTACACTAAGGTTCAGATCGAAAAGATCGTCGGTTAATCATTCCCCATGACAAAGATCGTTTTTTACAAGTGGGATAACGTATTTTACGGCTTCACCGAAAAGGGGCATACCGGCTACGGCGAATCGGGTGACGACGTGCTCTGCGCGGCGCTCTCCGCCATGACCATGCTCATTATCAACACCATTGAGGTGTCTTACGCCTCGGATGTTGAGTATACCATCGATGAAGAGACTACCGATATCCGGCTGATTGCACGCGGCGCGCTCCCCGAATGCGAGGAGGACGAATGCAAGCGGTTTGCTGTATCGGGTCTTATCCAGGCTTACTACTACCAGCTTAACGATATGCTCGAGGAGTATTACGATTACCTCGACGTAGACGTGGTAGAGGAACTGATCTGACTTCACGGATGCGTGTTCATGAGGCAAGCCTCAGAGATTGTTTCATGAAGAATTTTCCATATCAAAGGTAACGGAGGTGCAATTATGTTAAAGCTCAGCTTACAGTTTTTCGCTCATAAAAAGGGTGTCGGCTCCACGAAGAACGGCCGCGACAGCGAAGCAAAGCGTCTCGGTGTCAAGAAGTCCGACGGACAGGCTGTGAAGGCCGGCAACATCATCATCAGACAGAGAGGTACTGCTGTACATCCCGGCAACAATGTCGGTATCGGTACGGATGATACTCTGTATGCGCTGATCGATGGTAAGGTCAAGTTTGAGTACAAGGCAGGCGGCAAGAAGGCTGTCAGCGTGTACGGCGCGTGACCCTGTAATATCACAGAGAAAAATCCTTCGCGGATAACCGCGAAGGATTTTTATTTCAATGGTGCATTGTATGCTGCGCTTAACCGTTCAGCTTGTTCAGGCATTCAAGCACTGCACAGGCGATAAAGGACGAGAAGCCGTGGTTCAGGCTGTCTCTGTCATGGTGATGCTCCCAGAAGGTGCCGGTTTTCTCACCCATGGTCTGACCATAGAGCAGCTTGATTTCGTCCAGATTCTTCTGATACAGACCCATTTTCAGCAGCAGCTCCACGCGGACGGCATAGCCGACGAACAAATCCAGCGGTTCGATACCCTCCACGCCCGCGTCGCCAAAGCCAAAGGAGTTGGACACTGCGTCCTTGATCTTTGCGTACTGCGGCGCGTCGATGTCGATGATGCCGAACAGAGCAGCCTCATGCTGACAAATGGCGGAATAATCTTTACAGCGTTCCAGGCTGCCGTCGGGACGGCGCACCGCGTGGTCGGCGAAAAAGCTGCCGTCGAAGGACTGTTTGACGATGGTGACGGCAATCTTATCCGCCTTTTCAGCCAGCTCGGGGCTATCCAGCATTCCTGCGCAGTCGCGCAGCACGCGGACATAAAGCATATTAGTAGGATAGTTGACATCCTTTGTCCAGTTGTTGGCCTTCGACCATTCGACGAAGTTCCAGCCGGGCAGGTTTTCCAGAAGGCCGTCGGCATTCTCGTATTTGGAGAAGAAGTTCAGAATCTTTGTCAGCAGAGCGGCATAGGGTTTGGTATCGCCGCCGCGCTTGCCAAACTCGGCCAGTTCGATGATATACCACATCGTCCACTGAGGGATGGTGCTTCCGTTGGCGCTGTCGCCGGGGTAGCACATGGGCAGCAGTCCGTCCGGAATGTAGGGGAAGTATTTTGCCACGCGGAAGTTCTCCAGGAAAGCGCGTTCCACCTCGGTGTCACCGGTAAAGAGCAGGGCGGCTTTTCCGGTGAAGTAGCTGTCGCAGAGCCAGCCGCCGCGCTCACGACCGGGACAGTCCATAAAGCAGTCCAGCGTGTTCTGACGGAAGGCTTCAAAGGCGGCATTCATGACGACTTCCAGCATGGGATCGTCGGTAGGCGCCTTGACCGGGACAGCCGGATAAACGAAACGGCGGAGACCGACGGTTTCCACCTGTGCGCAGCCGGATTCCACCACCACCGCCGCGTGCATCAGCGAGTAAGGCTCATAGGATTCCAGCTGATGCTCGCCTACGGGCAGGGTGTATTTGAGAATGTTGATAAATGACAGCGCGCCGTTGCCGAAGTCCACGCGCTCGTTGCGGATGCGCTCGGAGAAGATTACATAAAGCACCGTCGGCTCGGTGACGCTGACCTTGGTACGCAGGAAACCGGTGGTGATGTGTCCGAAGTTGTACTGCGCATACTGTCCGGCGGTCAGAACCGTGGAGATGGACGTATCCGGGACGTAATCCTTATCCAGATAGGCAATGGGGTTGCAGCAAAGCTCGTCGGACTTGAAGCAGCGGAAGTGCACCGACGGGTTCATAAAACGGTTGAACACCGGCTGTCTGTTCGGAATCTCTTTCAGCACGCCGGAGGCGACATAAGCGGCGTCGTTGTCGAGGGACAGGTCGGGCAGCTTGAAATCGCGGTCGAGCAGGTCGCAGCCGTAATCGACGATAGCCAACTCCTCCCCCTTGAAGTCGCCGTTCTTCCAGCCTGCCAGCGGGGAGGTCAGATCCCAGACCTCGGTGAAGTCGCGCTGGAAGCTGTAGCGCCAGACCTTTTGCAGCTTGAGGGAGGTCAGGGTGACGCCCTTGAAGTCGCGACCGGTGTAGCGGATCAGCTCGTCGTTTTCGTACAGCTCGGCCTGTACGAAGGAGGGCAGATCGATGGAATAGAAGGAGGGGATGGCGTAGCCTGCCAGTTCGATGGCGAGGGTGTTTTCGCCTGCTTTGACGGGCAGCTTGATGCTGTCCACGCGGACATAGCCGTGAGGACCGCGTGCCGGACCGTAGAGCTGGAATTCACCGTTCAGGTAGATACGATAATAGGACGCGCCAGTGATATTGAGGGTGTACACAGCGCCCTCTACGGCGTTGAATTTGGTGACAAAGCCGGCGGTGTAGTTCATTTCGCGGCTCTTTTCCTTGATGAAGACAGGCTGGGCAAGTTTGAAACGGGGCATGATTTCTCTCCTTTATTAATTTGGATAATTGTTTTCGAGGATGGCTTTGATCACGGGTTCCACAACCATAGCCATGCGGTAGAAGCCTAGATCGTTGGGATGACAGCAGTCTACGGTGCAGAAGTGGCGGTCGGTGTCGCCAAAGAAGGTCTGACCGTCGATGAACCAGACGTTTTTGTCGCCGTCAGCCAATGCGTGCTCGTAGGTGGTGCGGATGATGTCGCGGCGGACAGCGTTGTCAGGCGAATAATCGAAGTCGGGCTTGCTCATCATGACAACCGGCAGATTGGGATTCTTCTCGCGGATGCGGCGGAAGAAAGGTTCATGGGTATTGCGCAGATGCTCCGCGCTGGGAGCGTTGTGGTCGTAGTCGTAGACAAAGATGCTCATGGGAATGGTGTTAATCAGATCGGCCATGATCAGCTCACCTCTGGCGCTGCCGGAGAAGCCGTAGTTGTAATAGTCCACATTCAGATGGTTGGAGATGATGGCGTTGTAGGCGTTGGTCAGCCGGGCGCAGCAGCCGCCTTCGGTGATGGACGAGCCGTAATAGAGGATCGGCGGATACCGATAGGGCGTGGGTGCTTCCACGATGGCGTCGTCCTCCACTTCGATGGAAAAATCGGCGACCACCTCGTTGCGGGGCAGGAAGATGGTGACATCCTCCATCTCCGACGATTTGGAGAAGGTCTTCGAAGCCGTTTTCGTCTGATAGTTCGGCGGGTTCACCAGTCCCGCGAAGCGTGCGGTGGGGCGGGGACCGATAAGCACATTGGCAGACTGGCAGGCGAAGATCGACATACCAACGTCCGGGGAGAAGGTCTCCAGCTCCATTTTCACGGTCAGCTTGGGAGAGTTGGTGCGGAAGCATATCCGTGCGCCGGGGCAGCGTCTGCCGAGGAAGCTAAGGCTGGGAAGCTGTGCGCGTATTTCGGCGGGAACACGCTCAAAAATTTGATTGTTATGGAAGAAAGGGACACCATGCACTTCCAGCGGTGTGTCGGTGCAGCGATAGATTTTCATCTGTGTTTCTCCTTTAATGAAAATTCGTTAGGGCAATTGTACCACATTACCGCTTTAATGTCAAGTAAAATCCGAACTTCTTTTTGATAAAAAGATACGCGGTTCGCTTTAATCGGCGATTTTCATAAATTTAACATCCTGATTTGGAAAATACGTGCTGGTCTGTTAAATCTATATAAATTCCGACAAAAAAGTTTGGCATAGGATTATGTATGACATCTATTGATATTTCATCAAAAATATGGTAAAATAAATACATGACTTAAGGTCATAAATTCGTACAGGCGAAAATAATTAAAATAATGAGGTAACAGAATCATGCTGGATATTCAGAATAATCTGCTGGTCTGCATCGCGGATGACAACAAGCGCGGCGATGTGGTTAGCCTGCTCAGGCGGCTGGGCTTCATACACATCACCGAGGCGGCGGATATGGATGCTGCCGAGAACCATATCATATGCAGCCGGTTTCAACTGATCGTCTGCGATGCCATGCTGGACGGCGGCAGTGGCATCCGTCTGCTGTACAGCGAGAATCGCCGTGCAGAGCGCAGCGGCGGCTTTCCTACGCCCTTTATCTATCTGGGCACCACCGAATGCGAAGCCATGCTGTCCGACATCTGCAAGGCGAACAAGGTCACATATCTGATCGCGCCCTACAGTGCCACCGATTTCTGCGAAGCGGTCTTTCATGTGATGAATGAGCAGCACGCGGAGGAGGAAAGCGATCATCGTTCGTCCGGGCAGGGGCAGTTCGATCCCCATGAGCCGCTTGAAACCCAAATCACCCGCATTCTGCACAATGTGGGCATTCCGGCGCACATCAAGGGTTACACCTATCTGCGCTGCGCCATCAAGCTGACGGTGGAGGATCCCGAGATCATCAACTTCGTGACCAAGTCGCTTTATCCCAGCGTTGCCAAGCGTTTTTCCACCACCACATCTCGCGTGGAGCGCGCCATCCGCCATGCCATCGAGGTGGCGTGGGACAGAGGCGATTTGGAGATTCTGAACGATTACTTCGGATACACCATCAGCCGCCAGCGCGGCAAACCGACGAACTCGGAGTTCATCGCCATGATCGCAGACAAGCTGCGGCTGGGCGTTATACGGTAAGCACAAAGCACCGCGGAGCTTGACTCCGCGGTGCTTTGTGTATTTACTCTGCGGTCACGGTGTCACTGCCGGAGAGCAGTCCTGCACTGCCTACGGTTACTTTCACCTGACCGGGCTTCGTGGTGCGCACGATTGCCACCGCGCGTCCCTCAAAGGCATGGCAGGCGTTGGAGCCGTACCGATCCTCATTCGCCGGATCGCCGCTGAAGATGCCCATCAGCTCGCCGCCGTCCACGATGCAGGTCAGTGCGCTCTTTGCGTCGGGTACACGGTCGCCGTTTTCGTCAACAACGGTGATGTCGAAATAGCATAGATCACGATTGTCCGCCGCCAGCGATGCCGTTTCGGCTTCCACCTTTACCGCCGCCGGTGCGCCCACCGTATGCAGCGAGGATTTGCCGCAGACTTCGCCGTTCTTGTACGCGATGACCGAAATTTTGCCCTTCTCGTAGGGAATATCAAAGGTGGCGATGACCTTTTCGGGCTTGCTTGTGCCGAGGCGTCTGCCGTTGACAAACCACTCGATTTCGTCCGCGTCGGTGTAGACCTCGCACTTCACCGGCTTGCCCAGATATTTGTCGTCGAACGTCCAGCTGTCCAGCACATCGTACCAGTGCCAGCCCGTGCCCGAGAAGCCTTCGCCGTAATGCTCGGGATGGGTGGTGAAGATGCGTGGCTCGGTGCCGCCGATCCAAACGGCTTCGCGGAAGTAGGACTGGGGTCTGCGGTAGCCGCAGAGGTCGAGGTCGCCCTGATAGCAGGAGCGCCAGGGATAACCCGCCAGGCTGATGCCCGGAATGTGACCGTCCCGCGCCCAGCAGGAGCGTCCGGTTCCGGTCTCGCCCAGATTATCGTAGGCCGTCCAGGTAAAGTCGCCGATGACATAGCTGTTGTTTAGCACTGTCTGCCAGGAACTGTAGAAGTTGATCGCGTGGGTTTCCGAGCCCCAGATCACCCGGTCGGGGAACAGTTCATGATCCGACTCATAGCGATCGTACATATAATTGTAGCCGCTGATGTCCAGCGGTGCGAAATACCCCTTGGTGCGCTCTGCCCATGTCTTACCGTCGCCCATCTGATAGGTGGCGGAGGTAACAAGGCGGGTGTTGTCGTAGCTGCGGATCTCGGCCGCCAGCTTTGCCGACCACTCGTCGCCGTCTGTCCAGCCGCCGCTCTCGGGAATTTCGTTGCCGATGGAGTAGCTGATGACACAGGGATGATTGCGGTCGCGCTTGACCATGTAGGAGATGTCGCGCGCCCACCAATCCTCAAACCAGACGTGATAGTTCAGGCTGCCGCCCTTTTCCTGACGCCAGCAGTCGAAGGCTTCGTCCATGACGAGGATGCCCATGCGGTCGCACATCTCCAGCAGCTGGAGGGACGGCGGGTTGTGAGCGATTCGCAGAGCGTTGAAACCAGTAGCCTTCAGCCGGGACAGCTTGCGATAGCAGGCGGCGGGGAAGTCAGCCGCGCCCAGCACCGCGTGATCGTGGTGGATACAACCGCCGCGCAGTTTGATGGACTTGCCGTTGAGCAGAAGACCGTTCTTCGCGTCGGCGGATACGGTGCGGATACCGAAGGTTACATCGGCGGTGTCCAGCTCGGCATCGCCCTCCAAAATGACGGCGCGCAGAGTGTAGAGGTAGGGATTTTCCGTGTCCCACAGATGGGCGTCCGCCACTTTGAAGGAGAGGGAAGCGGGCGTTTTTTCGCCGGACTTGGCGTCAACGGCTGCTTCGGCGGATGCGACGGTTTTGCCCTCGGCGTCGAGAATGTGGGCGCGCAGTGTAACCGAAGCGTCCCGATCGGCGCTGATTTCGCAGGCTGCGCTGACCGTGTCCAGCGTAGGCGTGCTGACAAAGAGATCCCACGGCTCGATTCGGATATCGCCGCCTTCCCACAGGAAAACATCGCGGTAGATGCCCGCGCCGGAGTACCAGCGGGTGGAGGGCTGGAGCGCGTTGGTGGACAGCTCCAGCTTATTGCTGCCGTCCTTGGCGCGCTTTGTCAGATCGACCAGCAGAGGGGTGTAGCCGTGGGGATGCATAATCAGGTGATAGCCGTTGAGCTTGACGGTGGTACACATATAAGCGCCGTCCACGTCGAGGATATAGCGGCGTCCCAGGGTGAGATTGATGTCTTTCACATAATGACCGATGCCGCCCTGAAAGAAGCCGTTGCTTCCGCCGCCGGGCGCGGACGCGCTGCGGGGCTGTGTGACTGAGTAGTCATTGGGCAGGTCAACGGGTACCCAGCCGTTTATGCCGGGAGCGTGCATACTCCAGCCTTTGGAAATACAGATTTTTTTCATGATTCGTCTCCTTGTTCGATAACGCGGTTGTCCGCTAAAATTTCCGGTTTGTACTTCATGCTGTCCGCTTCGGTGATGGTGCGTTTCACCCGGCAGGGATTGCCCGCTGCAAAGCTGTGGGGCGGAATGTCCCGCGTAACCACGCTTCCCGCGCCGATGACGCAGCCTTCGCCGATGGTGACGCCCGAGCATACGGTTACGCCGGCGCCGAACCAGCAGTCGCTACCGATCTTTACAGGCTTAGCGTAGACCAGACGCTTGCGCTCGCCTTTTTCGTTGATCATCATATAGCGCTCGTCGGGCAGCAGCGGATGTATCGGCGTGACGATGGTACACTTGGGACCGAAGGCCACGTTGTCGCCGATAGTGACCCAAGTATCGTCCTGTACGGTGAAATCATAGTTGGCAAAGAAGTTTTTACCGATTTTTGTGTGTACGCCGTAATGGAAGTAAATCGGTCCCTGCATGAATGCGCCTTCGCCCATTTCCCCAACGATTTCATACATCAGACGCTCCCGCTTCTCATACTCGTCCTCGTCGGACAGGCTGTATTCCCGGCAGAGCTTGTGGGAGCGCAGCTTGATGGCTTTCAGCTCGGGATGGGCGGCATGGAAAAGCTGTCCGGCGAAGATTTTCTCCTCCTCGCGTATATGATTGCCTAGGTTGATTTCCCGTCCGTCCAGCGTCAGCCGCCCGATTCGCCCGGAGGCGGTGGAATGGCCGTCGTGATAGAGGTCGTCGAAGGTGATTTCCCGCACCAGCAGATCGGTGGAAGCGGCGGGCTGACCGTTCAGCGTGATGTTGTTCAGCGTCAGTTCGCCCACCCGGCTGGACAGATAAGGGTCGAAAATCTCATTTCCCCCGGTGCGCACCGATTTTGGACCGGTGCAGACCAGATAGGAGTAGGGGAATTTGTCCTTGTACAGCCGGATATTGATGTTTTCCAGCGTGATGTGCCCGATGTTGGAGCCAAGCTCGAATCCGGCAAAGCTGCCGCGGAAGGGATCGGAGTGCATATATTCGTGGAAGCGGTCGATAGGCGCGTTCAGATCGATGTCGATATCCTCGAAGAAAAGATTGTCCGCGCTGCCTACAGCGCCCCGTTCGGGTTCGCCGCCGATGGGATAGCAAGGGGTCTGATAGTAGAGCTTGAAGGTCTGGATGCCCCGGATACCCTTGAAAATGGCGTCGGTCAGCGAACAGTCCACACTGCTGCCGTCGTCGTAATAATAGGTACCCGGCTCAATGCGGATGGCTTTGTAGATGCTGGAAGCGGACAGCTCCAGATCTTCGCAGAGCACCGTCTTTGTGGGACCGAAGTTCACCGACGAATTCTGCCAGTCGTACATATTCAGCGCCACCAGATCGTCGCCCACCTCGCCCTTTACATCCCAGACGAGGATATTTTCACAGCCGCCGTTGATATGCAAACCGTCGGCATAGCAGGATTCAAAACGGATATGCTCAAAGTGCGCGTCGGTGATGTCGCCGATCTGTACCGAAAAGCCCGCCGTATGCGCAAAGGTGACATCGATCAGCGTGAGGGCGTCCATATTATTAAAGAAAAAGAGGGTGGAAACGCCGAAGAAGCTGCGTGCCTCGTCATATTTGCCCGAATAGCCGTAGCCGAGACGCTTTGTGCGGGATTCCTCCCAGCGCCCGCCGACAATGGAGATGTTGCGGTCACGATTTTCGCGGGAGATGGGGGCGTGGGTGCCGTTCTGCGTATGCTCGTTGCGCAGCATGAGCAGCGTGCAGTCGGGCGTCTGGCGGATAACCGCGCCTGCTGCCTCGATGCGGCGGTTCGACGGGATGACAATCTGCGAGCCGATCATGTACGGTTCCTCACGGGCGGGAATCAGGACGATTTCGTGTTCTCTCAGCGCTGTCTGCAAAGCGTCGTCCCAAAGTGTGACGCCGTTTTCGGTGCGGGTGAGGGCTGTGTAATCGAGGAGTGAGCAGCGGTCTGTGAGAGAGGCTGCCGCGTTCTGATTGCGAGCCGACATGGCGGCGATGGCTTCGATGATTTGCTGTTTTTTGTTATTCATAATATGCCTCCAGGACTTGAAATCCGTCTGACGGCGTGATATAATAAAAACAATCAATGCCACCGCTGTGCGGCGGCGGAACAATGAAGTTTTTATTGTATGATGAATTTCCCAACCATAAAATGAAAGGTAAATTCATGATATAATAATATCACATCATGAAACAGGATTCAATAGAATATTTGATACAAAGTGAAGAATCTGAAACAATCGGAGAGGTTTTATGCCAAAGGTGAATTATTATCCTCCCGCCGACCGGGTGTTTTCGATGCCGGTTTATGTACGCGGAATCGGCGTCGGACATCAGCAGGAGCCGGTCTGCCGGGAGAGGGGAAACATGGCGATTGAACTGCATTATACCGTGGCGGGATGCGGCGTTCTGGAATATGAGGGACGGCGGCAGCTGCTCCCGGCGGGAACTATGTTTTATTCGCCGCTGTCGGTTCCGCATTCCTTTTATGCCGCGCCGGGCGGATGGACGGTGGATTGGGTGTTGGTTGGGCTTTCGGAAGAAACGCTGCCGCTGCTTCCCTTCGGCGGGGAATTTCTGATATTCCAGCCCCGGGCGGAGGTTCAGACAACGGAGCGCTTTGACGCAATGTACCGCCTTATGACATCGGGCAGCGAACAGAACCGCGTCCGAGCGGCGGCGAAGCTCTATGATCTGCTTTGTGAGCTGGCTGTCGATCTGGAGAGAGCGGTGGAAAAGCGCGGGGATGGAAGCCGTCTGCTGATGCAGACCGCCGTGGATTTCGTGGAGCGCTCCTTTGGCGGGCAACTGACGCTGGCTATGATTTGCGAAGCCTGCGGCGGCATCAGCGAGCAGTATCTGTGCCGACTGTTCCGCCGACATACTGGTCTGCGTCCCACCGAGTACATCACCAGACGCCGCCTTGAATACGCGCGCTCTCTGCTGGCGCATACCTCTCTGCCGGTGACGGAGGTGGCGGCGCAATCCGGCTTTGACAGCGCGTCCTATTTCCACAGGCAGTGGAAAAGGTTCGAAGCAATGACCCCGTCGGAGTATCGCCGGACGCACACGGGACTGTTTACATGATAGCATAAAGCGGAAGAATTGTCAACACGAAAAAGACGTCCGCAGACGTCTTTTTCGTGTATTTTTTGTTACGGCATTTTTTGCAGCTCGCGGACTTCATCCGCCCAAACAAGGGCGTCGTTCAGCTCACCGGCGAAGGTGAGATTCAGCAGCGTGCGCATCAGCTCGTTGTGAGCTTCGCAGGAGAGCAGGTTCTTCAGCGGCGCGATGGCGGGAGGCTGACCTGCCGGGTCGAAGTATTCAGGCTTCGATACCAGCCTCTCCGCATACCCCAGACCTGAAATCATGCACCAGCCCTTGTACAGGCGAATCAGCTCGCCGCGATCCTGAATGATCGCCGAAAGACGATCGATGTAAGCCATGGTGTCGGTCAATGTTTGACCGTCCAGCAGGCGGATGACATTGGCGCCCAGATCTTGACGGTAGGGGATCAGCTCCACGGTAATTTTTCCGCATTCCCCGCAAAGGGTCAGCTGGGTCATATAGCCGCGGCACCATGGGTCGCCGTTCGGTTTGGACCAGTGGAAGAAAAAGTTGCCCATGCTGTAGATGATCGGCTTGCCGTTGTACATTTCCCAACCCTGCATACAATGGGTGTGACCGCCGACCAGCGCGTCGGCACCCAGACGAATGATCGTGCGGTAACGTTCCACGCAGAGGGGAGAGGGCAGGGGATTCTGTTCGCAGCCGCCGTGGAACATGACGATGACGAAATCGCTGACGGCTTTTTCCTCAATCAGCTTGTCTCCCAGACGCTCCAGATCAAAGCCAGCTGTGCCCGACAGATTCACATCGGCGATGCCGAACTCATTCTCGCAGATCGAGAGAAGCGAAATTTTGATGCCGTTGACCGTAACTCGCCACGCTTTGTAGGCTTCCTCGATGCTGCGTCCGGCGCCGCAGCGGGCGATTCCCGCTTTGTCCAGCAGATCGAAAGTGGCGTAAAGCGCTTCTTCCCCGTAGTCCTTGGTGTGATTGTTTGCGAGGGTTGCGCAGTCGCATCCGGCTGCGGTCAGGAAGCCCAGATTCTGCGGGCGTCCGATGAGGTTGGGACCGCTCTTATAGATCGGCTCGCCTACGCCTTCCTCAGCCAATGGCGTTTCCAGATTCATGATGCGCAGATCGGCGGCCTTGAAGATGAGCATAACCTCAGCGAGAACGCCTTCAGCCTCTTTGGCGGTCAGGTTCGGCTGATTGCGAAAGCAGACGTCGCCGGTGAAAAGCAGACGTGCGGTGTTGTTCATACGAATCCCTCTTTTCCTATAAATGATTGACTGGGTTCATTGTAACATGAAACCGGACGGATGTCAATATTTTTGCCGCAGGATGAGGTGAAAACATGAAAGTCTCTTGAAAAATATATCGGAATGTGATATGATATAGGTAGAAATTTTTCAAAGAAGGAGATGTCTCACATGATATGTCCCATCAACCGGGATGTGATTCTGCTGTCCCGCCGTGGGGAGCCTGCCACGGCTGCCGATGCCGATATCGCCCGCGATCTGCTGGAAACGCTGCGCGCTCACGCCGAGGAATGTGTCGGCATGGCGGCCAACATGATCGGCGAGAATAAGCGCATTATTGCGTTTTACGACGAAGGACGCTATGAGGTGATGCTCAACCCTGAGCTGATGAAAAAATCGGGCGCTTACGATACCGAGGAGGGCTGCCTGTCGCTGGATGGAAAGCGGCCGACAGTGCGGTATCGTTCGATCAAGGTGCGTTGGCAGACCGTGGACGGCAAGCCGCGAATCAAAACCTTTGAGGGCTTCACGGCGCAGATTATTCAGCATGAGCTGGATCATCTGGAAGGTATACTAATTTAGAAAGCTGGAATATTCAATGAATTACATAGATATGCACGTGCATACCGACCATTCCCACGACTGCAAGGTTCCGCTTCGAGAGATGTGTGACACGGCGATTGCGAAGGGATTGTCTGCCATCAACATTTCCGATCACTGCGATATCTGGAAATGGCAGCGCTGCGACTTGTACAGCGCCGCCAAAAACAGCATTATTGACGTACTGGATACCCGGGCGGCGTATCACGACAGGCTGACGATTACAGCGGGCGTTGAGATCGGAGACTGCTTTCGCAATCCGAAGCTGTCCCGTCAGGTGGCGGAGATTGAGGGATTGGATTGTGTGACCGGTTCGGTTCACAGTGTTTTTCTGGACGAAGAGCGATATCCTATGGCTAGTACGGACTTCTCGGTGCTGTCTGATGAGCGGATTGTTGAGATTGCGCGAAGATACTTCGAGGAAGTGCGGGAGATGCTGGAACTGCTTCACCCGGACATTCTGGCGCATCTGACCTATGCTGCGCGATACATCAAGAAGCGGTATCACCGTGAATTTTCCTTTATGCCGTATCTGGAGCAGCTTGATGACATTTATCGCTATATCATTGCTCATGGTATTGCGCTGGAAATCAACACCGCCTACATTAACGACAACAGACTGCCGGAGGAGGATGTAATGCTGCTGCGGCGCTATTACAGCATGGGCGGACGGCTGATTACCCTCGGCTCGGACGCGCATAAAACCGAAAATCTGGGAAATATCTTCCCTGCCGCTCACGAAATTCTGCGCGGCATCGGTTTCACCCATGCCTGCCGGTTTGAGGAGCGGATGATGAGTCGTTATGCGCTCTGAGCCATTTTCCGGAATTCGGGCAGGCTTGACGAATTCCGGGACAGTATTTTTCGGATGTCTTGACATTGTAAAAAAAATATGCTAAAATAGCTTGACAAAAGGCTGATATTGTGATACGATATCGAAACTTAATCGAAATGAACGGAGAAATTGTATGACAAAATATGCGATTGGTATTGACTACGGCACGCTCTCCGGACGGGCGGTGCTGGTGGATATGGCCGATGGGCGCGAGGTTGCGTCGGCGTCGATGGAATACCGTCACGCGGTCATCGAGGGCGAACTGAACGGCGTGCCGCTGGGGCGGGACTGGGCGCTTCAGGATCCGGCCGATTATCTGGAGGTGCTGGAGACAGTGATGCCCCGGGTGATTGCCGAAGCGGGCATCGATAAAAATGATATCGTGGGCGTAGGTGTAGACTTCACGTCCAGCACCCTGATACCGGTTAAGGCGGATGGTACGCCCCTCTGCTTTCTGGATGAATTCAAAAACGAGCCTTTCGCCTACGCCAAGCTGTGGAAGGATCATTCGGCGAACGCACAGGCTATCCGCATTTCCGATGCGCTGAGAGAAGCCGCCCCGGAACGTCTGGCACGCTACGGCGGCAATCTGTCCAGCGAGTGGACGTTCCCGAAGCTGCTGCATATTGCGGACGAAGCGCCCCATGTATATGACGCCGCCGATCGTTTTATTGAGGCGGGGGACTGGCTGGTCTGGATGCTGACCGGGCAGGAGATTCACAGCGAATGCCATCTGGGCTTTAAGGCGCTGTGGAGCAGAGAGCTTGGCTTTGTTCCGAACGAATTCTGGGGAAAGCTGAACCCCCGGATGAAGGATATTATCGGCACGAAGGTGTCAGAGAAAACCACGCCGGTGGGAGTTGGCGCCGGATATGTGACAGCGGAAATAGCGGCACGCATCGGGCTGCCCGCCGGTATTCCGGTGGCTACCGACCTGATCGACGCCCACGCGGCTTTCCCGGCCTGCGGTGTCACAAAACCGGGCACGCTTCTGCTGATTGTCGGCACGTCGGGCTGTCATCTGCTACTGGGCGACAGCGAAAAGGCAATGAGCGGTATCTGTGCCGTAACGCAGGATACGGTCATCCCCGGTTTCTATACCTATGAGGCCGCACAGGCTGCGGTGGGGGATGTTTTCAGCTGGTTTGTGAAGAACTGCGTTCCCGCTGCGTACAAACAGGAGGCAGAGGAGCGGGGAATGAACATCCACGCGCTGCTGCGTGAGAAAGCACGCCGCCTGAAGGTGGGCGAAAGCGGTCTGGTGGCGCTTGACTGGTGGAACGGCAACCGATGCGTTTTGCAGGACAGCCGTTTGAGCGGACTGATTGTCGGTTTGACCCTTTCGACAAAGCCGGAAGAAATTTACCGCGCTTTGCTGGAGTCTACCGCTTACGGTACCCGGCGTATTATCGAGAATTTCGAGGAAAACGGCGTCGAAATCAGGGATGTCATCGCCTGCGGCGGAATTGCCATGAAGGACGATCTCATTATGCAGATTTACGCCGACGTGACCAGACGCACCATACGGCTTGCCAAGCCCGTGGAAGCTATGGCGGTGGGCAGTGCTATCTGCGGCGCGGCGGCATCGGGAATGTACAAAGATATCCACGAAGCGGCGGCACATATGGGACACGCCCGGGACAAGATCTTCACGCCGAACGCGGATGACGCGGCGGTGTATGATAAGCTGTACGATGAGTACAGGCAGCTGCACGATTATTTCGGCATCGAAAACGATATGATGAAGCGGCTCAAGAATATCCGAGAAGATTGAATGGACAGGAGGATTTCAAACATGACGGCAACTGAACTGTTCGGCAGTGCGCGCTGGATGCGTGTGCCCGGATGTATGACCCCTTATGTGCGAGGCGAATTCAGCCTTTCACGTCCGGTGAAGGAAGCATGGATCACGGTTTGCGGACTTGGACTGCACCGGCTTTACATCAACGGCAGCATGATCGGCGATGATTTGTACGGCACCCTCGCCACCGATTTCCATCCCACCGACGCTGCTGCGCCTTACAGCCACCATTGCATCAAAGCCTACGGCGAGAAGCTGGCGCATCGTATCTGGTGCCGGAAGCTGGATGTCACCGACGCGCTGAACGAGGGGGCTAACTGTCTTGGCATGGCGCTGGCGGGAGGATGGTATCACTGCGCCGCTTCCTACGGCGGTACGATCAACTATGGCGACAACAAGCTCTGCTTTACGTTGGAGGTCACTTACGCTGACGGCAGCATCGAGCGGGTGGATTCGGGCGATTGGCTGCGCTGGACGCAAAGCCCCATCGTCGGCTATCACTTCCATTTCTATGAGCATCACGATTACAGCGCCTACCGTTTGGACGGCTGGAACGAAGTTGGCTTCGATATGTCCGGCTGGGAGCCGCTTACCGAGACGACCGCGCCCGATACCGAGTACGGTTTGCAGGATTGCCCGCCCGACCGTGTGATTCGCACCATTAAGCCGCGCCTCGTGGGTGAGACCGATGCCGCGTATATCTACGATATGGGCGAGAACATCACCGGCACGCCGGTGATTGCCTGCCGGACGAAGGATATCTGCAAAATCGAATGCCGGGTCTCCGAGCGCCTGAAGGATGGCGACATTGAAGATTACACCAACCACAAGCAGAATTGCAGCTTTGTTACCGACGGCAGCGACCGTCTCTATTCGCTGAAATTCATGTGGATGGGCTTCCGCTACGCAAGCGTGACCAAAAACGCGGAGATTGTGTCCTGCGAGGTGATTCACACCGACGCGGCGGTTACATCTTCCTTCAAAAGCGACAACAGCCTGCTGAACTGGATGTATGACGCCTATCTGCGCACGCAGCTGGACAATATGCACCTTGGCATTCCCTCCGACTGCCCGCATTTGGAAAAGCACGGTTATACCGGTGACGGTGAGCTGGTCTGCGAGTGCGTCATGATGATGACCGACGCGAAGAAATTCTATCGCAAATGGCTTTATGATATTTCCGACTGTCAGGACAGAATCAGCGGTCACGTGCAGTATACGGCGCCCTACACCCATTCGGGCGGCGGACCGGGCGGCTGGGGCTGCGCGATTGCAGAGGTTCCCTATCAGTATTACAAGATGTACGGCGACAAATCGGTGCTGGCGGAGTTCCTGCCGAAGGTGCTGCACTATTTCGATTATCTGGAAGCCCACAGCGAGAACGATCTGGTGGTTAGCGATCAGCCGGGCGACTGGTGTCTGGGCGACTGGTGTACGCCGGAGGAGATCGCTATTCCCGCGCCCTATGTCAACAACTATTTCTATGTGAAGACAATCAACCGTCTGATCGAGTTCTGCGAGGTGCTGGGAAAGAACGACCTGATTCCTGCGCTGCGTGAGCGTTCCGAAAGGAAGAAGGCGGCGATGATACGTGATTATTACGATTCATCTACCGGCGATTTCGCGGGCAACATTCAGGGTGCAAACGCCTTTGCCGTTGATATTGGTCTGGGCGACGCACGGACGCTGGCTAATATTGTGGCGCACTACGAGAAGGATACATGGTATGATACCGGCATTTTCGGCACGGATATCGTGACCCGCGTGCTCTTTGAGAAGGGTTATGATCAGCTGGCTTACAATCTGCTGACCTCCGAAGGCCCCTACTCCTTCCATGAATGGATGAGCACCGGCTGCACGACGCTGCCCGAATACTGGACGTACAAGCGTTCCCAGAACCATCCCATGTTCGGCGCAGTGGTACGCTATCTGTTCCAGTATCTGCTGGGAATCCGTCAGGAAGGAAGCGGCTACGCTTCGCTGGTCATCGATCCGCGCTTCGTGGACGGCATGAACTGGGCGCAGGGACACATCACCACCGAATACGGCATTGTGGCGGTGAAATATGTGAAATCGGAGGATCATATCAGCGTTACCGCGGATATTCCCGAGGGCTGCACTGCGGTGCTGCTGCATAACGGCGGGCAGATTCCGCTTACCGCCGGCAATAACCGCGTGATCCTGAAATAAAGGAGAAAAATCATGGAGTTTCTGGCGAACAACTACACGGAGATTTATCGGGCACCCAAGGGTAAAGAGATTTTCGCTTACACCCCCGCTGTCGCTGTGCTGGCTGCTTTCGACGCAGGCGACGGACTCCATGACCCGCATGGAATGCCTGTCGTGTGCTTTGCCGGAATGGTCGCCAATTCCGTGCATAACGGCAATCTGTCCATCTTCCATCGGGTGAAGGATTTCCGCAAGCTAGTGTATTGAATACAAGCTAGTGTATTGAATAAAAGAGAACCGCGCCTGCCATATGGGGCGCGGTTCTGCTGTGATTGTTCAGTTGGGATTCGTTCTCTCCCGATGCTTACTCGGCGTACAGCCGAATTCATTGCGATAGGCGCGCAGCAATGATCTCACACAGCCGAATCCTGACAGGTCTGCCGCCTCAATCAGGGGCATATCGGGATCTTCCGCCAGATTTGCCCGCACGTCGATGGCGCGAAGATGGTTGATGTAGGCGTTGACTGTCATGCCGAATACACGCCGGAAGCTGTCGGACATCTTCTGCTGAGTGCAAAGCAGTTCCTTTGCCATGTCTTCGATACAAATTTTCTCGCGAAAGTGCAGATGGATATACTGGAGAGCGTCGAGGGCGATGGGCTTGAGCGGCGGCTGCTCGCACAGCCCGCAGACGGTGATGGCCGTAATCAGCACCGATGTGCAAAGGGAACGGATCAGCTCACTCCGGTTCTGCTTATCAGTAAGTGCTGCATACAGCGCGTCTTTCCGATTGACATGGCTGAGTGTATGCAGCAGTCCGAGCAGTGTACCGTCGTCATCGGCGACACAGTGCTCAAAGCGTTTGCCCTCGATCAGTTTCGCCGTTGTTCCGACGATTGGCATTGGCATTACGAAAACCCAGCGGGTGCTGTTAATTGCGTTCAGCTCGTGTACAATCAGCCCGGAAATAGCGATGAACTGCCCCGGCTTTACGATATGCTCAACGCCGTTCAAACGTGCCCGAAGTTCTCCGCTCTCCACCAATATCAGCTCAAAGCAGGTGTGAAAATGCGGTCGGTCATAGTGGCTGTTTGATGAATGATTCAGCAAAATTTCCGTCATATAGTCGCGGTGGATTTCATACTGAAATTTGTTCGAGTGGTTATACGCAGCAGGGGATTCAGTTAAAATATCCTTCTTTACCATGTTCATACTCCGTTCACGGAATTCTGTCAATAACCAATAGACTTTTGCTATTTACATTTTACCGCGGTTTTGCTATAATAGCAATAGCAAAACCGATTTTTTACTGAAAGTTCACAGGAGGTTCAATTATGTTAATCAGCAAAAGAATATTGTCCGCTGTCCTGCTCGGCGCGATGCTCTGCCAGCTCGTGGCGTGCGGCAGCTCCGAACCCGTCAGCGAGGACACAACGACTGCCGGTACCGATGGAACCACTGCCGCAGAGGTGGTCGGTTATCCTTATTATAGTGACACCGATTTCGGCGGCGAGACCTTCACGATTATCAATGTATCGAAAAAGTTCCACTCCATGCTATGCGATGTTTTCCCGGACGAGTCCAATGGTGAGACCGTCAATGATGCCATCGTTGCGCGCAACGAGCGGGTCATGGAACAGCTGAATTGCCAGATTGAGGAAATTCATGTGGGTCAGAGCGATATCAACACAATGATTACGCAGGCGGTTATGTCCGGCGATGATGTTTACGACGCGGCATACCCCTTTATGAACCAGACTGCCACGGGGATCGCCGAGGGATATTATTACTGTCTGAATGATATCGATACCGTCCATCTCGGCGAATCCTGGTGGGATCCAGTGATGCTGAAGGCTACGTCCATCGGCGGCAAGAGCTACTTTGCCACCAGTTCGGCGCATCTGATGAGTCTGGATGGAATCTGGTGCTTGTTCTTCAATGAAGATATGATGGACGACCTCAATTTGGACTACCCCTATCAGACCGTGCGCGACGGTAACTGGACATTGGAAGAAATGCGTAAATACACCAAGGCGGCTGCCAGTCTGAATGGTGCGGACAGCTTTAGCAAAGAAGCTGGCACCTCTGCCGTGTTCGGCTGCACATCCTTTAGCGGCGGAACCGCAAAGTTCCTGTACGGCGTGGGAGCACAGTACTTTTCCAAGGACAAGGACGATATGCCGGTTTTCAGTGCCGACTCTGAGCGGTTTGCCAATGCTGTTGAAAAGCTGGCGTCATTCATGAGCACACCCGGCGAATACCTGTTGTCGGACAACGAGACATTCCCAGACACCAGCTATGTGGGATACTTCAAGAACCAGAACGCGCTCTTTCTCGCCGCAGAGATCAAGACGGCACAGACTCTGAGGGACATGGAACAGTCCTTCGGCATCGTTCCCATGCCGAAGGCGGACGATGAACAGGAAAACTATATGGCAACCTGCCTGACCGGCGTCTGTGTATTCACGATTCCCACTACCAATCCCGAGCCGGAGAAGGTCGGACTTTTCTTCGATGCGCTTTCCTGGGAGTCGGACGCGACGGTGCTCGAACCGTATTTCAGCGTGCTTGTGGAGCAAAAGGGTCTGCGTAATGAGGAATCCATCGAAATGCTGGAGATCATCAAGGCGAACCGTTCCGTGGATCTTGGCATTGCCTACTCGTGGGCATCGGCACTTGAGGGAAGGCTGAGCAGCGAGGTGTTCTCCACCACGCCGAACATTGCCAGTACCGTAGCGTCACAGAAGGAAGCTGTCAACGCGGCGATGAACAAGACGCTTGAAGCGATAAAATAAGATAAAGAGAACCGCGCCTGCCATATCGGGCGCGGTTCTGCTGTGTAGGGAAGTATAATCAGTGCTTTTTGCTGATGACGATGGCAGCGGTGGCGGAGATAGCCAGCGCGACAACGGCGATAACGGCGGTGTCGGCGGTGTCAGGAGCGGCATCGCTGGTGATGTCGGGAGCGGCAGCCTTGACGGCTTCCTTGGTGAAGTATGCGGACCAGCCGTAGATGTCGCAGCTCTTGAGCGTTTCGTCATCGAAGCCGGTGGGGCAGAAGAGGTAGAAGCTGTGGGTGCCTGCGGTAAGCTCTTCGGTAATGACTGCATAACGGTGATCAGCCGATTCGACGATATCGCAGAAAACACGCTTGGAGGTGTCGGTAGCGTCGATGGCATAGTCAAAGCCGCGATTGGAGTTGGTACGGCCGATGTAATCAACGATAAAGGTGTAAGTACCGTCTTTGTCAGCCTTGAACTCGTAGCGCACCCAGCAATTTTCCTTGGGGCAGAAGCTGGTGCCGTTCTCGGACAGGTTAATGACCGAACCGTTCGATTCGGTGATATCCTTCGTGGTGGCGCCCTTCTTGACGATGAGCGTGCCGATATCGGTGGGAACGGCTTCCTGATAGGTTACAGCAGCTGAGACGCTGACTGAAGCCATGGTGAAGAGTATTGCAGCGGTGATAATGAAGGTCAGGAATTTTTTCATAATCAATCTTCTCCTTAGATGGTCGGGCGGAATGCCGTATATGGCCGGAAGTCCGTCTTTTGTAATTGAGTTATCTGCCATTTATATTGTACAACATTTTGCAGATTTTGTCAATAGCAAATGTGCGATACGTCAAAATTTCTTTGCTGTACGCTGGAATAAAAAACAATGCGAAAAAAATCGATTATTCATAAAATCAGGATTGATTTTTAGCGAGATTTATGTTATGATATAACTATCTATAGAATAACGGCGCCATCTGTCGAAAGGAATGAGAATCGATTTATGATGAAAAAAACATATATACGCCGCCTTCTTCTGCCGGTGATGCTGGTCATCGTGCTGGCGGTAGGGCTGACACTCGGCATTTCCGCCGCGTCGGTTGAGCAGAACACGATTACATCCATCCAGCTCAACAAGAATAAGACCGACATTCAGGTCACTGTGCAGCTGACAAAGGAATACGTGAAGGAGAACAAGTCCTCCACCCTCTATCTGTTTGAACTGCTGCCGTATCAGTCCACTTCTCAAATCAATGAGCTGGAGCCGGTGGCCGAATTCAAGGCGGCTGAAAAAAAGACAGTAAATGTGGCATATATCAACGGCAATGCCAATCGTCTGTACAGCAAGTTTCTGGTGGCTGAAAAGCAGGGGGACGGTTCCTACGGCATCATCACCAGCGCAAAGTACATTGAAAATCTGGAGCTGCTCTGCGAAAATACCGAGGCATATCCCGAGAATGGAAGCAAGAAGGGCTTGCAGATTCAGATGAATGCCGACGCGCAGCTGCTGGGCGTTCGTCACACCACCATCAATATTGAGCTGAACGACTATATTCTGGGTGAGAACTCGGATGCGGCGCTGTCCTTTGTATACAACGGACAGACCTATTATCTGAACAAGAGCCTGATTGCCGCCCTCGATCACCGGGTGCGTGTATACAGCGAAGCGGGCATCAACGTCTACTTCAATATCATCCTGACCGCTCCCTCCGAGACAGCCAGCGCCGCCGTCCGCAGCTTCTATTATGACGGCATATCCGCCGACGCCGGAATGTACGCGCTGAATACGCGCAGCGAAACGGCCATGAAGAATTTCCAGGCGTTCATGGATTATCTGGCTTCCCGCTATACCCGCTCCGATCATGCTTACGGCTTCGTGCCCAATTTCATTCTGGGCTTTGAAGTCAACTCCAACCGCGTCTCGAATAACGCCGGTCCCATGGAGATGTCGAGCATGGTTTACTCCTACTGCACCGCTTTTCGTGTCGCTTATACCGCCATGGCTTCTCACTATTCCGAGGGTCGCGTCTATATTTCGCTGGGCAACAATTTCTGTGCCGCATCCAGCGATCTGACGGTGACGGCGGACGCCATGTATGATTATCCCGCAAAAGATTTTCTGGATGTGTTCAGCGAAGCCATCAAAAATTCAGGCGATATTCCGTGGGGCGTGTCCATCAACCCCTATCCCTCCGACCCGACTATGACCCAGTACTGGAACGATACCTACGCCGAGGATAACTATTCCACCCCCTTCATCACCATGAAGAATATCGGCGTTCTGACCCGCTATCTGGCGCAGGAGCAATTCCTTTACAACGGTGGGACGCGCAGTGTGATCATCGGTGAGTTCGGCATTTCGGGCGATCCGTCGGACGAGACGTCCATGACCATGCAGGCGGCCGCCTACGCGCTGGCCTATTACACGGCGGCGCAGAATGAGGATATCGACGCTTTCATCTATTACCGCCATGTGGATCATGCGGGCGAGAGTGAATTCTGCGGCCTTTGGTCGAACGTATCTGGCAGTGTGGCTGACCCTTCGGCGAAGAAACCGCTGTACAATGTATTTTCGCTGATTGATACCGAGCAGAGTGAGGAAGCGACCTCCTTCGTCAAGCAAACGGTAGGCAGCGGCGCATTCAGCCTGTTCATGTCGGATAATGTGAAATACACAACCTTCAATCAGCGCACTATAACTGAGGGCATCCGCGTAGAAAAAGCGGATGCTGAGAAGAAAACAAAGGATTATCTGCTTTTTGATTTGACGGAGGGCAGTTTGTGTGGATTCTATCCGTCGGACAGCGTGGATTACGTGGAGCTTCGTCCTCTGGATGACGCGGACAAAACCATGCTTTACGCGAAAATCACCGGCGTGCCGGACGAATACAAGGGAATCAGCAATCTGATTTCCGAAGAGGATGCGTTTAAGGACGCACAGTATATCACCCTGCGCGTGATGGTGGCAGCGCCGGCGGATGTGTCTACGATCAACGTGATGCTTCGCCTACAGGATTACGGCTATTCCGAAGCGGACGCGGCGGTTTACGAGGGCGAGGTTCAGCTGAAGCCCAACGAATGGCAGGACGTGAGCTTCAAGATCAAGGATTTCCTGAAGCTGACCGATGAGAATGTGGACGTGATGAAGCTGTGGGTGCTGGCATCGGACAGCATTCCCGTGTCCGGCGAGTACGGAATCTGGCTGGAGAGCGTGACGCTGCATACCAAATCGGGTGTGTCGGTGCTGGGCGTAATTCTCTGGATTCTCCTGATTCTCGTTGTGCTGGCTGTAGGCGGTTATATCGCCCTGTACATCCGCGCACAGCGGATTCGCAGACAGCGCAGGGAAGCCCGCCGCCGTCAGCAGATGGCGATGGCTGCTATGCAGCAGACCCGCGTGATGAATCTTCCACCCAACCGTCCGCAGTATCCGAACGGTTATCAGCCGCCGCGAAATCAGGGTGGGAACAATCCGCGCCCACGGCAATAAACCATAGAAGCATAACAGCGGTGCCGCATGAGCGGCGCCGCTGTCTTATATTTTGTATATCTGTTCTCAGAGAATGATGCTTTCCACCATCTCGGCGAAAATCGGCTGATCGGTATAGCCGCAGTGATTGTAGCCGTTCATGTAGGCAAAGCGCAGCCTGTCCTTCGGATAGTTGAAGTGAAGCAGTGTGGCGTTGAGCAGCTTGAGCTGCTCAAGACGGCAGGTCATGTCATTGCTGGCGGAGATGTTGAGAATCATTGGCAGCTTGCCGTCGGGCTTCAGTTCATTGAAATTCTTCGTAATATGCCACAGCGGGGCGGCTTCATCGATACGCACCAGACGGGTGTCCAGCCCGCGTTCGCGCAGCACGTTGAAGTGGACGGTGGGCTGACCGGCATCCAGAACCCAGCCGTCGAAATCCAGCGGATTCAAACCGTATCTGCCCAGATATTTATGGTCGAACAGCAGCATCATCGAAAGATAGCTGCCCGCCGATGAGCCGCCGACAAAAACCCGGGAGAACTGATATTCGCCGTGAAGCAGAAAATCGATACCCTTGGCGCAGTCATCGATGAATTCCGGATATTTCGCCGTGGGATACATACGGTAGTTCAGCGATGCCACAGCGATACCCTTGGAGACCATGCGTTTGATGTTGTCCACCATGGTACGCTTGTCGCCGTTTTCGATGCCGCCGCCGTGCATATAGATGAAGATCGGCGGGTTCCCGGCTTCGGGAAGCCAGAGATCCAGCTTGAGGTTCAGCTTTTCGTCGTATGTAAGCTCGATAGGGTTCATGATAACACCTCGATTAATAAAATATGCACCACCATTATAAACGCATATCCCCTCTTTTGCAACAAAAAAGCGGCATTGTTCACATAATTGTAACAAATGCCGCTTTTCTGTTTTATTGAATGTCGTTGATGTTGACCCACGCACGCTTTTCATTGGATACCATGATCGCGTCGAGAACGCGCTGGAGCTTTACGCCGTCCGCCAGCGAGGGAATGTAGCGGTCGGGATTGCCGTGAAGAAGATCGACGAAGCACTGCATCTGGCTGGTGTGGAATTCCTTCGGAACCTCCACCTTTTCCATCTTGCAGATGGCGTCCCACTCCTGAATGCCGCCGGTGTAGTATTCCAGCCGGTCGTTCTGATTCAAATCGAAGCGGAGCGCGCCCTTATCGCCGCAGACCTCCACGCAGATTCGGTTGATGTTGCCAAAGGCCGCGCGGGTGATGGAGAAAGTAGCTGACGCGCCCTTGTCAAAGCGGGCGAGAAAATGACAGAAATCGTCGGTTTCCACGGGAGCGAATTCATCGCTGTCCAAACGCTTGCGCTCCTTGACGGCGATTCCCAGATCGGCGGTCAGCGAAGTTACGTCGCCCGACAGGAAGGAAGCCAGATCGAGCAGATGCACGCCTAAGTCGCCGGACACGCCGTAGCGGGCGTCCTTACCAACGAACCGCCAGTCCAGACCGCGATTCTTCATGTAAGCGCTGTTTTTGAGGTACTGAGCGTAAAAGCTCACCACATTGCCGATGGCGCCCTGTTCCACCAGATGCTTGGCGTAACGCACTGCGGGCATGAAGCGGTAGGAGAAGCAGATCATGGACTGAATGTCCTTCGCCTCGGTTTCTTCCAGCAGACGCACCGTCTCGGCGTAGGAGATGCCCAGCGGCTTCTCGCAGCAGAAGGGCTTGCCCGCGTCCACGGCTCCTTCCGCCATGGGAACGTGCAGGCAGTTGGGGGTGCAGATGTCCACGGCGTCTACCTCGGGGCAGGCGATGAGATCGTGCCAGTCGGTGAAGCGGCGCTCGGCGGGAACGCCGTATTTGTCGCCAGCGGCGTTGAGCTTGCCTTCGTCGATGTCACAGAGTGCGTGGATGACAGCGCCGTCGGCGCGGGAAAGCTCGGGCAGATGCTTGCCGTTGGCGATGCCGCCGCAGCCGATGACACCAATGCGGATAGTGTTCATAATGTTGATTCCTTTCGGTTAATAATGAGGTTGTACCTATTATACATCAGCCGCGCCGCAAAAGCAATGTACGGAGCAACAGAATTCTTGTACAAAACCGCATTTTATGTGACATGGGTGATGATCACTGCCTGATCGAAAAGAAGCATCTTAATATAGGAAAGATATTCGCGCACCATGCTCACATAATAGAGCGCGAAGCTGGGCGACGGGGAGGCGCAAACCTCCATGGGTAGCTCATAGCGTTCGGACAGCGCCTCGATGCGGGGCAGATGAAAGGCTGTTGAAACGCCGATGATTTTCTTATCCGTCAGCCCCAGCGATTCCAGCAGCTCCTTGGTAAAGCGGACGTTTTCGCTGGTAGAATGAGACTGATCCTCCATGATGACGCGCTCCTCCGCGATGCCGTGGAAAACCAGATAAGCCCGCATGGATTCGGCTTCGGGGACGGTTTCGTTGCTGCCCTGACCGCCGCTGACCATACACTGGGCGTCGGGCAGAGCGTTCAGCAGCTCCAGAGCGGCATCCAGGCGAAGCCGGAGGGTATCGCTGGGCGTGTAGCCGTAGGTGCGGCATCCGAAAACCATGACGATGGTGTCCGCGCCCGTGTCCCCGGCGGTGGAAGCGGTGACGGCGTAGCTTTCCGGCTTTTTCGCGGCGTCAAAGCCGATGTAGCACCAGAAAAACACCAGACTGACCAGATAGAGCGACAGCAGCGACGTGAAGGCAATTTGCAGCGGTTTGAACGCTTTGCCCAGCTTTGATTCCAGCTTGTCCCGCAGAAGCACCGGCAGTCCGGCGCAGGCTATGACGAACAGCGCGAACAGGCACATCAGCCGGGAATCAAAACCGACGATGCAGAAAAGCAGATAGACCGCGTAGTATGCGCATACCGCCGCCGAGACAACGCAGGTCAGCCGATCCAGAATCTGTTCAGCTTTCTTCATGACCGCGAAGCAGGTTGTCGAGGAAGGGATCTACGCCGAGAGCCGCTGTAATGCGACGGTATTCGTCCAACGCTTCCTCACATTTGGCTGCGGAAATCCGCTCGTCCAGAACGGCGCGTATCATCAGATTCTTCGGCGTATCGTCCGGGTCGATCAGCTCCAGCGTGGTGACGCGGTAGCCCATCGATTCCAGCCGCTTGACGCGGAGGGCGTCGGTGGCAGCGTCGCAGAAGCGCTGGCGGAGGATGGGGCTTTGCAGGATGAAATCCATCTCGCTGCGCATGGGTGCGTTATCGGCAGGGACGGCCAGCTGCTTTGCCATCTCATGGTGGCAGCAGGGGGTGGACAGAATCGTCCGTGCGCCCCATTTCACCGCGTTGGCCAGTACAATGTCCGTGGCGATGTCGCAGGCGTGGAGGGAAATCACCATATCCGGGGTCTGAGGCGGGGTGTATTCGTTGATGTTGCCGCTGACAAAGTGCAGGTTGTCGAAGTGCTGGCGGGCGGCTACTTTCGAGCAATAGGCGATGACATCGGCTTTCAGATCAATGCCGTACATGATGACAGGCTGCTTTTTGATAACGGTGAAGTAATAATAAACCGCGAAGGTCAGGTAGCTTTTGCCGCAGCAGAGATCGCATATGACGGCGGGACGATCGGCGGTAAGCCTGTCCTCGATGTCCCGCACCAGCTCAAGAAAGCGGTTAATCTGACGGAATTTCGGCTGCTTTTTGTCATGGATGCGGCCATTTGCGTCGGCAAGCCCCAGTTCGTGCAGGAAGCTCACGTCCCGGGAGGGATCGATGATATACCGCTTGCCGTCGGCGCGCACCTCGGCTTCATCGGCGTCGTCGGACAGTCTGCCGGACATATGGGCGGATCCGGATTTGGAGCGGCGGATCTCGATGTCGCCGGCGGTGGTGAACAGGTTGGTCTGCCGATATTCACGCAGCGCCATATTCGCCAGAATCTCCGCCGATTCCGTCGGCAGATTCTGCTGATAGGCTTTGTTATCCTTGGTAAAGCGCTCAATGCGCAGTCCTACGCTGCCGTCCGATTTTTTATACAGGGATGCGACGGTTTTCAGCACGGATTTGTCCTCGGGCTTTGAGAAGACGGCTTTCTTGAAAATTCTTCGTTCCAATGCGTCGGACAGCAGGGCGGTCAGACGCTCGGGAGTAGGTTCGTTTGGCATAATGATACCTCATTGCTTTGTTTGTGGATGGTATTTGCTTTTATTATAGCATAAACTCCCCGCGAATGCCAACGGTATTTGTAAATTTTGTTGGGCAGGCAGGAATTTTGGGTGTGTGTTTACAAAATATACGTTTACTTTTCGGTAAAGATCGACTATAATTTGATGTAGAATTATTTATTTCGGAAGGGATTATTTCATGACAATCAAAGGCTTTTTCAAAGCGCTCGGCAAAGCGGCGGTATGGTTTGCTATTTATTACGTATGGCAGATACTGGTTATCAACTGGGCGTCCATCGGCGCGTCCTTTTATGTGGGTGTGAACGCCGATCAGTATGTGGATATGTCACAGCTCGAATCCGACCTGGAGGCGGGCGTTATCGATGAGGACAGCTTCACCGCGCTGTACACGGAATTGAACGATGAGCTGTACGATGTGATCTACGATATCATCATGAAATATTCGGTGCATCTGACGCTGGCGTCCGGCGTTCTGACGCTGATTACCTACTACGTGATTTTCCGTATGCGCAAGAAGAATCTGCTGCGGGAAGCCTGTGTAACAAAGCTGCCGCTTCGGCAGGTTCCGGTGCTGCTTCTTCTGGGCGCGGCGCTGAATGTGTTCATTTCCACCGTGATGGAGATTATACCGTTCCCCCAGAGCTGGATTGACGCATACATCGAAAGCTCCAGCGTGCTGGTGGAAAGCGGCGCGGTCATTACCTTCATCACCTCGGTGATTGCCGCTCCCATTGTGGAGGAGGTGGTTTTCCGCGGGCTGTGCTACACGAGGCTGAAGCGGGGAATGCCCATGCTGGCGGCGATGCTGATCTGCGCGTGGGGATTTGGACTGATGCACGGAACGGCGATCTGGTTCCTTTATGCATCGGTCGTTGGTCTGCTGCTGGCATGGGTATTCGAGAAATACCGTTCGCTCACCGCGTCCATCCTCGTGCATTTTTCGTTCAATCTGTGCGGCGACCTGTTGTCTTATATTACCGAAGTCAATGATGCGGCATTCTGGCTGATGATGGCTGCGGGCGGACTGGTGTCTCTGGCGCTGATTGCATATATTGTGAAGACTTCACCCAACAAAATTGAAATCGGATTACCTGAACAACAGGAGGAGACAACATGAATAAGCATATTCTATACCTCGATTCCCCAGCGTCCGAGTGGGAGCTGGCCACGCCGGTGGGCGGCGGCAGCCTGGGTGCCATGATTTACGGCGACACGACCTGCGAGCGTTTGCAGCTGTCGGAGGAATCCCTCTGGTCGGGCGAGCACTTTGAAGCCACTCACGCCGATTTCCGCGACAAGATCGACCGGATTCGTCAGCTGCTGTTGGACGGTCAGGTGGTGGAAGCGGAAAGCTACGCCAAAGAGGCGCTGAAGGACGATTTCTATCGCATCAAATCCCATGAGACAGCGGGCGATCTGCTCTTTGATTTCGGCGGAACGGATGACTGTGCCGATTACCGCCGTGAGCTGGATGTACTCAGCGGCATTGCTACGGTGTCCTTTATGAAGAACGGAGAGCGTCAGATGCGCGAAACCTTCGCGTCCTATCCGGATCGTGTCATCGCGGCAAGGCATACGGGACGGCACTCGGTGAGAATTTCCTATGGACGTGCGGCGTGCAGCTGGAAAAACGGTCTGAAGCCGACGGAAAGCGATTGGTTCGGCGTAGAGAGCGTCGCGGCAGACGGCGATACCCTGACAGTACATGGGCGGACTGTCTGCGGAGCGCATACCTTCTGCGTGAAGCTTCGTGCGGTCACGGACGGCGAACTGTCCGCCGACGGGGATACGCTGGTCATTCGTGATGCAGAACAGACAGATTATGTCATTGCCATCGCGGTGGACGGTGAGCCGATTCTGCCGGATGCCGATTACGGGATGCTGCGTACCCGCTCTGCGGACGACCTGTCCGCGCTGCTGGGACGGTCGGACATTGTGCTGGACGAGCGGGAGGACGCTTTTGCCGATCTGTCTGTTGACAAGCGGCTGGAACGGCTGAAGGCGGATGAAACGGCGGTCGATCCGTGGCTTTGCGCGCTCTATTTCCGCTTCGGCAAGTATCTGCTGGTCGCTTCCAGCCGGGAGGGAACGCTTCCCGCCAATCTGCAGGGCGTATGGAATGGCTACACCGAGGCTCCGTGGAACTGCGACTATCATACCAACATCAATCTGCAGATGAACTATTGGCACGCCGAGGTGGCCAACCTGACCGAGTGTACGCCGGCACTGTTCGATTATATGAACCACAATCTGCTGGAGAGCGGACGTCATACTGCCCAGGTAGACTATCGCTGCCGGGGAACGGTGCTTCACCATCTATCGGATATCTACGGCTTCACCGCTCCGGCCGACGGACTGTGGGGACTCTGGCCGCTGGGCGGCGCGTGGCTCTGCTACGCCATGTGGGAGCATTATCTGTACACGAAGGACATCGATTTCTTGCGGGACACCGCATACGAATATATCCGGGACAGCGCGCGCTTCTTTCTCGATTTCATGTTCGAGGACGAGCAGGGACGGCTGCTGTCCGGTCCTTCCACATCACCGGAAAATCACTATTATTACAAGGGCGCCAAGGTGCAGCTCTGTCTGTCGCCGTCCATGGATGTGGAGATCATCGGCGGACTGCTGAAATTCTACATCGAAACGGAAGAACTGCTGGGACTGAATCCCGATTGGTCGGAGGAAGCCCGTCAGGCGCTGACGAAGATGCCTGGACTCAAGGTCGGCAAGCATGGTCAGCTGATGGAGTGGATGGAGGACTGGGACGAGCCGGAGCCTGGTCATCGTCACATTTCTCACCTGTTTGCCCTCTATCCCGACTGCGCCATTTCCATGGATACGCCCGAGCTGTTTGCAGCGGCAAAGAAGACGCTGGAGCGGCGGCTTGCGAATGGCGGCGGTCATACCGGCTGGTCGTGCGCGTGGCTGATTGCTCTGTTTGCCCGTCTGGGCGACAGTGAGGGCGCGGCGTCCACTATCCGCAAGCTGCTGACCAAATCCACCCGCGGAAATTTGCTGGATTCCCATCCGCCTTTCCAGATTGACGGCAACTTCGGAGCGTCGGCGGCGTTGGTCGAGATGCTGATGCAGAGCCACAACGGGAAAATTGTCTTACTTCCCGCCTGTCCGGAAATGTTCGCAAACGGACACTTCGAACGTCTCTGCGCACGGGGCGGCGCGGAGGTTTCCGCAAAATGGCGGGACGGCGCTGTGACGGAGGTCATCGTGGAAGCGGTGCGCTGTGACTATGAGGGCTTGCTGGAGATGAATGGTTCCTCTTTCACGTTGACGTTGAAAAAGGGCGAGCGAATTGTGATATTTGGGTAAATTTATCATAAATATTTATAATGACAGTAAAAAATTATCTAATGTATCAGAAATGTTGACAAATCCAAAAAAATATGATATAATACAAGCAGAATCTGTATGCGATTCATCAAAATGACGAATTTTTTACACAGATTTTATTTAATATCACAATTTGGAGGTTAATTATGGCAAAGCGCTCAAGACTCATGGCACTGCTTCTGGTTGCTCTGATGGCATCTCAGACGCTCGTTTCCTGCGGCTCTACCGACAATCCCCTCACTGGCGGCGATACCACTGTGACCGATACCACCGTTCCTGAGGAAACCGGGTATGAGGTCTATCACGATCTGGAAGGACTCAACTATAACGGCGAGGAGTTCACAATCTGGATCGGCAACACCGACAGCACGCTGGTTATGGAAGAAGAAACCGGCGACATTCTGGACGATACCGTTTACGCACGCAATCGTAGCGTAGAGGAACAGCTGAACATCAAGCTCAATATGATCGAAGCTGCCTACGGAAGCACTGGCGCGGCGCAGAATGAAATTGCGACGGCTGTGCGCGGCTTTATCATGTCCGGTGACGACAGCTACGATGTGTATCAGGGCGTGCAGCATACCGGTTATCCCGCGATGATCAACGAGGGTATGTTCCACGACTGGAACACCGTTCCCAACGTTGACCTGACCAAGCCCTATTGGTATCAGGGCGCCATCAAAGACATCAACTACGGCTCAAAAATCTATATGCTGACCGGTTCCTATTCTCTGGGTGTCATGTCCAGCGCAAACTGCCTGTTCTTCAACAAGCGTCTGCTGGAGGAAGCACAGATCGAGTACCCCTATCAGATGGTACTGGACGGCACATGGACCTTTGACAAGTGGGTTCAGATGGTTGCCGACACCACCCGCGACCTGAACGGCGATACCGTTATCGATCCCAAGGTTGACCAGTACGGCTACTGGGGCTGGGGTTATGAGCAGGTGTTTGGTCTCTTCCTGGGCATGGGCGGCGATATCGTAACTAAGGACAACGACAATCTGCCTCTGCTTGATGTGGTCAACGAGCGTAACATCGAAATCATCGATAAGATGAACGCCCTCTTCCAGATGGACGGCGCGGCTATGGAGTGGACTGATTCCTCCATCTTCAGAAATACCTTTATCTCCGGCAATCTGGCGTTCCTGCACGGAAGCTTGGGCTGGGCTACCGGGTTCCGCGATATGGAGGATGACTTCGGCTTCGTGCCCTATCCGAAGCTGGACGAGGATCAGGAAAACTACAATGTCCGCATTCAGAACACCGCGAACATGACCTACATTCCCGTGACCAATACCAATCTTGAATTTACCGGCGCGGTACTGGAGGTTATGGCGGCTGAGTCCTACAATACCGTCATTCCCACCTACTTCGACGTGGTGCTGACCGTTAAGACCACCCGCGATACCGAGTCCGAGCAGATGGTTCCGATTATTCTGGATTCCACCTCCTTCTGGGATTCCGCAGTTACTTCCTTCAGCCTGACCGGCTGTGTTAAGGGCGGCAACGCGCTGACCACTTACTACGCAGGCGTACAGACGAAGGTTGAGGACAACATCAAGACGATCATCGAAACCTACACCGGAGTGAAGGCCGAAGAATAAGGAGGGTTCTCCTGATGAAAAAGAAGGTCTGGATTGTCATTGCCGTCATTCTGGCTCTGCTGGTGCTGACCTGTATGATCTTCCGGAATCAGATCATCGTATTCTGGCGGGATCTGACCCGGCCGATTTACATGGAACCCGTCGCTGAAAAGCCGGTGATTTACCTCTATCCGGAGGTTCCCACGGACGTGTCGGTGAAGCTGAATCTTCACGGCGAGCTGCTCTGTACATATCCAGCCTATGACGACGGCTGGCAGATGCGCGCCAATCCCGACGGCACGCTGACCGATGCGGAAGGCAACGTCTACAGCTATCTTTTCTGGGAGGGCACGGACGGCGCGGAGTACGATTGGAGCAGCGGCTGGTGCGTAGCCGGTGAGGACACGGCGGAATTCCTGCGGGAAACGCTGGATGCACTTGGTTTGAATGCGCGGGAGAGCAACGAGTTCATCGTCTACTGGCTGCCGCGTATGCAGAACAACGCTTACAATCTGATCACCTTCCAGACAGACGCCTATACCGATCGTGCGGTGCTGACCATCGATCCCGCGCCGGACAGTATGCTTCGTGTCTTTATGGCATGGAAGCCGCTGACCCAACCGACCGCCATCGAAGCGCCGGAAATCGTACCCTTTGAACGGGTGGGATTCACCGTCGTCGAATGGGGCGGCACCGAAGTGAAATAACAAAAGAGCACAGACAGAATTTTGCGTTCTGTCTGTGCTTTTCTGTATGTATTATTATACGCCCTCGCCGTTGAAGGCGGGGATGAAGCTCTCCTTCGCCGAGCGTCCGTCTTGCACAAAGCCGTTTGTAATGCCAAGCGCGGCGGCATAGTCGATCAGCTTGTGGTATTCGTAGGTAGTGACCCGGCGGTTCAGCTCAGGATAACGGGAAGCATCCAGCGTGGGAAGGGGTGTGTACTGGCTCATCAGGCTGTAGACGATGCTGTTGCCGTAGGTCTGCCAGAGGTAGTCCAGCGTCCGCTTCGATTCCGCCAGCTGTCCGGGCAGCAACAGATGCCGCACGATAACACCCCTCTTCATCATGCCGCGCGCATCGTAAGCAAATTCGCCGCACTGACGCACCATTTCCGCGAGAGCGGCTTTGGCGGCGTTGGGATAGTCGGCGGCATGGGAATAGCGGGCGGCGAGGTCGGGGGAGATGTATTTGAAGTCGGGCAGATATACGTCGATTTTTCCCGCAAGCATTTGCAGGGTTTCCAACCGCTCATAGCCGCTGGTGTTGTACACGATGGGCAGCGTCAGTCCCATCGCCCGCGCCCGGTCGATGGCGGCGGCGATGGACGGTGCGAACATGGTGGGCGTTACCAGATTGATGTTGTTCGCGCCCTGAGCGGCAAGATTCAGGAAGATTTCCGCCAGCCGCTCTACGGTGACGATTTTGCCGTGGGCAACGCAGTTTTCACGGGATATGGCGGCGTTCTGGCAATAGACACAGCCCAGCGTACAGCCGCAGAAGAAAACGGTACCGGAGCCTTCGCTGCCCGACAGACAGGGTTCCTCCCACATATGCAGCGCCGCACGGGCGACGCGGATTTCATTCGTCTGCCCGCACCGACCGACGGTTTTGCTGCGGTTGATACCGATGCGGTTCGCACCGCATCGGTTCGCACCGCATCGGTTCGCACCGCATCGGTTCGCACCGCATCGGTTCGCACCGCATCGGTTCGCACCGCATCGGCGGGGGCATAATTCACAGTGCTCGTATGTCATTTTTTGTTGATGGGCGAATCGGTTTCGCCGCGCAGGAAGGCGTGAACCACCTGGATTTCGGCTTCGTTTTCGATGATGCCCGGCTGGTAGAGATCGGTGTAAACATAACAGGGAATCACCTCGTCGGTGATGGACGTGACCTCGCCGTCAGTGAGCTGGATGTACAGGCGATAGACGATGGTGCGGTTTTCCTCGCTTCGTGAGCCGCCGAAAACGAAGTTGCCCAGCGAATGGACGATGGTCTTGCCCTTGTAGATTTCGATGGGCTGGAGCACGTGTGGGTGTCCGCCGATGACCAGATCAATGCCGTTGTCGATCATCCGTCGGCAGCCTGCCGCCTTCCATGCGTCCGGCTCGTGGACGCGCTCGGTACCGCCGTGGAAATAGACGATTTTGTAGTCGGCTTCTATCTCAGCCATCTTTTTGGAAATGATCGTGTCGTAGCCGGTGTAATAGAAGGTGGTGCAGTAGAGGGCGATGGTGAAGCCCTCCTTCTCCAGCATCAGGATTTTTTCGTTGTCGCCCCACTGCACGCCTGCGGCGTCGAGAGCTTCGCGGGTGTCTTCATAGCCCTTAGTTCCGTAGTCGGTGGAGTGATTGTTGGCAAGCGATACAATTTCAATGCTTCCTTCGGTGAGGATGGCGGTGTTGGCGGTCTTGGATTTGTACCAGTACGCGGGTGTGTAGCCCTTGTTGCGGGGCTGGAGAGTAGCGTCGTCGGTGAAGACGTTCTCCAGATTGGCGATGGTCCAGTCGTCGTTCTCGAACAGTTCAAGGAAGTTTTCGAAAAAATAGGACGGCTCCACCTGATTGGCCAGCAGATTGAAGGAACCCTGATATTCGCCGCCGCGGTCGGTGGCCAGCATACAGTCGCCGACAAAAGTAAGCGTGATGTCGGTGATGACCGGATCGGGGGGCGGTTCGGTTTCGGGGGCTTCGCTGACGGCTTCGGGAATGGTTTCGTTGGTCAGGGCGGCGGGCGTGATAATCAGCCCGGGCGTATCCTCCATAGGCTGGGAAAGAATATAGAGGGGGACGGCGGCGGCTCCTGCAATGAGCAGCACCGCGAGGATCAGGGCGGCGATAATAGCTTTCATGGCTTGTCCTTGTTCGGTGAGTTGATATATAGTTATTATACCATCCTTCGACGGGAATTGCAATATATAATTTGTAATATGAATCTTTTGTAAACTCGTGCGCCAAGCTCTTTACACGTGTAAAATCCTATGATATAATGGAAACAGGTACTACCTTTATAAAATCTTAAGAAGTTCACCGCTTTATTCTTAATGGAATTCATGATATAATGGAGGGAATTATGAAGCGAGTATGCCTGATTATGTGCGCGTTTCTCTGCCTGCTGCTCACGGCCTGCGGCGAGTCTGTGCCCGAACTTTCGCGTGTGACCAATGTATATGCCGCCGTGCCTTTGGAATTTCCGGAAGATATCAGTTTGCAGCAGCTGCACGCCACGGCAGACGGCTTTGCCGCCGTCGGCGTGGAGAAGGTTGGCGATCAATCCCGCCCTGTGCTGCTGACCTACGATGCCGAAGGCAGGCTGCTTTCCGATACACGCATGGAAACGCCTGAAGGAGAGGATTTTTATCAGCCTTCCTATGCCGTGGACGCGGAGGGAGCGCTTTACTGCATCCTCGTTCGCAGCGGACAGCGGTCGATTGTGTGCTTTCATAATGGCGTCAGTTCGGTTTTCGTGGAGGATGCCGCCGACCTGCTGGGTAAAAACAGCACGCGATTGCAGCAGATTGCCGTGGACGCGGATGGTCGGCTCTGCCTTGTGACCGACAGTCTGCTGGTCGTCACTGAAAACGGCAAGATTTTAGCCGAGCACACGCCGGGCATGAATCTGTCGCTGTCCGGCGGGCGGGATGGTCGGGTATATGTGACCTATTGCGAGACCGCCACCGGAAACAATCTTCTCTGCCGTATCGATGGGGAAGCGCTTTCCGAAACCGAGCGCGCGGAGGGACTGGCGCTTGCCAATACCGACTATTTCGTGGATGCGGACGGCGCCGTTTATCTGGATAATGCCGACGGATTATACTGGATGAACGGCGGTACCGATCTGCTGTGCAGCTGGGTCAACTCCGACGTGATTCACGATTCTATCCGCGATGTTACGGTGCTGAACGAAGACACGCTGGCGCTGATTTACGCCGAGCCGTCGGGCGGCGAGACGGTTCAGCAGCTGCTGTATATGACCCGCATCCCGGATGATCAGGTTCCGGAGAAATACCTCATTGAGGTGGCTGTCGGTACCGTTCCCGAGAATATCCGCCGCATGATTGTCAACTTCAACCGGGGGAGCGACGAATATCGCGCGGTGCTGACCGCGTACAGCAGCTATAACACCACCGATAACCCCACCTGCGGCGAAACCATGCTGAGAAATGAAATCATCGCCGGCGATATTCCCGATGTGATGCTTCTGTCGCAATTCACCATGCGCAGCGAATATCTGGCGTCGGGGATGTTCGCCGACCTGTACGCGCTGATGGACGCTGACCCGGATTTCGACCGTTCCCGCCTGTTTGACTGCGTGCTGACTCCCTTTGAGCGGGATGGCAGGCTGTATGAGCTGATCACACGCTTTTCGCTGAGCACGCTGGCCCGGCTGGATAGCGTGGATGCGGACGGATGGACGCTGGACGAATTCCTTGATACCGCCGAAGCGCTGCCCGACGGAAGCTATGTGACCTGGTGGTCGGATCCGCAGAGAACGCTGGAGCTGCTGCTTACCGGGGCACTGACTGATTTTGTGGACGAGGAGCACGGCAGGTGTTCCTTTGACAGCGATATCTTCCGGCGTTTGCTGACCTTTGCAAAGGAGCAGGGAACGTACAATCTGTTCTCAACCCCGGACGGCGACGCCTATCGGGATGCGCGGTATAAAATGTACACCGACGGGCGGGTGATGGTCACGGAAAGCGGCTTTGGATCGTTATATCAATATGTAAAGGTTTTTGGCGATCTGGGGCTGGAGAATGTCTGCGTCGGCGGTTATCCGTCGGAGGGCAGCGGCGTGATCGTGAATCCGGCGGTGAGCTGGGCGATTGCAAAGAAATCGCCGGTAAAGGATGGCGCATGGCAGCTGGTTAAATCCATGCTGTACGATGCCGCCGACCCGGATGATCGGGAGAGCAGCTTCTACTTTGCGTCGGAGAAAGGGATGTTTGAAAGTGAGCTGACCGGTACAAACGCTGTGGGCACCACACTGGTATTCAGCCGGAACAGCGTCAGCAGCTATACCGATGCTGCACGCGTGCCGTCGGGCAGCATGGCGCGGACGATTATGCAGTCGGATGTGGAAGCGCTGTACACGCTGTTTGATGCGGTCAAAGCGCTGCCCGCGTGGAATGATGAGGTGATGGCGATCATCATCGAGGAAGCGGCGATGTTTTTCGCCGGAGATAAATCATTGGACGATACCATAAAAATCATACAGAATCGCTGTTCCACCTATTTTGCTGAACAATCATGAAAGGATATAAGATTATGAAAAAACGTTTGCTTTCCCTCGCATTGGCTGCCGCGCTGACGCTGAGCGGTCTCGCCCTTTCTTCCTGCGGGAAGGAGGAGCTTCCCGAAAAGTCCCGCCCCGACCATGTGTACAAATCCACCGATATTGCGCTGCCTGAGAATTATCAGCCCGGGCAGATGATACCCACCGGCAACGGCGTACTGGTGGTTTGCACCAAGCGGGAAGCCGTAGAGCCGTATACGGTTCACCGAATGCTGGTATCGGTGAATCTGGACGACGGCAGCATGACAACCCAGCCCATCACGCTGTCGAACGAGGATGCCAATCTGAATAAGGCTTCCCTCCGACCGGACGGCAGTCTGCTGATTCTCGAATATTCCTACGATCGGGAGAACGGACAGTCGAAATACGCCCTTGCCGAGCTGAATGACGGCGTGAGCAGTATCCTTGTGGAGGACGTAAGAACGCTGTTTGCTACCGAAACAGCGGAGGACAGTTCGGGCTTTGACCGCTTCTATGTGGACCAGATGGCCATCGACGGAGAGGGCAATCTCTATCTGTGTGCCGATTACGCGATTGTAGTGCTGGACAGCAACTTCAAGAAGCTGTTTGAGCTGGAAATCAGCGGATGGGTGGACTCCATGGATGCCACCTCAGACGGACGGGTTTACGTCAGCTTTTACGACAGACAGAATGGCGGACAGGTTTTCCGCTTCATCGACCCCGCCAAGCGTGACTTCGGCGAGGATGTGCCTATGCCGTCCACTTTGAACGTGAACAACGCGGATTTCTTCATTGCTCCCGGCTATGATATCTACATCGACAACGGCAATTCCCTGTACGGCTACGACGCTGACAGTGAGACCGGGGAACCGGTGGAATTGCTGAACTGGGTCAATTCGGACATTATCCGCATCGGACTGAATTATGTTACCGTTATTGACGCCGAAACGGTGGTGGCGTCCTTCTATGATTATGAGGATGATTACAGAACGGGCGCGGGCGGTCTGCATCTGCTCAAAAAGGTGCCCGAGGAGGAGATTCCCGAGAAGTACATCATCGAATTCGCCGTCCAGAACGCTGAATACGATCTGCCCGGGCAGATTGTGACGTTCAATCGAAATAACGACGAATACCGCATTGTTATGACCGATTACGCGGACTACCGCACCGACGAGGATTATCAGCGGGGCGAGACCGTGCTTCAGGAGAAAATCCTGGCGGGTGATGTGCCTGACCTGATTCAGCTGTCCGCCTTTAATAACCGGGAGACCTACCTTGACAGCAATATGTTCGCCGATCTGTACGATTTAATGGAGAAGGACGAGAGCTTCAATAAGGACGATTATTTTGCCTGCATATTCGAACCCTTTGAGAAGAAGGGCGGTCTGCACGAGTTTGTGTCCAGAATGCGCGTCCAGACCATGACGATCAAAGCGGACAACTATGATGGAACGAGCTGGACGTTGGATGAATTTCTCGATTTTGCCGAGAGCCTGCCCGAGGGTGTTTACCTGACCGACAACACCAGCCCCAGCGGTATGCTGACCACGCTGCTGCGCGGTTCGATGAGCAGCTTTGTGAACACCGATAAAGGCTCCTGTTCCTTCGACAGCGACAGCTTCAAGCATCTGCTTGAATTTGCGAAGAATATCGGAACCTTCAATTACCGCGAATCTCTCACTGGCGACGATCTGTCCGATTATAATCAGGATCGCAACAAGGTCTACCGCGAGAATAAGATCATGATGAAGACCACCACCGTCACCAGCATATGGAACTACCTGTCGGCGCATTTCTCCTTTGGCTTTGAGGACATGACCTGCGTCGGCTATCCCAGCGCAGAGGGAAGCATTAATATCGTATCGCCCATTGCCAGCTACGCCATCGATAAGAACTCAAAAGTGAAAGAGGGCGCGTGGGAGTTTATCAAGTATATGAGCGCGCCCAATGAGGACGGTGTGATCAGCAGCTTCGGCAGCTCGGATTACTTTGCTTCCAACAAGGCGCTGTTTGAGGATGAAAACGATCTGGACAACCAGATGCATTATTTCTTCCAGTACGACGGCAGCGCTTCCGGCTGGTCGGGCGACAGCGAGTCCGCGCGCGAGCAGTACGATGATCAGACCGGTCTTTTCCGCGATGTGGAGCAGTCTGACATTGACGCGGTGAAAGCGCTGTTCGAAAATGCCATTGCCGAGCCGTACTATTACCAGAATGTGCTGGATATCATCAACGAGGAAATTGAGATGTATTTCTCCGGCGATAAATCGTTGGATGAAACCGCCGCGATCATCCAGAGCCGCGTCAGCCGCTATATCGCGGAAAACAGCTGAGGAAGCGTGCGTTTTCAGCGGTGTGTCCCTTTGGAGGTATATTCTGCGTATTATGATTGAGGTCAGCTGTTACGCCGATCTATGCGCCGCACAGCTGGCTTCAATCAATTACCATCATTGTAAACTTAAAGGAGGAAGTATATGAAAAAACTTATATCTCTAATTCTTGCCACTGCCATGGCAGCCACGCTTCTCACCGCCTGCGGCGAAAAGGTGCCGGAGCCGGTGAAATCGAAGGTTTCCCACGTCTATAAAACCACGGAGGTAGCGCTTCCCGAAAAGGTAACAGTCAGCAAGCTGTTTCCGGCTGACGACGGCATAACGCTGCTCTGCTGGGAAACAGTGCAGGTGGATGAGGAAACAACAAAATCTCAGCAGGTTCTGTTCACGATGAACCGGGATGGGGCGCTGTCTGATAAGCAGGTAGTTGAGCCTTCTGTCGAAGGTGCGTCGATCTCCAATCTCTGCCCCACGCCGGACGGCGGCTTCCTTGTGCTGGAATCGCAGACCACCATCAAGGACAACACACGTACCATCGTCTACAGCATAGTCAGGGATGGCGAGGTTCTGTGCGATGATGTGTCGGCGATCTTTGAATCGACCGGAGAAAATTCCGTAAGAGGAGGCGGGAGCTTCTACCTACGCAATCTGGTCGTGGACGGCGATGGAAATATCTATCTTTCCTGTGATTATGCTGTCGCTGTCTGTGATTCAGCCATGAACAAGCTGTTTGAGATTGAATTCAACGGCTATATGAGCGATATGGGCAATACCTCCGATGGACGTGTTTGGGCACAGTATGTCGATTACAGCGACGGCTACAGCGACAAATTCTGCTATATCGATCCGGCAAAGCGGGACTTCGGCGAGGATGTGCCGGTACCCGAAATGAACCTGAACAATGCTGATATCTACGTCGGACCGGGCTATGACCTCTACATCAACGACAACAGCTCGGTGTACGGCTTTGACGCTTCCAGCGAGACCAGCGAACCGGTAGAGCTGCTGAACTGGATCAACTCGGATATCATCGCCAGCGGCATTCAGGATATGGCAATTCTCGACGCCGAAACCTTCGTGGCGTCCTACTACGAGTATCTGGAGGAAGGTTCCATCCGCGCGCTCTATCTGCTGGAACAGGTGCCGGAGGAGGAGATTCCTGAAAAGTATGTCATCCGCTTTGCTATGTGTGACAACGGAAGCGGAGAAATCCACAGCAAGGTCGTCCGCTTCAACCGCAATAACGAGGAATACCGCGTGGTGCTCGACGATTACAGCCGCTACAGCACCGATGAGGACTACAGCCGCTACAACACGGTTCTACAGGAGGAAATTCTCGCCGGCAATATCCCGGATGTCATCAATCTGGGCGCCTTCTCCGACATGGAAAACTACATATCCGACGGTATTTTCGCCGATCTGTACACCTTCATGGACAACGACGAGACCTTCGACCGCACCGCTTTCTTTGACTGCGTGCTGACGCCCTTTGAGCGGGACGGCAAGCTGTATGAGTTTGTGACGAAATTCGCAATCGGCACCATCGCCGCCAAGCGCTCCAATGTCAGCATGGACGGCTGGAACGGCGAGGAGTTTGTGGATTACGCGAACAGCCTGTCCGGGGACGTCTACATTATTGACGAGATGACGCAGGAGATTTCTCTGCTGCTGCCGCTGATCTGCTCTCTGGATTCCTTCATCGATTACGAGACCGGCACTTGCTCCTTTGACAGCGATGCCTTCCGCAAGGTGCTGGAATTTGCGAAGAATACATCGGCAAGACGATTCGGCGATTCGCTGACAGCCGACGAGCAGGCGGACTATCAGAACGACCGCTACAAGGCTTTGCGGGAGGATCGGGTTATCCTTTACCCGGCGGATATCACCTCCATCCGTTCCTATGTGCAGACGCTTTTCTCCTTCGGCTTCGAGGATGTGAACTTTGTGGGCTATCCCACCGAGAACGGCAACGGCGCGCTGATCAGAGCCTATGAAAGCTACGCGATTTCGGGCAAGTCGCTGGTACAGGAGGGCGCATGGCAATTCCTGAAGTATCTGACAGAGAATCAGGGTACCGAGCGCGGCGGCAGCAACTACGGCTTCCCGTCGCTGAAAACCGCCTTTGACGCCGTGGCAGAGCAGATGATGGAAATGCACTATTTCTTCAAGTTCAGCGGCGGAACCAACGGCTGGTCCGGCGAGGCGCGGGACTACGGCGATAGATACAAAAAATCGGACGGCATTCTCCGCGACATTACCGAGGAGGACGTGGAGAATCTGAAAAAGCTCTTTGACGGCGTGCAGCGTGAGCCGGATCTGGAGGGCGAAATCGTGACCATAATCAATGAAGAAGCGGCGATGTATTTTGCGGGCGATAAATCGCTGGAAGAAACCGCCGAGATCATCCAAAGCCGCGTCAGCCGCTATGTGGCGGAGAACAGCTGATGAAGCGATGGCTGTGTCTGCTCTTGATTTTGTTGATGCTTCCCATTGTGGGATGCGGGGAGGATGACGCGCCGGTGCGCACGAAAGCGGAAAACGTGTATCGTGTCCGGGAGCTGACGCTGCCCGAGGGCTTTACGCCGAAGTCGTTCCGTCTGACAGACGGAGACTTCTTTGTGGTCGGTATCGGCGCGGACAGCGGGATTTTGTCCGCGCCGCTGGACGAGAACGGCACTGTGGGCGCGCTTTCCCCCTATGCCGGCGAGCTGTGGGAGGATATCGAGCCTTCCAATGTTACGCTGCCCGAGGGCGTCATATCCAACAATGTGAAAATTGCAGTCAGCAGCGGCAGCGCGCTTTGGTATCACGATGCGGAGGGCGTCTGGCGTTATGATGGCGTGGGGGAACCGACGCTTCTGCTGGACTGTCAGAATTCGGGGATTGTGGGCTGGCGTGTTTCCCGGGTGGCGGTGGCTGGCGAGGAACGGATGTACATGACCTACGCGGAGACAGACGGCAGTGAGCTTCTGTTTTTGCTGGAGCGGCTGGATGAGTCGGAGATTCCGGCGAAATATGAGCTGCGTCTGGCGGTGCAGTATATCGAGGAGCCGTTGGTCAGCATCGCCGCCCGCTTCAATCGGGAGAGCGCCGACTGTCATGTGGTGCTGTGCGAGTATGACGACAGCTGCGGCGATATGCAGCTGTCCGAAAACTCCCTGCAATATGCGCTGATTCACGACGATGTGCCGGATATGATCTGTCTGACCGATTATTCCACTCGCCTTACGATGCTGAACAGCCGGATGTTCACCGACCTTCTTCCGCTGATGAGCGACGCCGATCGGGCGGATATCCTGCCGGGGCTGCTGCTCACCGAGCCGGACGGACGCTTGCAGGAGCTGGTTACCCGGTTCGATATCCGGACACTGATCACCCGCGCTGCCGACAGGGATTCGCGCTGGACGGTGGCGGAGTACGCTGCTTACGCGGCGGCGCTAGCGGATGGAAGGTATATGACGCAGTATATTTCGCAGGCCGATATACTGGAATGGCTGCTGTACGATTCGCTGGACACGCTGATTTCCGAAGGTCTTGACGGCGGGCGTATGCGAGAAATCCTGACCGCCGCACGGAACAGCGCGGCTTATGAATACACGCGGTCGAAGGAGTTCGACAACAGAACGGACACGGATGAAATGTATGCGGACGGAAGCGTGATTGTACGTCAGGTCTCTCTGGGCAGTACGGAGCAGCTTGCGATACTGTCCGGCGATTACAGGTTTGCCGAGCTTTATCCGGCAGGATATCCGGGGGAGGAAAGCGGCGTACTGCTGTCGCCGGGGATGAGCTTCGGCATTACGAAAAACTGCAAAATTCCCGAATATGCGTGGGATTTTCTGCGCGCGGTGCTGACCGACACGTCTGCCTCCGAGCGTTTCAGCGGCTCGCGTGCGGTGCTGGAAGCGCAGATGCAGGAGGCGCAGAGCATGAAATACTACCGCATCAGCGGGAGCAGCTATGCGCTCTGGTACGATGACCGCACCCTGGATGATGTTTTTGGCGGCAATACGCCCGATGGACGACTGTATCGCTTTGATGAGGATGATGCAGCGCGGCTGACTTCACTGGTTGAGTCGGCGCACTGCCTGCCCCATCGATATGAAACGATGCTGGACATCATTCGCGAAGAGGCGTCAGTGTATTTCGCGGGCGTGAAGACACTGGATGAGACGGTTAAGCTGATCAACGACCGCTGCTCAACCTATCTGGCGGAGACCGAATGAGGAGGGTAAATATGAAAAAAACAGCATTATTTTTGTGTACTGCACTGCTGTTCGCGTTGCTGCCGTCCTGCGGCGGGGTCGAGGGAGCTGAGCGGGTGGCTCATGTTTACGCCCCCACTGAACTGATTGTCCATGAAGGAATGACCATCGACGGGCTGTACGCCGCCGAGGACGGCTTTGCCGCCGTCTTCACCGGGGATGACGAAACCTTGGTGCAGACCTACGACAGAAGCGGCAGGGCATTGGAAGCCGAGCGCCTGTCGGCCGGGGATGGAACGGTGGAGGCTGCGGCGCTGATGAGCGACGGCAGCGTGGCTTACTGTCTGTCGTCGGGCGGGATATATAGCCTGTGGCGGCAGAGCGGCGGCGAGACGTCCTGCATACTGGAAGACCTTCAGCCGCTGTTTGACGAAAAAATCAGCTATATTACCCAGCTGCTGGTGGACGGAGACGGCGATATTTACATCGCCATGTCTAAGGAAATTTCCGTTGTCACGCCGGAGGGAAAGACTGTGTGCTGTATTCCTCTGTCATCGCCCATCAACGGCATTGGCTTGGCGGACGGCGGGCGGGTTTACGCCATTACGATCAATCAGAACGCGGGCGGCTCCACCTTCCGCTATATCGACAAGACGTCCGCGTCCATCGATACTGCCATGAATCTGCCCTCGTCGGTGAACGCCAACGACAACGAACTGTATATCGGCGAGGGTTTTGATCTCTATGTGGACGACGGGCAGACGGTCAGCGGCTGCGATTTGGAGACCGGAGAGCTGACTGTGCTCTGCGACTGGATGAATTCGGACATGATCCGCGCCGATATGCGGGAGGTGCTCATTCTGGATGCGGACACGATGCTGGTTTCCTGCCGGGATTATACCACGCTGGAGCGGAAAAGCCAGCTTTTCCTTCTGAATCGTGTGGATGACGGGGATGTGGAGCCAAGGCGGCTGATTGAGGTGGCGGGCGTAGAGGTGAGCAGCGATGTGCGCCGGCTTCTGGTGAAGTTCAACCGTCAGAGCGGCGAGTACCGGGCTGTGGTCAACAGCTACGAATATACTGACGGTGAAAAATCTCCCTCCGAACGGCTGAAAATGGACATTGTTGCCGGATATACGCCAGATATTCTGGTTATGAGACAGTACGACGGACGGGACACCTACATCGATGCGGGAATGTTCTGCGACCTGTACGAGCTGATGGACGCCGACCCGGATTTCGACCGGAAAGTGCTGTGCGATTTTGTGCGCACGCCATTTGAGCGGGAGGGAAAGCTGTATGAGCTGGTCACGGATTTTCAGCTGACGGCGCTGGTGGTGAAGAAATCGCTTTGTGATGCGGATGGCTGGACGGTAAGCGAGTTTCTGGATTTCGCCGAAAGCTTGCCGGAGGGAACCCATCTCATCGACGACAGCTCCAAGTGGACGATGCACACGCTGCTGTTTACCAGCGCGCTGGACGAATTCATCGACACGGAGGCGGGAACCTGCAATTTCGATAACGACACCTTCCGCCGCCTGCTGGAATTCATCAACGGCACGGAAGTCTTCAACTATCGCAAGTCGCTGACCGGCGCCGATCGGGACGCCTACAACGACGATCCCTGGAAGCCTTACCGGGAGAATCAGATTCTGCTGACCGAAGCGGAAATCAACAGCTACAGCGATTATGTGAGTCTGCTCTATCGATACGGCTTTGAGGAGCTGAACTTCATCGGCTATCCGGGCGGCGGCGTTCAGATTGAGCAGACGCTCAGCTATGGCATCACGGCGAAGTCGACGGTACGGGAGGGCGCGTGGGAATGCCTGAAATTCATCCTTGATGAACAGATATCCTCCAAGGACATCACGGACACCGATTTCCGCTGCACACGTGCGGGCATGGACGCAGTGGCGGAACACGCCGAATCCATGCACACCTTCTATTATTCAAGCGGTTCGGTTATGACATGGTTCGGTGACGAGCTGCCGGAGGGGTACGAGGAATTCACGGGTGTCCGCCGGGATATCACCGAAGCCGATATCGCGGCGGTGGAAACCATGCTGACCAACGTCCGCGCAGCAGACGATATTGACAGCGAGGTCACATCCATCATCAGCGAGGAACTGCTGCCCTATTTTGAGGGCGTGAGCACGCTCGATGAGGTTATCCCGCTGATTCAGGACAGGGCGGGAACTTGTCTGGCAGAGAAGCAATAAAAAATGAAACCGTGCGTTTTTTGAAGTGAACCCAAAAGTTTAGACAAAAATTAAATATTAAGTTGTTTGCGAATGAGTTCGGTACTGCACCGGGCTCATTCCTTTTAGTTTGAGAGAAATTCTTTCGCAGTTGTAATAATGTATATATTCTTCCAACTTTTCAATGAATCCCTGAGGGGATTCAAATTTTTCACCGTAGAACATTTCGACTTTTAGCCTGCCAAAGAAGTTTTCCATGGCACCATTGTCCATACAATTACCTTTTCTGGACATACTTTGAGTTATGTGATGTTCCGTCAACAATCGTTGATATTCTGCGTGCTGATATTGCCATCCTTGATCTGAATGGAACATAGGTCTTGCTCCATCAGGTAACTTATCGAATAAGCCTTGAAGCATATCGCGTACTTGCTTTAGGTTAGGACTTAACGATATGGAATATGAAACGATTTCTCGATTGAATAAGTCCATAACTGGTGACAGGTATACCTTTTCATCGCCAACTTTGAACTCGGTCACATCTGTTGTTAGTTTTTCAAACGGCTTGTCAGCGTAAAATTTTCTTTTCAAAAGATTATCTGCAACCTTACCGATCTCACCTTTGTAAGAGTGGTATTTATCATTCTTGCGCTGCTTGCCTTTCAAATTGAGACATCTCATCAGCTTCAAAACAGTTTTATGGTTGATATGATAGCCGTTTGCACGCAAAACCACCATAATTCTACGATAACCGTATCTTCCTTTGTGCTGTGCGAAGATATTAGTGATCTCTGACTTTACGGCTTCGTATTTATCAGTGCTTTTGTGTTTGATATAGTAGTAAAATGTACTTCTTGCAAGTCCTGAAATTTTTAGTAAGTCTTTAAGCGGATACTTTTGCCTTAGTTCTGCAATTATGAATGCTTTTTGCCGTTCTTTTGCTCTTCCGCAAGAACTAAGGCACTCAGTTTTTTTATGTACTCGATCTCCATTTTGAGTCTTTGGTTCTCGGCGATGAGATCTTCTTCTACTTTTCGGTCAAGCTTAGGTGGACGTCCTTTGTTACAACCACTTGCCTTACAAGCTCTGCCTCGTCTTTCTTTCATCAGACCTTCGGCTCCTTCTTCTAAGTATATGCGTTCCCACCGTTGCACTTGTTTTTGATAGTTGTGCTCTTGTCCCTTGGTTATATCCCAATATTTCCTCACTACCTCGTTATAGCACAAATGGTGTTCCCGCATATCCATTATAACACGGATTTTGAATTCTGGCGAGTACTTTCTTTGAATTTGTCCCTTTTTTGCCATAAAAATATGCACCTCCAAAAGTGTCTAACTTTTGGGGTGCATATCATTTTTCGCACGGTTTCATTTTAACATTTCGGTCGATTTTCGCATATGCTGTAACAAAACACAAAAAGGTGGTACAATTATGGCTGAAACTCACGCTTATGACCGCGAACGCGCCGTTTCCTACGCACGCCGCTGGGCCTTCGACCGCAACCCGCTTTTCTACGATTTCACGGGAGGCGGAGGCAACTGCACCAATTTCATCTCCCAGTGCCTGCTGGCAGGTACCTGCCAGATGAACTTCGCTCCCACCTTCGGCTGGTACTACATCTCGGCCGACGACCGCGCACCCGCGTGGACGGGGGTGGAATTTCTGTACAACTTCCTCACCGACAACGCGGCAGAAGGGGGAGTCGGTGTCGGACTTGGTCCCTTCGGACGGGAAGTGAACGCGGGGGGGCTGGAGCTTGGCGACGTCATCCAGCTTGGCCGATCAGAGGGGGATTACTTCCACACGCTGCTGGTTACTGGTTTTTCCCGGCGCGGCTATCTGGTGGCGGCGCACAGCGACAACGCTTTCAATCGCCCGTTATCCACGTACAACTATCAGCGCATCCGATACATTCACATCGACGGCTTCCGTACCGACAAGCGTTTTGTGGGCGCCTGCTACGAACAGCTGATCGAAGGAGAGTCGCTGGGCATCTGAAGCCGGGCGGCGTATTCGCTGGGCGAGGTGCCTACCGCCTTTTTGAAGGCGTTGCTGAAATAGAAGATGTTGGCGTAACCCACCAGTTCAGCCACCTCGCCCACATTATACCCGCCCATGCCCAGCAGATCCTTGGCTTTTTCCATGCGAATCATCTGGATATACTGTCCGGGGGACATACGATAAATCTGCAAAAAGAGCTTGCGGAAATAGGACTGGCTCAGCCCGGCGATTTCAGCCAGCGTGGCGGTATTGAGGGCGGGATCGTTATAATGGGATTCCAGATAGTTCTGCGCGGCGTGGATGGGCGCGCTGACCTTGCTGTTTATATAGCTGCGAGTGGATTCCTGCTCCAGCTCGGCAAAGATCTGATATAGAATGGACTGGCAGCGATTTTGAAAAGCGGTTTTCTTAAATGTCCACACACGCTCAGCTTCGGAAAAAAGCCGTGCGATTATCCCGGGGTTTGACAGCTCATAGCTGTAAACCTTGGAGACGTCGTATTCGAAATCGGGACTGCAGAGAAATTCGATCATGACGGATCGCCCCACTTCATGCGGATAGATTTCGTAGGTGCAGCCCATGGGGAGGATGATCACATGGGATTGGTCAAAAATCCAGCTTTGTGAGCCAATACGGCATTCGCTGGCTCCTTCCAGCTTGTAGAAGATACCGAAGCAGCGGCGGTTTTTCGTGAATAGAATATTGTTTGGACGGATGTAAACGGCGGATGTGACACGGGTCACGGGAATGTGGGTAATATCCAGCCCTTCGTTGGACAGGTTCATGAGCATCCCTCGCTTTCGTTAATAAAATTATACTCCGGTTCGGTCGGATTGTCAATATATTTGAAAAAATTGTGAATCGGAAATTATAAATCCAGGCAGGAAGTACATCTACTGGTTTTGGATACAGCCAAGAACTGCGTCAATGCTGATATCTTGTAAAATTGTTTGAGCATAATTTATAAACTGGAGCAAATTTTGTATTGGCATATGGAGTACCGCATGATATAATTTTATCAGGCAGACACATTGTGCTATACGAAAGATTACTATCCGAAAACAGACAGATTTCCGATGCTGGATTCATAACTGCAATTGATTTACGAAAGGACAACCCCATGAAGAAAACCTTTGCATATCAGAAAAAGCCCTTTGTCGTCGGCGTGCTTCGCGGAACTTCCGCGCTTGCCAATATGGCGACGATGAAGAACGGCGAGTACGAAGGCGCGGACGCCTTTGACCTGCACATCAACTGGATGCCCGAGAAGGATCGGACGGACGAGTCGTTTAAGAAGCTGTTCTCCTTCACCAAGCGTCCGGTGCTGGCGCTTTTCTACACCGAGCAGACTCCGTTCAACAATCCCGCTCCCGGCTGGGAGGAGCGCTTCGAGGTGCAGATGCGCGCCATCGACTGTGGTGCCGCAGGCGTTGATATTCAGGCGCATTACTTTGACGACGATTCCAAATCCAGTCTTGCCTGCTCCAATCTCTCCTTTGTCAGCGCAAATCCGGCGGAAATTTCCCTTCGCCCCGAGATCATCGAGCGTCAGAAGGATTTGATTGAGCGTGTCCATGCCAAGGGCGCGGAGGTGCTGCTTTCGTCTCATGTGGGGGTGGAGCTGACCTGCGAGCAGGCGGTGGATCTGGCGCTGGAGATGGAAAAGAGAGGACCAGATATCGTGAAGATCGTATCGCCCTGCAACAGTGAGCTTCAGCTTGGCGAGGTGCTGAAGACCATCGTAACCCTGCGTCAGGAGTTGCATACGCCCTTTGTATACATCGGCGGCGGTGAAAAGGGCAAGCTGTCGCGTATCTTCGGCGCGGCGCTGGGCAACTGCCTCTGCTTCGCGGTATCCCGCTATGATGAAACCCATGCGTTCGTACAGCCTCCGATCCGAACGGCAAAATCCATTCTTGAGGAGATAAAAACAGATGCACTCGAACAGTAAAACAGACAAAAGAGTCGCCATCGTCACCGGCGCGGCTTCCGGCATTGCCAGGGCTACCGCCGAACGATTCGCGAAGGAAGGCATTATCCCGGTTATCGTGGATATGAATATCGAGGAAGGTCAGAAGGTTGCCGACGCGCTGGGCAGTATGGCCATCAAGGTGGATATCACCAGCTATGAGGAATGCTGTGCAGCGGCGAAAAAGGTGTTTGAAACCTATGGACGCATCGACATTCTGGTCAACTGTGTGGGCGGACATTCGGGACGCATCCTGAATATGCAGGGCAACTTCGCCGACGTACCGATTTCCCGCATCGAGTTCGGCATTAAGATGAATCTGATGGGCACGCTGTACATGACCCACGCGGTTATCCGCCATATGATCGATGCTCACTACGGCAAGATTATCAATCTTGGCTCGGTGGCGGGCGTGGTGGGCGCCAAGGGCGGCACGGATTATTCCACGTCCAAGGGCGGCATTTTCTCCTTCACCAAGTCGCTGGCCATGGAGGTGGCGAAGGAAGGCATCAACGTCTGCTGCGTATCGCCCGGTCCGGTGCTGACCCGTCCGGCTATGGCGCAGATGAAGACCTACTTCGGTCGTGTGGGCAAGCCGGAGGAAATCGCGTCGTTGATCAACTATCTTTGCTCGGATGAAGCTGCTTTCATCACGGGGCACAATTATGTCATCGACGGCGGACGCTGCTTCGGCGGTCTGGGCGCGACAAACTGAATATCCGGGACGGATGCACGGACTGCATCCGTCCTTTTTGCAAAAATGGCATATGATAAAGCGATTCTGCTATTTACATCCGACGGATTCTATAGTAAAATACAAACAGGAGCAATCTGTTCCCTCAATTCAATACTAAGGAGATATTGTCATGTATACGTCTCTCCCTTCGCCGAAGGAATATTTTGGCTTTGAACCGGGCAGCGACCGGCATATGATTCGCTGGGATAAGCTCTGCGGCTATTATCATCTGGCGGATTCGGTATCGGATCGGGTGAAGCTGACCGAGGTCGGCTTATCCAGCGAGGGCAATCCCTTTCTGATTCTCTATGTTTCCTCGGCGGAGAATCTCCGGAATCTGGAGAAATACCGCCGCATCTCCATGAGCCTTGCCGACCCGCGCGGGCAGAATAAGGATGCCCTGGAGGAACAGATTCACGGGGGAAAGGCGGTCTGCTTCCAGAGCTACGGTCTGCACTCCAATGAAGTCGGCGGACCGCAGGCAGTGCCGGGCATTCTTTATGAGCTGGTGAGCGCGCAGGATGGGGAACTTCTGGATGTTCTGGACAACGTGATTTTCATCATCTCCCCATGCAGCGAGCCGGACGGCGAGATCATTTTCACCGACTGGTACAACAAATATCTGGGTACCCGCCATGAGGGAATCTGTTCGCCCTATCTGCGCCACAACTGGGCGGGGCATTCCAACAACCGGGACGCCATGCGCGAAATTCTAGCTGAATCCCACTATCTGAACGATATTCTGATTCGAACCTGGATGCCGCAGATTTTTCAGGATCATCACCATCAATGCCCCGACGAGGAGCGCATGAGTATCGCGCCCTTCAGCGATCCTCTGTATGAGCCGTACTGTCCCATAGTTCAGCGGGAGACATCGCTCTACGGCGCGCATATGGCGACGGCGCTGGCGGCTGCCGGACGGCGGGGTGTTGTTTCGGGGGATAAGCGGTTCAACTCTTTCCCTATCTCCACTTTCTACGGTACAGGCTCTCTGCATAATATCGCCGGTATGCTGACCGAGAACGCGGATGTGCGCATCGCCACGCCGGTTGTTATTCATCCGGACAGCTACCGGGGACTTCTCCTGCCTACAGCGGTCTGCCCCGACCCGTGGTCGGGCGGAGAGTGGCATCTGTCGGATATCGTGGAGCAGATTCGCATCGCGTCGCTGTCGCTGTTAAAATACGCTGCCCATAATCGGGAGGATATCCTCCGCCGGATGGTGATGAAAGCGGAATATCAGACCGAGCGCGGCAAAAAAAGCGTTGAGCAAGCGTATATCTTCCCCACGGAGCAGCACGACCCGTCGGCCATGCGCACACTGCTGGGACTGCTTGAAAATCAGCGGGTGGATATGTACTGTGCCGCCCGGGATTTTGTCAGCGGCGGGCGGCGGTACGGCGCGGGCAGCGTGATTGTGCCGCTCGCACAGCCGAAATATGCGGTTGTAAAGGCGTTTCTGGACGCTTCGCCTTATCCTGTCGGCACGTCGCCGCGCAATCCGGACGGTTCGGTGCGCGTGACCGATACGGCGAATCTGTCCATGGCGCTTTGCATGGGCGTGCAGGTGCTCACGGCTGACGAGCCGCTGCCCGACGATTTGCTGGCGCCCTATACGGCAGGGAATACGCCGTGTTCTTTGTACACGGTGAAGGATACAGTCTGCACCTTCCCGCTGCCGGGCAATGAGAACGAAAGCTATCGCCTTGCCAACGCGGCTCTGGCGGACGGCACGGCGCTCTGGCGGAGCGCGGACGGCTCTTTCCATAAAGAAAGCGCGCCCGATCGTCTGCCGATCCGGCGTGCTGTGGTGGGACTGCTCAAAAAAAGCGCCACATGGAATGAGGAGGAGGGTTATACTCGCAGTCTGCTGCGGATGTACGGCTTCGATTACCGCATTGTGATGGATAAGGAAATTCGGGAGAACGGTGTTCCGGCTGATTTGGACGTGCTGATTCTCCCCGGCGACCGGGCGGAGGAACTGCGTGCCGGCGAGGTGGAGGATCCGAATTATCCTGTTGAATACCGGAGAGGCGTGGCCTCTGCGGGCGGACGTTCGATACAGGAGTTTGTCCGTGGCGGCGGACGGCTTATCGCGTGGGAGAAATCCTGGGCGTATGCCAATACGCTGTTCTCGTTGGGCATCCGCGATCGGGCGGAATCGCTCCAGCGCAAGGATTATTCCACCAACGGTTCCCAGCTGGCGGCGGAGATTGTCCCGCATCCGCTGACCGCCGGTATGCCCCGGCGCTTCACGCTGACCCACTCCGACGGGCCGATTTTCCGGCCTATGGATACCAATGGCCGTGTGGAAGTGCTGGCGCGGTTTGTCGAGCGACCGTATGTGAACGGCTATGTGGTAGGCGAGCAGCATTTGTCGGGCACGCCCTGTATGCTTCGCGCGCCGTTTGGCAAGGGCGACATTCTGCTGTACACCTTCAATCCCGAGTTCCGTGTGCAGCAGGAGGGGACGTTCAAGCTGCTGTTCAACGCGATGTTTCTGCCGATATAAGCGTTACATCCCTGCAAGCCACGGTGAACTCGATCAGCTGTCCCCTGCGAAAAAGCAGTGCGTGCAGCTGATAGCCGTTATAGGTACGATACAGCTCATCGTATAGCCACGAGGCTTTTTCAATTGTGTCATCCTGTTTAAGCACTGTGGCTTTACGGAAGATCACCTGTTTCAGACCGCTCATGCAGTCTGACGCGATGGTGATGCTATAATCCTCACCCTGCATACCGTAATCCTTCAGGCGGCAGTCGTGCAGCCGGAAGTTCTTATAGAACTCCGGCAGGCTGTCGCCGAACTGCTTGTGCAGATTCTGCGCATAAGCGTCGGCAGTCGCTTGCTGGCTGGAGTGCTGCATTTTCTCAAACCAGTCTTTCGTAAAATATTTCATAAATTATCTTTTTTGCAGTTCTTTTTTCATCAACTAACATTATACCACAAAAAACAGACTATGTCCTCTTTTCCTTTGGACATAGTCTGTTTTTCAGGAAATTTTTTTGCAGTTCTTTGCTTCAATGAGACATATCAGCCGGGAATCATATTCAGCACGCGGGTGTCAAACTCGACGGTATACTTGGCGGATTCTTCCTCAGTGAAAGCGTCCAGCTTCTCGTTGATAAGAGTGGTTTCAACCTCAGACTGCCATGCATTCAGACCTTCACCCTGGAAGTACATGATGTGATAGCCATAGCTGGTTTCGATGATCTCCACATCACCGGTCTTGCGGGCGGAGTCGAAGCACCAGTCGTTGAATTCCGTAACCATCTCGCCCTCGGCAACGTTGGTGTAAAGACCGCCGTCATAGTAGGAACCGCTGTCCTCCGACCATTCCAGTGCCAGCAGCGCGAAGGATTCCTCGCTCTTATCGCCTGCGTTGAAGGCGGCCAGCACTTCCTCAGCCTTCTTCAGAGCCTTTGCCGCGCTTCCATAGGCGTCGGCGGTGAAGAGAATGTGGCGTACATCGACGGTTTCGCTTTCATCGGTAACAGGCTCTGCGGTCAGCATAAAGACGCTGTACATGGAATATTCATCGCGGGTGAAAATCTTCGTATCATACAGCTTGGCTTCGCCGAATGCCCAGTCGTAGATTTCGTTCCCTTCACTGTAGGTGGCGCCCTCATAGTTGAGGTTTTCCAGAGCGGTGTTCAGATCTTCCTCGCTAACATCCGGGGTATCGGCCAGAATCTCGCGCTTGACAATGGCTTTGTATTCGTCCATAGTCTTGGCGGCAGCCAGCTCATCGGCCAGTTTTTTGGCTTCTTCCTGCGTCAGACCATCGTCCGACCACGGGATGTTGTAGCACATATAGCTTGCGGTCTGGAAATCGTACTTGTTTTCATTGTAGTATTTCTGGATTTCGCTGGTGCTGGGCGTAAATTCATCCCACTTCATCGATTGATACTTGTAAGCCAGCGCCTCCAGAATTTTTGCGTTGTAAATATCCTCGCTGTTGACGCCGCGACCGTAAAGGCTGGCATCAATTCGCTCGCAGCGTGACTTCATCGCGGCAATCTCGTCCGCAGTGAGGGAGACACCGTTAGCGGCGGCGCTTTCATTGAGCATCAGGACATTGGTGACGGTGGTCTGCGCGCCGGACATGAAATACTCAAACCAGGTCTGTCCTTCGGTGATTTCCTGCTTCTTTAGCGAGGTCGTGGAGCTGAGTCCATAATATTCCACGTAACTGCCGTAATACTGCACGAAGGTGTTGTACGTATCATTGAAGAAGTAATTCATCATCGCGCCGTCAACATCAATGTTGACCGAGCTGGCGGCAATTTCTTCACGCAGATATTCGCCTTTGTCCATGTACGAGTTGTAAATCAGTGTACCAACAACGGTGACGATGACGAGGAGCAGGATGACTGCGGTGGTGACAATAGCTGTAATTTTGCGAACCTTTCGCATCTTTGCTTCCTGAACTTCACGTTCGTGCTTGAGTTTTTGCTTTTCCGCGTTTGCTTCGCGGCTTCTGGCACCTTTAGACATGATTATCCTCCGATAAAAAATATTTTGAAATAGTACCTCTTAATATAGTATCACCACATTGTGGGAGGAAAATGAACACTGTGTGAATATTTTTTGATTTTTCGTCACACAGGAAGAATATTTACCGGGAATGCACATAATATTATAGAAATGAAAGTAAATGGGAGGAATGCGTATCGAAAAGAAGGTTCGCTTCATTGTCAATACCCTGTTCTGGCTGATCATTGCCGGAGCGGTTTATCTGCTGTTCAAGTACGCGATTTTTGTGGTGATGCCCTTTTTGATTGGCTTTCTCATCGCGGCATCCCTCAATCCGCTGCTGCGGTATCTGGGAAAACGGTATGATATGAAGCGGAAGCCTGCCGGAATTCTTCTGCTGCTTCTCTTTTATGCGACCATCGGTATGCTGTTGACCATTCTGGTAGTACGGGTGGTGGTGATGATCGGTGAGTTTTCCAGCGAGCTTCCGGGCATCTACGCCGATACCATCGAACCGGCGCTGGGCAAGCTGTTCGACACCATCAACGGATTGATCGCCAAGCTGGATGACCGCTTTGTCAGCGATCGTTTTGCCGCCGATCTGGGCGGGATTTTCACGTCGATCCGAAGCTCGCTGGGAACGGCGGTGTCGGATATTTCAGTGAAAGCCCTGACAAAGCTGTCCTCTGTGGCGGCGGCGATTCCGGGCGTCGTGGTGAATCTGGTTTTTGCTGTGATCTCCAGCTTCTTCTTTACCGTGGATTACGAGAAGATTCTGTCCTTTCTGAAAGCGCATCTGCCGTCGCGGGCGGTGGAGGTCATGACCGGGCTGCGGGATAAGTTTTTCTCCATCATTGTCAAATACCTGCGCTCCTATTCGCTGATCATGCTCATCACCTTTGGCGAACTGTTTCTGGGATTGACGCTGACCGGGATTGGACGTCCCTTCATGATGGCGGTGGTGATTGCTTTGTTCGATGTGCTTCCTGTACTCGGTACAGGCGGCATCCTGCTTCCGTGGGCGCTCATCGGGCTGATTCGGCAGGATTATCGGACGGCAATTGGGCTTTTGCTGACCTGGGGCGTGATTTCGGTGGTGCGCAACATCATCGAGCCGAAAATCGTAGGGCGGCAGATGGGTTTGAACCCGCTGGTGACGCTGATGTCCATGTTCGTGGGCACCAAGCTGTTCGGGATTGTGGGATTGTTTCTGCTGCCCATCAGCCTGTCCATCGCCATATCGGTATGGCGGGAAAAACAGGGAGAGCCTTCGCGGTGACGCGAAGGCTCTTTGCTCATTCTTCGATATAGTTGGGATTGTCAATTCGGATCATCTGAGAATTCATCGCCAGATCGTAGACCTCGATATAAATATACCGATCGGTCATATTGCGGAGGTCAAAGACAGCGATATTTTCCTCGTTCAGCGGATGAATCACGTCGGCAAGCGCGTCGTACATATCGCTGACCACAACTTCGGCCGGGCAGTAATTGTCTTCGGCGGTGACGATCAGAATCCAGTCCTCGCCGTTCTGAGCCAGTTTGTAAGTCGCTGACGGCTTCTCCGTGTCCAAACGGATTGTCCAGGATGCCTTCCGGTATGTGTCCGAAGCGGCGACGCGGTAGGAGAGGGTTAGTGTGTACAATCCGTCGGGATAGATATACGCGCTGTTGTCCATGGCGCGTCCGTCCCACAGCCTGAGACGGGCGCTGGTCATCATGCCGGTGTCGGGGTCAAGGAAGGTGCGGATGATCTGCTCATGTTCCTGGCGCCAGACTTCCTTGCCGGATTCGTCGGTGATGGACAGTTCCGCGTCCGATATACTGCGCAGCAGTCCCAGATCGAGCCAGATGGCGCGGTCGCTGCCATCCACAACCGGTGAGAAAACAAGCGCGTCGCCGTCGGGAATGGAGACCTTCAGGAAGGGATTGGTTCCCAACGTCATTTCGCCGCTGTAGTGTCCGGTGTAAACCGAGCGGTAGAAGCTGGTCGGGGCGTAAACCGCCTCAACGCCGTCATAGACCGAAGCGTCCAGCGCAGGCGCCTGTCCCCAGTCGCCCATAAAGCTGATGAAGGGGATGGACGCCTGCTCGTTCTCCGTGGTCAGGCGGATATAGCCCTCCAGAAAGCAGCCGTTGGAGAAGATGTCGTTGTACTCCCTGTAAGTTTCCTCATCCAGCAGCACCGACACGCGGATGGTTGTGCTGGAATTGGCTTTCAGCGTGAAGGTATAGGGATCATAATCGGAAGCGTCGGCGTTGAGCTGGTAGTAGAGGTCGCCGATCATGACGCGGGCATTCTGAAAGGAAGTAAACTCCGAAGCAAAGCTGATGGTGTCGGAGAGCTGTTTGCCCAGCCGTTCGGCTAACGTGGTTTCGCCTTCTTTGGCCGTGTCCAGCTCGCTGAAGGTGAAGCTGTCGTAGCTGCTGCCGCCCACAAGGGCATCCAGCGTGCAAAGCTGATCGCTGTCGGTGAGATTTTCGGCGGTGATGCTGAAGCTGAGCCAGCGTCCGTCCGTCTCGCCGCATTCGATCTTATGATTGCCATCGGAGGAAAGCAGAATGCCTGCGTTTAGCGCTCCGCTCAGATCGACCGAGCCGCCGCCCTGCGTGCGGGGCGAATAGGGCAGACCGCCCGCCAGTTGGGTCATAAGCTGTGCCGACGATACCAGCAGGTTCTTAACGCGGGACGGAGACGCGCTGCCTTCCTCGGCGATCAGACGCTGCTTGACACATACGCTCATGCCCGCCAGCCGTGCCGCCGACACCGATGTGCCGCTGTAGGTCTTATAGGTGCCGTCATAGGATGCGCATTCCACATATTCGCCTACCACCGTGATATCCGGCTTCAGCGTCAATTCAGGTGTGACGCCCCGGGCGGTGAAGGTGGAGGGGGTGGGCGTTTCGCGGCGTTTTTCCGAATATTTCTGCGCGGGATCCACCGTGATCTGATGGACGGGGGCTTCCCGGAGCAGTGTGCCCGACGCGGCGGAAACGATAATCGCCGGAATGGGTGCTTCGGTTAAATCCATCTTCACCGACAACGCCGACTGCGGGTCGGGCTGGTTATCGATGATGATGACGCCCACTGCACTCCGTGCGGCGGCGTTCTGCGTCTTTTCGTTGAAGGTGATGCTGCCCCGGTCGATGACCGCCAGCTTACCGGTGAAATCCACATCGGCGGGGAAATCCTCGGTATCGCCGAAGCTGCGCACAAAGACGTATTCCAGCGTCTGACCGGCGAAATGGGCGGTAAAGCTCTTCCCGCCGCTGGGTAGGGTGTACATATAGTTGGAATCGCCGTAGGGAAGCTTGGTTCCGTCGGGCAGAAGCAGGCAGTCGGCGGTGACGATGTTGCTTTCGGCGCTTCCCGCGCAGAAGACCTCGGGTACGCTGCCGGGATAGTAGATCGTGCCGTTGTCGGGGTTGTCGGTGGTGGGGGATGAGATGGCGTATTCCTCGTCGTAGACACTTTCCTTTCCGTGCTTGCCGCTGTTTCCGGCGGAGGCGACGACGATCACGCCCATTTCCTCCGCTTTGGCGATGGCGGCGCTCAGGGAAACGCCCGAAACCGAGCTGTCCGCGAAGCCGCAGGCTTCGCCAAGGGACAGACAGATCACATCCGCGCCCAGCTTAACCGCGTCCTCCATGGCCGACAGCAGCGACGCTTCGGTGGCTGTTCCGTGGATGTCCGAGTAGACCTTCATGGCCAGCACCTGGGCTTCGGGGGCTTCACCGTCCTGACGCTCGGGCAGATTGGCGGCGTTGCCCGCCGCTGCCGAGAGCATGGCTGTGCCGTGGGAAGGCAGTCCGGATACATCGGCGCTGTTGTCGGCGTAGTTGTAGGCGAAGGGGATTTTTGCGCTGACATAATAGGATACCGGCTCGGCATCGGCGCTGTACATCGACAGGGATGGAATCAGCGTGTCCACGCTTTCTTTTGTCAGCTTAGGCGAATCGTGGGTGAGGATAAAGCTCTCATGGGTTAGTACGAAGCCAGTGTCAAGCAGTGCAATGCACATTCCCTCGCCGTTGTAATCCGTATCGGCAGCTTCGGTGACGGCAGCGGCGATGTCCGTGCCCTCGTCGATTGTCTGCGGCAGGTAGCTTCCGGCGATGGTGTATTCAAAGTGCGCGTCCACCGCCGTAAGGGCGTAGGACGGAATTTCGGCGGCGAACCCGGAGAACAGCAGGTCATAGCCTGCGATCAGCTCGCTGTCCGGGCAGACGGCCTGCAGAGCGGCGAAGCCTTCACCGGGATTGTCTGCCGAGATAAGCACCTGCACTCGCTCTTCCTCCGCCGCCGAAAGGGGCGTGGGCAGGAGCACAGTACAGAGCAGCAGCGCTGCAATGGTATATAGCTTTTTCATAAGCCCTCCTTATGCGGCGGGGGTCAGCGAAAGGCTGCCCACCAGCGGATTGAAGGCCTGATCGATGACCTCGTAGTAGATCGATTCGCCCTCGTAATCGGACAGATCGAAGCTGACGCTGCACAGACCGTCCTCGTCGGGAACGGCGTCGGTGATAATCTGCTTGTATGCGTCCTCAACCGTGCCGGAGTATACCTTGATATACTGAATGGCATGGTTGTCCGATGCGGTCAGGGACAGGGTGCGGGAGGCTTCATCGTAAGTGATTTCACTGACGGTCGGCTTCTCGGTATCCAGCACCACCGGCCAGCTGTAGGTCTGGGTCAGCCCTGCGCTGAAATCCAGGGTGAAGGTGCATTCTACGGTATAGCTGCCGTCGGGCAGAATGTAGCGCAGATTGCGTCCGTCGCTGCCGTTCCAGTAGAAGGTAAAGTAATAGAGCGCGCTGGGACCGGCTTTGGTCTGATAGCCGCTCAGCCCGGTCTGGCTGTAAACCACGTTTCCTTCGCTGTCACGCACGACCAGCTCGCTTGCCGCCGCGTTGCGCAGGAATTTTCCGCTCAGATAGAGGGTGTCGCCCGCCGTGTCGCCGTTGGGCGAGAAGGCCAGCAGACTGTCATGGTATACCGGATCACTGCTGAATGCGTTGGTTCCGGCGGTAACATAGGTTCCCTCCACCGAGGTGACAAAGGAGCTGCCGCCGAACTGGGAAAAGCCCTCCCCGTAAATGTCCGCGTCCAGCACCGGCGCGGTCGACCAGTCGCCCACATAGCCCATGTAAGGCAGGGAATAGGTGCCGTCCGCCGTTTCACACCAGACATAGCCCTCGACGAAATGTCCGTTGGTGAAGATTTCGTCCAGCGAGGCGTGATAGTCCTCGTCCAGCGAGACGAGAATCGGCAGCGTCACCGATTCACCGGCTTCCAGCGTTATCGTCAGCGGCTCGAAGCTTTCGGCGGCGCGGTTCAGATTGCCGCTTTTGTCGGCGGTGATGACCGACAGGCTGTCGGCGGTGGCTTCCAGCGTGGAGAACCAATGCTTTTCACCGTCCACTTCCAGCTCGGTATAGCCATCGCTGGTCAGCGTGACGCTGACCGCCGCTTCCAACGGTTCGTCGGTGAGGTTTTCCAGCGTCACATCCAGATACATGGTATCGCCGATCAGGTCGAGCAGCTCAGCCTTCGGTTTGCCGTTGAAGGCGTATGTAACCGACAGTCCGGCGTTCAGCGCGGCGGGGAGATTCACCAGTCCCGCCCCCTGTGCGCGGGGGGAATATTCCACGCCGTTTTCCTGCGTCAGCGGGACGGCGGTGTTCATCAGGATTGTGCGGATTTTTTCAATCCGCGCGGCAGGCTCCATGAGCTTGGCGGAGGCGTTGAGCTGTTCGATGAGCAGCGCGCAGACGCCCGTGATCTGGGGCGCCGCCATGGAGGTGCCGGACATTCCGCCGTACCCGCTGCTGATGGTGCTGAGCACGCTGCCGCCAACGGCGATGAGGTCGGGCTTCAGGGTGAGCGAAGGTGTGCAGCCCCAGGATGTATAATCGGACAGCTGCCCGGCGGTTTCGGAATTCTGAATCAGGTAGAATTCGTCATCGAAGGTCAGCTTGCGGCTCTTTGCGGCTTTCAGCGTCTCGCCGTCTTCCATGCTGATGGCGATGGCGGGGATTTTTGCCCCGGTCAGCTCCATGTTAATGGAATCATCCTCCACGTTGTTCCAGACGATCATGCCCACCGCGCCCTTGGACGCGGCGATGTTGGCTTTATCCACGAAGGTTGTGGTGCCGCGCTGAACAAGCACCAGCTTGCCCTTGACGCGCAGCCCTTCGTAATCAGCTTCCTCGCCCAGTCCCGGGACAACCACATATTCCAGCGTGCGTCCGTCAAACTGCTCGGCAAAGGATTTTTTCAAAACGCCACTCTGTTCGTTGGTGTCCGAATAGTAAAACGCGGAGTCCCCGTCGTTGGCAAGACGGAAGAATTCGCCGTACTGCACCAGATTGTCGATGCTGCCCACCGCGAAGGAAAACTCGGCGGCGGAGGGATAGCTGACCGTTCCGTAGTCGGTATAGTCCGCCGAGGGAAGGGTGATGCCGTCGCTTTCGGCGTATTCACCGGCGGCGGTGGAGACACTCTCGTTGCCAGCTGCGCAGACTACGATACAGCCGGCGTCCCGGGCTTTTTCGATCAGCGCGTCCATGCCGATGATCTGCTGTACGTTGGCAGAGCCTGCGTAACGTCCCAGGCTCAGGTTGATGACATCCGCGCCCAGCTTGATGGCGTCCTCCATGGCGGCGATGATGGTGGTATCGGCGGCGGAGGAAGCCGCATCGTCAAAGACCTTCATCATGATCAGCTGACAGCCGGGCGCGATGCCCTGCATCTCGCTGCCTTCCGTAGGGACGGCGCCGATGATGCCCGCCACATGGGTTCCATGGTTGGAGACAGAGGTCAAATCGGTGTCATGGGAGCTGTAGTCAAAGGCGAAGGGGATTTTTGCGCTGACATACAGCGCGGACGCGCCGTAGCCGTAGCGGGAAGCGTTCAGGCGGCGGGCTTGCGTCAGCTGGGAAAGCTGTGAGCGGTTCAACTTCTGCGTGATGCCGTCTCCAGAGAAAGCGGCGTGGGAGGTATCGCAGCCGGTGTCGATGACGGCCACAAGCACGCCTTTGCCGGTGAGCGTGATGTCCTCGCTGAACCCGATCAGCTCGGCGGCGGTCATGGCGTATTCCGACTGCTCGGCGGACAGGGCTTCGTAGGAGCCGCTGACATAGACCTGCTCCACGAAATCGAAGGATTGAAGCCATGCGGCGTGGGATTCCGGCAGCGTGATCTGCGCGCCGCAGAGCAGGGTATCGTATTGATAGCCAATTACCGCCGAGCCGAGGCTGTCGTCAATGCGGGAAACACAGGCTTCCGTCCATTCGGCGGCGTCCACGCCTGTGGGCTGGGTGAATTCAACGATCACGTCGATGGCTTCGCCTGTATCGGGGGCGGCGTACACCGTCATGCCCGATAGCAGCAAGGCGGCGGTAAAAAGGGATACGATCTGTTTTTTCATGGGATAACCCTTTCGTATTTTTTATTCGAATGCTTTTATTATAGCAGACCCGCATCACGAAATCAAGGGCATATTTGTGTATAAAGTCATAATATCGAAGTTTTTTTGCTTATTTTTGAGAAATGTGCGTTTCCACTATTGACCTTTTGTGAGAGATCTGTTATAATTACATTGATTCAATTTTTATACAGGAGAATATACATGGCTATTATCTTCGATACCGAAAGACAAACCTTCAAACTCGACACTCCCTCGTCGAGCTATGTCTTCAAGGTCAGCCCCAAGGGCTACCTGCTCCATCTCTACTACGGCGCGTCGGTGCCGGACACCGATCTGGATTACCTGCGCCTGAACCTGCACAGCGCATCCTTCAGCGCCAACGTGGCAAGCCCCGAGGAAAAGGGCATGACGCTGGATACCACCTGGCTGGAGTACCCCACCAACGGCATCAGCGACTTCCGCGTGTCGGCGCTGTCCATTCGCGGCGCTACCGGCAGCTCTGCCACCGATATCCGCTACAAATCCCACAAAATCTATGCAGGAAAGCCCGGTCTGCCCGGTCTGCCCGCGACCTACGTAAACAGCGACGATGAAGCCGACACGCTGGAGCTGACCTGCGTGGACGAGCTGACCGGTGCCCAGGTTGTTATCCTCTACACCGTCTTCACAAAGTTGGACGTCATCACCCGCAGCGTCCGCGTGACCAACACCTCCGACAAATCCTTCCGTATCGAACGCATCCATTCCACGGCGGTGGACTTCAACGACAGCGACTTCGAGCTGCTCCACCTACAGGGACGCTGGGCCAAGGAGCGCACGTTGGTTAAGCGCCATCTGGAGTTCGGTTTGCAGGGCATCCACTCCAAGCGCGGTTCCTCCAGCCACAACAACAATCCCTTCGTAGCCCTCGCCCGCGACGGCTACACCGAGGAGAGCGGCGAGGTCTACGGCTTCTCGCTGGTTTATTCCAGCAATTTCGCTGCCGAGATCGAGGTGGATTGTATGCGCTCCACCCGTGTGCTGCTGGGCATCAATCCCGAGGACTTCGGCTGGCTGCTTGAGCCGGGCGAAACCTTCACCGCACCTGAGGTGGCGATGGTTTATTCGAACAACGGCGTGGGCGGCATGAGCCGCACCTACCACAAGCTCTACCGCCACAATCTCTGCCGCGGCGAGTGGAAGACAAAGAAGCGCCCGATTCTGGTCAACAACTGGGAAGGCACCTACTTCAACTTCGACGACGACAAGCTGGTTGCCATCGCGAAGGATGCCGCCGATCTGGGCATTGAGATGTTCGTCATGGACGACGGTTGGTTTGGCGTGCGCAACAACGACGACTGCTCGCTGGGCGACTGGTATGTCAATGAAAGCAAGCTGAAAGGCGGTCTCAAGAGCCTGGTTGATCGTGTGAACGCGCTGGGTCTGAAGTTCGGTATCTGGTTCGAGCCGGAGATGATCTCCCCGAATTCCGACCTCTACCGCGCTCATCCCGACTGGTGCCTGCACGTGAACGGACGGGAGCGCTCCATCGGACGCCGCCAGTACGTGCTGGATATGTCCCGCGCGGATGTTCGTGACAACATCTTCAATCAGATGTACAAGATTCTGTCCTCCGCCAACATCGAGTATGTGAAGTGGGACTTCAACCGCAATCTGACCGAGGTGGGCAGCGATCTGCTTCCGCCGGAGCGTCAGAGCGAGGTGGCGCATCGCTATATGCTGGGCGTCTACGAGCTGCTGGAGCGGCTGCTGACCGCGTTCCCGAAGCTGCTGCTGGAAGGCTGCTCGGGCGGCGGCGGACGCTTTGACCCCGGTATGCTCTACTACAGCCCTCAGATCTGGACATCCGACGATACCGACGCCATGGAGCGTTTGGAGATTCAGTACGGTACCTCCATCGTTTATCCGCCGTCCACAATGAGCGCCCACGTGTCGGCATCGCCCAACCATCAGACCGGACGTTCGTCCAGCTTCAAGACCCGAGGCGATGTGGCTATGGCAGGCGCTTTCGGTTACGAGCTTGACCTGACCAAGCTGACCGATGACGAGCGCGCGCTGGTACGCCAGCAGGTGGAGGCTTATCACAAGTATTACAACGTGATTCAGGACGGCGATTACTACCGTCTGATCAACCCCACCGAGGACAAGGCGAACATCACTTCCGCAGCGGCATGGGAATCGGTATCGCAGGACAAGAACGAGATTTTGCTGACTTACGTTGTCATGCGCACGCAGGTTGCGATTTCCCGCTACATCCGTCTGCGCGGCCTCGACCCGGCGAAGATTTACACCGATACCGCCAGCGGACGCAAGTATTCGGGTGCGCTGCTGATGAATGCGGGTCTGAATCTCACCGGCGGCTGGAAAGACGGCGAGAGCCGTGTATGGCACTTTATTGCCGAATAAAAACCGCATATAATAAGACAGCCGCGTCCTTGGACGCGGCTGTCGCTGTTTGTGTAGTATGATTTACTGGTTGCCGTACTCGTCTACGATTTTCTGGAGAGAGGTCTTAACTGCCGACTCGTTTTGAGCGTAGAAGGTGGCAAAATTGTGGTCAGGCTGATTTACCAGACGGTAGCCGGTGCTTGCGAACATACCGCCGCAGTAGTAATAACCAATATCGAATACACGACCTTCCTTGATGATGTCCAGCATCTGTACGGACAGATCATCGCGGGTGTACTTGGTCTGGAGCGCAACCTCATAGTAGGCGGGGATAACCTCGCGGTAGCCCTCGGCGCAGAGCGCTTCGAGAACGACGCTGGTGCATTCCACGCTCTGATTGGTAATCGGTACAATGAACAGGTTGGTGCCCGAATCTACGTTGGTATAATACTTGTCGGTGGTATTATCATACTTGGGTGCGGGGATAATACCGAAATCATCAACCATATCGCGCATTTTTGCAACGTCGTTCAGCGCGCAGTCGATGAACATGGCGCGTCCCTGAGCGAAGACATCGCGGCAGTCGAAGATGCTCTTCTTTTCGTCACGGTTCAGCTCCAGATAGCAGTTGTTCGTGTCAACCAGCTTGAAGTAATCCTCGAAAACCTTCTGAGTGCGCTCGCTGTTGATGGTCAGCACAAGCGAACCGTTGTCATCCTTGTCCACAATGCGTCCGCCGCCGGTGGTCAGCGCCTGAATCGGACCGACCCACTGATAGGTGACATAGCCAAAAACGTCGGTGTCCGGCTTGTATTCGCCGTCGCCATTCACGTCCGCAGAGCAGAGCTTAACCAGACGGGAGAATTCATCAAAGGTCCACTCGTCGTCCAGCACCTTCTGATAGGGATACTCTTCCTGGTACTTATCGAACAGAGCTTTGTTGAAAAGTACGCAGTCGGTTTGTGCCAGCGCCTGATAGCTGATATCACCGACCATGGTGTAGAGCTTGCCGTTGATTTCGAAGCTGTCCCGGGCGTCCTGATCCCACCATGGCTTATCCAAATCCACATAGGGCAGATCCACGTTCCAGTCCAGGCAGAGTCCCTGCTCGGCATACTTGAAGGCGGCACGGGCGTGGGGAACGATGATGTCGTAGGCATCGTCTCCGGCGAGAATGGACTTCACACCGTCTGTCTCGTAGTTGTTGTTGGAGCTTTTGATCAGCTCAAAGGTTACGTCAAACCGTTCGGAAACGGTGCGGTTGCGGTTGTAGATGGCGTCAGAGATGACTTCGCCGGTCTCGGCTTCGCTGAACATATCGCCGATCCAGTCGGGAGAGGTGCTGTTGCGCATAAGAATGCGGATGGTATAGTCGTCGTAGGTCTTGTCGGGAAGCTCTTCCTTGATGAGATAGCGTTCATCAACCGCTTCAGCGGTGGTGGTATCGGTTGACGCGGTTGTATCGTTCGAAGGAGTAGTGTCTTCGGATTGTCCGCTGCCACAGGAAACGCAGCCTGCCAGCATGGCTATAAGAATGAGAGATGCCGTGATTTGTTTCATATAATGAACCTCCGTTCGTTAAAGTAACCTCATTATAGCATATGGATTTTGAAATGTCAACACTTTTTTTGTTTTCTATTATAACGGAAATTCTGTTATATTCGGACAAAAAAGATGAGAAATAACAACTTTTTATGTTGTTTTTCGAAGGTTTCTTTTTATCGTTATTTGAAAGTACCAATTATTCTGCGTGTTTTTTGGAGAAGCATACAATGGCTCCGGCAGCGGTGCAGAGCGCCAGTGCTGCGGTTATAGGATCAGCGGTTTTGGGAGCGTTGGTAACTGCGGGAGCGGCGGATTCGCTGCTCAGATTGTAGAATACCAGACCCTTGGCGCCTTCACCTGCGTAATCGGTGGCGAAGTTGTAGTGGTTGCCGTCCTTGGTCAGGTCGTTGAGCTGGAGCTTGAAGCCGAGCTTGCCGGCTGTCTTCATGTCGAGCACGCCCTCGGTGCAGGGAATGGCGGCTTCAATGACATAGCTGGTATCGGTGTAGGTGGTTTTGTACTGGATGGTCGAGTAGTCGATCAGCGCTTCGTTGGCTTTCAAGCCGTAGGCGCGGTAGCCGTAGGCGTCGATGCCCAGCTTGATGGTGGTTGTGCCGCCGTCCAGCGAGAGGCGGAATTCGCAGTTGTCGTTTTTGAAGGGATTTTCCTTCTTACACTCTTCTTCGCCGATGGTGGTTACGTCGTTGTCAATGATTTCGGCGCAGATGTACAGATAGCTGTCGTCGTGCAGGAAGTAAATGCTGCCGTTGGCATCATCCCAATCTGTGTTATAGGCATTGGTACCTTTGCCGGTTTCCAGGGTGAGCGAATTCTTGTACATCGCGTCAACCTTACCGTCGATGATGGGCGTGCCGGTCAGGATTTCGCCGTCAGCCGCGCTGACGTTTCCGGCGAGGGAGAGGGTGAGAAGTGCTGTTGTGAGAAAAGATGCTGTTTTTTTCATGATGAGACTCCTTTATATTTTTTTATTTTTTACAGTTTCATCCACCGCACTGCCCACCGACTCCGTTGACCGTATGCCCGCTGAGAGGCTTATTCTACGCTGCGGAACTGCTCGACGAAACTTGCGATAGAGGTTTCAGCAGCAGTAAGGCGCTTCGCGTATTCCGACGAGAAATCGGAGGATTTTGCCTGCATCAGCGTGCGGTAGATCATACCCATGCCGTTAAATGCGGTGTTGTAAATAAGAGCGATATCCATGGTGCAGTTGTCACGGATGATGTCGATCATGCTGGCGGAGACGTCGTCCCGGGCGTATTTGTTCTTCATCAGCACATCGTAGTAAGAGGGAAGTACATTGTTGTAGCCCTCGAAGGACAGTTCCTCAAGCACTGCGCAGACCGCATCCACCTTCTGGCAATTGTAGGGCAGCACCATCAGACGGATGATGTTATGTACAGTGCTGGTATAGGTTTCCTGATCCTCATCGTATTTGGGGAAGGGAACGATACCGTAGTCGGCGCTCATGTCGCGCATGGCTTCTGCAGTGTAGAAGAAGCCGAACAGGAACATACTGCTGCCTTCCTCAAATTTGGTGCGGTTTTTCACGTCATCCTCATACGCGCCGCCCGAGAAGAAGATACCGTCCGTTTCGAAGCAGAGGGAATACATATCCTCGATGATGTTGATCACGCGCTCGTTGTTGACAACGAGAACCGGGTTGTCATCCTTGTCGCGGTCGGTGGCACGGGAGCCGGTTCCCCAGAAAAAGCCGTCCAGATTGTTGTAGTTGTTAAGGCAGGCACCAAGACGGTCTTCACGATCCGCGCTGCCGTTTCCGTTGATGTCAGACCAGACCTCCGCGCAGATATCACGGAGCATTTCCCATGTCCAATCGCCGTCGATGACCTTCTGATACAATCCGTCAGGATCGCCGTAGAAGTCCTCGTACATGGACTTGTTGTAGTAGACGTTGCCCAGGCAGCGGGTGCGGTCAACCGCGTAGTCGCCGACCAGCGCATACAGACAGTCTTCGCCGATGGTCATTTCCTTCATGTATTCGCCGTCCCACCAGGGCTTGTCCAAACTGAGATAGGGGGCATCCTTGACGTTCAGGTAGAGACCTTCGGCAGCCAGAGTGGAGGCATTCCACTGTACCACGTGATAGAGATCGTAGGTGGTGTCGTCAGCCAGGAGCAGTTTCTGCACTTCAGTACCGGTGTTCGACGTGGGGGTCTGGGAGTTATAGTAGTTCAGATTGACATTCAGGCGATCCTCTACCGCTTTATTGGCGTTGTAGATGGCGTCATCCAGAATATCGCCGGTCAGCTCGCCTGCGATGTCAATGAAAGTTTCCGCCACGGAGGAAGCTTTCGTAGTATACCAGATGTTGATGGTTTCTCCTTGAAGGTCAAGTCCTGCGGGAACGCCGGAGCTATTCCCGGTGTCAGCTGCTGTTGTGCTGTCAGCAGAGGTGGTGGTATCGTCGCTGTCGACGGGGGTGGAGGTACTGCTGCACGAGACGGCGGAGACTGCCATCAGGGCCGCAAGCGTGATGGAGAAAATGCGATGTTTCATGTTTGCAATCCTTTCTGCCTAATGAAATTTTGGGCAAAAACATTATAGCACGCGGCGCAGATCACTGTCAATACTCTATAAAAAATATGAATGAAATTATAAAAAATATTTATACAGCCAGAGCTTCGCAGCGTTGGTGAAGCGATTGGAAAACGCGCACACAAATGATTTGGATTGAGCAAAGCATGAGAAACAATCAGCACGCAGAGCAGAAATTACACAACAAATCCCACCGATGCCAGTTCGTCGCGCAGAGCGTTCAGCTCAGCCTGCGTATATTCGCGAGCCGGGAAAACGGCGCGGCCAACATCAAAGCCCATCAGATTCAGCACTGCCTTGGTGGAGTTCATGACGTTGTTGGGATCGAAACGGAGAATGATGTCGATAACGTGGTTGATGTCGTACTGGATGCGCTGCGCCTCAGCGATATCACCTGCGGTAAACGCCTTGTAGAGAGCGGAGAACTTGTCGGGCATCACGTTGTAGGTGGTGCCGATGCCGCCGTCCGCACCCATGACCAGACCGCAGAGCAGCATTTCGTCCGGACCGTTGATTACGTTGATGTCGCCGCCGTTCAGTTCCTTCACACGATGCATCTGGAAGTAGTTCGGCATGGTGAACTTCAGACCGATCACATTGTCGATTTCCATCAGCCGGGCGATGAATTTTTTCAGATCGCCTACCTTCAGCATGGGGGTGGCGTACACCAGCAGCGGCAGAGAGGTGGATTCTGCCAGACGGCGGTAATAAGCCACCAGCTCGTCCTCGCTGTAGTTGAAGTAGAAGTTGGGCGCCAGCGATGAAATGGCGTCCGCGCCGATTTTCTCGGCATGGCGTGCCAGTTCTATGGCGGCAAGCGGGTCGGGTGAAGCCACATGGACGATAATCACCGGCTTCTTTCCCGATACGGTGGTACGTCCCTTCACGGCTTCGATCGCACATTCTGCCATCTCCATACGTGAGGTCGGACTGAGCACAGGCCCTTCACCCGAGCTGCCGCAGACATAAAAGCCGTCCACGCCGCGATCGAGGGCAAAGTCGGTCAGCGGTTTCACGGCCTGACGACGGATGCTGCCGTCCTCGTTCAGCGGAGTCATGAGGGCGGGCATAATGCCTTTGAATTGGATATTACTCATAGGTTTATTCCTCCCGAAATTTGGTTTGAAACAATTATATCACGCGGCAGCCCGGTTGTAAACAAACGGATGAAGCATAAATCGCGGCAAAACGGTTAAAACGGTTGCATATGTTTGGAAAATTACGCTTGCAAATCCGCACGGGAACGTGGTATAATTATTACGTAGATAATATTTCCCGAAGGAGGGAGCAGAGATGTCTGCGCGATGCGAGGATTTTCAGAATGTATCCGTGGAATGCGGCGGAATGCGCATTGATATGCTGATGGACCATGTGCGCGACTGCTTTACGCATATTCGCTCATCGTCCTATCGGATGCACGATCACGCGGTTCACGAGCTGTACCTGATCGAGCAGGGCGAAATGACCATCGAATGTGACGGCAGAATGGTGGAGCTTCATCCCGGCGATATGTGCGTAATCCGCGCCGGAGTCAGCCACAGGGTTGTCCGATGCAGCGAACCCTTCCTCCGCTTCAATCTGCGTTTTCTGCTGCATAATGCCGGGGCGCTGGAGGAAATGCTTCCGCCGCTGGTCATCCTGAACCCGGATAAGACGCGGCTGGATGAACTGCTGTATGCGGCCGGCGGTATGCGGCGGATGATGCAGCAGGCGTTGAGCGAGACGGGGCAATGCCGGATTCGTGCGTATGGTATGCTGCTGTTCGCGGGTCTGCTTGACCTGCTGCTTCCGACGGAGGGGAACCCGGCGTCCGATGACGCGGGACGGATTACCATGTATGTGCGCATCGACAATTTTCTGTTCGATCACTGCGCCGAACCGATCACAGCGGAGGATCTGGCGGATTACCTTAATTACAGCCGAACACAGACCAACCGCATATTAAAGGATTGCTTTGGGAAATCCTTTAAGCAGAAGCTGACCGAGCTGCGTATGCGCGCGGCAAGGCAGTACCTGACCGAAACTGATCTTCCGGTGGAGGAACTGGCGATACGGTGCGGTTATAACACCCGGCAGGGCTTTGAGACGGTGTTCAAGAAATACCACGGCATGACGCCCCGGCTCTGGCGGGAAAAGCATGAACAGCGGGTGGAATAAAACAAGCAGCAGCCCGGCGCGTAAGCGCCGGGCTGTTTCTTCTAAAATTGTGTGGTGCGGTTGGTGTCCCGCCACGCTGTGGGGGAAATGCCGAAATGGCGGCGGAAGGCTTCACTGAAATAATAGGTGCTGGAGAAGCCGCATTGCTCCGCCACATCGGAGATGCTGAGCGTGGTTGACAGCAGGAGATCCTTCGCGTGGCTCAGCCGAAGATTCTGTAAATAGCGGGAGGGTGACACCCGGTGGTATGCCTTGAACAGCCGCCGCATATAACCTTCGCACAGCCCGGTGGATTGGGAAATCTCGCCGATGGTCAGAGTTGGGGAGGCATAATTCTGTTCCATGTATTTCACCGCGTTGTGAAGCGGCTGGAATTTGCTGCTCGGCATATAGGTGCGCTGGGGTGAGCGGAGAAGCATCATCATGATGTTGTAAAGTGTAATGCGGCAGTCGGTCAGGTGGAGGGGCTCTTTGGCTTTGTAAATGCTTTCCAGACGCTGGAACAGTGCAAGATATTGGCTGCGGCAGTCACCCATGCAGATATCGGAATGAAATGCGCTGCGGCAGCTGTCTGTGAGCACAAAGTTGATATGAATAAAGGTATATCTTCCGGGTTTCAAATGGATGGAATAGCTGTCCCCCTGGGCGAGATAGAAGATATCATCGGCTTTCACGCTGAACGTGCGGCTGCCGAAGGTATAGGAAGCCTGCCCGGTCAGCACATAGATCAGACCGCTTGTCTGCCGATGCCTGACAACCGGTTCAGGCGGATTGATGTTTCCGCTGGTGACAACTGTAATATCTTCAATAATAATATCTTCGGGGATATAGGAAATGAACATACGGACATCCTCCTCATATAATCCACTGTAATTTTATTATACAGGCTGCGGACTGATTTGTCAATCAGCTTAACAGAAAGAAGTCCGAAAATCTTAAAGGGTACATTTATTGGATTTACATACGCTATAGGATATGGTATACTCATTGTACCATTATTGTTAAGGAGGATAAACCCATGAAAGCAAGCAACCTGATTTCACTTTCCCTGATCAGCGCCCTGATTCTGACCTCCTGCGGGTCGGATACGCAGACTCCGCCGGATTCCGGCACCGATGCGCCCGGTACAACGACGGATGAGACAACCGCTCTGACCGACGGACTTGAAGGCTACAACTTCGACGGACGAACCTTCACCATCGTTTACAGCGCCGATCAGCTCGGCGCATCCTGGCCCTATGATGCGGATGAGGAGAACGGCGACGTTCTGAACGACAGTGTGTACGCGCGAAACACGGCGGTGGAGGATCGGTTCAACGTTGAAATCGAATACTACAGCACCGGCGGCACAAACAATGAAGTGCCGTCTGCCTTCCTGAACTCGATCACGGCGGGCGATAACGCATATCAGCTAGCGATTTCTCACACGTTTAACATGATTCCGGCTCTGATTACGGTGGGCGCGCTGGCGGACTTCAACGAGATTCCCAATGTGGATCTTGATAAACCCTGGTGGAACGCATCGATCCGTGATAACCTTGAGATTTTGGGTATCCTGCCCATCGCGGTGTCCGATTTAATTTACAGCTACGCGGACGTCATCTACGTCAACCGCGATATGCTGGAGGAGTTTAAGCTGGAGGACACCTACGATCTGGTGTACGACGGCAAGTGGACGTGGACAAAGCTGGCTGAAATGGCGAAAGCGGTAGCGGGCGATCTGGACGGCGACGGTGAGTATAAGATGGACGACCGCTTCGGCTTCACGCTGCCTGGTGAGACTGCTTCGCTGATGTCCCGTATTATTCAGTCCAACGGCATGATGATGGCGACCGTCGAAGATAACGGTCTGCTCCAGCTGCTGACCGTGACCGAACGGCTTCAAAATACGCTGGAGCGCTATTACGATCTGATATATAATGATAATAAAACCTACTTCGGTTCGATCACGGATAAGGCAACCAGCGTGGAAATCTTCTCGCAGGGCAATGTTCTCTTTATGCATCAGACAACGCTTCAGCTGCCTACTCTCCGCGATGTGGATGTGAACTTCGGCATTGTGCCGCTGCCAAAGTACGACGAAGATCAGGAGGACTATATGTCCATGCTGTCCTCGCAGATTCTGCTTGTGCCGAACACCACAGAGGAGGAGCTGACCTTCATCGGAACCATTGCGGAAGCCCTGTCCTACGAATCCTGGAGCCGTGTAACGCCGGCCGTTTATGAGTCGATTTTCGAGAGCAAATACCTGCGTGACGCCACATCCTATGAGATGTATCAGTCAATCTGCGATTCGCTGGTCTGTGATTTCAACTGGAACTACGGCGCCGGCAACAAGCTGTTCCAGCTGCCAATGGAGTTGATCAAGGGGCAGAAATCCACTGACGCGGCATCTTATCTTGCTCAGTACTCTGAATCGATTATGGCGGAGTATGAGACGTTGTTCGACGCGGTGCGCGATGTTTACGGCGTAGAATAAACGAATAAAATGTCAGCCCGGCGCGTGAGCGCCGGGCTGATTGTCCGTGGATTATTTTTTTGCTTTTCGCTGATTTTTCTCGTATATACTTGCCAGTCCGCGCAGCAGCAGCGTGTCGTCACGGAGGATTTTGTGACGGCACAGCGGAACGATGCTGTCGGCAATGGCGCCTGACGCAATTACGGTGGCGGGCGAGCCAAGCTCACCTTCCATGCGTTCGATCATGCCGTCGATCATGGCGACGCTGCCGAAGATGCAGCCGCTCTGCATACTTTCCATCGTATTCGTACCGATGCACTTTTTCGGAACGGAATGTGCGATGTGGGGAAGCAGGCTGGCGCCGTTGCTCAGCGCCTCGGTGGAGAGATTCAATCCCGGCGCGATGGCGCATCCGAGGAAGGCTCCGTCGGCGTTCAGTGCCGAAAAAGTGGTCGCTGTGCCGAAGTCGATGAGAATCAGCGGCGGTTTGTAGGTGAGCAGCGCTCCTGCGGCCGCGGCTACCAGATCGCCGCCCAGCTGAGAGGGATCTTCAGTTACGATGTTCAACCCGGTTCGGATGCCCGTTCCCAGCAGGTGGGGACGGAAGCCGCAGAGCAGTTCAACGGCGCGGCGCACCGTCTGGGTCAGCGCGGGCGCCACCGACGAGCAGATTGCGCCCGTGATATCCGAAGGCGCAAGCCCCCGGAAATCGAGGACATTTTTCATCAGGCACGCATATTCATCCGCAGTACGGTTTTGGTCGCTGGAAAGGGAAGCGGTGTTCGTGAGAACACCGCCGTCCAGAAATCCGAGTAATAGTTCGCTGTTTCCGATATTCAGTGCGAGAAGCATTACGGTTTTCCTTTATTTTTTAATTCTTTTGTTGAAGTAATCGATAATCCGCGTAAGTACGGTACCCAGTGCCACGTTTACGACAAACTCTGCGATAAAGTTCACACCGATCATGATGAGGAACAGGAAGCTCATCGGATTTGCACTGCCGCTGGCGACGGCAAGATCGGTGAGGAAACCGTTCATGATGGTCATCATGCCCAGAGCAAAGATACCGGTGTTGACGACGGGAGTTACAATGCTTGCTGCCATGGTGGCGGCGAACGGCGACTTCTTTTCAAGCAGCTTGTAAACAAAACCTGCCGCAGCGCCTGCCGCAGTTCCTTTGAGGAAGCAGATCACCGTCGTGCCCAGGAAGCTGTACTGGATCATGGCGACCATGGAGCCGTCAATCCAGAGCCCGGAGCAGAAAACGTAAGCGCTGAAAACAAATCCGAGAAATGCGCCTGCCTTCCAGCCGTAGATCGCCGCACCGATGATGACCGGGGTCAGCGCCAGGGTGAGGGAGAAAGGCCCGAATTTGATGAAGGAGCTGAGCGCCTGAAGTACGATGACAACAGCCGCCAGCATGGCAATTGTCGCCATGCGCTTCACCTTGTCGTGTGTGGATGCGTGGATAGTATTCATAAAGACCTCCTGCTGCCGCTCCCGCTTTGCGGGATACAGCGCAAATAAAATATTGATCCGTCAGGATTGCTTTGGAAGCAATTTCTGCGGATAATTTAATTATAGCCGCTTCCCGTCCTTTTGTCAATGGACAGGTTCAACAAAAATTCCCGCCGCACGGTATTTTCTTCGACAGGGCGATTCGTAAAGAGAAATTCATGATTTCGTAACGAGTTTGGCTAATAATTCGGTTGACAAAAAAGCGGAATTGCGGTATAATAAATATATATGCCCAAAAAAGACGGATGGGAGTTTTATAAACATGATACGCAGCATGACCGCCTTCGGGCGCGCCGTCAGCAGCGGCACCGAAGGCAAGAATATTACCGTCGAGCTGAAAAGCGTCAACAACCGCTACCTCGACTGCACGGTGAAAATATCCCGCATCTACAGCTTCCTGGAGGATCGCATCCGCCAGTATGTACAGGCCAGCGGCATCTCTCGCGGCAAGCTGGATGTTTATGTGGGCGTGGATATTGTGGAAAATGTCGGCATGACCATCGATATCGACGGGGCGCTGACCGCAAGCTATATCGGCGCGCTGAAGCGCCTGCGGGACGAATTCGGTCTGAAGGACGACATCTCGGTGATGACCGTGGCACAGAACCGGGACATCTTCAATGTCCGCAAGCCCGAGGAGGATACCGAGAGCGACTGGCTGGTGATCAAGCCGGTGCTGGACGAAGCCATCGCCGCCTTCCTCAAGGTGCGCGAGACCGAGGGCGAGCGCCTGAAAGCCGACATTCTGACCAAGCTTAATAAGATCGAGAGCATCGCCTCCCGCATCGCCGCCTGCTCGGAAGCCGACACAGAGGCTTACCGCGCGAAGTTTGAAGCCCGCCTGAAGGCGATTCTGGCGGACAACGGCGTGGAGCTGAATCCTTCGCTGGTGCTTACCGAGTGCGCGATTTACGCCGACCGGGTGGCCATCGATGAGGAGCTGGTGCGGTTGTCCTGCCATTTCAAGGCCTTCCGCGAAATTTTCACGGCGGATGAACCGGTGGGACGCAAGCTGGATTTCCTGCTTCAGGAGATCAACCGCGAAACTAATACCATCGGCTCCAAGGCAAACAACGCCGAAATCGCGTCGCTGGTGGTGGAAGCCAAGAGCGAGCTGGAGAAAATCCGCGAGCAGATTCAAAATATTGAATGACGCGGAATAAAATAGAGGAAGCAATATGAAATTCATTAACATCGGCTTCGGCAACATGGTGGCGGCCGAGCGGGTCATCGCGGTGGTCAGCCCGGACAGTGCACCCATCAAGCGTTTGATTCAGGACGCGAAGGACACCGGACGCGCCATTGACGTGACCTGCGGCAAACGCACCCGCGCCGTGATTATCACCGACAGCGAACACGTGATTCTGTCTGCTTTCCAGTCGGAGACGATTTCCAACCGTCTCAGCGACCGGGACGACAGCGAGGACGACGAGGAGGAGACACTGGGATGAAAAAAGGCATTCTGCTTGTGATTTCCGGTCCTTCCGGCAGCGGAAAGGGAACGGTTATCAAGCGTCTGATGGAGAAAAACGACAGCTTCTCCTATTCGATTTCGGCTACCACCCGCCAGCCCCGGGAAGGGGAAGTGCACGGCGTCAATTATTATTTCATCTCCCGGGAGGAGTTTGAGAGCCGCATCGACGCTGGAATGATGCTGGAGCACGCCGAATACTGCGGCAACTACTACGGTACGCCCAAAAAAGAGGTCTACGAAAATCTGGACGCCGGACGCAACGTGATTCTTGAAATCGACGTACAGGGTGCCATGCAGATTAAGAAGAAATGCCCCGACGCCGTGCTTCTGATGATCACGCCTCCCGACTTCCGAACGTTGGAGAACCGTCTTCGCGGACGGGGCGACAATGTGGCGGAGGAGGTCATCCTGAACCGCCTGAATGCCGCGCGCTTCGAGCTGGAGCAGCTGTCCGCCTATGATTATATCGTAGTCAACGGCACCGGCGAAATCGACGCCGCCGCTGACGAAATTGCCGGAATTGTGGCCGCCGAGCAGCATCGTGTTGACCGCGCCGGGGAATTTATCGCAAACTTTTTCAACGCATAATTGCGCGTTTAATTTAGAAATGAGGTAATACCATGATTTATCCGTCTGTTGAAGAACTGAGCCAGTACGGCAAGTACAACCGCTATACCCTTTGCATCGTTACCGCCAAGTGCGCGCGCATGGTCACTGATGAGTATACCCGTCAGCGCGAGCAGGCTGAAAAGCTGATCGCAAACAAGGAGACCGACAAGAGCCTGGCTTCGATGATCAAGCGTGACATCCGCGACGAAAAGGCGGTCAAGAACGCCATCAACCGCATCTATCAGGGCGAATACAAGATTGTCGATTCCTCCATTAATTTACAGGAAAACAACTGATGCCCGAAACGGCTGTCGCACGGGTTCGGATTCTCGACCTGCCCTTTGCGGCGGACAAAGCCTTTGACTATCTGATCCCGCCCGACCTTGTGCCATGCGTGCATCCCGGCTCCTTCGTCGCCGTCAGCTTTGCGGCGTCGAAGCGGAAGAGCGCCCTTGTGACCGAGGTGCGGGGGGATTCCGAATATGACAAATTAAAGCCCGTGCTGGCGGTCGCGGACGACCGATTTTCTCTGAATGAGGAACTGCTCGGGCTGTGTATGTTTCTTGCCGGGCGCACCTTCTGCTCGGTGGGCGAGGCGGTTCAGACGATTCTGCCAGCCGGTGCGCTGGATTCGCTCTATCGTGCCAAGCGCGACCCGGTGGAACGGCTTTATCGGATATCGGCGGATGTATCCGCCCTTCGTCTGGGCAGTGCCGAGCGGCGGGCTGTGGAATTCATCGGAGACGCTGAGAAAAGCGCCGAAGCCTTGAAAAACGACGCCGGTGTTTCGGCGGCTACGCTGAAAAATTTGGTGGCGAAGGGCGTCCTGTCCATGCGTACAAAGGAGCTGTACCGCAATCCTTACGCGGGGCGCGGGCGTATATCCGATGACAACACCCTCAGCGGCGAACAGTCGAGCGCCTGCGAGACGCTGGCAGCGCTGGCGGCGGAGGATAAGCCCAACGCCGCGCTGCTTTACGGCGTCACTGGCAGCGGCAAAACCCGGGTCATCAAGGCGGTTATCGACCGGGTGCTGGCCATGGGAAAAACGGTGATTCTGCTGGTTCCCGAGATTTCGCTGACCGGGCAGACGGTGGATTTGTTCTGCGGCTACTTCGGCGAACGGGTGGCGGTGATTCACTCCTCCCTGTCCGAGGGAGAGCGGGTGGATGCGTGGAAGCGGATTCGCGCCCATGAAGTGGACGTGGTGATCGGCACCCGGTCGGCGGTGTTCGCGCCGCTTCAAAATCTGGGCATGATCGTCATCGACGAGGAGCAGGAGCATACCTACAAGTCGGACATGAATCCGAAATATCACACTCGGGAGATTGCCAGCTGGCGGGCGGGGAAGAATAATGCGCTGATGCTGCTGGCGTCGGCTACGCCGTCGCTGGAGTCCTTCTACCGCGCCAAAAGCGGTGTCTACCATTTGGTGACGCTGCGGGAGCGTTACGGCAAAGCCGTGCTTCCCGACGTGATGATCGCCGACCTGCGCGCCGATACGGCGAAGGGGACGATCACGCCCATCGGCGGTATGCTGAAAGGCGAGCTGGAGAAAAATCTGAAAAACGGCGAGCAATCGATCTTATTTGTCAGCCGACGGGGGTATAATAACTTCGTCAGCTGCCAGATGTGCGGCAAGGTGATCACCTGTCCTCATTGCAGCGTTTCCATGACTTACCACAGACAAGGAGACAACGACCTGCTGAAATGCCATTACTGCGGCTATACGCAGAGTGTGCCGGACAAATGTCCCGAGTGCCGTTCGGAGCATATGAGCCGGAAGGGCTTTGGCACCCAGCTTGTAGCAGAGGAGCTGCACGCTCTTTATCCCGATGCGCGGATTTTGCGCCTTGACGCGGACGCTACCGGAGGAAAGTTCTCCCATGAGGCGATTCTGTCGAAATTCCGCACCCATGAAGCGGATATTCTCATCGGCACGCAGATGGTTACGAAGGGGCACAATTTTCCCGATGTGACGCTGGTCGGCGTTATCAACTGCGACAGCGCCCTCTATCTGGACGATTTTCGCGCCACCGAGCGCACGTTCGCTCTGCTGACGCAGGTAATCGGACGCGCTGGACGTGCCGACAAGCCGGGGCGGGCGGTGATTCAGACCTACTGCCCGGACAACGAGACCATCCGGCTGGCGGCATTACAGGATTTTGACGGTTTCTATGAGAGCGCTGTGAAGCTGCGTCAGCAGCTGGTGTTTCCGCCGTTCTGCGATTTTGCCCTGCTGGGCGTTACTGGCGAGGACGAGAAGGAAGTGCTCGACATATCGCTGAAGCTGGACAAGCGGCTGCGGGAGCTGATGGCGGAGGAATATGCCGACGTGCAGGCGTATCTGTTCGGTCCCTTTGAAGCGCCGGTCTACAAGGTCAACAATGTATACAGAATGCGCATTATTATCAAATGCGCGGTGAATAAGCGCTGCCGGGAGCTGATCGCGCGGCTGATGGGCGAATTCGCCAGAGCGAAGGCGTCGGTGTCGGCGGACATCAATCCCAGCAATATGTAGAAAGGAAGTGCCGGTATGGCAAAGCTGAATATCGTAAAAGAAGGAGATCCCATTCTCCGCAAAAAGAGCCGCCCCGTCGAGGTCATCGACGACCGCATCAAGACACTGGCGGCTGATATGGTTGAGACCATGCGCGCGGCCAACGGCTGCGGTCTGGCCGCCGTACAGGTGGGCAAGCTGCGCCGCATGGTAGTGGTTGAGGTGGAGGAGGACAAACCCTACATCATGATCAACCCCGAGATTATCAAGCGCGAAGGCAAGCAGAATGAGGCCGAGGGCTGCCTGTCCCTGCCCGATCAGTGGGGCATTACCGATCGTCCCATGACCGTCACCGTCCGCTACACCAAGCTGGACGGCAAGCAGTATACCGTCACCGGAAGCGGTCTGGCGGCGCGCGCTTTCTGCCATGAAATCGATCATCTGGACGGCATTCTGTTCAAGGACAACGCGGTGCGGATGCTTGATCCCGACGAAGTGGAGCATTGAGGTGACGCGGATGAAATCAAGGATTCTTTTCATGGGTACGCCCGATTTTGCCCGCAGTTCGCTGGAAGCGCTGCTTGACGCGGGGGCGGATGTGATCGGCGTACTGACCCAGCCCGACAAGCCCAAGGGACGCAAGATGCAGCTGATTCCTTCGCCGGTAAAAGCCTGCGCCATCGAGCATAATTTGCCGGTTTATCAGCCTAAGACCCTGCGCGGCGAGGAGTTTGCCGCTCTGCTGGCCCAGCTTGCTCCCGACATGATTGTTGTGGTAGCCTATGGCAAGATTCTGCCCGAGAATGTGCTGAATTTTCCGAAGTACGGCTGCATCAACGTACACGGTTCGCTTCTGCCAAAATATCGCGGCGCCGCGCCCATTCAGCGCGCCATCATCGACGGCGAGCGGGAGACGGGCGTGACCATCCAGTGTATGGACGTGGGAATTGACACCGGCGATATGCTGGCAAAGGTGGTTGTTCCCATCGATCTGACCGATGATTTCGAGACACTCCACGACAAGATGGCTGACGCCGGCGCAAAGCTGCTCGTTGAAACCATTGAAAAAATCGAGGACGGAACCGCCGTCCGCGAAAAGCAGGACGATCTCAAGTCCACCTACGCCGCCAAGATCGAAAATCCCGACTGCATCCTTTCCTTCGACGGCGAGGCGATGAATATTTACAACCGCATTCGCGGTTTGTCGCCCTTCCCGCTCTGCGTGGTGGAGCATAAGGACCGCGCGCTGAAGATCATCCGCGCCGAGCTAGTCGATACCGTCAATGAGCATAAAAATCCCGGCGAGGTCATCAAATGCGCCAACGGACGCATTGAAGTAGCCTGCCGCGTAGGGTCAATTGCCATCACCCATCTGCTGCCCGAGGGCAAGAGCCGCATGACCGCCGCAGACTATATCAATGGCCGCAAGATCGCGGCGGGAGATTTCCTTAGAGTGCTTGACCGATAATTTTTATTACGGAGGCTAGCGTGAAAAATATATTTTTCACGCATGGAATTATGTGTTTGCATATCAAACGCATTGGCTTCTCGCTGCTTTGCAGCAGCGATTTTGCTACGCAAAACCACCCACAAATTCCTAATAAGGAAGCTTTCGCTACGCGAAAGCCATGGTAATTTCTATGTTCGATTTATCCTATTTTGTGCTGGTATTGCCCGCCGTCATTCTGGCGATGTGGGCGCAGTACAACGTGAAATCCACCTTTACACGCTATTCCAAAATAGCGTGCAGCCGGGGCATGACCGGTTATGACAGCGCCCGACAGATTCTGGACGCCAACGGTCTGCGGAATGTGGGCATCGCTCAGGTGTCCGGCGAACTGACCGATCACTTTAACCCCAAGGATAACACGATTTACCTGTCCGATTCGGTGTACGGCGCTTCAACCGCCGCTGCTGTGGGCGTAGCCGCCCACGAGGCGGGACACGCTGTGCAGCACGCGGTGGGCTATTCCCCTATGAAGCTGCGCGCCGCCATCATTCCGATCACCAACATCGGTTCCAATCTGGCCATGCCGCTGGTGCTGCTGGGCATTCTTCTGTCGGTTCCTGCTATCGCTTATGTGGGCGTGATTGCCTTCGGACTGTCCACACTGTTCCAGCTGGTGACGCTGCCGGTGGAATTCAACGCCAGTTCCCGCGCGCTGAAGGCGCTGGAGGGCGCAGGGCTGTCCGGCGATGACCTGAAAAGCGCCCGCAAGGTTCTGACTGCCGCCGCGCTGACCTATGTAGCGGCGCTGGCGGTATCGCTGGCTAACCTCATCCGTATTCTTCTGATTGCTTCCCAAAGCAGACGGCGCAGATAATGCGAGGACTTTATGACTGAAAACAACAAACAGAGCGCCCGCTTCGCGGCTTACAGCTCCCTGCTTCGCTGCGAGAAGGACAAGCGCTATTCCAATCTTGAAATCGATTCCACCATTCGCCGCTTTGGGCTGGAGGGTGCTGAGCGCGGGCTTTATACCACGCTGGTCTACGGCGTCATCGAGCGGCGCATCACCTTGGATTATTTCCTGTCCCGTTTCTCCGCGAAGCCGCTGGATACGCTGGACCCCGAGGTGCTGACCTTGCTGCGGCTGGGACTGTATCAGCTGATCTACCTCGACCGCATCCCTGAGAGTGCGGCGGTGAACGAAAGCGTCATCCTTGCCAAGCGGGTAAAGCCGAGGGCGGCTTCCTTTGTCAACGCGGTGCTGCGGGGATTCCTGCGCGGCATGGGACGGAAGAAGCTGGAATATCCCGATGAAAGCAATCTTCTGCATTATTTTTCGGTACGCTATTCATGCAGCGAGGATGTGATTCAAGCTCTGATTCGTTCTGTGGAGAATGTCGGTGAGCTGCTGGAAGCAATGTCTGTGCAGCCCGACGTGACGCTGCGGGTCAATACGCTGAAAATCACTCGCGATGCGCTGATGGACAAGCTGCGTGAAGCCGGTGTGGAAGCCGTTCCCACGTCGATTTCGCCCTTTGGCGTGCGGCTGACCGGAAAGACCCTGCCTGAGTCCGTGTCGGCGCTGATCGCGTCCGGCGAGGTGTTCGTGCAGGATGAAGCCTCCCAGCTGGCGGTGATGGCTGCCGATCCCTGTCCCGGACAGACGGTTATCGACACCTGTGCCTGTCCCGGCGGCAAGAGCTTTTCCGCCGCCATGCTGATGGAGAACCGGGGGCGGATTATGAGCTTCGATCTGCACAAAAACAAGCTGTCGCTGGTTGAATCGGGCGCGGCGAAGATGGGCATCTCCATCCTGACCGTGGCCGAAAAGAACGGTATGGTTCCCGACGAGACACTGTACGAAAGCGCGGACGTCGTGATTTGCGACGCCCCTTGCTCCGGACTGGGCGTGATTGCTAAGAAGCCGGAGATTCGTTATAAAAGCTCGTCGGATATCTGCGGTCTGCCGATGACGCAGCTGTCGATTCTCAAAGTGGCGGCGCGCTATGTGAAGGTGGGCGGAACCCTCTGCTACACGACCTGCACGCTGAACAAAGACGAAAACGAACGGGTGGTGGAGAGCTTCCTCCGGGAGACTTCCGATTACACATACGCGCCCGCAGGTTTTAATTTGGGAGAGCTTTCCTTCCCGGATGGACAGTGTATGCTGCTGCCGCATATCCACGGCACCGACGGATTTTTTATTGCTAAATTTACTCGTATAAAGTAGGATGGACATATGATCGAAATCAACGGCAGAGCCGATCTGCTCAGCATGAATATTCCCGAGCTGGAGGAATTTCTCGCCTCCCTTGGTGAGCCGAAATACCGGGCGAAGCAGATTTTTGCATGGATGCACAAAGGCGCGTCTCTGGACGAGATGACCAACCTATCGAAAAAACTGCGGGAGACTCTGGCGGAGCGCGCCGTCGTCAATCTGCCAACCGTGGAACAGAAGCTGGTGTCGAAGCTGGACGGAACGGTGAAGTATCTGTTCGGGCTGTGGGACGGCAACGTGATCGAGAGCGTGTTCATGCGCTACAAGCATGGCAACACGATCTGCATCTCCAGCGAGGTGGGCTGCCCCATGGGCTGCCGCTTCTGCGCGTCCACCATCGGCGGACTGGTGCGCCGGCTGACGCCTTCCGAGCTGCTTGGACAGGTCATCGCCGCCGAACGGAATATGGGCGAGCGGATTTCCAACATCGTGATGATGGGCATCGGCGAGCCGCTGGATAACTTCGACAATGTGCTGAAATTCCTGTCGCTGGTGGGCGACCCCAATGGTCTGAACATCGGCAGCCGCCATATTTCGCTGTCCACCTGTGGACTGGTGGACAAGATCGACGAGCTGGCGAAGCATGATCTGCAAATCACGCTGTCCATCTCTCTCCATGCCGCCGACGATGAGACCCGCTCGTCCATCATGCCGGTGAACAACAAGTGGAAGATTGCCGAGCTGCTGGAAGCCTGCCGCCGCTATTTCGCCGTTACGGGACGGCGGATATCCTTTGAGTATACGCTGATTGCCGGGAAGAATGATTCTCCCGACTATGCCCAGCGTCTGGCGAACACCCTGCGTCACGGACTTTTGCGGAATTCCCAGCCCTTCCCGATTCATGTGAATCTGATTCCGGTGAACGAGGTTGCCGAGACCGGCTTTGTGCGCTCCTCGCAGGACGCGGTGAAGCGCTTCTCCCAGGTGCTGGAGAAAAACGGCATCAACGCGACGGTGCGACGCAAGCTGGGTGCGGACATCAACGCCTCCTGCGGTCAGCTGCGCCGGGCGAAGCTGGCAGGTGACGCGGCGTCGGAAAATGTTGATGAAAATTGAACAGAGTGTTTATTTTTTACCCGATCGCATGAAGAGACTTTACAGATTCATATAAATGGAATATAATATATATAAGCCCCGTATAATCGGTATCTCCCCATAAGAGAGGATGGATTCGTGGAAATGTATTTTTACGGTAAAAGCGACACCGGAAAGGTGCGCGCTGCCAATCAGGATAATTATATCATACACAGCCTGTGCAGGAATTCCACGCTCTGTGTCGTCTGCGACGGCATGGGCGGCGCGAAAAGCGGCAATGTGGCCAGTGAGTGTGCGACCCGCGTCTTTGTGGACAAGGTGGCACGGTATGCCGCGCCCAAAATATCCTCGGAGGGAATACTTAAAATCACCAGCGACGACGCCTGCGTCATTCTCGACAACGCGGCGCACGATGCGAACATAGCAGTCTACCGGAAATCCCAAAGCTCCGCCGATTATCAGGGCATGGGAACCACGCTGGTGGCTGCCCTAGTATGCGACGATATCGTCTACGTTGTGAATGTGGGCGACAGCCGTCTCTACCTGATTTCGGACAATACCATCACACAAATTACCCACGATCACTCCTATGTACAGCATTTGATTGACAGCGGCTCACTGTCGGTGGAGGACGCCCGCACGCATCCTTACCGCAACCGCATTACCCGGGCGGTGGGCATCCGCAGCGAACTGGAGACCGATATTTTCTCGGTGGATTTGTCGAGCCTGGATATGTGTTATCTGCTGCTCTGTTCCGACGGTCTGTCCGGACAGCTGCTGCCGGAGGATATCTATTCGATCATCTCCTCCGATTTGGATATCGATGTGGTGACTGATGTGGACGGCGAGCTTTCCGACAAAACCGAGCGTCTGATCGAAGCGGCGAACGCCGCGGGCGGTCCCGATAACATCACCGCCGTGCTGGTCAAATATACCGGCGCGGATGATGCGGCGCATACCGCGCGGAGGTAAAACCGGTGACGATGGATTCCTTTGAAAAATATGTAGGTCAGGTCTTTGACAAGCGGTACCGGATCATCAAGGTGATCGGTATCGGCGGCATGGCGGTGGTCTTCGAGGCCATCGATATGCTGATGCGCCGCAATGTGGCGGTGAAGATGCTCAAGGACGACATCAACAACGATCAGCAGGCGGTCAAGCGCTTTATCAACGAGAGCAAGGCGGTCGCCATGCTGTCCCATCCTAACATCGTCAACATTTACGACGTATCGGTGAAGGACAACCTGAAATATATCGTCATGGAGCTGGTGGAGGGCATTACCCTCAAGAATTATATCCTGAAGAAGGGCGTTCTCAGCTTCCATGAAATCATGAATATCACCGAGCAGATTCTGCTGGCGCTGGAGCACGCTCACGCCAAGGGCATCGTCCACAGAGACATCAAGCCGCAGAATATTATGATGCTGAAGAACGGCGTCATCAAGGTGGCGGACTTCGGCATCGCCAAGCTGCCCAACGCTGAGACGGTCACAATGACCGATAAAGCCATCGGCACCGTTTTCTATATCAGCCCCGAGCAGGCTTCGGGCAAGCAGATCGACCGCCGCAGCGATATCTATTCGCTGGGCGTAACCATGTACGAAATGGCCACCGGCAAGCTGCCCTTCGTGGCAGACAGCCCGGTTACGGTGGCTATCATGCAGGTGAAGAATCAGCCCAAGCCTCCCCGCGAGATCAATCCCAACCTTCCCATCGGTCTGGAACAGATTATCATCGGCGCCATGGAAAAGAGCCCGGACAACCGCTTCCAGAGCGCGACCCAGATGCTTCGTCATGTGGCGCAGGTCAAGAGCAATCCCCGCACCGTCTTCAAAATGCCCCGGCATGATACGTCCACAGGCAGCAGTACGGTGAATGTGGGTTCGCAGACACCCGCCAACGTGAAGAAGCTGACGCCTCCCCAGCGTGCCAGCCGCTCCATGTTCCCGGTAATCGCCGGTGTGGCGACGGCGTTTCTGATCGTGTGCTGCATCAGTGCCGTGGTAGTTCTGATGAAGCTGTTTGAGGTGACTACCACCGACAACTCCATACAGATCACCGTTCCGGATTTCACCGACGTTATCTACAGCGCCGATCTGGAAGCCCGGCTGGAAAGCCAGTATTATATCGTGGAGGTGGAGTATGTCAATGACCCCGCCTACGACCGCAACGTGATCATCGGGCAGGATCCGCTGCCCAACGAGAAGCGCAAGGTTATTCCGGACAAGCAGCTGTGCGAGTTGACCCTCAAGGTCTGCTGGGGCGCGGAAACCTGCGAGCTGCCCGATTATGCTTATCAGGATGCCCGGGACGTCAAGATCGAGCTTCGCAATGAGCTGGGTTTGATTCCCGAGGAAGTCAGCGAGCCGCACGATTATATCATGGAAGGCTACGTGATCCGCACCGATCCCGCACCGGGCACTACGATGAAAGCCGGCGACAAGGTGACGCTGGTGGTCAGCAGCGGACAGAATGTGACCTATGTGAAGATGCCCAATTTCGTCGGCAACGACGAGGCGACGGTGATGAGCAGGCTGAATGAAGCCGGGCTGAAGCTGGGGAACGTGACTTGGGAATACTCTGTGACGATGCCCAAGGGCTGCGTGATCAAGCAGAGCCGTGTGATTGATGCGCAGACACCGGTGGGCACGAAGGTAGACTTTGTGATGAGCCTTGGCCCGGAGCCGGTGGAGACAACAGCTTCGCCCGAACTCGAGCCTGAGCCAGAGCCGGATGTTACCACCGAAGCTCCGGCAGAGACGACCAGACCCGGTCCGGGAATCTGACACGGGAAGTATCATATGGAACTGAAAGTAAACGGAAAAATAATCAAGGGCGTAGGCGGTCTTTATTCGATTCGCCTGAATGCCGGGGACGCGGACAAGCTGCGCTGCGAGCTGCCGCTGGAGGGAGACATCCTGCTCTGTAAAGGGCGGGGTGTTTTCCGCCATGAGAAGCTGACGCTGCTGGCTGGCGACAATGTGACGGTGCGCGTCGATACGGAGCTGATGCTGGCGGGCGATCGGGATGCTCGGGCGTCTCACGCCAAGCGGGATACGGAGGAAGCCGACGCGGGCGTTCTCATCGACGAGGTGCTGCCCCGTAAGAATGAGCTGATTCGTCCGCCCATGGCCAATCTTGACCTGCTGTTCGTGGTCTTTGCGGCGGCGAAGCCTCAGCCGATTCTCCAGACCATCGACAAGCTGATTACCATCGCCGAATACAAGAAGCTGTCGCCGGTGATCATCATCACCAAAGCCGATCTGGCGCCTGACGCGGCGGAGGAATACGCGGCGCTTTACCGCAAATGCGGCTTCGATGTTTTCATCGAGGGCGAAGGCATGGACGGCAGTGCGTTGGAGAACTTTATTCGGCAGAACGCGGACAAGGTGTCAGCCTTCGCGGGGGCGTCCGGCGTGGGCAAATCCACGCTGATGAACCGGCTGTTCCCGTCGCTGGGGCTGACTACAGGCGAAATCAGCGCCAAAACCGCCCGCGGAAAGCACACCACTCGGCATATCGAGCTGTACCCCCTCGACCGGCAGTTTGGCGAAGGGGCGTCCGGCTATATTGCCGATACGCCCGGATTCAGTATGCTGGATTTTGTCCAGTACGATTTTTACACGAAGGACGATCTGCCCTACGTGTTCCGGGAATTTGAGCCGTACATCGGCCGCTGCCGATATACCAAGTGTACCCACACTAAGGAAGAGGGCTGCGCGCTGCTGGAAGCGGTGAAGAACGGCGAAATTCCAAAGGAACGCCACGAGAGCTATCTGGCGTTCTATGAAGTATTGAAAAACAAGCATGATTGGGACAGAAAATGAAAGACTGTACAATTTTCACCGGCGGGCAGGTGTTCGCCGAATCGGCGGTTGAGCTGGGAATGCCGCCCGGCTCCTTCGTCGTCGCTGCTGACAGCGGTTACAGCACCGCGCGCAGATTGGGCGTGAAGCCCGATCTGCTGCTGGGCGATCTGGACTCCCTCGACCGCTCGCGGTTTTCCGAGCGGGAGCTGGATGAGTTGGAGAAGATCATCGTTTCGCCCATCAAGGACGATACCGACACGCAGCTGGCGGTGGACACCGCGCTGGAGCGTGGGGCGAACGCTTTGTACATCATCGGCGGGCTGGGCGGACGGCTGGATCACACGCTGTCCACCGTGTTCCTGCTGGAGTATATCCACGATCACGGCGCGTCCTGCGTCATAACCGACGGACGCAATCGGGTGCGGCTGCTGAAAAGCGGCGGCGGGGCTGTGCGCATGAGCGTGGAGCGGGGATATAAATATGTATCGCTGGTTTCGCTGACCGACCGCTGCGAGGGCGTATCGATTCAGGGCGTTTATTATCCCCTCGACCGGGTTGAGCTGACCCGGCGCTATTCCTACGCGGTAAGCAACGAAATCACCGCCGACCACGCGGAGATTACGCTGGAGCGGGGTGTGATGCTGGTCATCGAGAGCAGGGATTGACAATCCCATGGGATTAGCAATCCGCATATCGGGCGCATATCCTGTAGTAAGCCGGGGAATTTTCACGGCTTTGTGAAAGGAATGGGTCGATTATGAAAATTGTAGTCATGAAGTCGCCGAGGCTGTTTGCGCCGCTTCTGCGCAGAATATTCAAAATACGCAAAAAGTAAAAATACGGGCAGCCGCCGGGCTGCCCAAAAAAATATTTGTAAAAACTACTCCAATAGTATTGACAAATCCATAAGATTGTGGTAGTATATATGTATACTATTGCAATAGTACAACACAAGGAGGCAAATCATGTCAGTTAAACTTTTCGATTCCGAACTCAAGGTTATGCACGTGCTGTGGAAAAACGGCGATACCAGGGCCAAGCGTATCGCGGAAATCCTCGGCGCGGAAATCGGCTGGAACGTGAACACCACCTACACCGTGATCAAGAAGTGCATCGCCAAGGGCGCCATTGAACGCATGGAGCCGGGCTTTCTCTGCCACGCCGCCGTCACCCAGCGTGACGCGCAGGAGAGCGAGACCGCCGAGCTGATCGACAAGCTCTTTGAGGGAGCCGCAGATCAGCTTGTGGCAAGCCTGCTCGGCAGCAAGCGTTTGTCCGCCGAGGAGCTGGAGCGGCTGAAAAAGCTGGTGGAGGAGATGGAATGACCTTCATCGCCATGTCCTGCGCGGGAGCGGTGATGATTCTGCTCATTGCCCTGCTGCGCCGGATGCTGCTTAACCGGCTGCCCAAGCGCTTCTTTCGTCTGATCTGGCTGGCGGTGGTGGTTCGCCTGCTTCTGCCCCTGTCGCTGACGGTGGAGATTCCGGTATTTGCCGAATCGCTCCCGCTTGCACAGACAGTGACGGCAGGCGCGCAGACCTCGGAGCCGTCTTCCACGGCGGACAACCCTCCGTCGGCGCAGGCTGATTGGAAAATCGGCACGGACGATATTCTGGCGGGCGTATGGCTGGCGGGATTTATGCTGACCATGGGATACTTTCTTGTGGGATACGGACGCTTTTGCGCCCGTATCCGGGCGGTTGACTGCACGGACGAACGGATTCTGGGGATGCTGGGACGCCAGGTTTCCCTCCGTCTGTCCGATGCCGTCGATACACCGCTGACATATGGCGTGCTGCGCCCGGTTATCCTGCTGCCGTCCGCGATGACGGCGGAGGAGGATGACCGTCTGCGCTGCATTCTCGACCACGAGCAGACCCACATTGCCCATCACGACGCGGCTTACAAATGGCTGTTGACCGTTACCGCCTGTCTGCACTGGTTCAATCCGACCGTCTGGCTGATGCTGCATTTTGCCGGACGGGATATGGAGCTGGCCTGTGACGAAGCGGTGCTGGCAACCACCGACCGCGCCCGATACGCACGCTGTCTGCTCGCCGCCGAGGAGCGGCTGTCAAAGCCGATCACCGACACGATTCGGTGCAGCGGCTTCGGAAGCCCGCTCCTCACAGAAAGGATTATGTGTATCATGAAAGCAAGAAAAATAACCATCGTTTCCATCGCGGCTGCCGTATCGATTACCGCCGCCATGTCCGCCTTCTTCGTCAGTGCCAAGGCTGTGCCTGTGGACGAGCCGGTCCTGCCGGTCAGCTGGCAGGAGGACGATTCCACCGAAACCACGTGGGTGTCCAAGGAACGTATCATCGAACCGGAGACTACAGCCGAGACCGTGACAGCGATCGGGACGGAAGCTGTTTCCGATGAAATTGCGCTCTCCCTGCCGCTGGATAAGGTGGACAGAGTGTCGAGCGAGTACGGTTTTACTTTCCATCCGATTCGCGGCACCTCCGATTTCCACAACGGCATCGATCTGGTCAGACCTGCGGATACCGATATTCTCGCCTCTGCTGCTGGTGAAGTGGTAACGGCCGAATATGACCGGAGCTTCGGCAACTACATCATCATCGACCACGGCGACGGCGTGAAGACGCTTTATGCCCATTGCAGCAAGCTCCTGGTCGAAGCCGGTGACAAGGTGGAAGCCGGTGACATCATCGCCAAAGTCGGTTCTACCGGTTCTGCGACCGGCGCACACCTGCATTTCAGTGTGTATGTGAACGATTCGCCTGTCGATCCCCGCAGCTACATCACCTTCTGAAACGAAAACTGCCGCGCGCCAGCGCGGCAGTTTTCATGTTACAGGAACGCGCCCAGCCGTTCCACGGTGTCTTTTTCAAACTGGAGCACATTCTCGGACAGCGACTTCGCTTCGGGCGAATATTCGCCGTCGTTCAGCTTCTTTTCCAGATCGATGATGCCCATCGTCGCACCGTTGATCATCATCTCCGCCAGATGGGACGTGGTGGTGTCCAGCATCGTATTGAAGGCCATCCCCATCTTGGCTCCGATTTTCGAAGCGGTGGAAATTTCCTCGGGCTTCAGCCCTCGCTCGCCCAGACGCTCGCCCGCTTCCTTTGCAAACTGCTGGTAGCGCGACAGCTCCCGGGTCATCTCCGAGCGAAGTCCTGCGTCCTCCACCTTGTCGATCAGATCAATGATTGAGTCGCTGCCCATCTTCACGTTCTTGTAGACTTCCTGCATCAGGCTCTCGTTTTTGTCCATTTTCCATTCTCCTGCATATATTAGACGCAGAGCGATGCTCTGCGTCTAGGGTTATTATGTCCGGGTTGAACGGTTTTTACGCTTACGACAAATCTGCCAGATCGTAGGGCGTATTCTGGTAAACGAAATAATTCAGCCAGTTGGAAAAGAGCAGATTCGCGTGACCCCGCCAAAGGTTCGGCGGACGCTTCGTCGGATCGTTGTCCGGGAAGTAGTTGTAGGGCACGTCGATATCCAGCCCCTTGTTCTTGTCGCGGAAATATTCGTTGGCCAAAGTTTCGCCGTCATACTCGGAGTGACCCGTGACAAAGAGCATCCGCGAATTACGGGCGGCGATGATATAGGGACCGGCGATGTCGCTCTTTGCGACGACTTCCAGTGCGGACACCTTTTCGATGTCCTCCTCGCGCAGTCCGGTGTGGCGGGAATGGGGCGCGAGAAAAATTTCGTCGAAGCCGCGCACGATAGGATGATTGGGGTCGAGGGCATAGTGCGGGTATACGCCGAACATTTTTTTGTCCAGCGGATATTTGGGCACGCCGTAGTGATAGTTCAGTCCTGCCTGAGCCGCCCAGCAGATGTGCAGGGTAGAGAAGACATGAGTCTTCGACCACTCCATGATATCGCACAGTTCTTCCCAGTAAGTGACCTCGGAGAAATCCATGCTTTCCACGGGAGCGCCGGTGATGATCAGACCATCGAAGTTGGTATTGCGGATGTCGTCAAAATTCTTGTAGAAAGCGGCCATGTGCTCGGCGGAAGTATGCTTGGAGCGGTGGGTGGCGGTTTGCAGCAGGGTAAACTCGATCTGCAGCGAGCTGTTTGAAAGAAGTCGGATCAGCTGGGTTTCGGTGGTGATCTTGGTGGGCATCAGATTGAGCACGGCAATTTTCAGCGGGCGTATATCCTGATGCTCGGCGCGGAAGTCGCTCATGACGAAAATATTCTCGCGCTCCAGAATCTCACCGGCAGGCAGTCCGACCGGAATTTTTATTGGCATAGGGTTTGAAACCTCCTATAAAACATTGTACCTCTCTATTATAACAGAAAATGACGAGAAACTCAACAGTGTTTCATAAAATTATGAGAAAAATTAAAAAACATTTGCTTTTCGGTGCAATCAATGGTATAATAATATTATGAGAAACTGTTGCTATGTGGGGAAGGAGTTATTAAGATGAGAAAATTTTCTGTATTTGCCGTCATCTGTACGGTAATCCTCGTTATGGCATCGCTATCCCTGTCCCTGTCTGCAGCGGATACCTCCGCGGCGGATACCTCCGCTGAGGACGGCGTGATGACCATTACCTCCTTCGACAACGACACCGCAGGCTGGCAGAGGGGCGACAATGTGTCCGAGGTTCTGTGTACTACGTTCGCACCGGAGAATGATCCTTACGAGCCGAGCCGTAACTGCCTGGCAGTTACCAGCTACGATCTGGCTGTCAACCTGATTCGCAGCGCGAAAACGGAGCTGACCAAGCCGCTGAATCTGACCGAATACCGCACCTTCTCCTATGAAATTTTCGCGCTGCCTTACACGGCCGATCCGTATGCCGTATACTTTACCCGTCTGATTATGCATACCGCAAGCGGCGAGACCATCGAGAGCCTTGAGACGCTGGAAGCCGGTGTCTGGACGCGCATTGATGTGGATATCGGAAGCTATGCCGGGCGGGAAGCTATCACTTCCATTGAGATCGGTCTGCTGGTGAGCACAACCGTGGACGGTTACAACAAGACCAATTTCTACATCGATACCCTTTCCGCGCGCAATATGGTGGATCGGGAGCTGACCGACCGTTTCCTCTTTGATCTGTACACAATCAGCGGCGGACGTGCGGATATGTCGGCGGATAAAACGCAGCTGAAACTGTCGGTGAACGGCGATATTATGCTGTTGGACGCCATGGTGATTCTGCCCGAGCTGGATCGCGACGTGAACCGTCTGCGCATCAAGCTGGCCAACCACACCAACATCGATACCATGACCCTTTATTATTCCACTTCCGATACGCCGCTGCTCAGCGAGTATAAGAGTGTGACAATCAAGCTGGAAAAGCAGTCGGACAGCCAATATTATTATGCGGATGTGGGCGACGCTTCCATGCTGCGCAGCATTCGGATGCAGTTCGGCGATGGAACGGGAACGATTGAAATCGACTCGATCTGTGTAATCAGCGCCTACGAGCCGGATGAATTTGAAACCTGTGGACTGATTACCGCTTGCCTGCTGAGCGATGATCAGCGTTCAGTCAGCTTTGTCGGTGAGGTCAGCCGCGACGAAGCGTTGAATAACCGCAGCGGTCAGATCGCCGTCTACGCGCTTGAGCCGGATGAAGCTGTGGATATCGAACAGCTCGCCGCGTCGGAACCGCTGGTGACAGCGCCGATGACTACCAAATTTGAACTTCTTCTGAAAAACTTCTCCCGGGAGACGCTGTATAAAAAATTCGTCGCACTGTCGTTGGACGAAAACGGCTCTGCAAAGCTGATCGCTGCACCCTTTTACCTGAACAATCCCGAACGGGCGGCTCAGGTGTCCGTGGAAGCGGCCATCGGCGCTAAGGGGCTGGTAAGCAGCGATATGTCGGTGGTCGGTCAAGCCGCTGCCGAGGTGACGGTGCTCAACTTTGATATTCTGGCAGCCTTCACTGCCAAAAGTGAGGGGGAGCGTTACAGCTGCTTCGGACAGGGGTACTACCTGAGCACCGCTTATCTGGAGAGTGTTGACCGGCAGATAACGGTGATGAAGAACGCGGGTGTGCCGGTGATTCTCCGGTTGTATGCCGAAGAACGCGCCTTTCCCGACACGCTGGATGCTCTCTACCGCGACGATTCCTACGTGGACTATTCCAATTTCAGCAGCGAGCCGGACGGAAGCAGCTATCTGACGGCGATCAGCAGTTATATTGCCGGGCGTTGGATGATTGACGGCAGCGTTGTCGGCGTGATCTTCGGGGAGGCCGCCAACATTCTGGAGGAGGGAGAAACGCTGGGAGACGCCATCCGTCGGACGGCGGTTGATCTGCGAACCATCTATCAGTGCATTACGGCTGTGAATTCGGAGGCGAAGGTTTATCTGTCGGTGACGGATATTTATTCGGTGGAGCTGGCTACCAAGACGGAGGAAATCGGGCTGGAACAGTATGTGACGGCGCTGGCTGAGGAAATCGGCTCCGGCGGACAGTTCGAATGGAACCTCTGCATTGAAAATCTCTATCGCATCAGCGAAAGTGACGATCCGTGCGTCACGGCGGGTAACTGCTCGCTGCTGACTAACCTGCTCTGGCAGCTGGGACTGTCGGAGAACAAGCTGATTTTCTGCGACAATACGCTGACTTTCCCGAAGCTCCGGTTAAGCGACGCAATCGCCGCTTTTGTGTACGGCTACTACGGCGCCTACTTCAACAGCCGCGTGGATGCTTATATCCCCGTCATCAACAGTGGAAGTACCGCTTCCAACATTGCAGAATGCGTGCGGATGATCGATACGGAGGACGGTCAGGTTATTGCTACGGTGGCGCTGACTACGCTGAAAGCGGAAAAATGGGTAGACCTGGTGGAGGGCTATGACGCCAAGCGTCTGCCGAAAAAGCAGATTCGCGAGGTGGAAGCCTCCCTGGAGGAGCCTTCCGGCATCAAGGGTGCGTATGATTACTATACCTTCGATGCCTTCACGGGAAGCGGAGAGCTGCAGCCCGGCTACCACTGCACGTCTCTTACGGTGGAGAACGGCGTATTGCTGGCGAAGCTGAATTCCTCCACATCCGGGAATGCGTCCTGCATGGGCATTGCGCACCGCTTTGAGTATTCCGAAAATCTGACGCTGACGCCCGTGCTGGCCATTACGCTGACGGTGGACGATGTTGTTCCCTCCAGCCTGACCGAGGTACCGGTGACGCTGGTGCTGACGGCGGAAAACGAGCGCTTTGAAGCCACGGCGGCTGTGGCGGTGGGACTGAAGACTACCATATATGTGGATATCGGCGAGTTTGAGAGCGCGAAAAATACCGAGGGCTTACAGCTGCTGGTCGGCGATTCCCTGCGTTCGGCAACCCTGTCGGTGGAACGCATCGAAGGGCTGTCGAAGGATTACAACGACGAGTCGCTGGAGAGCGTCATCGCCGATGAGCGGGCGCGCCGTCGTTCGCCGCAGGCATCGCAGGAATACGGTGCGTACATATGGGTGGGCGGCGCGATCATTGTCGCGGTGGCTACGATTCTGACGGTAGTGCTGCTCAGCCGCAAGAAAAAGAAATGAGGAAAATAAAATGATTCTGACAAGCGGGGTGACATCATGTTAAGACGGAATTTCGGCAGCGATACCCCCATGGAAAGCCTGCCTATCCGGCTGTTCGGCGTGGTTCGTGAATCCAGCGTGGACGGTCCCGACCTGCGTTACGTGGTGTTCGTACAGGGCTGCCCGCATAAATGCTATAACTGCCATAATCCCGGCTCCCATGCTTATGGCGGCGGCAAGGAAACGACAACCGACAGGATCTGGCGGGACATTCAGAAAAATCCGCTGATCCGCGGCATTACATTCAGCGGGGGCGAGCCGTTCCTGTGGGGGCATGAGCTGGCGGTCATCGCGAAGAAGGCCGCCGACGCTGGTTTGACGGTGATGACCTATACCGGCTTCACATGGGAGCATCTGCAAAAAAAGGCGGAGACCGAGCCTTCGGTGCGGGAGCTGCTGGCGGCGACCAACTATCTGGTGGACGGACGCTATGTGGATGCGCTGCGCGATTTGAACCTGCGCTTCCGGGGAAGCAGCAATCAGCGCATTCTCGATATCACCTGCTATCCCAATTCGACCGACGCCACGGTCATTGAACTGTAATAAAAATTATCTTAACCATACAGAAGGAGTATTCATTATGTCTGACGCTTATTTATCCCGCGGCGTATCCGCGACCAAGGACGAGGTACACAGCGCCATTTCCAAGCAGGACAAGGGCGTGTTCGCCGGTGCGTTTTGCAAGATCATTCCCGACCCCTGCGGCGATCCCGATTACTGTGCCGCCATGCACGCGGACGGTGCGGGAACCAAGTCCTCGCTGGCTTACATCAAATACAAGGAGACCGGCGACCTGTCGGCATACTACAACATCGCGCAGGATTCGGTGGTCATGAATCTGGACGACCTGCTTTGCATCGGCGCTACTGACGGCTTTGTGCTGTCCAACACCATCGGTCGCAACGCCCACCGCGTGGAGGGCAAGGCCATCAAGGCGGTTATCGACGGCTATACCGATTTCTGCGAAATGCTCCGCTCCCACGGCATCGGCATCACCATGTCCGGCGGCGAGACGGCGGATGTGGGCGATCTGGTGAACACGCTGATCGTGGATTCCACTTTCTTTGTCCGTATGAAGCGCAGCGATGTCATTGACTGCGACAACATCCGTCCGGGCGATGTGATCGTCGGCTTCGCGTCCTACGGTCAGGCAAGCTACGAGAAGGCTTACAATGCGGGCATGGGTTCCAACGGTCTGACGGCGGCACGCCATCTGATGCTCCATCACGATTACGCGGCCAAGTACCCGGAGACCTATTCGGGCACTATCGCCGAGTCCAAGGTTTACTGCGGAAGCTATCACGTGGAGGACATTCTTCCCGGCACCGACGTGACGGTGGTGGATGCTATTCTGTCCCCTACCCGTACTTACGCACCGATTGTCAAGAAGATTCTGGATGCCAAACGCTCGTCCGTTCATGGCATGATCCATTGCACTGGCGGCGGACAGGCCAAGTGCAAGAACTTTGGCAGCGGCATCCATTACATTAAGGACAACCTGTTTGACACGCCGCCCCTTTTCAAGGCAATCTGGGAAAACGGCGACATCGGCGACGCCGAAATGTATCAGGTGTTCAACATGGGACACCGCATGGAGCTTTACTGCGGCGAGGAGGATGCGGCGTTCATGATTGAAGCGGCAAAATCCTTCGGTGTGGACGCAAAGATTGTCGGTCGCTGCGAGGCTTCGGCGGACGGCAAGAATCATGTCACCGTCAAGGCGAACGGTCAGACCTACGAATATTAATTTTCAGAAGGGAAGCTATTATATGAAAAAAAGAGTACTCATCATCAGCAGCGCAAACATGGACTTCGTGATGAAGGTCGGTAAACTTCCCGAAGCGGGACAGACGGTCGTGGAAACGAACAGCTACGACTATGTACCCGGCGGTAAGGGCGCCAATTCAGCGGTTGCTTTCGCACGGCTTGGCGGCGACAGCATCTTCTGCGCCAGAATGGGCAACGATCAGCACGCCCAGCGCATGAAGGCTCTCTATAAGGACTGCGGTATCGACACCCGCTTCATCAAGCATGACCGTGTGGCTCCCACCGGACTGGCATCGATTATCGTGGAGGGTGACGGCGCCAACCGCATCGTTGTCTATCCGGGCGCAAATATGAAGCTGTCCACGGACGATATCGAGGACGCTTTTACCTGCCTGCCCGACGCGGTGTTCCTGCACTTTGAGATTCCGGACTCTGCCGTTATCGCGGCAACTCAGTTCGCAAAGCAGCGTAAAATCCCGGTCTTCGTGGACGCAGGTCCCGCGCGCGCCGATTATCCGCTGGACAAGCTGGGACCGCTGGAGGTCATTTCGCCCAACGAGAGCGAGTGCTTCGCCCTCACCGGCATTCAGCCTAACGACAGCCAGAACTGCCTGAAAGCCGCCTTCACGCTGATGCAGAAGGTGGAGACCAAGTATGTGGTTATCAAGCTGGGCGGACGCGGCGCATACATCTACGACGGAAAATATGCCCAGCTGCTTGCTTCCTACGAGGGCGAGGTGGTGGATACCACCGCCGCCGGTGATTCCTTCACCGCCGCCATGACGCTTGAATATCTGAGAACCGGCGATATCGTCCGTGCGGTCAAGTATGCCAACGCGGTGGGCACAATGGTGGTTGGAAAGGCTGGCGCGTCCAGCTCGATTCCTGACGCGGCGCAGGTGGATGAGTTCATCCGCAGCCGGGGCATCGTCCTGTAAGCATATGGCGGAACGGATTTTAGGCGTGGATTTCGGCGACACCCGCACCGGGCTGGCGGTCAGCGATACGCTGGGTATGCTGGCGAACGGCATCGGCTATGTGGAGTCCACGTGGATGGTCAAAACCGCGCAGCTTGTGGCGGAAAAGGCGAAGGAATACGGCGTGACGAAGATTGTTGTGGGACTTCCGGTGAACATGAACGGCACCCTTGGTCCCCGCGCCGAGCACGCAAAGGAGTTTGCCGCCATGCTCGCAGAGAACACGGGGCTTCCGGTGGAATTCTTTGACGAGCGGTGCAGCACCATGGCGGCGCACCAGATTCTGAATCTGACCGACACCCGCGGCAAGAAGCGCAAAAAAACAGTGGACACGCTGTCCGCACAGATCATTTTGCAGAATTATCTCGACAGTCACAGATAAAAAACTGCCGCGCGTAAGCGCGGCAGTCATTTCATACAATTTATTGTTCCGTAGTCTCTGGCGGTTCTTCCTCGACGGTTCGAAGATTCTCCCATGCTTCGGGATCGACCACATGGGTCTGATAATACTCCAGCAGAGTTTTGTAAGCGCTGATCGACAGATGAACGCCGTCCGATGCGAATTCGGGATCAAGGGAGCCGTCCTCCAGCGTAAACAGCTCGATGGGATCGATCATATAGACCTCAAGCTCGGCAGCCAGCGCGCGCAGACGGGCGTTGAACTCCCGCGCCTTATCGTTGCTGATGCCGGTGGTGGAGGTTTCCTGCGCCTTAGTCGTGACCGGGATGATCAGCTGAATGTAGATCGGCACATCCGTGATGGCACGGATATCCTCGATGACCTGACGGTAGGTTTTGATAAAGCCGTTCGTGCTCCAGCCCAGCTCATTGACGCCGGTGGCGATGTAGATTGACTTGTAATTTCCGGCTTCCGCCTCCAGCGCTTCGTACACAGTGCGCGTTGCGCTCTGTCCCGATTCGTTGGTATAGCGCAGGTAGTCCTTGGTGGAAATGCTGCTGATATTCAGACCCACGGAAGAATAATCGATGGGAGCAATCTTGGTATAGGTTATCAGACCGACGGTTCGCGAGTCACCGATGAAAACAACATCGTTGAAGTAATCCAGCGAGTGATATGTACTTTCGGGAACAGGCAGTGCGAAATCGTAGACTGGATACTCCAACTCCGGCTCGGGCGGAATCGGAATTTCGGATTCGTCGATGCGGTCGATGGGGGACGCTGCGATCAGCTGGGTGCTCTGAACGGGCAGAATAGTCTCCGTATATTCAAAATAGTAATCCAGCGGCAGGAACGAAATAAACAGCACCGCCGCTACCATGGACGCGATGAAGAGCATCAGCTCAATGAACAGCAGCACACCCGAGGGTGAATTATCCTGCTGCTTTTCAGGCTGCTGCGGATACCGCGGCGGCTGCTTTTCAGGCTGCTGATTGTTCGGCTGTCGGTTTATGGGATATATACGGTCATTGTTGCGGTTGCTCAAAATCCTACCTCCATCAATACTATGCTGTTACTATTATATCACACAATTTCACAGACTTCAATAAGAAATCGGAAAAAATATGAAGAAAATAAATGCACAACTCGCTTTGGAAGCGGAGCTGGCCAAGTGTCAGGGAAAAACGCCCTCCCTTTTGCTCCATGTATGCTGCGCTCCATGTTCCAGCTACGTGCTGGAGTATCTGGCGGAGTATTTTGATATCACGGTATTTTTCTATAACCCCAATATCACCGATCCTGCCGAATATGAAAAGCGTGCCGCCGAGGAGCGGCGGTTGATCCCGCTGCTGAAACGGGAGCATCGCATCGACTATGCGGCGGGGGATTACGATCCGGAACGTTTCCTCGCCATGGCGCAGGGATTGGAGAATCTGCCTGAGGGCGGAGCGCGCTGCTTTGGGTGCTACCGCCTGCGTCTGGAGGCAACGGCGGCCTATATGGCGGCGCATCCGGGGCAGTTCGATTATTTCGCCACCACGCTGACCGTCAGCCCCCACAAGAACGCGGCGAAGCTCAACGAAATCGGCGAAGAGCTGGCGGCGAAATACGACGTCCGCTATCTGCCTTCCGACTTTAAGAAGAAGGGCGGCTATCTGCGTTCGATTGAACTGTCGCGGCAGTATGATCTCTATCGGCAGGATTTCTGCGGCTGCGAATTCTCGCGGAGGCTGAAGCATGGAGACGATTGAAATTGGCGGCATCCTCTGCCGTGTGGAGCGTTCCGCCCGCCGGAAGCGGCTGGCTATCCGCATTGGCGGCGACGGTACGCCCGAGCTGCTGCTGCCCATGCGAATGCCGTTGTCCGATGCCATCGCGTTTGCGGAGCAGCATATCGATTGGATGAAAACCCACAGCGCCGAGCAGACTGCCATTGCCGAACAAAGCGAAGCACTGTCCTATGGCGGCAAACTGCGCGTGTTCGGCGGTGAATGGACGCTGGTGAGCCGGGAAGGGGACAGGGTAGGATATGCAGAGGGCTGCTTCTATGTTCCGCCCGGATTGAACGCAGACGAGCTGCGCGGCGCTGTCGTACAGGTTTACCGTCTGCTGGCAAAGAACGATATCACCGCCCGGGTGCGGTACTGGTCAGGACAGATGGGACTTTCACCCGTGGCGGTGAAGATTAATTCGGCGACCTCCCACTGGGCGACCTGTTCAAAGAAGGATTCGCTGAACTTCACCTGGTTCTGTGTGATGGCAGAGCCGGAGGAAATCGACTATATTGTGATTCATGAGCTGTGTCATATGTGGGAGTTCAACCATTCGGAACGATTCTGGGCGCTGGTTGAGAAATGGTGTCCGGATTATCGCAGGCACAAGAAAAATCTTGACGCGCTGTGGAAAATCATCCGCAGCGAAAATTGGAAATAAGGAAGATGCCGCGCGTAAGCGCGGCATCTTTGATGTAACGATGATCACAGATTGAACTCAATCACAGATTGAAGGCGACTTCGATGTCCTTGACTTCCTCGGGAGAAATCTTCACCACAGGCTGACCCAGCGAAGCGGTGTCGATGACCGACTTGGCGCTGTACTCCATAACCTCCAGACGGTCGAAAGCGTTCAGCAGCGAGGTGCCGCCTACGATTACGCAGTCGTTTTCGATGATGCAGACGGGATTCTTGATGGAGATTTCGTCAGCCATCAGCTCGGGCTGCATGAAGGAGGAACCGAAGGGATATTTCTTCACGTTCTTGAGCATGATGTAGCTCTCGGGAATCAGGCGGGCGTCAAACACGCTTCCTGTGATGGCGAAGGCCATAATGTGCGGCGGATGTGCCACGATGACGCTCTTGATCTCCGGATGCTTTGCGTAGATGGCTGCGTGCAGGCTGACCGAACGGGAAGGGGTCTTGCCGTGTTCCTTGCGGCCGTCTTCAATGCGCACCAGATCGCTCGGCTCCAGATACTTTCTGTCCATAGCGTAGGGGGTGATGATGAAGGAGCCGTCGGACAGGCGCTTGGAGAAGGTGCCCTGAGAGCTGGTGAACAGCTGGTTGTCATAAGCGCGGTGAATGAGGTTGCACATTTCGCGGCGGGCGTCCAGCTCCTCGCTGGTGTGAACGCGGGGGATGAACTCGTCCATGGAGGGGCTGACCTTCAGCTTGTAGGTTTCCATGTGCTTGTCGGACAGGGAGGTAGGGGTCTGACCCAAGGAACGGGCGTTGATTTCGAGGCGGGCACAGTAATCCAGCGTTTCAAAGCTCATGAAAGCCTTGAACAGGTCGGAAGCGCCGATAACCACGCCGTGGTTCTCCAGCATGACGGTGTTGCAGCCTTTAGCGAACTCGGAGGCGATCTTTTCGCCCAGCAGCTTGCTTCCGGGGAGTGCGTATTCAGCCATGCGGATGTCGCCGCAGATGAACTTGGCGTCGGGGGTCATAGATGTATTGGGGATCTTGCGGATGACGCTGAATGCCACCAGTGCCGGGGGATGAGCGTGAAGCACAGCCTTGAGATCAGGGCGGGCAGCGTAGATGGCAAGATGGAAGGGGTACTCGCTGGAAGGCTTATGGGGGCCGACGATGGTTCCGTCAGCGTGAATCTGCATGATATCCTCGCGGCGCAGAGAACCCTTGTCAACGCCGGAAGGGCTGATCCAGACAGTACCGTCAGAGTCGCAGATCGACAGGTTGCCGCCGGAGGTGGTGGTCATGCCGTAGCTGTAAAGACGGTTCATGATTGTGACAATCCGGTCGGCGGGATGCATCATTTCAAAATCCATTTTTCATATCTCCAAACATTTCAAATTTACGTACATATTATACACCCTTTGTCAGGGATTTGTCAATCGATAAACTGCACAAACTTCACATTCATATGTGAATATACGCGCATTACGATAGCAAAAATGTTAATTTAGACAGTAAACTAACAACGTAAGATTTCCAGCAAATACAATATTCGTGGGATTGTTGCACAAACAAACCTTCTCCATTTTAGCACATACAGACAAAAAACGTTCATTTACGAAGATAACTGTTGCTTATAAACGGGAAAGGTGATATAATCATATCAGGTGAAAAGAAACATGAAAAATCGGAGGTAGATCAAATGAACGGAATGCCCGGCGGTCCCGGCGGACCGCGTCCTTGGGAGGAGAAGCGCTCGATTACGCCGCCCCCAAAAAGTATCAGAGAGGTGCCCGATTATCTATGCCGCCTGCTCGGCGGATTTTTCAAGCGTCTGTTTTACATATACGGACTGGTATGGGAGACCAAGCCGTGGATACTCTTTCTTATGCTGTTCATGGCTGTGTTCAACGGCGTCATGCCGATCATCGGCTCGCTGATCAGCCGGGAGCTGATTAATCTGTTGGTGGACGCGGTTCAGGGAGCGGTCAACGATTTCAAGGTGATTTCCGGTCTGCTGACCATACAGTTCGTCTATATGTTTGCCCGCCGGATTGTCAATCAGGTGGACAGTATCCTGACCCGTATCTCGGGTGAGCTGGTGTCCAACCATATCAAGCTGAAAATTATCAACAAGGCCAAAACCATTGATACCGCCAGCTTCGACACCCCCGAATTCTATCAGAAGCTGGAAAACGCCAACCGGGAAGCAGGCAACCGTCCGATTCAGATACTCAATTCCACATTCAGCATCATGAGCACGGTCATCAGCATGATCAGCTATATTATGGTGCTGGCGGTGGTCAGCCGGTACGCGCCGCTGATTATCGTGCTGATGAGCGTTCCGTCGGCGATCATTAACTTCATTTACCGCCGCAAGAACGCGGATTATATGTTCCGCCGTTCCAAGGAACGCCGCAAGCTGAACTATTTCACCAACATCATGACCAGCAAGGATCATGTGAAGGAAGTTCGTATGTACGGTATGTCCGACCTGCTGATCGGCAAGTACAAGGAAGTTTTCGCCACCTACTTCAACGGTCTGCGCAAGCTGATCCTTTCCGAGGGAGCGTGGCATATCGGTCTGGCGGTGCTGACTACAGTGGTCAACTGCGTGCTGTATATTTACATCGCCCAGAAGGTCTTTCTGGGTGAGCTGGAGGTCGGCGACTATTCGCTGTATACCGGTGCGCTCAGCTCCATTGCCAGCGGTGTGGCAACATTGGTGTCCACCACGGCGACGATCTACGAGGGAACGCTGTTTATCGATAACATGATGTCCTTCATGGAAGAGGAACAGCACATCGTTCCCCGACTTGCCGAACCGCTTCATGTGAAGCGGGGAGAGCACGTGATCGAGTTTGACCATGTGTCCTTCCGTTATCCCAACACCGACCGGGACGTGATCAGGAATGTCAGCTTCACGCTGAATCCGCGGGAGAGCGTGGTGCTGGTGGGTTTGAACGGCGCGGGCAAGACTACGCTGCTCAAGCTGCTGACCCGCCTGTACGATCCCACAGAGGGACGGATTCTGCTGGATGGGCAGGATCTGCGGGATTACGATGTGGCCGAGCTTTATAAGATTTTCGGAATTATCTTCCAGGATTTCGGGCGCTATGCCTTCAGCGTCCGGGAAAACATCTCCTTCGGCGATCTTGGTCGGGAAATCGATGATGAGCGCATCCGGGATGCTGCCGGACAGTCGGGCGCAAGTGAGTTTATCGAACGGCTGCCTGACCAGTATTATACGCCGCTGATGCGTATTTTCGAGGACAACGGTCTGGAGCTGTCCGGCGGACAGTGGCAGAAGCTGGCCATCGCCCGCGCTTTCTACAGCGATTCGGACGTGATGATTCTGGATGAGCCTACAGCCGCGCTGGACGCAATGGCGGAACAGGAGATTTACAACGAATTTGATGCATTGAGCCGCGATAAGACCACGATTTTCGTTTCACACCGTCTGTCCAGCGCCACCAGAGCGTCGAAGATTTTGGTGCTGGAATACGGTCAGCTGATCGAGGAGGGCACCCATGAGGAGCTGATGGCAAAGGGCGGACGCTACTGCGAGCTGTTCTCCACGCAGGCAAGCCGGTATATTGTGGGAACGGAGGATTATCCGCCGGAACCTGATGCCGAGCCTGTGGGAGCGGGGCGTCCTCCGAGGGAGCCTCATCCGGGCAGACACCATGGAGGGCATCATGAACCGCCGCCCTTTGGGGGCTGACATCACGAAAAAGAGCACCCGTGAAAATAGCGGGTGTTCTTTGTGCCGGATGAAAATTAATTTGTGAAAATTTCAATTACCTATTTATTTAATGAGAAATCTGTGGTATAATGATATGAGACGCAAAACGCCGCACAGCGTTCTGCGCCTCTGAATAGAAAAATAACGGAAACGGAAGATGAATATGAACAACAACCGACCGCCGTCCGGGCAATACCGGGGCGGACAGCAGGGCAATCCCCCGAACCGGAATACGGGCGCGCAGCGTCCGTACAATCCGCAGCAGGGGCAGCCGCACGCGCAGCAGCCGCGCGGACAGTCCCGGCAGGGACAGTACACGCGCAATCCCAATCCCCAGCCGCGCGGACAGGCGAACGGTCAGTACAGCCGTCCGGGCGCGCCTGCACGTCCCAACAGCGGAACGAGTCCCAATGGAGCGGCAAGACCCAACGTGGGCGGTATGTCCCGCATCAATCAGCAGTCGCCCGGCAAGCGCCGCGCGCAGCCGAAGAAAATCAAACTCACCGCCGAGCAGATCGAGATCAACCGCATCAATCGGCAGAGAGAACGCTATTATATCAAAAAGAGCCGGGAAGCGGCATTCCGCGTGTTTCTGTCGAGATTGCTGCTGTTTTTGGTGGTGTTTGCCATCATGTGCGGACTGACTGCGGCGCTCTTTTTCATGCAGCTGACCCGGCAGGATTCGCCCGACGACTCCAGTTACAGTTATACCATCGGCGATGCACGAAGCTATCGTCTTGCGTATTCGGACGCGGTGCGGGATGGTCGTATTTATGTCAGCTTCACCGATATTGCCGAGATGTGCGATCTTGCTGTCACCGGCTCGGTGGATGATATCAAATACGTAATCAAGGGCGACGAAGCCGAGACCATCCGCTTTCTGACCGGCACCCGCGTGGTCTATGTGAACACGGTGGAAACCCGGCTGGGCGCGGAGAGCTATTATAAAAATGACAAGCTGTATGTCCCGGTGGATTTTGTCAGCGCTTATTTCAAAGGTCTTGCGGTGGATGTGGACGAAAAGAAGCATGAGGTCACTGTCACCCGCGAAATCCTCAATGAACTGGATGAGGATGGAAAGGTTCCGAAGGATGAGGAGATCATCTACGGCGAGCTGGCGTTCCTGCTCCAATCCCCTGCGCCCATCGAATCGATTAACGAGGCTGACGCCGTTTCGGTGGCATCCATGCCCGATCTGGGCTTTGTGTCCAATCTGGCGGCATATGAGGAGTACATGAATCCGGGCAATACCACCGAGTATCTGACGCTGGTCAATGTAGATCACAAGCTGGGGGCTTCCGATGTTCCGCAGGATCTGATTGTTGTGGCGAACACCCGCGCCGACGGACGCGCTCAGCAGCAGATGCGTAATATCGCGGCCAAAGCGCTGGAGGCTCTTTTCAAGGAGATGGTGGCGGCCACCGGCTTCACCGATGTCACTGTCACCAGTGCTTATCGCAGCTATTCTCAGCAGGAGTACAATTTTAACACCCGACTGTCCTCGTACACCAATCTGAGCTACGAGGAAGCCTATAAAATCACCGCGCAGGTGATCAACCCGCCCGGCGCTTCCGAGCATCAGCTGGGACTGGTGGCGGATATGCACAACCTGGCTGCCGCGGATGTGTCCTTCGGCGAAACCGAACAGTTCAAGTGGCTAAAGGAAAACTGTTGGAAGTTCGGCTTTATCCTGCGCTACCCTGAGGATAAGGTGGACATCACCGGCATTTCCTACGAGCCGTGGCATTACCGCTATGTGGGACGCTACCACGCGCAGCAGATGTATGAGATGAATATGTGTCTTGAGGAATATTGGGATTACCTCGGACTGGAATAAGATTTGGAGGAACGATTATGAATATTTGTACACAGACCGATACCTTTGAGAAGGTATTCGGCGCGGAAAAGGCCATCGAGCTGCTGGCGAAGGCAGGCTTTGAGTCCATCGACTGGAGTATGTTCTACCCGGTGGACAAGGGCATTCTGGCAGCGTCCGACGAGGAGATTAAGGCTTATTTCGGCAGACTGCGCAAGGTTGCCGAGGACTGCGGCATTTACATTTACCAGACGCACACGCCTTTCCCCTGCTATACGGCTGAACCTGCCCGGGACGCGGTGATTTTCGAAGCCGAGCGCCGTGCACTGCTGGCGTCCAGCGTGCTGGGCGCACACCATGCCGTGGTGCATCCGCCGATTCTGCGGGAGAACCGCTACGGCTGTCTGGCGGCGGAGAATAAGGAAGTGGCGATGGATTTCTACGGACGGCTGATCCCGTATCTGGATGAATACGGGATTTCCATCGCGGTGGAAAATATGTGGAACTCCGATCAGGTGAAGAAAACAATCTGCCCCACCGTCTGCTCCAGCCCCTATGAGCTGAACGATTATGTGGACACCCTGAACGGTATGTGCAAAAACGGAAACCGCTTCGTGGTCTGCTTGGATGTGGGACATACCAACCTGTCCTGCCGCGATATGAACATTCGCGACATCGTGAACATCATCGGCCCCCGCCTGAAAGCGCTTCACGTCCACGATACCGACGGCGTCAGTGACCTGCATACCGCGCCCGGCTTCGGCAACATCGACTGGGACGGCTTCTGCGCCGGACTGAAGGATATTGGCTATGACGGCGACTTCGTTTTCGAAGCCGACAACTTCTACAAGCGCTTCGACCGTGAGCTTACATACGACGCCGGTGCGATGCTTTATAAAATCGGACGCCGCCTCTGCGATAAAAACGGACTGTGAACTGCATTTTACCTTGTTAAAATGACCATTTGCCGGACACCGTCATGGTGTCCGGCTGTCATGGTTCACAAAAATTTTCGCGCCGCTCTGTCGAGTATTGACAAAACGGCGCCGATTTCATATAATATAATATATGTCGTATTTGACTCAATAATTAGATACAGATAGAGGTTATTACAGTGTTAAAGGTTGTAAAATTCGGCGGCAGCTCCCTTGCGGACGCCGCGCAGTTTAAGAAAGTAGCAGATATTATCGCTGCAGAGCCGGAACGCCGTTATGTGGTGCCCTCCGCTCCCGGCAAGCGCTCCAAAACCGATACGAAAGTCACCGATATGCTCTACACCTGCTATGAAATGGCAGCCAAAGGCGAGAACATCAGCGAATATTTTAGCGAGATCGAAGCCCGCTACAACGGCATCATCGAAGGTCTGGGAATGGACTATTCGCTGAATAATGAGTTTGAGATGATCCGGAATGCGTTCATTCACAAGGCAGGACGCGATTACGCAGCCAGCCGCGGCGAATATCTCAACGGTAAAATTCTTGCCAGATATCTCGGCTTCGATTTTATCGACGCCGCTGAGGTTATCTTCTTCAACGACAACGGTCAGTTTGATTCGGAGCGCACCAATCAGGTGCTGTCGGCCGAGCTGAAAAAGCATGAATATGCCGTTATCCCCGGCTTCTACGGCTCCATGCCCAACGATACCATCAAGACCTTCTCCCGGGGCGGTTCGGATATCACCGGCTCCATCGTGGCAAGAGCCGCCGAGTGCGATCTTTACGAAAACTGGACGGACGTGGACGGCTTCCTAATGGCGGATCCCCGCATCATCGATAATCCCCGTCCCATCGCCGAAATCACTTACAGGGAGCTTCGTGAGCTGTCTTACATGGGCGCGGGCGTTCTCCATGAGGATGCGATCTTCCCGGTGCGTTTCGCGGGGATTCCGATCAATATCCGCAACACCAACAATCCCGCCGCTCACGGTACGCTGATTGTGGCGTCCAGCGACAAGTATGATACCGGCAACGTTATCACCGGCGTGGCCGGCAAGAAGGGCTTTTCGGTTCTGTCGGTGGAGAAGGATATGATGAACAACGAGGTTGGCTTCGGACGCCGGCTGCTGGAAGTTCTGGAAAACAACAACATCTGCTTCGAGCATCTGCCTTCGGGCATCGACAATATGAGCGTCATCATCAACACCCACGATCTGGAGGGACACCGCGATCAGATCGTCAACGGTATCTGCCGTCAGGTCAATCCCGAAACCATCGACATTGAGGACGGTTTGGCGCTGATTGCAGTGGTCGGTCGCGCTATGGTTAAAGCCAAGGGTACGGCTGCGCGTGTCTTCAAGGCGATCAGCGGCGCGGGCATCAATATCCGCATGATCGACCAGGGTTCCAGCGAAATCAGCATTATTGTCGGCGTAGAGGAAAACGACTTCGAGGAAGCCATGAAGGCGATTTATCAGGAATTCGTATATTAAGAGAGTGTGATACGGATGTACAAAATATTCGATATTCATACACACACCTATCCCGAAGCTATCGCTGAAAAGGCAGTGCGGAATCTGAGCGCATTCTACGATTTTGAGGGAAACTTCAATTTCTCCGCGGAGGGGAAGGGCACTTACGCCGATCTGGAAAGTCATGCGGCGGATTACGGTGTCCGCGGCTTCCTGCTCTTTTCAGTGGCGACCAACGCGCATCAGGTGCAGAAGGTCAACGATACCATTGCGGCGCTGGTGAAGCAGTCCCGTGAGAACGGCTTTGAGACTGTGGGCTTCGCAGGAATCCATCAGGACTATCCCGATTTTGCGGGCGAAGTGGAGCGTGTTATCGGACTCGGTCTGAAGGGTATCAAGATTCACCCCGACATTCAGCAGATCGATATCGATGCACCGCGGATGATGGAGCTGTGTGAAATTATCGAGGGGCGGCTTCCGCTCTACCTGCATATGGGTGACAAACGTCCGGAGTACCGCTTCTCCCAGCCGAAGAAGCTGGCACATCTGCTGGACCGCTTCCCGAAGCTGGAAGTGGTGGCGGCGCATTTAGGCGGTTATCAGGCCTGGGACGAGGCGGTAGAGATGCTGAACGGGCGTCCCAACGTGTGGTATGATACGTCCAGCGCTCTGTGGGTGCTGACACCCGAGCGTGCCACGGAGCTGATTCATGCTTTTGGCGCTGACCGTGTTATGTTCGGCACCGATTATCCGGTAAAGAACATCGATACCGAGATGGAGCGTTTCCTGAAGCTGGGGCTGAATGAGCAGGAGCGGCAGGATATTCTGTATAACAACGCAAAGAGATTTTTGAAAATATGAAGCATTACGAATCGGTAAACGAAATTGACTTGACCTGCGATCTCTGGCAGAGGCTGGCCGGGGCGGAGAAACCGATCGTTCTGTACGGCATGGGAAACGGCGCGGATAAAATCCTCGCCGTTTTCGCGCAGTATGGGATTGAGGCGGCGGATTTCTTCGCGTCGGACGAATTTGTCCGGGGACAGAGCTTTCACGGGAAAACCGTGCTGACTTATGCACAGGTCTGTGAAAAATACGAGGATTTTATCATCGCCGTGTCCTTCGGCTCCCGGCTGCCGGAGGTGTTAGAGCGGATTTACGCGCTGGACGGCGAACGGGAGCTGGTGATTCCCGACGTGCCGGTGGTGGAAGACGGGGAGATTTTCGATCTCGCCTTTTTCGAAGCGCACCGCACCGAGCTGGCGGAGGTTTGCGATATGCTGGCGGATATACAGTCGAAACGCACCTTCTGCGACATCATCGCCTACCGTCTGACGGGGAAGCTGGGCTATCTGCGCAGCCATATCGTAACGCCCGATGAGGTGTACAACGACATTCTGCACGCCGACCGCATCACACGCGCCGCCGATCTGGGTGCGTACAACGGCGACAGCATTCGAGAACTGGCGCATTACGCGCCGAATTTGACGCAAGTGACTGCCATGGAACCGGACGTGCGCACCTTCCGCAAGCTGAACGAGTTCATCGCGGGAGGGATTCCCTATGCGGTGGAAGCCCACAATCTGGCGGCGTGGAATGATGAATGCGAGCTGTCCTTTACGGCGGGCGGCAACCGAAATTCCACGGCGGCGTCGAACGAGGCGCTCAAGACCGGGGCAAAGATTAAAATTGTACAGGCGGCGCGTCTGGACAGCATTTATGAGGGAGACTGCGATTACATCAAATACGATGTGGAAGGTTCGGAGCGGGAAGCGTTGGAAGGCTCACGGGCGGTGATTGCGCGCACCCATCCCCGGCTGCTGGTGTCGCTTTATCACCGCAGCGGCGACCTGTTCCGGCTGCCGCAGATGGTTCGGGAGCTGGGCTACACGAAGCTGTACATTCGGCGGTACGAGTATGTGCCCGCGTGGGATTTGAATTTGCTGGCGGTGGAATAAAAATTTGCCGTTCACCAATGAGACACAAAATGTTTACGGAATATATCTATAAAAGGTCTGATATGGTGTGATATGATAAATGTAGATAAATTATCCGCAAACGCGATAAAATATTTTGTGAGGTGAATGGTATGAAAAAACGTATACTCGCCGCCGTGCTCGCGATGCTGTTCTGCTTTGCCGGATGCAGCGGAGAGGAAGCACCCTCGGACAGCTCCTGGAGCGGTACGAACGACGCGAACTGGGTCGCAGGAACGAAAGCCTACAAAATTACCGAAAAGGAGCTGCCCACCGGCGTCAGTCTCGGTGATCGATACGAAATCGCGGCGCATTATGGAACGCAGTTCATGACCTACGATGGAAAAGTCGGTATCCTGATGGATAAAATAACCCAGGAGCAATACGATGAGAAGGCAAGCGAGGGCAGTCTGATCTTGCTCGGAAACTATCAGTTTACGCTGTTCAATATGCGGAACAAGTCCTACAGCTCCTACGCGCTGACTCAGTATGACGAAAAGACCGAAACCTGGTCGGCGTGGTCCGGCAGTGCGCCTGTCTCCATAACCGCCATGCCGGACGACGGCTTTGCGACTCTGATGTACGATTATGCCATTGTACGCTGGGATGAGGATGGACAGGAGCTGTGGAGGCTGACGCTGGAGGAGTATCAGGATGTACTGATCGAGGATCCGAGCCGTTCGACGACCCTTATGTCCTCCATCGAAGGAAATCTGTATCTGTATACGGCCGATTCCATGACAGTCTTTTCCCAGGAGGGCGAGCACCTGTATACCGCCGAAATTCCCGCTTCTGTGAAGCCGCTGATCACATGGGGAACGGGATCGTCCAATGAGAGAATCAAGTATCTGGGGGACTTTCCCAATCTGGTTCGCGACGCGGACGGCAATGTGATGTTCTGCTATCTTGAAAAATCCATGGACGGCGGACGGGGCAGCTATGTCTGTCTGCCGGTGGATGACGCGGCGAAGGGCTTCGGCGAGCGGAAGGAGCTGCCCGATACAGCAGGCAGCGCGCCGATCTTTGCGCCGGGGTATGATGTTTATTATAAAACCGACCTCGGGCTGTTCGGCGTCAACATGGGAGAGATGCCGGTCAAGCTGTTCTCGTGGGTGGATATCGGGCTTCGTCTGTCAATGTTAAGTGAGGTTTATGTATTCTCGGAAGATGAGATGCTTGTATATCAGTTAGAGAATCGCCATCTCAATTATGTGCTGATCGAGGCGGACGGATTGGTTAAGGAGGACGAGCGGCAGGTTATCCGCATTGCCTGCGATAATACGGGAAGCAGCAATACTACATATAAGGATATTGCCGCATACGCCGGTACCTTCAACCGGTACAACGACGATTACCGCGTGGAGCTGATCCCCTACGCCAATGAAACCGACGGTAAAACAGCCACGGAAAAGCTGGTCAACGATATGCTTACCGGAAATATCCCCGATATTGTGGTGTTCAACAGCCGTATAACGCCTGAATCGCTGGAAAAGTGGGATATGTTCACCGACCTGTATGAATTCATGGATGGGGATAAGAGGTACAAGCGGGATGCGTTTCTGAACTGTGTGCTGACGCCGTTTGAGAATGACAGGGGAGAACTGCCTTATCTGACGACCGAATATTATGTCAGCACGCTGGTGGGCAAAAAGTCCATATTTGGCGACCGCAGCGGCTGGACGTTTGAGGAGATGCTGGAGATGAGCGGTCAGATGAAGGAAGGACAGAGCATTTTCGCGCTACCTACCGCACAGAGCGAGAATCTTCCGCTGGAGACGTTATCCTTCCTGCTGCCCTATCTTTTGGAGAAATATGTGGATTACGAAAATCAGACGGTCAGCTTTGACGGCAGCTTCCGTCAGCTGCTGGAATTCTGTAAAAACGCGCCGATCTACTACAGCTCCGGCTACGGCGATCCGAACAAATTCCAGAGCGATGAGGTGCTGCTCAAGCCAACTTCATACAGCTTGACGCCCTATCTGGCTGATCGGTATTCCTATTTTCCTGACGGCGGCATTACCTATATTGGTTATCCGCAGGCGGAAAGCGGTGTTTCCGGCACGGTGATTAACCCCATGATCCGCCTTGGCATCACCCGCCAATCGAAGCTGAAGGAGGGCGCGTGGGAGTTTATCAAAGCCTGTCTGGACGAGCAGGCAGGTCAGTGGGACAGCTATACCAAATGGTCCTCCTATGATACGATGACATCTCAGTATTTCCCGGCAACCCACGAAGCGCTGGACAGCCTGATAGAAGCGGCGTCGTACTTTGAGTTCAATATTACCGTGAGATTGACTACGAACCCCACGACGAAGGCGGAATCCTATGGCATCGGAACCAGCACCAATCTGCCGCGTGAAAATCTGAGCGAGGTGGAAAGACAGGCGATTGAGGAGACCAATCGTAAAAATGGTACGAAGGTTATCCGCATGACAGAAGACGATGCGGCTGATCTTCGGGAGCTACTGGACAGCATCAACGCCACCTACATCCGTGACAACGACACGGTTTCGATCATCCTCGAGGATGCGTCCGCCTACTTCGCCGGCGTCAAGACGCTGGATGAGGTGGTAAAGCTGATTGAAAACCGCGTGTCCACCCGCATCAGCGAATAAACAAACCCGTGGCTGTCCGATCGGACAGCCACGTGAATTTCCTGCACAAACCGCAAATCCACCGTATCTGCACGCGAACGGTCAAGACAGGAGCGGGGCGTTTGTGATATAATAGAATCACAAACGAAGGAGGTTTGCATATGGAAAATACCAATCTGATATCCAGAGCGGTGGCTTACATCGGTCGCAGCATGGGCGACAGCGATATGACCATCGAAAAGGTGGCGGCCAGCGCCGGCTTCTCCACCGATTATTTCAATCGAATATTCCGCATTCATACCGGATTCAACGTGATGGAATATGTGCGGTTCGCCCGGCTGAAAAAGGCGGCGCTGATGCTGCGTACCACCGATCGGGAGATTCTTGATATCGCGCTGGACTGCGGTTATGAAGCGCATGAGAGCTTTACCCGCGCGTTTGGCAGACAATATGGGATGCCGCCCAGCGAGTACCGTCAGGCATATGCCGATACGCCGATGAAGTATGCCGACGCGGCCGAAGATACCACTGCCGCCCGATTTTCACACACATTTCCGTCCCTGCGCCCGGTTTGTGCCGATGAGGTGATGGACGGTCTGCTGGAGCGGGATGCCCGGATGTACGGCGTGGCAGCCGTCGTCATGTATGATTACAACGGGACGAAGTTCTTCACCGACGGAAGCTGTGCTGTCGGTGTGGATGAATTTGAAAGAGGCAGATTTTACGCCGACGTGATTGCCGAATCACCGGAAAAAGCGGCGGTCATGGCGAAGCTGCTCCGCCCGGTAGTGTCGGAAATCGGATTCCGCAGCAGGCTGGACGCCGATGCGGTACAGGCTGCCATGCCCGGTCTGTCTGTAACCTGCACGGCGGCGGAATATCTGTATGACGGCGAATCGCCAAAGCCGCCGGTGACGCTTGTCTATAAACCGCTGACGATCGAAGATATCCCGGAGATCCGTCATTTTGCGGCGAAATACGGGCACGACTGGAAGGTCTGCGAGACACTGACCCAGCGGGATGTGTACCACAATGATCCGCATGATCTGCCCTTCGGCGTTTATGCCGAAAGCAGGCTGATCGGTTTGCTGCGTACAACGGTGTATGAGCTGCGCGGACTTCGGCTGGGTGAGATCGAGGGTGTTTGCTTGCTCGCGAATTGGCGGCGGGAGGATGTGTACGACGAGGTGTTCCGTTACGCCATGCGGGAGCTGTATGAGCGGGGATATACGCTGTTTGCTTCGCGCAGCATTGCGTGTGAGCCGGGCGATTTTATGCCGGAACGATATGGGTACACGAAGACAGCCAACGTATACCAGATAAAATGAGCTTCCCCGGCGGGTTCAGCCGAACCCGCTGGGGAAGCTTTATGTGTTGTAACTATACTTACAGAAGGGACATTTGGGATAATCGATATCGTGCAGCCGTCCGCAGCGGGGGCATTTGCGCTGAGCGATGGTATCGCCGTCATCCGTGTCGGTGTCGTAATCCGTATCGTGCCGGAACAGCTCCAGATGACCGCAGCCCGGACAACACCAGATATCCACCTCCAGAGAGGATATTTCGTTTCTGTACAGATGTCCGACCGGCAGCGGCGAATCGCCTTCTCGAGTCAGCAGGGACGCGGTGCGGATGTGGTTCATCGGCGCATGACAGCGCAGACAGAGCGGATTGTAGGACATGGCGTTCTCCTTAATATTTCTTGCTGAGCAGCGCTTTTTCTGTGGCTTCGATAGCAGCGGAGGCTTTCTCGCCCATACGGAAAACGATGTAGAAATAGAGAGCGTCCACAATGGCAAGCTGGGCAATGCGGGAATTGAGGGCAAGGATGGAATACTGCGTCTCGTCGGAAACCGTTTGCAGCACGATATCGCTGACCTTCAGAATGGGCGACTTGCCGTAATTGGTCAGCGCGATGGTTGCGGCGCCCCGTTCCCGGGCGAGACGGAGGGCGTCAACAATGTCCTTGGAGGAGCCGGAGTGAGAGATGCCAAGCGCCACGTCGCCTTCCGCTAAGTGAGACGCGGCGATGGCCTGCATATGGTTGTCGGTGTAGGCGACGGCATTGCATCCGGCACGCAGAAACTTATGGCTCATATCCACCGCCACCGATGCGGAATTTCCCAGTCCCAGCGTGATGATGTGGTTTGCCGCGAGAATTTTTTCAGCAGCGGCGGCCAGCGATTTCTGATCGAGAATTTTCTTGGTGCGTTCCAGCGAGCAGTAAATATCATTGCAGACCTTTTCAAAAACCTCAAAGCTGGAGTCGTCCGGCTTGATGCTTTCGCTGATGTTGTGGGGATTGTCCTCGCGGGCGAGGGAGATTTTCAGCGCCTGATAGCCCTCAAAGCCGAGCCGGCGGGCGAAACGGACAATGGTAGCTTCGCTGCACTGGCATTCATCTGCCAGCTCGCTGATCGAGAGGGGGATCAGTTTGCCGGGGTTGGCGAGAATCCAGTCGGCGATCTTTTTTTCAGCGCGGCCCATTTCGTCGTATAATACCTTGATTTGCAGGGAAGTACGTTCCATATTTTAACACCATAACCGCTCTGACGGCGGTTGCATCCTTTGACTTTATACTTATATTATATAAAATAATTCTCCGCCTGTCAAGGGCTGGATGAAAAAACATTGCGAAACGATGTTTCGTTTTGTATGATTATAGATATTATGCCAAATTAGCAGAATCGTTTAATAATATATTTGTGCATACATACAATATTGCTTTGACGGGACATTATTTTTTAAAAACCTCTTGAAAATATTTTTAATATTCGCTATAATAATATTCAGAAATGCAATTCAAAAAAGAAAATCTACTTCAATTTTTACCTGAAAGGATGACTGTTATGCTGAACTATAAGCTGAAAATCGGACTTGTCCCCGAGCGCAGATGGCTGGCGGACGCCGCCACCAGAAAGGGCATTTTCGCGCCCATCAAAGCCAGGGAAAATAAGGATCATATCATTAAGTACATCAAGGAAAACTTCTCCGACGAAAACACCGAGTTCACCGATCTGGAGTGGCTCAACGACGAGGGGCTGCTTCATGAGAACGGCGATGTGGAAAAGGTCGCCGATTGGTTGACGGAGCAGAAGGTGGATGCCATCTTCATCATCAACTGCAACTTCGGCAACGAGGACGCCGCCGGACGTGTGGCGCGCCTTGTGCAGAAGCCAGTGCTGGTCTGGGGTCCCCGTGACAACAAGTTCGAGCCGGACGGCACCCGCTACACCGATTGTCAGTGCGGTTTGTTTGCCATCAGCGAGCAGATGCACCGCTCCAACATTCCCTTCTCCTACATCGAGAACTGCAACATTGAGGATAAGCCTTTCACCGAGGGGCTGAACAAGTTCCTGTCCGTGGTCAGCATGATCAAGAACTTCAAAAATATGCGCATCGTGCAGGTTGGCACCCGCGTGAAGCCCTTCAAGAGCGTCATGTTCAACGAGATGGAGCTGATGGAGAAGTTCAACATCGACGTCACCCCCATCAACATGGCGGAAGCCATCGACAAGCTGAACCGCATCTATGCCGAGCGCCGTCCCGAGCTGGAAGCTCTCGCCGCCCAAACCAAGGCGAAGATGGACACCTCCTCGGTAGAGGACGAGATGCTGGTCAAGATGATGACCTTCGTCCCCTTCTACAAGGAGCTGTATGAGGAGAACAACGCCACGATCATTTCCACCGAGTGCTGGACGTCCATGAACCTGGGCTTCGGCGCAATGCCCTGCCTTGCTATGAGCATTCTGGCGGATATGGGGTATCTCGTAACCTGCGAGTCGGACGTGTTCGGCGCCATCACCATGGCGATGCTGGCGGCTGCGGGACGGGGAAAGAAGGTTCCCTGCTTCGGCGAGTTCACCTGCCGCAATCCCCAGAACGACAACTCCGAGCTGCTCTGGCACTGCGGTCCGTTCGCTTATTCCCTCAAGAAGCCGGGCGTGGACGCTTACATCTTCAACTTCAAGCCCAGCTTCCGCGTAGCCGACGGCGACTGGACGATCGCACGCTTCCAGGGCGCGGCGGGCAGATACCGCTTCCTCGCGGGCGATTTCAAGACCACCGAAGGCCCGCACACCTTCGGCACCTATATGTGGGCTGATTTCGGCAACCTTCCCAAGGTGGAGCGCAAGGTCATCGAAGGCCCGTACATCCACCACATGGCCGAGCTTCAGGGACACAACGCCGACGTGATCCGCGAATTCTGCAAGTTCATTCCGAACCTGGAATTCGACGATCTTTACAACTGATTACATAAGTTAGGAGCTTTTCATGATACACAGTGATTTTACGCAAACGATGATTCTTGCCGAGCTGGAGGACGCGGTCGGACGCGAAAACTGCTCGGTCAAGCCGGTGGATAAGCTGACCCACAGCGTGGACTACTTCTGGCTGCCCAGAATGTGGGCTGACCGGGGCTGCATCATGCCGCAGGCGGATGTGGTTGTCTCGCCGAAGAACGCACAGGAAACCTCCAAGGTGCTGAAAATCGCCAACTACTATAAGCTGCCTGTCACCCCGTGGGGCGGCGGCGGCGGAACCCAGGGCGGCGCTCTGCCGGTCTGCGGCGGCATCCTGCTGGACACCAAGCGTATGAACGAAATTTCCGATTTCAACGAGCAGGGTATGTACATTGAATGCGGTACCGGTTCGATTTACAAGCACATCGAGTGGGCTGCCAATGAGCGCGGTTACGCCACGATGCACTATCCGTCGTCCCTGACCTGTTCCACCGTGGGCGGATTCCTGGCTCACCGCGGCATCGGTGTGGTTTCCACCAAGTACGGCAAGATCGACGATATGGTGCTCCAGATGGAGGTCGTGCTTCCTAACGGCGATATCATTTATACCTCTCCCGCGCCCAAGCACGCGGCAGGTCCCGACCTGAACCAGATTTTCATCGGCTCGGAGGGAACGCTGGGCGTGATTACCAAGGCGCAGATGCGTATCTACGCCCAGCCCGAGGAACGCCGCTTCCGTGGATTCCTGTTCCACAATATGACCGATGCCTTCAACGCCGGACGAGAGCTGCTCCAAAAAATCAAGCCTTCGGTTATGCGTCTCTACGACGAGGCGGAGACCGCGTCGCTGATCAAGAAGATTGTAGGCGTTTCCAAACCCGGCGCGTTCATGAACATCGCCATCGAGGGCGTGTCCGAGATTGTGGCGGTAGAGGAAAAGATTCTGCTGGAAACCTTCGCGAAATACGGCGCGGAAGATCTGGGCAGCGAGTACGGCGAAAAATGGTGGAAGGAGAAAATTACCTTCTTCTATCCGGGTCACATGATGGATCTGCCCCAGATGTTCGGCACGATGGATTCCATCGCTCCTTACGACAAGATTGAGAAGATCTACTGGGCAATGAAAGAAGCCATCGAAACCAACTTCCCCATGGCGCGCTTTATCGCGCATTTCTCGCACTGGTACGAATGGGGCGCAATGATTTACGACCGCTTTATCGTGGACGAGGTTCCCGAAGATCCCCACGAAGCGCTGCGTCTGCACAACGCCATTTGGAACTGCGGCGTGCGCACTGCCATCGCCAACGGCGGCGTGGTCAACGACCATCACGGCGTGGGCATGAAGCTGGGACGCCTGATGAAGGAGCAGTACGGTCCTGCCATGCAGGTTTTCGAGGGTATTAAGAAGTCTCTCGACCCCAACGGCATCATGAATCCCTTCAAGCTGGGTCTGTAAGCGGAGGTAATAAAAAATGTTAATTTCTCAAAGAAGCAAAGAAACCATCGACGCCTGCCGCTTCTGCTGGATGTGCCGTCATGTCTGCCCCATTGGCAACGCCACCGGGCAGGAGAGAAACACCGCCCGCGCCCGTGCGCTGACCCTTTCGCTGGTTGAGCGCGGCGCAGCGCCCCTGACCGATGTTATTGATAATGTTTACGAGTGCGCTCTCTGCGGCGGCTGCACCAACAACTGCATGACCGGCTGGGATCCCGTAAAGTTCACGAAGGAGGTTCGTCTGGAAGCCATCCAGAACGGCGAGGCTCCCGAATATATCAACAAGCTGCTGGACAACATCGAAGCTGCCGGCAACGTCTACGGCATCACCGAAACGGCGGCGGAGATTACCAATCTCATTTCCGCTCTGCCCACGCAGGCCGATACGCTGCTTTATCTGGGTACCGATGTGCGCTGCAAGAATCCCGCTTACGCGGTGGACGCGGCGGCTGTGCTTCAGAAGGCGGGCGTCACCTTCACGGTGCTGAAGGATGAGCCGGACAGCGGCGCGGCGCTGGAATTCCTCGCCGGTGAGGCGGAGGAAACCCGTCAGACTGCCGAAGCCTGTGCCAAGGTGCTGGGCGGCTACAAGAAGGTCATCGTCCTCGATCCGGCAGACGCAAAGATTATGAAGCATGAGTACAGGGAATGGGATGTGGCGCCCGACTGCGAGATTGTCACCTTCACCAAGCTGCTGTCCGGGCTGATTGCCGACGGCACGCTGGTTCCGCAGAAGCTGCCCGTCAAAGCGGCTTATCAGGACGCCTTCGCCCTTGTACGCGATCTGGACGAAGTGGAAGACCCCCGCGTCATCATGAACGCCTGCACCAACCTGACCGAGATGCTGCTTAACCGCAAGGAGATGATCTGGGGTGGCAATACGCTGATGACCGAGTATATGCCCGACGTGATCCGGCTTGTGGCGAAGAACCGCTGGGCGAACGCCGCTCATATCGGCGCGAAGCTGCTGGTGGTGGCAAGTCCGTCTGAATACGTCGCGCTGGCGTCGGTGAAGCCGGAGGACATGGAGCTTATGTCCGTGCCCGAGCTGGTGCTGGCAAGCCTTTAATCTGAAATCCGAGGTACATAAAAAATGTTAGTTAGCTTAGACGAAGTTCTCTCCCTCGCCGATAAGGGCGGCTATGCCATCCCGGCGTTCAACGTATACAACATGGAGACGGTTATGGGCATCATCGCCGCCGCCGAGGAACAGCGCGCCCCCGTTATTCTCCAGTTTTACTCCCGCCTTGCAGCCAACGAGGAGGGCTATTATGTGGCGCCCATCATCCTCGCCGCAGCCGCGAAGGCAGCCGTTCCCGTCTGTTTTCACCTCGATCACGGCGCCGGTGAAAAGGAAGTTATGCGCGGCATCCGTTACGGCTGCACCGGCATCATGATTGACGCCTCCACCCAGCCCATCGAGGGCAATATCGAAACCACGAAGAAAATCGTGGAGCTTTGCGCCTACAACGGCATTCAGGTTGAAGGCGAGATTGGTCACATCGGTTCTGCAGCCGCAGGCGATGAAGCCAGCCAGTCCACCACCGTAGAGGAAGCTGTCACCTACGCCAACGGCACCGGCATCCGCGCCATGGCGATCATGGTCGGTACGGCTCACGGTCATTATAAGAAGGCGCCCAAGCTGGATATCGACCGCGTGGCGGAGATTCATGCGGCGCTGCCTCAGGTTTCGCTGGTGCTGCACGGCGGCAGCGGCGTGCCGGACGATCAGATTCAGGCAGCCGTCAAGGCGGGCATCCGCAAGATCAACTTCGGAACCGATGTCTGCTATTCCTTCCTTGACAAGGTGTTCGAAACCTCCCGCGACAAGATCGCCGTTGACCTGTTCATGAAGGACGCAATCCAGAATGTAAAAGCCTTTGCCGTCGAGAAAATTAATCTGCTCGGCGACGCAAACAGGGTTTGACAAATCGGCATGGGTGTGATATAATGAAGAAGATAACCGGCATTGGAGCAAATGTGTTTGACACGCTGATTATGCTCCCCGAATATCCGAATGAAGATACCAAACTCAAGGCCGACGCCATCCGCACCGTCGGCGGCGGTCCCACCGCCACTGGTCTGGTTGCGGCGGCAAAGCTGGGCGCACAGGATGACCTTGCCGTGGAATTCATCGGCAGCGTGGCTGACGATGAACGCGGACACTTCCTGCTAGGCGATTTCGCAAAGTGGGGCGTGGGCACCCGAAATGTCACCGTGGAGCCGGACTGCGAATCCTTCTGCTCCTTCGTGCTGCTGAGCGCCGCCGAAAAGACCCGCACCTGCGTGTTCCATCGCGGCAGCAAGCCGCCGTTGGTGCTGAACAACGCGCAAAAGCAGGCGGTTGCCGAATCCGACATTCTGATGGTGGACGGCAACGAGCTGGAAGCGGCCATCGAGGGCGCGAAGACCATCCATCGTGCGGGCGGTAAGGTGCTCTACGACGCGGGCGGGCTTTACGCGGGCATTGAGCGTCTGCTGCCGCTGGCGGACATCCTGATTCCGTCAGAGGAATTTTCCCTCGGTCACACGGGTGAAAAGACGGCGGAGGACGCGGCGAAAAAGCTGTACGAAATGTACCATCCCGATGCGGTGGTCATTACCCAGGGCAAGCGGGGCGGCATCGTGTACGACGGTGAAACCCTCACCGCTTATCCGATCATCGATACCCCGGTGGTGGATTCCAACGGCGCAGGCGACGTGTTCCACGGCGCTTTCGCCTATGCCATGACCCGGGGCTGGGACTGGCGCAAATGCGCCATGTTCGCCAGCGCCACCTCGTCGCTCAAGTGTACGAGAGTGGGAGCCCGGGCTGCGGTACCGACCTCGGAGGAAGTCATCGGCATTCTCCGCGAAAACAAGTTTGATTATTGAGGAGTGTTATCATGGATTACAAGAAGACATGGACAAAGAAGTTCGGCAAATCCGAGATCTACAAGAAGGACGAATGCGCCTGCAAAAAGGTTGAAATCGATATGCTCCGTCTGGCGGACGGTCAGACCAAGACCTATCGCGAGCGGGGCAAGGAATACGCGCTGGTCATTCTGGGCGGCAAGTGTACCGTGAAGGGAAAGGGCTTCAGCTATGAGAATATCGGCAGACGCGCCGATGTGTTCGGCGGCGCGGCGACCTGCGTGTATGTTCCCTGCAACACCGAGTTCAGCGTCACCGGCGTGGGCGAGGTTTCCATCGCCGTTTCTAAGTCTCCCTCCGTCAATGATCACAAGCCCGCGCTGATTCAGCCCGAGGATGTGGTGATCAAGAATCTGGGCAAGCCCGGCTGGGAACGTGAGGCGCACTTCATTCTGGACGACCGCACCGACGCCGATATGCTTTACATCGGCGAAGCCTTTGTCAAGGGCGGTCAGTGGGCAAGCTATCCGCCGCACAAGCATGACGACGACAATATGCCCACCGAAGCGGAGACCGAGGAAATCTACTACTACGAGTTCAAAAATCCCGCCGGATTCGGCATTCAGCGTGTCTACACCATGGAAGGCGACGTGGACGAGGTCTACGTGGTCAAGTCGGGCGATTTCGTGGAAATTCCCCGCGGCTATCATCCCTTCCACGCGGCTCCCGGTTATGATAACTATTATTTATGGATTATGGCTGGAAAGGATCGCGGCTTCTTCATGACCACGGATGAGGAGCACGCATGGTTAAACAAATGAGCAAGCTCACAGAACTCAAACAGAAAAACCCCAATCTCGATTTCTACTGCGTATGCGACATGGCGTTCGCACGTTATGGCTGCATCGTAAAGCAGGATTTCTCCGCCCTCATCGAGGAAGCAAAGAAGCTGCCCTACCCGGCGGAAGGCTCCAAATATGAAGCGTCCGTCCCCTCCTTTGAGGCGCTGACCGATCTGCGCGCCGTGGTCAAGGAAGAACTGTTCGGCGAGCTGGAAGTACAGCTGGGCAACTGCTGGGGCTACAACAATAAGCTGAACGCGCTGGAGTGGCATAAGAATTCCGAGATCAACGTGGCTGTCACCGATATGGTGCTGCTGCTGGCGAAGCTGGACGATATGGAGGACGGCAAGCTGGATTCCGCGAAGGTTAAGGCTTTCTTCGTTCCCCAGGGAACGGCTATTGAGGTTTATGCGGACTCGCTGCATTACTGCCCCTGCCAGACCTCGGACGAGGGCTTCAACAGCGTGGTTATCCTGCCCAAGGACACCAATACGGCGCTGGAAAACAAGCCCGCCGATCCGCTGATCTTCGCCAAGAACAAGTGGATTTTCTGCTGCGAGGATAATGAGGAGCTGAAAGCCAAGGGCGTGGCTCCGCTGATGTACGGCGAGAACTACACCGTCAACTATTAAAATTTCGGAAGGGGGCTGAAGCGTTCGCGCAGCGGCCTCCTTCTCTCTATAAAGGAGAACGATCATGAAATACACCCTCGGAATTGATTTCGGCGGCGGCGCATCCAAGGCTACGCTGCTGGCGCAGGATGGTCATATCGCGGCCACCCACACCGTCGAATATCCCACCGCTTACCCCGCGCCCGGATATGCCGAGCAGAATCCCATGGACTGGTACAATGCTACCCGGGAGAACATTGCCGCCACGCTGGAAAAGAGCGGCGTTTCCCCGGCTGACATCGCAGCCGTGGCTCTCGACGCGGCGACGCATACCGCTGTCCTCTGCGACGCGGACTTCAACATCCTCCGTCCCTCTATCTACTGGACCGATTCCCGTTCCACCGAGGAGGTCGCCGAGCTGAAACGGAACTGGGGGGATTTCATCTATGAGCGCGTGCTGCACAAGCCAGATACGATCTGGACGCTGCCTCAGTTGATGTGGGTGAAGAAGCATGAGCCTGAAATCTGGTCGAAGGTGGAAAAGATCATGTTCGCCAAGGATTTCGTCCGCCATATGCTTACCGGCGACTATGTGACCGACTACATCGAAGCCGAAGGTTCCATGATGTTCGATTATACCACCCTGTCTTGGTCAGGGGAACTGTGCGGGCTGCTGGATTTCCCTACAGACAAACTGCCGCAGGTGGTGAAGCCTTCCGATTTCGTGGGCGCCATTACCCCCGCCGCCGCACGCGAAACCGGATTGCTGGCGGGAACGCCGGTGCTCTGCGGCACTACCGATACGGTGATGGAGGTTTTCGCCGCCGGAGCGGTTTCCAAGGGACAGATGACCCTCAAGCTGGCAACCGCCGGACGAATCTGCGTCATCACCGACAAATCCTATCCCGACCGCAATCTGATCAACTATTCCCACATCGCCGACGGACTTTGGTATCCGGGTACGGCTACCAAAGCCTGCGCGTCCTCCCTGCGCTGGTACCGCGATACCTTCGGCGGCAGCTATAAGGAGATTGATTCTGCCGCCTCGGAGATTCCCGTCGGTTCGGAGGGGCTGGTGTTCCATCCTTACATCAATGGCGAGCTGACGCCTTATGCCGATCCGAAGCTCTGCGGCAGCTTTATCGGCGTGCGCGCAAACCATACGAAGGCGCACTTCAACCGCGCCGTGCTGGAGGGCGTGGCTATGTCTATGCTGGACTGCAAGAAGGCGCTGGACGCCATCGGCATCGAGTACGGCGATACCGCCACCATTATCGGCGGCGGCGCGTCCAGCACGCTCTGGCGGCGGATTGTGTCCGACGCGCTGGGCATTCGTCTGGTGCGCCGGGAGAACAGCGATTCGTCCTTCGGAACCGCCATGCTGGCGGGGACGGCGGCGGGACTGTTCACCGACCTTGAGCAGGCGCTGCAAATGTGCAGCCGGGTGCAGGGAATTGATGAGCCGAATCCCGCCCGGCGTGAGGCTTACGATCGGCTGTATGCCCGCTATAAGGCGGTTCACGACGCCCTCGCGCCGATCTACAGCGACAGCTCATTGACCGTATGAAATACATCGTTTTTGTCAAGGTTGTTAAGGGCGAACTGTCGCCCTTTGATGAAGCGGCGCTGGAGACGGCGCTTCGGCTGCGGGATGAGCGGGGCGGAGAAGTGTACGTTGTGACGATGGCTCCCGAATCGGCGGCTGACCGTATGAAAGCGCTGACTAGGCTGGGCGTGGAGCGCTCGATTCTGCTGTCAGACCCGGCTTTTGCCGGGTCTGATACGGCGGCGACCAGCTATATTCTGTCGCTTGCAGCGGCGAAAATCGGCGTGGATGACGGAACGCTGATTCTCTGCGGCAGGCAGAGCATGGACGGCGATACCGCACAGGTTGGCGCGTCGCTGACCGCGCGGCTGGGCTGCGGGCTGGCAGCCAACGTCATGGCGGTGGATAGCTTCGACGGGCGCTCGCTCGCCTGCACCACGCGAACCGGCGCGGTGAATCGGACGCTGCCCGCGCTTCTGACGGTGGAGCGTATTGCTAAGCTGCGCTTCGCACCCATGCGCGCTCGCGCCTATGAGATCGAGCGCTGGGACGCCAAAGCCCTCGGCGCGGACATCCGCCGCTGCGGGCTGAAGGGTTCGCCTACCCGAGTGCTTCGCTCCTTCGAAAGCGAGCGGGGACGACGGCAGTGTACCTTCCTGACACCCAAAGAAATGCTGGCGAAGCTGTATGAGCTCAAGGACACGCCGCGCTCCCATATTGTCTCCGAAATATCGGATAAAAAGCTGCGGGAGGTCTGGGCTGTCGGGGAAGATGTATCCGAAATTGCTTCCCGGATTGCCGACGAGGTGGTGACGCTTCCGCGCATGGAAGCGGCAGATTATGTGAAGCTGTTCCGGGAAAAGCGACCGGAGACGGTGCTTTTTCCCGCCGACCTGTGGGGACGCTGTGTCGCGCCCCAAGTAGCGACGGCGCTGGAAACCGGGCTGTGCGCCGACTGCACGCTGCTGGAAACCGACGGAGAAAAGCTGTTCATGTACCGTCCCGCGTTCGGCGGAAACGTGACGGCGAAGATCGAATGCCGCACCCGTCCGCAGATGGCTACGGTGCGCACCGTCACCGACAGCTCAGATGTGATTTTATCCTGCGGGCTGGGTGTAAAGAATCAGCTGGATGCCCTTCGCCCGCTGGCAGAAGCGCTGGGCGCGGAAATGGGCGCTTCCCGGGGACTGGTGGACGCCGGATTGGCACCCTACGAGTGGCAGGTCGGCATCACGGGACGCACCGTCGCACCGAAGCTGTATGTGGCGGCGGGAATCTCGGGCGCGGTGCATCACACGGCGGCTGTTGAGGGAAGCGAATATATCGTGGGCATCAATCCCGATCGGGGCGCGCCCATTTTCGATTACTGCGATTTCGGCTGTATATGTCGTATTGAGGAGCTTCTGGAGCATTTTTGAAATCCGTGTAAAATTCACATTTGAAAGTCATATAGTGATTATAAAAGTTAGATAATGACTAAAAAAATTTCAAAAAGCCCTTGCAATTCGTAAGTTCTTATGATATAATAGTAATCGTACAGGAGACAATGTTCTCCCCGTAATCAAAATTAATTTTGAAAGGACTTTGTAAAATGAAAAAGCTTGGTTCTCTCGCACTGGCTGCTCTGATGGTTACTGCTCTGAGCATATCCGCCTCCGCAGCAAACTCCTACAAGGCCGCTACCGGCACCCCCACCATCGATGGTAAGATGGATGACGCTTACAAGGCTGCTGAAGCAATCTCTATCAGCAATAACCTGAAGTCCGCAGGTGACGGCAAGACCTCCGGTACTGCCCGCGTTCTGTGGGATGACAAGAACATCTACGTGTTCTTCGATATCACCGACCCGATCCTCTCCGACAAGGCTGCTGCTACTTACTGGCAGGCTGACTCCGTAGAGTTCTTCCTTGACCTTGCAGCTGCTCCTGGCGATATCACCACGATCAACGCTGGTCAGTACACTGCTCAGGGTCCTGTTCCCGGCGCTGAGTTCGGCTGGAACGGTCGTGGTCAGCACTGGGATACCGGCAGCAAGACCGCTACCTACAAGTCTGTTGTGACCGATAAGGGTTACGCAGTAGAGATGGTTATTCCGTGGGGCTCTAACTATACTCCCAAGGCTGACGCTGTAATCGGTGTTGCTTTCCACATCAACTCCGATGAGGATGGCAAGTCCGGCACTCGTGAAGGTGAATACTTTGCAGGCGACGCAGCAGCTCAGGAGAAGGCATGGTCCTCCACCGAGGCTTATGACAAGCTGACCCTCACCTCCGAGAGATATGTTGCTCCGGTTGAACAGGAAGAAACCAAGACTCCTGACACTGCTGACATGGGTCTGATCGCAGCAATCGCTTCTCTGGCAGCTTCCGGCGCAGCCGTTCTGAACCTGAAGAAGAGAAAGTAATTTCTGAATAGAGAATTACATAAGAAAAACCGCCGTCAGGCGGTTTTTCTTATGGCGTTATCATCCTTAAATCAGCGCGCCGTTATCGACCAGCGTGTCCTGCAGGGTCTGAATCGGAATGTCGATGGATTTGCAGTCGTGTTTGCGCATAAGCGCGGCGGCGGCTCCGGCAGCCTCGCCAATGCAGCTTGTGATCGGCATGATGCGGAAGGAGCTGTGCGCCTCATGGGTGGAGGAAATCGGACGTCCGGCGACGATCAGATTATCCGCACCGACGGGAATCAGCGCGCGGTAGGGGATGGTATAAAAATCGTTCGCGGGAACGGGGCAGTGATAGGTACCGGTTCCGGCGGGATTGTGAATGTCGATTTCGTAGGTAGCGCGGGCGATGCGGTCATCATGCTTGACGGCGTGAATAACATCTTCCTTGGAGATGGTGTAATGACCGACGATGCGGCGGCTTTCGCGGATGCCGATTTCGTTGGCGCTGTAAAGCATATCGCAGTTTTCCATGCCGGGGATATTTTCCTTCATGAAGCGGTACATTTCGTACATCTGCTCACGCGCGACCATTTCGCTTTCGGAGAGGTCTTCCACCGATACGGGATTCTTGCCAACGATGCGGGTTGTGTTCAGGTGCATGACATTGGAAATCGGATATTTGAAGGCAAGGATGTCCTCACGGGGATTCTTAATGATGCCCTGCTCACGCATTTCTTTGTAGAGGGCGTTGGCTTTGGCGCGGTCGTAGCGTGTCCAATCCACGTTGATCAGACGGAAGCAGAGGGTCATAGGCTGGCAGAGACCGTCTTCCTCCCGCCCCAGCTTATAATCCAGTCCCGCGAAGGCGGTCAGATCGGCGTCACCAGTGGCGTCAATGAAGATGGGGGCTGCGACGCGGATGTTACCCTGGGGGGTGGAGATGGTGATTTCTTTGATCACACGTCCGTCGCGCACCACATCGGACAGCAGCGAGTGGAAAAGCACCTTCACACCTGCTTCGCGCACCATGCGGTCGAGAGCGAGCTTCATATATTCCTCTTTGTATGAGCCGGAATCGGGAGAGGGTGCTCCTCCCAGTTCATACATCCGCTTCTGGAGCGAAGCGAACAATCCGGCGTTGGCAAGCCTTCCGCTGCCCTTCTCGCGGAAGGGCATGAACGGGAAAACCAAACCGCAGGTGGCCATACCGCCCAGATAACCGTGTTTTTCAATGAGCAGCACCTTCATTCCGTCTCGTGCTGCCGATACTGCAGCCAGCACGCCCGCCAGACCGCCGCCTGCCACTACTATATCATATTGCATATTGTATACCTCCATTTATTGTTGAAAAATCAACTATAATAATGATAGTACAAAATGTGTGTTTTGTCAATGAAAAATCAACACTGAATTTGTATAAATCAAACTTTTTTTACCTTGTGGTTGATTTTTTAGCCTGAGTGTGATACAATATCAGAAAAGGAGGTGCGATATGGTCAGCTTTGAGTTGATTTCCCCCAGTATGCGTTCGCTGTTTGTCACGCCGGTTTATCAGTATCAGAAAGATGTTATCCATCGCAAGCTGTCGCTGTCCTACCGCTTTCTGATGCCGGTGTCCGGTTCGTTTACGCTGCGCTGGGACGATCATGAGGAGATGTGCGCACCGGGCGATGTGGTTTACATGGTTCCCGGTCAGCGGTACGATACCGTGTTTCATCCCGGACGCTCTGAATTTATGAATGTCTTTTTTGAGTTTTACCCGTCTATGCCTACGGAGCAGACCATGCGAAAAAAACAGTCTATCAACAATTTTTTTCTAATGGGCGATTTTGAAATTAGTCAGCCGCCGAAATGTGCCGATAAAATCCTGTTCGACGATCAGCCGGACTTCAACGAGACCTTTGTGCTGCATAATATGCCGGATGCGGAGGAGAAATTCCGTCAGCTCTGCCGTCTATATCGTGGAAATGACCCGTATGCCTGTCTGCGTCTGAACGCGCGGCTTGCTGATCTTATTGCGGATGTGGCGGCTTACCACGGCATGACCCACCGGAGTCCAGGACGTGCGAATGTGCGGGCAATTGTCAGCTATATCAACACCCATTTTACAGAGCCGCTCACCTGCCGCCAGATTGCCGAAAAATTCTCCTACCATCCCAACTATGTCAACCGAATCGTCCGAGAGCTGACGGGAATGTCACTGCATGAATATATTGTTTGCGTCAAAATCCAGCACGCCAATCAGCTGCTGCTGGAAACCAACATGAGCATCACCGAAATCGCTTATTCTCTTTCCTTCCATGATTCCAGCCATTTTTCCAGCGTTTATCAGACGCACACGGGCATGAAGCCCTCCGAGCGGCGGAAAATGATCGATGTCACAGAGAAAAAATGATTTTATATTGAATTGTTCACAGGATTTGTGGTAAAATTATGAATAACCATTCCATCGAGGTGAGAATATGATTTATCGCAGAGGCTGGCTGGATCGTGCCCAGCGGAAGCTGGGGCGGTTCGCCATTCCCAATCTGATGCTGATTCTTGTGGGCGCCATGGCCATTGTCTTCGTCATGGATATGCTGATCACGCCCGTTACCGGGCACAGCCTTCAGGAAGTGCTCTATTTCGACCGGGCGCTGATTATGCAGGGACAAGTCTGGCGGATTGTGACCTTTCTGTTTCTGCCGCCGTCGTCCAGTATGATTTTCATTATCTTTTCGCTCTATTTCTACTGGCACATCGGCAGCACGCTGGAGAATCAGTGGGGTTCCTTCGGCTTTACCGCCTACTATATACTGGGCGCTGTGGGAGCCATCATCGCCGGATTTATCACCGGGTACGCCACCAATACTTATCTGAACCTGTCGCTTTTCTTCGCGTTCGCCCTGCTGTTCCCGGATTATGAAATCCTGCTGTTCTTCTTCATTCCGGTGAAGATGAAATGGCTGGCGGTACTGGACGCTGTGGGATTTTTAATGAGCTTCGTCTACGAGAGCTGGGCGGGACGGCTGGCGCTGATTATGGCGGTTATCAACGTGTTTATCTTTTTCACGCCCAATTTCATCGACTGGTGCAAATCGCTCTACCGCCGCTGGAAGTGGAAGCAGAATTTCAAATAAGAGCATACAAAAGACCGTCTGCGGGCGGGCAAAAATTCTACAGACGGGAGAACAAATATTTTGCTCTCCCGTCTTTACTTTATAAAAGATTTGTGATATAATGTTTGGTACAGGCATTATAAACGCGAACATGGATTCGGGAGGTATCTTACTGTGGATCGATTCAAGCTCATATCCGATTACAAGCCCACCGGCGATCAGCCGGACGCTATTGACCGGCTGGTGGCTGGCGTGGAAGCCGGAATCCACGAGCAGACGCTTCTTGGCGTCACCGGCTCGGGCAAAACCTTCACAATGGCGAACATCATCGCCCGGCTTAACCGTCCCACGCTGGTGCTGGCGCACAATAAGACGTTGGCCGCCCAGCTTTGCTCGGAATTCCGGGAGTTCTTCCCCGAGAACGCGGTGGAGTTTTTCGTCTCCTACTACGACTATTACCAGCCCGAGGCTTACATCCCGGGCAAGGATATTTATATTGAAAAAGACAGCTCGGTCAACGACGAGATCGATATGCTCCGTCACAGCGCGACCAGCTCCCTTTTTGAGCGACGGGATGTGATCATCGTGTCGTCGGTGTCCTGCATTTATTCGCTGGGTGATCCGCAGGAATACCAGAGTATGCTGATCTCTCTGCGTCCCGGCATGGTGATGGAGCGGGATGAGCTTACCAGACGGTTGATTGCTCTGTCCTACGACCGCAACGACGTGAACTTTGTCCGTGACAAATTCCGCGTCCGAGGCGATGTGGTGGAGATTTTCCCCGCGTCCAGCGGCGAAAAGGCGATACGGGTGGAGTTCTTCGGCGACGAGATCGAACGGCTGTCCGAGATTCATGTGGTTACTGGCGAGTTTCTGCGCACGCTGTCCTATGTGTCGATTTTCCCGGCTACCCACTACGCGGTGTCCGACGACCGCAGGGAAGCGGCGCTGAAGGAGATTGAGGATGAGCTGAACGACCGCATCGACTACTTCCGCAGCCAGAATAAGCTGCTGGAGGCGCAGCGCATCGAGGAACGCACCCGTTATGATCTGGAGATGCTACGGGAAATCGGCTTCTGCTCGGGCGTGGAAAACTACTCCCGGGTTATGGCGGGACGGCAGCCCGGCTCTACGCCTTATACGCTGCTGGATTATTTTCCGAAGGATTTCCTGCTGTTCGTGGACGAGTCCCACGTGACGCTGCCTCAGGTCAAGGGCATGAGCGGCGGCGATCGTGCGCGCAAGCGGAATCTGGTGGATTTCGGCTTCCGTCTGCCGTCGGCTTATGACAACCGCCCGCTTTATTTTGAGGAATTCGAGCGGAAAATCCATCAGGCGATTTACGTCAGTGCCACGCCGTCGGAATATGAGCGGGAACGCTCGGGGCAGATTGTGGAGCAGATCATCCGCCCCACCGGTCTGCTTGACCCGGAGGTGGAGGTTCGCCCCGTGGAAGGACAGATCGACGACCTGATCGGAGAAATCCACAGCCGTGTGGAAAAGAGTGAGCGGGTTCTCGTGACCACGCTGACTAAGAAAATGGCGGAGGATCTGACCGAGTATCTGGAGATGAACCTGATCAAGGTCAAGTACATCCACCACAAGGTGGAAACCATGGAACGCAGCGAGATTCTGCGGGATCTGCGGCTGGGCGTTTTCGACGTGCTGGTGGGCATCAACCTGTTGCGGGAGGGTTTGGACATCCCGGAGGTTTCGCTGGTGGCGATTCTCGACGCGGATAAGGAGGGCTTCCTTCGCTCGGAAACCTCGCTGATACAGACCATCGGACGTGCCGCGCGAAATGCCGAGGGCAAGGTTATTATGTACGCCGACAGTATTACGCCCTCCATGCAGGCGGCCATCGACGAGACTAACCGCCGCCGGACGGTGCAGCAGGCTTACAACGAAAAGCACGGCATCACGCCGCAGACCATCAAAAAGAGTGTCCGCGACCTCATCGAAATCGGCAAAAAGGAAGCGGAGGAGTCGCCCGAAACCAGGCTGGCAAAGGCTGCGCGTGAGCAGAAGAAGCTGTCTGCCGCCGAGAAGCAGAGCCTCATCGAGGAGCTGACCGCCGAGATGAAAGCGGCGGCGAAAAAGCTGGAATTCGAACGTGCCGCCTATCTGCGGGATAAAATCAAGAATCTTCAAGGAGTTTAAGCTATATGGCAAACCTGACACTGCGCGGTGTGCGCGTACACAACCTGAAAAATATCGATCTTACCATCCCCCGGGACAAGCTGGTGGTCTTCACCGGACTGTCCGGCTCGGGCAAATCCTCGCTGGCCTTTGACACGATCTACGCCGAAGGACACCGGCGCTTCGTGGAGTCACTGTCCTCCTACGCCCGGATGTTCCTCGGACAGCTGGACAAGCCCGATCTTGATTCCATCGAGGGACTGTCTCCGGCGATCTCCATCGACCAGAAGACCACTTCAAAGAACCCCCGCTCCACGGTGGGAACCGTCACCGAAATTTACGATTATCTGCGCCTTCTCTATGCCCGCGTCGGTATCCCGCACTGCCCGATCTGCGGGCGGGAAATCCGTCAGCAGACGGTGGATCAGATTATCGACCGCATCATGCTGCTGCCCGAGGGCACACGCTTCATGGTGCTGGCTCCGATGGTGCGCGGCAAGAAGGGTATGCACGAAAAAATCCTCGAGGATGCGAAAAAGAGCGGCTATGTGCGCGTGCGCATCGACGGCTCGCTGTACGATCTGGGCGAAGATATCAAGCTGGAGAAGAACATCAAACACACGGTGGAAATTGTCGTTGACCGTCTCGTCCGGCGGGATGATATGCGTTCCCGGCTGGCGGACTCGGTGGAGACGGCGCTGGCGCTGACCGAGGGCAATCTGGTGGTGTCCATCGTGCTTCGGGAGGGCGAAACCTTCGATGGAGATACGGAGATATCCTTCTCCCAGAGCTACGCCTGCGAGGAGCACGGCATCAGTATCGGCGAATTATCGCCCCGGATGTTCTCCTTCAACAATCCCTTCGGCGCCTGCCCGAAATGCGCGGGTTTGGGCGAGATGCGGACGATTTCCGCCGACAAGGTGATTCCCGACAAGTCTCTGTCCCTGCGGCAGGGAGCGATTCAGGTCAACGGCTTCAAAACGCTGGACGAGGAAACCTGGAACGGTCCGCTTTACGAAGCGGTCGGCGCAAAATACGGCTTCACGCTGGATATGCCCATCAAGGATTTTTCCAAAGAAGCGTTTCGCGTGCTGCTCTACGGCACCGGCAAGGAGGTCTGGAAAATCACCCGCTATTGGGAGGGTGTGGCGCACAATCAGACGGTGAAGTTTGACGGCGTGCTCAACGTGATTCAGTCGCGGTTCGATCAGACGCAGAACGAGTATTACGAGGAATTTGTGGAGGAAGTCCCCTGTCCCGAGTGTCATGGACGACGGTTGAACGCCAATTCGCTGGCTGTTACTGTGGGCGGGCTGAACATCGACGAATTCTGCCGGATGTCGGTGACAAAGGCGCTGGAATTCGTCAACAATTTGAAGCTGACCGAGATGGAAGCCGCCATCGCCAAGGAGATTATTAAAGAAATCAAATCCCGGCTGGGCTTTCTGGAGAGCGTGGGTCTGGAATATCTGACCCTTGCCCGCAAAGCCGGCACGCTGTCCGGCGGCGAGGCGCAGCGCATCCGTCTTGCGACACAGATCGGTTCGTCGCTGATGGGCGTGCTGTATATTCTGGACGAGCCATCCATCGGTCTGCATCAGCGGGACAATTCCAAGCTGATCGTCACCCTCAAGCGGCTGCGCGACGCGGGCAACAGCCTGATTGTCGTCGAGCACGACGAGGAAACCATGGAATCCTCCGATTATATCGTGGATATCGGCCCCGGCGCGGGCATCCACGGCGGACAGATTATCGCTGCCGGAACGCCGGAGGAAATTAAGGCAAATCCCGATTCCATCACCGGCGCTTACCTGTCCGGGCGGGAGAAGATCGAGGTTCCCGCCATGCGCCGGACGGGCAACGGCAAGTTTTTGAAGGTGATCGGCGCGTCCCAGAACAACCTGAAGCATATCGACGTGGAGTTCCCGCTGGGACTGTTCTGCTGCGTCACCGGTGTGTCCGGTTCGGGCAAATCATCGCTGGTGAATTCGATTCTCTATCAGGTGCTGGCGCATGAGCTGAACCGTGCCTACACCTATCCGGGCAAGCATGATCGGATTGAGGGCATCGAGCATCTGGACAAGATCATCGCCATCGACCAAAGCCCCATCGGACGGACGCCCCGGTCGAATCCCGCCACCTATACCGGTCTGTTCACCGATATCCGCGAGCTGTTCGCCAAGACGCCGGACGCGAAGATGCGCGCCTACACGTCGGGACGCTTCTCCTTCAACATTAAGGGCGGTCGCTGCGAGGCCTGCGAAGGCGACGGCGTGAAGTGCATCGAGATGCACTTTCTGCCCGATGTGTACGTGACCTGCGACGTCTGCAAGGGCAAGCGTTACAACAAGGACACGCTGGAGGTTAAGTACAAGGGCAAGAATATTTCGGACGTGCTGGAGATGACCGTCGAGGAAGGACTGGAGTTCTTCAAGAGCCTGCCCCGGCTGGCGCGGAAGCTGCAAACGCTGTACGACGTGGGTCTGGGCTATATCAAAATCGGTCAGTCGTCCACCACGCTGTCGGGCGGCGAAGCCCAGCGCGTCAAGCTGGCGACCGAGCTTTCCAAGCGCTCCACGGGGCGGACAATCTATATCCTCGACGAGCCGACCACCGGTCTGCATATGGCGGACGTGAAAAAGCTGATTGAGGTGCTTCAGCGTCTGGTGGACGCGGGCAACACGGTGCTGGTTATCGAACACAACCTGGACATGATCAAGACGGCGGACTATATCATTGACCTGGGTCCCGAGGGCGGAGACGGCGGCGGTACGGTGGTTGCCACCGGTACGCCGGAGGAAGTCGCGCAGTGCGAAGCATCATACACGGGACAGTATCTGAAAAGGATGCTGGAGCGCTGATTCAGGCGGGCAGAAAAAGTCAGGATTTTCACCGCAGGATGTGATATAATGTAGGGGCATAGGAGGGATAGCATGGACTGGATCAGCGGTATACAGCGGGCGCTGAACTATATCGAGGAACACCTTGCCGATGAGCTGGAGGTCAGCGAAATCGCGGCACAGGCGGCCTGCTCGGGCTATTATTTCCAGCGGATTTTCGGTATTCTCTGCGGAATCACGCTTGGCGAATACATCCGCTTCCGGCGGCTCACACTGGCCGGCAGTGAGCTGGCGGACGGCGCGCGGGTCATCGATGTGGCGCTCAAATACGGCTACGACAGCCCGGAGAGCTTCAGCCGCGCCTTTCAGCGCTTTCACGGCATTCCGCCGTCCGATGCGCGAAAAAGGGAAGCGCGGCTGCGCACCTTCTCCCGCCTGACTGTGCAGATCACATTGAAAGGCGGTAATCTGATGGATTACAAAATTGTGGAAAGAGAAGAATTCTGCGTGCTGGAAAAGGTCGAGCCGCAGAGCATTCACGACGGAACGAACATGAATACGATCCCCGCGTTCTGGGATTGCTGCAAGGCGGACGGCACCATCCGGACGCTGCTTGCCGGACGGGAGGGGGCGCGGCTTTACGGCACCTGCTACGGCGATACGCTGGGCAGCGCGAAGACCTTCGACTACGGCATCGGTACGGAATGCGCTGCCGATACCATCCCGCCGGAAGGCTTCCGCGTGAAGACGATTCCGGCGCGCACATGGGCTGTGTTCTCCTGCACCGGAGCCATGCCGCTGGCGATTCAGCGGCTCTGGCATCAGATCTGCTCGGAGTTCTTCACCACGTCCGACTGGCAGCCCACTTATGAGTTTGACATCGAAGTTTATCCGGCGGGCGATATGCTGTCGCCCGATTACCACAGCGAAATCTGGGTGGCGGTGAAGCGTTCCTAACAAATCGGGAGGTAACTATGAAAGAATTTCTTGCGGGCAGCAGTTATATCGACTACGACAGCGCACTCGTTCGGCAAACCGCCGCGCGACTGTTCTCCGACACAAGGAGCGATATGGACAAAGCGCGGACAGCATTCGAATTTGTGCGCGATGAGATTCCGCATTCCTTCGACATTCAGGCGGATAAGATCGCCGTCTGTGCGTCGGATGTGCTGCGATTCGGCACAGGCATTTGTTTTGCAAAAGCGAATCTGCTGGCGGCGCTGCTGCGTTCGCAGGGAATTCCCACCGGCTTCTGTTACCAGCGTCTGACAAAGGCGGACGATGACCGCGACGGCTGGACGTTGCACGGATTTAACGCAATTTTTCTCGGCGGACGCTGGATTTATGTGGACGCGCGCGGCAATACGAACGGAAAAAACGCGCGGTTTTCGCTTGGCGTGCCGAAGCTGGCGTTCGCGATGCGTCCGGAGTACGGCGAGTACATCATCGACGGCATCTACGCGGAACCCGAGCCGCGGACGATGGCGCTGCTAGGGTGTGCGAAGGCGATTCGCGAGGTTTACGACGGACTGCCGGACGAGGTTTCGACGGCGCCGGCAATTCGTCCGCCGCGAGTGCGGTCCGCCGCTGAATCCGACCGCGCCGCGATCAGCAGAATCTACTGCCTTGGCTGGAAGGTCGGCTACAGGGGGATCCTCCCCCAGGAGTATTTGGACGCGCTGACGCCGGAAATGTGCGGACCGAGGATCATTTCACCGGAGAATCTGCTTGTCTGCGAATATGGCGGCAAGCTGGCAGGGCTGATCAGTGTCGGCGATTCGCGGATGGAGAGCTGCCGCGGCATCGGCGAAGTGCGGACGATTTACATCTTGCCGGAATTCTGGCGGAACGGCGTAGGACGCGAGCTGTTTGCGGCGGGCGTTGAAACGCTTCGCGAGATGGGATTCACGCGGTTCTATCTGTGGGTGCTGCGAGATAACGTCCGCGCACGCAGCTTCTACGAGCGCATGGGGATGCGCTGCTCCGGCGAGGAAAAAATCGACCGCATCGGCGGGATGGATGCGGTCGAAGTGCGATATGTTGGGGAACTGTGATGCACTTCGTCAACGCAAAGGGCATCCTTTCCGCCAAAAACGGGATGAACTTCTATCGCGGCTGCACCCACGGCTGCATTTACTGCGACGCCCGCAGCGTCTGTTACAATATGACGCACGCCTTCGAGGATGTGGAGGTCAAGCAGAACGCGCCCGAGCTGCTGGAGGACGCGCTCAGGCGAAGACGGAAAAAATGCATGATCGGCACCGGCGCCATGTGCGACCCCTATCTGCACTGTGAGAAACGGCTCGGGCTGACCCGGCGGTGTCTGGAGATCATCGAGCGGTACGGCTTCGGCGTGACCATTCTCACAAAATCCGACCGTGTTCTCCGGGATATCGACCTGCTGGAGCGGATCAACCGTCAGGCGAAATGCGTGGTGCAGATGACCCTGACCACCTTCGATGAGACGCTCTGCCGGGTCGTTGAGCCGAATGTCAGCACCACGCGGCGGCGGTATGAGGTGCTCAAAATCATGCGGGAGCGGGGGATTCCCACCGTGGTCTGGCTGACGCCGATTCTGCCATATATCAACGATACGGAGGAAAATCTGCGCGGCATCCTCGGCTATTGCTTTGACGCAGGAGTGCGGGGAATTGTGTGCTTCGATATGGGCGTTACGCTGCGGGATGGGGATCGGGAGTATTTCTACGCCGCACTCGACCGGCACTTTCCCGGGATGAAGCTGCGCTATTGCCAGCGCTACGGGAACGCCTACGAGTGCCAGAGCGACAACAATGCGTATCTGATGCGCATTTTTCATGAAGCGTGCGAAGCTCACGGCGTGATGCATGACATCGGGCAGATTTTCGACTGGCTGCATGAATTTCCCGAGGTGGATGGTCAGCTTCGGTTTGATTTCACGTAAAACGAGGTATCGCGTCGAACGCGATACCTCGTGATTTTTTACTCGTAAACTGCCACAGCCACAGCGTTCGGTGCGAGCGTGGTCAGCTCGCGGCTGACGACGCCGTCCGCTGTTTCAATGGAGACCAGCTTTCTGCCGTCCACGCGGATTTCGGGCGTGCAGGCTTCGGTAGAATCGTTCCACAGCGTTACCGCCAGCTTTCTGTCGGAGGCGAAGCCCCGCGCGAACAGCGTGGGCGTGGGATTCTCGATGCCGTCGGTGTCGATGTATCGTCCGTATGCCAGCACATCCTTGTATCTGCGGCGGAGCGCCGAAACCTTCGCGGCGTAGACACGTTTTTCGGCGTATTTGTCCGCCAGCACATCAACCTTATCCTGACGGAAGCGAATCTCAATCTCCAGCGGGAACCCAAAGGTGAAAGCGTAGTTCACCGCCCGGGCTTCCACGAAAGGATTGGTGTTGCGCAGGGTGATGATCGTCTCGGGGAAGCAATAGCGGAAGAAATCGGGGAAGATCACAATACCGCCGTCCGAGCCGATGGCGTTTGCGCGATCGCCCCGTCCGCCGGGCATATTGCCGATGCCGTGAACGGCGTCCAAATGGGCGCTGTACAGGTCGGTGATGTGCTCGCTCAGGAAGGCAAAGTCCCTGTTGATCTCTTTGGAACCGCGCTGAAGCTCGTCAACCAGCTTCCGCTGTCCGCCGGTGAGGGCGCGCGCCGGATTGCCGCCGTCGTGGGGATGGTTTTCGTCGAAGCAGATGTAGGGCGGCATTCCGCCGATCTGATCGTAAAGGGTGCCGTCCGCACCGAAGGAGGCGATCCACTTTTCGCGCTCCACCATCAGCTCCCGCCATTCCGGGCACGCCGGGCAGGCCAGCGCGAACATCTTGCGCGAATACTGGGCGAGAAAATCACTCTTGTGGGATTTGGAATAATATTCGGCGTAGTAGGTGCCCCAGATATTCTTGCTTGCCACACGCTGACCGACGCCATTCTTGAAATAATCGCTGCTCATGTCGATCAGGTGTCCCTGATAATAGAGCGTCACATGACCGCCCGCTTCCTGTACAGCCTTGATACCCGCTTTCAGCGCGTCCTCGCCGCCCAGCGTGTGGGAGACCTCCAGATCGGGGTAATCGTTGTCGTGACCGGTCTGATACCAGCCGAACAGACCCAATGTGTCGCAGCCGTGGGCTTCCGCCAGCTCATACAGCCGGGGCAGGGTATCGTAGGGCCACATCTCGTAGCCGAACTGCTGCTTGTTGATGACCAGAAAATAGCCGGTCATCTCTCGAATCCACCCGGGAATTTCATGCTTCGGACGCTGGGTCTGCATCCACGCGGCATAATCGGCTGCGCCGTGATGCCAATCGCCGCGATAGAGTTTCAACTGAATGGGCGGCGTGGTGAATTTACCCCGGCGGATGCAGAGGTTTTTGTCCACCGTCAGCGTGATTGCGCCGCGGTTGTCGGGATCGCCGATGACCTTCAGCTCGGCGGCAATGAAATCGGGATCGTGAATCGACAGGAACAGGGAGTTGGAACGATCAAGCAGCGCGCAGGTGCCCATCATGCCGGTACCGGGATAGGTGATTTTCATCTGATTGGAGCCGTTCTCCCGGTGTACCCATGCGGAGGACAGGCGCTCCCCGATGTTGTTGTACAGCTTGCCCGGCTGATCCGGCCAGAAAAGGGTGGGCTTGCCGTCGCCCAGCGATTTAATGACGCCCACGCGCGGGTATTCGAAATCGGTGATCAGCAGGTCGGTGCGGTTGTCAATGTCGGCGTTGAAAATGATATTCTCACCGTCCAGCGTTACGTGGAAAGTGACCGAAATATCCGCCCAGCCGGCGTCGTCGCGTCCGTTGTCGATTTTCAGCCGTTCGATGCGGAAGTCGGCGGATGTGTCTGTACGGGAAGCGAAAACTTCCTGCTCGTGCGCCCAGACGAGAATTTCCTTGCAGGTGTCCTTGGCCGAGGTGTCGGCCAGCGTCATATAGAAGAAATCCTCCGCCGGGGTGTCGATCAGCTCGGTCATGCCGCCGGACTTACCGGAAAGAGAGACGATGCGTCCGCTTTCGTCCAGACCCAGCCGCAGCGATTCGTTTTCAATAAGCATCATGGGTGTGCCCTCCGAAATAAAATAGTTCTAACATTATTATAAAACATGAAACAGGTTTTGTCAAGTGCCAGATTCAAATTCGAAACTTTTGCGCAAATCGCCGCCGCCCACTTGACCGCCTGCCTGATCGGTGGTATAATGTTATGGGGGTGAGAGGATGTCCAGAATTCAGTTCAAATACGCCCTGTCCGATTTCACGGGCAAGGATATTTCGGTCAAACGGAAGATGATCGCGAGCGATTATCGCCTGCATTGGCACGAATGCTGCGAGATCGAGCTGGTGCTGCTGGGAAGCGGCACGCATATTCTCAACGGCGTTGAATACCCGATTCGTCCCGGCGATGTTTATATGCTGACTCCCGCCGACTGCCACGAGCTGCACATCAGCACGCCGACCGAGGTCATGGGTATTATGTTTGATGAAAAGATGCTCAATCAGGAAATCTACGAAAGCATTCTCACCCGCGAAACCATGGGACAGAATCTGATCGCCCATTTTTCCGGACACGCGCTGACGGCGGTGAACGGTCTGTTTGAAGCGCTCTATTACAACGAGGAATGCTCGGAGGAGGGCAGCGAACCTGACTTCGGCAATCGCTATATCGGCAATCTGCTGGACTGCATTCTGATGGATTTACTGCGAAGCTGCGGGCAGCCCTGTCAGGTTTCGGCAAAATCCCCGGCGGGTACGGCGATCCTGTATCTGCACAGCCATTATACCGAAAAAATCACGCTTGCCACCCTTGCCGGACTGACCCATCTCAGCCCCAACTATTTCTCCGAAATGTTCAAGGATGTTACGGGGCATACCTTCAAGAGCTATCTGATCGATCTGCGCCTGCGGAATGCGCGCCGTCTGCTGGTCAACACGGACATGACCGTCACAGATATCTGCTATGCGTGCGGGTTTGAATCCTTCTCCAACTTCATGCGCACCTTCAAGCAGCGCTGCGGCATCAGTCCATTGAAATTCCGGACGATAAATAAATCTGAAAAAACGCAATAAAAAGGCGTAAAAGCAGGAGTTTGTGTCACAAAGAGTATTGTATAATAAACACAGGATATCCTAAGCGCACATAAACAAATATACAATATAAAACTGTGAGGAGAATAATCATGACAAAACGTGTGATGAGAATTTGTTCCCTCTTGAGCGCCCTGTTTGTCGTAAGTTCTGCTGTTTCTTGCGAAAATGGAAGTAATATGCAGAGCATCCAAACAAGTGCGGGGGGTAAATCCTGAAAGCGTTTCTGACGCTGTTGAGGAAGGTTACGTTTATCCGGATGTTGACTACGAGGGTTACGAGTTCAAAATTCTGAATTTCTCAGACTTCTGGGATTGCTATATGCGTATCGACCTGGATGAACAGACTGGAGAAATGGTGGATGACGCGGTCTTCAACCGAAATCGCCTGGTTGAAGATAAGCTGAATTTCCAACTGGTAGAGATTGTTGAGCCTTATCCTGGATGGTCGGGAAACAATGTGACAATTACCAAGCTGCAGCAGTCTATCATGGCTGATGACAACGAGTATGACGCAGCATATGGTCTGCTGCCATACGGTACATCTATCCTTACCGATGGCTATCTGGTAGATCTATATACCATCCCCGAGCTTCAGCTGGAGGAGAAATGGTGGGATACCTCACTGAACAAAATACTGGAGCTGAAAGGTCATCTGTACGCGGCTTCCAGCCCGCTTCAGCTGATGTCCCTTGACCTTGCTTGGGTATTGCTGTTCAACAAGAATATCTTGGATAACAACAAGCTGGACTATCCCTATGACCTTGTCCGTGAGGGCGAGTGGACAATAGACAAGCTGAATGAATACTGCACAAAAATTGCCTCGCTGAACGGGGATGATTCTTTCACGTTTAATCCGGAGGGCAAGGCATCCTATGGCATTTCTGCCCACCAGGGAACGGCGGTATATATGATGCTGATTTCTGCTGGCAACAGCTTCATAGAGCATGATGTTGAGGACGGGCTTGTCTACAAAGGAGCGGATGAAAGACTATACAATACACTGGATAAGCTGTCCGCGCTGTTGAGCACATCTGACGGCAAGGTTATGTTCAGCTCTGCGGATTCCCTGACGGATACAAATGGTTATTATTACTGGTTCTATAATGATCGTACGGCGTTTTTGACTACGGAATTGAAAGGAACGAAGGTGATGCGCAGTATGGCATCCGATTATGGCATCCTGCCCGCACCGAAATTTGATGAGAACCAGGAAAACTATATTACCTTTACCAGCGAAAATGTTGGTCGGCTGCTCATTCCCAAAACTAACGACGATCTTTCCCGCAGCGGCGTGATTCTTGATGCGCTTTCCTATGAAAGCAAAAAGAGCGTGCTGCCGCTCTACTACAACCAGACTATTTCACAGAAGGGTCTGCGTGATGAAGATTCGATTGAGATGCTGAACATCATCAACGAAACCAGAATGACAGAGATAGGAAAGATTTTTGGTATTACCACATCGATGATCGATAAACTGAACAGTATGATTATTAAGGGTGAGGACAATGCAGCTTCCATCATTGCCTCCAACGAGAACGCGGTAAAGGAAAAACTGCAATCGCTGCTGGATTCCATCGAGTAGTCCGGCAAATCTATTATAAATTTGGAGAGCAAAATCCCATGACTTACATCGGCATCGATATCGGCGGCACGAAGTGCGCCGTCGTTCGCGGCTGCGGGCGCACCATCGAAGAAAAACAACGCTTTGAAACCACCGACTGCAAGGATACCCTTGCGCATATCCTTACAGCCGTTCGCGAGCTGATCACGCCCGACGTGACCGCCATCGGCATCAGCTGCGGCGGTCCGCTGGACAGCGCGCGCGGCATCATCCAATCGCCGCCCAACCTGCCCGGCTGGGACGACGTACATATTACCGAACTGTTAGAGCGCGAATTCGGCGTGAAAGCCTATCTCTGCAACGACGCGGACGCCTGCGCACTGGCCGAATGGCGGTATGGCGCAGGACAGGGCGCGAAGAATATGGCCTTCCTCACCTTTGGCACCGGGCTTGGCTCGGGGCTGATTCTGGGCGGACGGCTGTATACCGGCGCCTGCGGTATGGCGGGTGAGATCGGTCATGTGACGCTCTATCCCGACGGCGATCATATTGGCTACAACAAGCGCGGCGCGGTGGAGGGCTATTGCAGTGGCGGCGGAATCGCGCAGTACGGTAAGGGAACCGCCCGGGAGCTTGGCGTCCGCGCCGAGCAGGGCGACGCCGAGGCGATTGCGGTGTACGAAAAGGTGGGCGAGGATTTGGGCAAGGCGCTGGCGATTCTGATTGACCTGCTGAATCTGGACGCCATCGTCATCGGCAGCATCTACGTCCGCTCGCGTGAATTTATCGAACCGGCCATGCGGCGGGTTATTGCGAAGGAAGCGCTGGCACAGAGCGTGGCGGCGTGTGAAATTTATCCGGCGGCGCTGGGCGAGAGCATCGGCGATGTGGCCGCGTTATGTGTAGGAGAAATGGGGGCAAATCACTATGCTGTATGAAAATTTTCCCGCGCTGAAATCCTGTGAGGCGCAGATTGAAGAAACGATTGCTATGATCATCGATTGCTATCGGAAGGGCGGCAAGCTGCTGATTGCCGGAAACGGCGGCAGCGCGTCCGACTCGGAGCATATCGTGGGCGAGCTGATGAAGGGCTTCAAGTCGAAGCGTCCCGTCACCGACCCGCGCATTCCCGCGGAGCTGGCGGCGAAGCTACAGGGCGCGCTCCCGGCGATTTCGCTGTCAAACGGTCTGGCGCTGCCGACCGCCTATCTGAACGATGTGGACGGCGAATACACGGTGGCGCAGACGCTGTACGGTCTGGCGAAGGAGGGGGATGTGTTCCTCGCCATCTCCACATCCGGCAATGCGAAGAACCTCAGCCATGCGGTGGAACTGGCGAAGTGTATCGGCGTGAAAACGGTGGGACTGACCGGCGCGGGCGGCGGACGGCTTTATGAGCTGTGCGATGTCACAATCCGCGTACCGGAGACCGAAACCTATCGGGTTCAGGAATACCACCTGCCGGTCTATCACGAAATCTGCGCCCGTGTGGAAGAGGCACTGTTTATTTAACGCGAATTCGATGAGTTCTCAGGGAAAACTTTTTTGGACGAATTGTCAAGACAAGTGCAACAAAAAATCGGAAAAGTTTTCCCTAACAGGAATTGCATTTCGTGCAATTCCTGTTACCCCTATTCAAAAACTTAAAACTGGATAAATTTATAAAAAAGTGATGTATATGAAAAAATGGAATTTTACGGCAATCCTCCTTGCGGCGATTCTCACCGCCTCCTGCGGAACATCTGACCAGACGGACGATACCACAGCTGTCGGTGCAGATACCACCACCAAGACATCTGGCTACGACTATCCCGACGTGAATCTCGACGGTCAGACGATCAAGATTCTGACGGCGGACGAATATTGGGGTAAGAACGTGGACATTGCGGTGGAGGAGCAAAGCGGTGAGCCGCTCAGCGATGCGATTTACAATCGCAATACCGCAGTGGAGGAGGCGCTCAACTGCAAGATCGAGGATACCAATTACGAGATCAGCGGCCATCTGCCGAATATGATCACCCCCATACAGAAAGAGATTGCCGCAGGTGATTCCACGCACGATGTCATGTACATTCCCGCCAACAATATTTTAGCCTTTACGGAAGAAGGCTACTTCACCGATCTGGCGGGTTATGACGAGCTGCAGCTGGATCAGCCGTGGTGGAACAGTACCTTCAACGACGTGCTGACGTTCGGCGGCGCGACTTGGGGGGCAGCCGGTGATGCGATGCTGATGCCCTATGACGGTATGTGGATGATATTCTTTAACGAGAATATCATCGAAGACAACAATATGGAGCTGCCTTACGATTTGGTGCGCGAGGGCAAATGGACGCTGGATGAGCTGTACAAATACGCCACATCGCTTGCAAATCTCAACTCCGATGAATCCTTCGCGTGGAAAGACGGCGGCTCATCGGTGTATGGTTTGGCCTCTCACTGGGCGGCGCCGGATTACCTCCTCTTCAGCGCCGGCAACGACTATACCACCAAAGACGGCGACAAGCTGACCTTCACGGCGGATACCGAGCGATTCTACAACACAGTGGAGAAGATGACGAAGCTGTTTGGCGAGGCAGGCACGCACTTCGCGGCCTCGACTGACGACTTCAGCGCGGATGATGGGGGATATGTCTATGTGTTTATGAACAATCGTGCAGCATTCCTGACGGCGGAATTAAAGACGGCGAACAACATCCGTGACATGGAGTCCGCCTTCGGTGTCGTACCGTTCCCGAAGTACGATGAAAAGCAGGAAAATTATCGGACGGCTGTTAGCTCTGGTACGTTGGTCATGACCATTCCCGCCACGTCGAAGACGCCCGAAACAGCGGCGCTGGTGATGGATGCGCTGGCATACGAGAGCAGCCAGCTGGTGGTTCCCACCTACTTCGACGTGATCGTCGAACAGAAAGGACTGCGCAACGAGGATTCCATTGAAATGCTGGAAATTGTTAAGCAGACCTGCGGCGTTGACATGGGCACTGTCGGTGGTTTTATCAGCGATCTCCTCATAACAATACGCAATAAAACCAGGGCGGGCGATGCGTCGGTGGCATCCGACATCGCGGCCGCCAAGTCGGCTGCCGAGACGAAAATGGCAGAGTTTCTCGAACTGATGGGAATTGAATAAAGCAAGCAAAAAACGCCCCGCGAGGGGCGTTTTTTGATGCAGTTAAGAATAAAAATCGTGTCCGCCGATGGTGGTCAGATAGGGTCGGTTGTTGACGATCCAGAAGCTGGTGGCGATGGCGGGGTTGAGAAAATACAGCGCGCTGTCCGACAGGCTGTAGCCGTCCAGACAGAGCTTGGCGGCGATGACGCTGCTTTCGTCCGGCGTCCGGTAGATCATGCCGTTAACCGTGGGCGTGAACTGTACGCCGTGCTGGCGGTCGAAAATGACGTTGTAGATCGTATTCGGAAAGTCGCTGCTGTTCACACGGTTCTGCACCACGTTGCCCACCATGACTTTGCCTGCCATCGGCTCGCCGTTGGCTTCGGCATGGATAATGCGCGAGAGCCAGTAGACATCTTCGGTGTTGTAATAGCTGCTGCCGGATTCGATAGCCTCGCCCGGCGCCGCGTCGATGTCTACCGAGCGGGTGTCGTCCTGCCATGTCACGTCGGCGTTGTATGCCTTGGCAATGGAGCGGACGGGGATGTACAGCAGCCCGTCCACCGTGATGGTCTCGCTGCCGCCGATGTAGCGCTCGTTCGCCGTTATGTAGCAGTCTCCGCTGCGAGCGTCGATGCTCAGGGCTTGGGTGGATGCTTTCATCCATCCTCCTTCACCCGACACGCTGGCTTCTCCGAAGGAGAGGAGCTCGTTGACTTCATCGAAGCGCACATAGGTGGTGGTACCGATCAGACGGGCGTCCAGATCGGTGTCACTGCCATTGACGCGAACTTCGATTGGCTCGTAGGCGGACAGCGGTGTAATCAGCAGCGCTGCCGCCGCCAGAAAGGCGAAAATCGTTCGTACTTTTTTCATGGGTTCCTCCTGTTCGATAAAAAGTAGCGTGCGGCTTATCACCGCACGCTATTATTTTACCATAAAAGGCGGTCAATTGCAACCCATAATATATGGAATGGAAATTGTTCCAGAATTTGCAATAAATACACCGGGCGGATCAATACGCCTTGCCCCAGTAAACGAGCTGGGTGGCGGGCTTGCCGCAGCATACGCACTTGTCGGAGATCTTCTCCTGCTCCAGCGGTATGCAGCGAGAGCCGACGCCGGTAACTTCCTTCACCTTGTCCTCGCACTCGGGATCGCCGCACCACATGGCGCGCACGAAGCCGTCGCCGCCCTCAGCCAGCTTTTTGATGATTTCATCCATCGTTTCGCAGTCGTAGGTACGGCGCTGACGGTTGGCGAGAGCCTTTTCATACAGACCGTCGCGGACAGCCTGCAGCTTCTCGGCCACAGCCTTTTCCAGCTCGTCCAGCTTGACGATGGTCTTTTCACGGTTGTGACGGGTGACAAGCACGCACTGACCGGCCTCGATATCGCGGGGACCGATTTCAATGCGGAGCGGTACGCCCTTCATTTCGTACTCGGAATACTTCCATCCGGGGGAGTTGTCGGAAGCGTCCAGCTTCACGCGGAAATCGCCCTTGAGGCGGTCAGCCAGCGCGGAAGCGGCGTCGATAACGCCCGGCTTGTGAGCGGCTACGGGGATGACCACCACCTGAATCGGTGCGACGGCGGGCGGCAAAACGAGTCCGTTGTTATCGCCGTGGGTCATGATAATGCCGCCGATCATACGGGTCGTAACGCCCCAGGATGTCTGGAACGGATGAACGACCTTGTTTTCCTTATCGGTATAGGTGATGTCGAAGGCCTTGGCAAAGCCGTCGCCGAAATAGTGGGACGTACCTGCCTGGAGTGCCTTGCCGTCGTGCATCAGCGCTTCGATGGCATAGGTATCCTCGGCGCCTGCAAACTTATCGCTGGGGGTCTTGGCGCCCTTGATGACCGGGATAGCCAGATCTTTTTCGTGGAAGTCGGCGTAGACGTTCAGCATCTGAACGGTTTCGGCGCGGGCTTCCTCAGCGGTGGCGTGCATGGTGTGACCTTCCTGCCACAGGAATTCACGGGAGCGCAGGAAAGGACGTGTGGTCTTTTCCCAGCGAACCACCGAGCACCACTGGTTGTACAGCTTGGGCAGGTCGCGGTAGGAACGGATGATGTTAGCGTAATGCTCGCAGAACAGCGTTTCCGAGGTAGGACGGACGCACATACGCTCGGTCAGCTTTTCGCTGCCGCCGTGTGTGACCCACGCGACCTCAGGCGCGAAGCCCGCGACGTGATCCTTCTCCTTCTGGAGGAGCGATTCGGGAATAAACATGGGCATATAGACATTTTCGTGTCCCAGCTCCTTGAAGCGGGTATCGAGGTTCTTCTGTATCAGTTCCCAGATTGCGTAGCCGTAAGGGCGGATAATCATGCAGCCCTTTACGCTGGAGTAGTCAATGAGGTCTGCCTTTTTGCAGATATCGGTGTACCATTGAGCAAAATCTTCGTCCATGGACGTGATCTGTTCAACGAGTTTCTTATCGTCAGCCATGATAATGAATCCTTTCAAAAATATATATACAGATATTATAACGTTTTTTTGCGCGGATGTCAATATCTGCGCTGAAATTCGCGGCTTAAATTTTCGGCTTTCGCGCACACTTTCCGCAAGGATTGATGAAAATGTGTCGAAATTATGAAATAAAATGAATAATGCGCTTGACTTCCCGGCATATATGTGGTATAATTGAAGGCGTAATCAATTTGTGTGCTGGAAAACCACACAAAAATACGAACATTTGGAGGCAACACAACATGAAAAAACTGCTTGCACTTGTCCTTGCCGCTGCTGCCATGCTCACCATGCTGGCATCCTGCGGCAGCTCCACGAAGTACATCGTTCTCGAAGACAACTTTGGCGCTGAAGAATACGCCGTCGGTTTCCGTAAGGACGACTACGCACTGGCTGCTAAGGTTCAGGAGATTCTGGACGAAATGTACGCTGACGGTACTGCCGCGAAGATTTCCGAGAAGTGGTTCGGCTCCGACGTCTGCCTGAAGAACAACGACTTCCCCCGCGAAATGAAGACGGTCAAGGACGACAACTCCCTCCAGTACGTGCTGGATAAGGGTACGCTGGTGCTGGGTCTGGATGAAAACTTCCCGCCTATGGGCTTCCGCGATTCCGAATCCGGTGAAATTGTCGGCTTCGATATCGATCTGGCTACCGAGGTAGCAGCCCGCATGGGTGTTAAGCTGGACATTCAGCCGATCAACTGGGATGCTAAGGAAATGGAGCTGAGCGAGAAGAAGATCGACTGCATCTGGAACGGTATGTCGGTTACTGAGGAACGCGCAGCAAATATGTTCCTTTCCAAGCCTTACATCGCCAACGCACAGGTTATCATTGTGGCTGAGGATTCCGCTATCAAGTCCCGTGCTGATCTTGCCGGTAAGAAGGTTGCCCTGCAGAAGGGTTCCTCCGCACTGGAGGCTGTACAGGCCGATGAAGCTACCTACAACGCTATCCTGAACGGCGGCGAGATTGTCGAATTCGATGAGAATCTGTCCGCGTATCTGGATCTGAAGGCAGGTCGTGTGGACGCATTTGTCGTTGACAAGGTCGTCGGTGAATACATCATCGTCAACAATTGATCAAGGGTACCGCCTGTAGCAGTACCGGATAAATCAAATACCAACAAACAAAAAGGGCGCTGATATTTGCATATCAGCGCCCTTTTCCTGAAAAACAGTTATAAGTTCCCAGTGCTTCTCTGTCTGACAACTTCATACATCAAAATAGAAGCTGCGCAGCTTACATTAAACGAAGATGCATACGATTTTTCATCCATCGGAATGGTACACAATACATCGCAGTATTCCTTGAACACTTTATTCAATCCCATAGTTTCGTTGCCCATCATAATCATCAGCGGCTGGGATAAATCTTCGTGATAAAGCGGTTTTTCATGGTGAGCTGTCGTGCCGATCACCTTAAACGTCGGGTATACCTTTTTCAAGCTGTCGATATATGCAAATAATTCTGTGTTATCCGCGATTCTTACGACAGGCATATTAAAAAATGATCCCATCGCAGAAACGACAACATCCGGATCATATAAATCCACAGCGTGCCCCGTGATAATCAGCATATCTGCTCCCAGCGCATCGCAGGAACGAATCATGGTTCCCAAATTTCCTTTATTGGAAGGTCTATCAAATAATACAATAAAAGGATTCGACGACAAGGGAATGTGATCCAACCGATCCTCCCGCATTTCAATAATCGCCATCAGTTCGGATGGGTCGGTCTTTCCACTCAAATCCTGCATCAACTCCGATGTAAGGCAGTAGTTTTGCTCCGTAGAAACACTTTGAATCATATTTCTCGCCCAATCGGAGAGAGACCCTTTGTCATATAAAAAAGATTTTTTTTCCAGTGATTTTTAACAGCCTCGTTTAAGCTGCGCACACCTTCCACCAAAAATTCGTTGTACCGATACCGCTTATTTCTATTGGTTTTCAGAACCTCGAACTTTTGATATGTACTATTTTTGCTGTAAATATTAATTTCCATAATAATCCTTATGAGGTTTCTCCTCATTGTTGCTGTACGAGTTTATACATACAGAATTATACCATGTCTTGAGATTTTTTGCAAGCCCTTGCCCCATATTGGCAGAAAAAGATTCTCAATTCAGTTCATTTTGTAAACCGTATACCCGTCCGACGCTACAACAACGGTGCCGGATTTGTCCGTGCGAAGAATATTTTCCTCTGTGATGCCATGATCGGCCAGACGGTTTAGCACCTCCCGGTGCGGATGACCGTAGTCGTTGTCATAGCCGCAGGAGATAGCCACCATCGTCGGGCTGACGGCGGTCAGGAATTCCTCGCAGGTGGAAGTGTAGGAGCCGTGATGTCCCAGCTTCAAAAAATCGCATTTCAGCTCCCATGACGGATACCGGTCGAGAATGGCGCGTTCGGCTTCGGCTTCCGCGTCGCCGGTAAAGAGGAAGGAAGTCGCGCCCCACATGAGTTTCACCACAATGCTGGCGTTGTTGCCCGAATCAGCCATTTCCGCTTCGGGAGCCAGCACGGTGAAGGCCATTTGTCCCACGCGGAAGGATTCGGACAGTTCCGGCGTAACCAGCGTGACGTCCTGTTCTTCGATGGCGTCCAGCAGCCGAGTCACCGTGGCGGTGGAGGATTCGGTGGGCATCATCAGCACTGTGTCCACATCGTAGCGGTTGATGACCATATCCGCGCCGCCGATGTGATCTTCATGGGGATGGGTGCAGACGAAATAGTCAATCGTCTGCACGCCGCAGGCGTCGAGGTAAGCGCGCAGATCATCCTCCGCGGCGTTGGTGCCCGCGTCGATGAGGATTGTGCCGTCCGCCGAGCGGATGAGTATGCTGTCGCCCTGACCCACGTCAATGACGTGTACCTGAATCTCGCCCTCCACCGGAGTCTGTTCGATGATTTCAGCCAGCTTGCTGAAATCGAAGCCCAGCGTATTCAGCCAGTCGGTGATCTGTCCGCCCCAGCCCAGCCATATCACCGCAGCGCCCACAATCAGCACCGACGTGAGCAAAGCGGTGAATTTCTTCAGCGGGGAGGCAGTATCATGCCCGCGCGGCATGGATTACAGCTTCATGGTCAGACCGATACGCTTCTTTTGCAGATCGACCGACTTGACCTTGACCTGAACGATATCGCCCACCGACAGCACCTCGCTGGGATGCTTGATATAGCGGTCGGAAATTTCGGAAATATGCACCAGACCGTCCTGATGGACGCCGATGTCCACAAACGCACCAAAGTCGATGACATTGCGTACAGTGCCGGTCAGCAGCATATCCGGTTTGAGATCGGCGATGTCCAGCACGTCCTCCCGCAGCACAACGGGCGGCAGGCTGTCGCGGACGTCGCGCCCGGGCTTCTCCAGCTCGCCGATAATGTCCATCAGTGTAGGCTCGCCTACGTCCAGGTCGCCGCAGACCTTTGCGATTCCGGCTTTATTTACCTTGGCGCGCAGATCGTTCAGGCGGTTCATCCGCACATCGTCGGAGGTGTAGTCAAACAACGCCAGCAGGCGGCGCGCCACATCGTAGCTCTCCGGGTGAACGCCGGTGCAGTCGAGAATTTCCTTCGAGCCGGATACGCGCAGGAAGCCCGCACACTGCTCAAAAGCCTTCGCGCCGATGCGCGGCACCTTTTTAATTTCCGAACGGGATTTGAACTCTCCGTTCTCCTCGCGGTATTTGACAATGTTTTTCGCCGAGGTGGCGTTGATGCCAGCCACATAGGATAGCAGGGAATAGGACGCGGTGTTCACATCCACGCCCACGCTGTTGACGCAGCCTTCCACCACGCCGCCCAGCGCTTCGTCCAAACGGGCGGGCTTCATGTCGTGCTGATACTGTCCCACGCCGATGGATTTTGGATCGATTTTAACCAGCTCTGCCAGCGGATCCTGCAAGCGGCGGGCGATGGAAACGGCGCTGCGCTGCATGACGTCGAAGTCCGGGAATTCCTCCGCCGCCAGCTTGGACGCCGAATAAACCGATGCGCCCGCTTCGCTGACGATGGTATACCTGGTATCGCCGCCGATTTCCTTGAGCAGTCCGGCGATGAAGATTTCACTTTCCCGCGACGCGGTGCCGTTGCCGATGGCGATGACGCCCACGTCATGCTTGCTGATCAGCCGCTTGAGGGTACGCTTGGCTTCCTCGGTGCGCTGCTGAGGCTTCATCGGATAGATGACCGCCGTGTCCAATACCTTGCCGGTACGATCGACCACCGCCAGCTTGCAGCCGTTGACATAGCCGGGATCGTAGCCCAGCGTGGTTTTACCCTTGAGCGGCGGCTGCATCAGCAGATGCCTTAAATTGTCCTCAAAGACCTTGATGGCGCCCTCGCAGGCGTCGTCAAAGTAGGACGAACGGATTTCCCGCTCCACGCTGGGTGCGATAAGCCGCTCCCAGCTGTCGTCGATGGCGCGTTTGATGTAGGGCTTGGCGGGGGAGTCGTATTTTTTGAACAGCTTGGATTCCAGCCATGCGATGATGTTGTCCGACGGCATTTCCAGCGTGACCTTCAGATATTCTTCCTTCTCGCCGCGGTTGATGGCCAGCACCCGGTGTCCCGGCAGCTTGGATAGACGCTCCCGGAAGTCGTAGTAGAGCGAATAAACCGAATCGCCGTCCTTTGCCTGCTTGGTGACAATCTCGCCGTCCCGGCAGGTGAGAAAGCGGATGTGCTTGCGGAAGTCCGCGTTGTCCGAGATATCCTCGGCAAGAATATCGCAAGCTCCGGCGATGGCGTCTTCCGCCGTTTCCACGCCCTTCTCCGGGTCGATCAGGGACGCAGCCAGCTCCTCCAGCGTGGGCGAGTAACGCTTCTCCTGCGCCAGTATGGCGGCTGCCAGCGGCTCCAGACCCCGTTCTCGCGCCACCGACGCGCGGGTCTTGCGCTTGGGACGGAAGGGGCGGTAAATGTCCTCCACCTCGGCGAGGATGGCGGCGGCGTCCAACGCCTTTTCGATTTCGGGCGTCAGCTTGCCCTGTTCCTCAATCAGGTTGCGCACTTCCGCCTTGCGGGCTTCCAGCGAGCGCAGATATGTAAGCCGGTCAAAAAGGTCACGCAGCACGCTGTCGTCCAGCGAACCGGTGACTTCCTTGCGGTAACGGGCGATAAACGGGATGGTGTTGCCGTCATCGATGAGTGCGACGGTGCGTTCGACCTGCTCGGGCTGCAGAGACAGCTCGGCGGCGAGAGTTTTAATGATATCCATGGGTGCTCCTTTGTTATTGATGGGATGTGAGGAGGGCTTCCTCCTCCGCTGTCAGCGGACGCCACTCCCCGCGCTTCAGCGCAGGATCGAGGGGAATACCGCCGAATTCGATGCGTTCGAGGGCGATGCACTTGTTGCATACAGCCTCCAGCATCCGTTTGATCTGATGATAACGTCCTTCGGTCAGCGTGATTTTGCCGGACATCCGGTCGTCGTTCAGAACGACCTTCGCCGGACGGGTCAGCTCGCCGTCAATGGTGACGCCTGCTTCCAGACGCTGGCGGTCTTCCTCAGTGACAATCCGCTCGGCGCTAAAGGCGTAGACCTTGGTGACATGATGCTTTGGCGAGAGCAGGCGGTGGGTCAGTCCGCCGTCGTTGGTCAGAATAAGCAGACCAAGGGTATTCTTGTCCAGCCGTCCGCAGGGGAACAGCCCCAGACGGCGGTGGCGGTCGTCCAGCAGCTCCAGAACGGTACGTTCCTTCGGATCGTCGGTGGCGGATACGTATCCTTCCGGCTTATTCAGCATGATGTAGGTGAAGCGGCGGTAGATCACCGGCTGTCCCAGATAGGTGACGGCGTTTTTGTCGGGATCGATGTGGATGTCCGCGCGCTTCACGGGAACGCCGTCCACGGTGATGCCGCCGGCGCGGGCAGCCTTCGCACTCTCGGTGCGGGTGGCGATGCCCATTTCGGATAAGAGCTTGTCTATTCTCATAAAAAGATTGCGATTACTGCTTTGCAGACGAAAACCGACGCCGTTCCGAATATGACCAGCCCAGCGATCAGCCCCAGCAGAAAATCATGCAGCACCCACCGATTGAACCGCTTTTTTTTGCGGGGGCTGTCGGTGCGCAGACGGGGCATCTGCCGGGTAGCCTGATATTGCTGCTGCATAGGCAGACAGGGCTGAACCTGTCGGCTGTCAGGCCGGATGGGGCGAAGCTGCTCGGTCTGTATCCGCGGGCGGGCGGACGGCTGTATTCTTTGTATATAGGGGACGGGCGGATTCGGCCGCTGCTGATTCTGCGGCGGAACCGATCTTTGCGGGCGGGGGCTGTTCTGCATACAGCGCTTACCTCCGGTGGATTTTTGATAATCATAGTATTGACGGTATACTACTATTTTATCATATCGGAGGATAAATGTAAAGGCGGGATGCCAAATTTTTTCACAGTGACGGAAAAGCGGGGTGAAATGCCCGAAATATCGGCGATTTGCCCCGGTTTATTTTGCAAAAAGACTTGCAATTCTCTGAATTTTGTGGTATAATATCATTGTTATGCGGTTTTGCCGCATGGCGAAAGCAGTCCTCTGCATATGCTCTGCACGAATGCTTTCCACGATTGAATCAAAAAAATTCAAGGAGGAAGCCAAAATGGATCTGATCAAGGCTTTGACAAATGAGCAGTTAAAGGAAAACGTACCCGTACTTAACGTTGGTGACACCGTTAAGATTTACAACAAAATCAAAGAGGGTACCAGAGAGAGAATTCAGCTTTTCGAGGGCACTATTATTGCCAAGAACGGCGGCGGAATCTCCGAAACCTTCACCGTAAGACGTGTTTCCTACGGCGTTGGCGTGGAGAAGACCTTCCCGGTTCATTCCCCGAACGTTGAAAAGGTTGAAATCGTCAGAAGCGGTAAAGTAAGACGCGCAAAGCTGTATTACCTCCGTGACAGAGTCGGTAAGAGCTCCAAGGTTAAGGAACAGCTTTAATCCTATCCCGACCTTCAAACCCCGGTTTCGGTTTACCGAAGCCGGGGTTTTTCTTTGTTCTGCCCGGCAACAGAAAAAGCGGCTGAAGCATCGGAACATGATCCTTCAGTCACTTTTTCTATCATAGTGCGTGGTTGCTCTTCTGTGTGGTATAGGCGGCGCAGAGACTGAGCAAGTCATCGATCTGCTCGTAAACCTTCATTTTGGATTGGTGCAGTTCCAAAACCTGTTCTCTGGCCGGGGCATATGTGGTATGACCATGGAGGGTGGCGCGCCAGGCCTGACCAGTTGGTCGGCGGTTGCTGTAGTCGAGCGAGATTTTGCTGTTGTCCATTTTTCATTCTCCTTAATCCGCCGCTTTTTCTCGTGAAATTTGTGACGGTAATATAATTGATGGGGTTGCCGGACATTTTGATTTGCTATATAATGTAAATTATGCTATTAATATGATACTACAAAATCAGGAAAATATCAAGTGTTTTTGAAATATTTCTTGAAAATATTCAATCGACTGCATTCGACAAATGCCCCCGTTGACCGGAATTCGCGGGGGATTTTTTCGGCGGGCGGACGCTTTATTGCTGCTGGACTGCCGTCAATTCGGCGCGGATGAGAAAGTCATAGATCGGCTTCATCGCAAGACAGCATTCGCTGACGCGGTCTGGAAAAACGAAATCCCGCAGCGTGCGCTGCGGGATTTCAAGGGATTACTGCTTTCCTGCGAAAATTTCAATCGCGTGCGCGGCGTTTGCCTTCATGGCAGCGGTGGCTTCCACGGCGAGGTCGTGGAAGTAGGTTTTGTCCTCGCGGGCTGCGACGGCGCTGCCGCCAGCCTTTGCCATGTAGGTGTAGTAGTTGATCTTGCGGATGCCAAGAGAGATTACGCGGCGGTAGTCTTCGTCGCTGACGCCCGAGCCGCCGTGCATGACCAGCGGAATGTCAACCAGACTCTTGATCTTCTCCAGACGCGGGAAGTCCAGCTTCGGCTCCTTGAAGTAGATGCCGTGAACCGTGCCGAAGGAGCAGGCCAGCGCGTCGATGCCGGTGGTTTCGGCGAAAAGCTTTGCGGCGTCGGGATCGGTGTAAGCGCTCTCCGGGTTGCCGTCAACGGCGTCACGCTCGCCCATGCTGCCGATTTCCGCTTCCACGTCCGCGCCGTAACGTGCTGCCATCTCCACCGCCAGAGAAGTGAGGGCGAAGTTTTCCTTGTAGGGCAGCGTGGAGCCGTCGAACATGATGGACGTGAAGCCGAGGTCCAGCGCCTTTTTCAGATAAGCCAGATCGGTGCCGTGATCCAGGTGTACGCCCACCGGTACCTTGGCGGTGTCTGCCAGCGCAAGCATAACGCGACCGATGTGGTCCAGTTTGCAGAGACCCATCTCCTCGTGTACCTGAGCGTGCATCAGGATAACCGGCATATTCGCTTCCTCAGCGGCGGCGATGACGGCTTCCACGCACTCCATGCCCGTGGTGTTGAAGGAGCCGATGGCGCAGGATTTTGCGTCGGCGTAGTTCAGAATTTCGGTAAGACTTGCAAGCATTGTTTTATTCCTCCGTAATGGTAATTTTAATCGTTTGTTCGGCAGCTTCGCCCGGCTTCAGGAAGCGCAGCTTTCCCTGTCTGCGCATCACATCGCGTCCGTCGGGATGGCAGTTGCCCGGCTCCAGACCCATGACGTACTCGCCCTGCTGCATCAGCTTCCACTGGGTGAAGAAGGGCAGCTCAGTCGTATCAAACTCCATGGTAACAGCGATGCCAAGCGCAGGATTTTTCAGCTTCACGCGCCCCTCGGAAAGGTCGTGGAAGTAGCACTGCTCTTCGAAAGCGGGCTGCGGCTCGATAATGCTTGACGCGGTGTCCAGATCCTCGGCGGCGCGATCGTTGCGCGGCGTGACGGATTTCGACGGAATCGTCAGTTCGGCGCCCGGCGCCAGCAGCGGGTAGCCGAAGTTGAAATGATACAGAATCATATAAGGCGTTTCGGACGCGGCGATGTTTTGCACCTTATCGTGCAGAATCAGCGCGGAACCGTCGGGAGCGCACTCATATTCGCGGGTGAGCAGGAACTTGCGTCCGAACAGGGAAGCGTCGCGCATGGTGAGCTTGATGCGCAGCGTTTCGTCGGTGTCAACGACCACATTTTCCGCCGGAACGTGGGAAATATTGCCGTGGAGCGGCAGCTCCTCGCCTTCATCCACGCAGGGTGAGCCGACGGCAGTCAGGCCGCAGGTCGTGAGAAATCCGCCGGTGAAGGATTTCAGGAAGCCTGCACCGCGGGGGTCGTAATGCTGTGGCGCGACGTAGCCGCAGGGACCGAAGAACCCCAGATTGATGCCCTTATAGCTGACCCGGGACAGGTCGCCGCAGCGGTCGGCGGACACGGTGAAGCGCAGTCCTCCGCTCGTCCATGCTTCGTATAGCCGCATCCCGTCGCCCTTGCCGCCCACAAGGCGGTGCTCCTCGATGCCGCAGAGCTGGGACGGATGTCCGATGTAATTGTTCATGGGTTGACCTCCCCAATAATCGGGCGCACCGCGTCGTAGACTTTGCGGTATGCCGCGTAGTATTTCTGATAAACCGCCGCCTTTTCGGAATTCGGCAGATAGGTGTGCTTTTCTCGGACGAAGATTTTCTTCGCGTCCTCCAGCGAATCATAAATGCCGATGGCTCTGCCCGCCAGCATACAGGTGCCGCAGGCACCTGCTTCCTTGGCGGTCAGTGCGGTGACGGGGCGGTTCAGAATATCTGCCTTGATTTGCAGCCAGACGGCGGAGTTCGCGCCGCCGCCGGTGGCGTACAGCTTCTCCGGCGTGATGCCGCAGGACTCCAGATGCTCGAGGTTCAGCATGATTTCGTAGGTCACGCCCTCCATCAGCGCCTTGTAGATATCCGCCGATGTGTGCTCCAGCGTCAGACCGAGAATCGCCGCTTTGGAGCCGTTGTCCATGTAGGGATTGGCCGCGCCCGCGAAATGGGGCAGCACCAGCAGTCCCGTTGGCGCTTCGGGAGCGTCCGCGTCCAGCTTTGCGTAGACGTTATCCACGCCCTCGTATTTTGCCGCCAGATTGTCGCGGAACCATTTCAGCACCGCGCCGCCGGTGAAGGACAGTGCGTAGCAGACATAGGTGCCGTCGATGACATAGGGAACCACCGAATAGCCTTCATCGTAAAGCTGTTCGTTTTCGGGCACATGGTCGAACATGGGAGTGACGCACTCCACCGTACCCGTGCCGTCCACCGCCGTCCCCGGCGAAAGAATACCCGCGCCCACTGCTGCCGCCACCTGATCGTGACAGCCGCTGACGATGGTGATATCGCCCCGGATGCCAAGATCGCTCCGGATTTTTCCGGCGGCTGTTCCAGTAGGAACCAGCTTTGATAACAGTCCCGCGTCGATGCCGGCGGCGTCGAGAATTTCGCCGCTCCAGCATTTTTCGCGGATGTCCAGCGCCATGGTGCGCGCTGCCAGCGAATAGTCGATCTGCGCGATGCCGGTCAGCCGGTAGACGATGTAATCCTCCATCAGGAGAACCCGCTTTACCTTCGACCAGACGTCGGGGCGGTTGTTCTTCACCCACATGAGCTTGGGCAGGCTGTACATCGGATGGGGCTTTACGCCGGAGATGTACGTCAGCCGCTTCTCGCCCAGCTTTTCGCAGAGAACGCCGCATTCCGCCGAACCGCGCGGGTCGGTGTAAAGCATGGAGGGAAGCAGCACATTGTCATTTTCGTCCAGCAGCGTGAAGGTCTCGCCGAAGCTGGTTACGCCGATGGCCGCAATTTCCTGCTCCGCCGACGCGGTGCGGATGATATCGCACACCGCGTCGAAGATCATGGCGGCATCGACTTCATGTTCGCCGTTTCTGCGGCTGACCTCGTATTCTTTGTATGTATTGGAGACGAACTCGCCTGTATCGCTGTAGACGGACAGCTTGCAGCCGGTCGTGCCAATGTCAAGTCCGCCGATCAGCATGGTCAGATCTCCAGAATGTCGTAGCCCAGATAGTAGGTGAACGCTTCGCGCAGCACCAGCTCCATGTGACCTACGCCCACGACGGTATGATGGCGGAAGCCTTCCCGTCCCAGCTTGATCAGCTTCTTCTGAAGGTTGTCGATCTTTGCCACGCCGCCGCAGCCGAAGAATTCATCCTCAATCGGCTCGCCGGTGAAGGCGCCCTCGCCCACGTAGAAGGTGAGCTTGCCGTTTTCGGTCTTGCAGTTGGAATAGGTCATGTCGAAGGCGCGGATTCTGCCCTCGTTGGAACCCCAGCCGCAGCCCGGATCGGCCTTTGCGAACATCTTGTGGTCGGTGACTTTGCCCTTGCCCTCCATCAGCGACTGTGCGGTGGAGCCGCAGTGGAAAAGGATGACCTTGTCGGGATCGTCGCCGTAGTTGTTGTTCCAGTCCAGGCAGGCGGTGGGCTTTTCGGAAGCCAGCTGCATGGAGTACATATTGATGGCCGAGCAGAGGTCGATTTCACAGGAGGCCACGATGCCGCGGTCGTTCAGCTCGGACAGCAGCACGCAGGGCGCCACGCCCAGAATGTCGTGCATCTCGTCTCAGCAGCGCAGGGTTACGCAGTCGAGGCGGTAATCTTTGATATAGCGGTCGATGATGACCGAAACCTTGGCAAGGGTGGTCAGCTTATTGTCGGGGACGATTGAGCAGTCGGTGTATTCGCACAGGCGGATTTTCTTCATCAGCACATCCGCGTCGTTGTCGGCCAGCTTGCCGACCTTCCAGATTAGCTCGGACAGGTCGAAGGTGTCCACGGTGATGCCGTACTTCTGGAGTGTGATTTCATCGTAGCGCACGGTCTTGAACTTGGACGTGCGGGCGCCGATACATCCGATGGTGAAGCGCTTCATGCCGTTGACAACGCGGCAGATGGCGGCGAAATCAGCCAGATTCTGAGCGAACGCCGGATCGTTCGGGTGAACCACATGAGGCTCAAGAACGGTGTAGGGAATGCCGTACTGATGGAAGCAGTCTTCGATGGAGAACTTGCCGCAGTAGGAGTCGCGGCGGTGGGCGAAGTCCATCTTGCCGATTTCGTCGGGGTAAGCCTGAATCAGGATCGGCTTGCCCGCGTCGCGGAGGGCGGCCACAGCGCCGTTCTCGTCGGAGAAGTTGGGCAGGGACATGATCACGCCGTCGTACTCGCCCTCATGGGACTTGAGCCATGCGGCGTAAGCGTACCCCTCCTCTCGGGTTTCCACCGCGCCGTAACGGGTCATGTCGGCGTCGGGGATGAGATACTCATGACCGGCGCGTACAACGGCGTCGGCGACCTCCTCGCGGGCGGAGGCGATGAGGGTTTCGGGGAAGAAGCCCCGGTTTCCGAAGTAAAGAGCAAATTTCATGGCGGGAATTCCTTTCTAAAATTAAATTTTGTTTCTACTATTGATTTTATCACAAAAGTGCGTTATAATGATAGACAGAACCATACCGAAATCTGTAATTTTGTACCGGGGAGATTGAATATGAACATCCGATTTGACACCGATAAGCTGCGGGAGCTGCTGCGGGATTTCCATACGCTGACCGGAATGCGGCTGGTGATTTTCGACGATTCCTTCAATAAGCTCTGCGCGTGGCCGGACGAGGACTGCGAGTTCTGCACCCGCATCAAGCAGGATTCCCGCGCCCGCAGGCTTTGCGGAAACTGCGACGAGGAAGCCTGCCGGCTCTGCTGCCAGACCGATCGGCTGTATATTTATTCCTGCCATGCCGGGCTGACCGAAGCGGTGCTTCCCCTGAAAATGGACGGCATCAATCTGGGATATATCATGCTCGGACAGAATATCAGCCAGGAATCGAAGGCGGAACACTTCGATCAGCTGGTGGACTATGCGGAGAAATTCATCCCCGACGATGCGTCCCGCCTGATCGAGGGGCTGTCAACCCGCAGCGATGAGGAAATTCGTGCGGCGGCTAAGCTGATGGAAACCTGCGCCTGCTATTTATGGGTGCGTGAGCTGATATCCGTGGACGACGGCAGCATCGTCATCCGTTTGTCCCGCTATATTGACGACAATCTGTCTGCCGATCTGTCGGCGGACGCTCTGTGCGATCAGTTCGGCATCAGCCGAAACCGGCTCTATCGCATTGCGGGGGATTATTTTGGCTGCGGCATTGCGGCGTATATCCGCAGAAAGCGGGTGGAGAAGGCTACGTCCCTGCTTCGCGAAGGGGCAACCGTTGCCGAAGCCGCCGAGGCGGTGGGGCTGTACGACTACAATTATTTCTCGAAAATTTACAAGCGCGAGACCGGGATGCTGCCCAGCCGGGTCAGGCGGCGGTGATGAGGCAGTTCAGCGGATGGACGCGATGATTGAAAAGCTGGGACTGTAAAATAATTTTCCGGTGTCCGTGAACCTTTACTCCCTTTCGCCGACTTGATTGACGAAAGTACTTTCAAAGGATTGCAAACCATGGAACACGAATTAACCAAATACGTTGACTCCCTTTATTACGCTGCCCTGCGGCTGACCGGAAACGCCGACGAAGCGGAGGAGATTACGCAGGAAACCTTCCTCGCCGCGTGGCAGAGTCTCTCCCGCGGATATACGCCGGACAATTTCTGGCCGTGGCTGAAACGGATTTTATCCAACAAGCATTGCGACTGGCTCCGGGAAAAATACCGCCATCCCACCATCAGCTATGACTGCTGGATGATGGACGAAGCCTTCCGAGAACCATGCGCCGACGAGGCGGAGGATACCGATGAAGCGCTGGAAGCCATCCGCCGCGAGGTTGGCTATCTGGCGAGGACGCATCGCGAGGTGTTTGTGCGGTTCTATATGCACGGCGAGACCATCGAGCAGATTGCGGCGGCGATGGCGATTCCGTCGGGAACGGTCAAGAGCAGGCTGAATAAGGGACGTCAGCAGGTGCGAAAAGGAGTAGAGGATATGGAAAATTTCACAAAGCAAAGCTATGAGCCGGAGATTTTGCAAATCGCTTGTTCGGGTGGCACGGGTCTTCATCATGAACCGTTTTCGCTGGTCGGCTATGACGATGCGCTGGCGCAGAATATTCTGATTGCCGCATACGAGAAGCCGCTGAACGAGGTGGAAATCGGCAGAGCGCTGGGCGTACCCGTCGGTTTCATCGAGCCGGTTGTCAGCCGTCTTGTGGACGGCGAGCTGATGGCGCGAACCGACGGGGGAAAGGTGTACAGCGATTTCATCCAGTATACACGTGAGAATTTATATGCCAATTTCAGGGAGCAGCTGCGTTATGCGGACGAACATTATGCGCAGATACGGGAAGATATCGCTTCCGCGATGACCGCTCTGCGCGGGACCGATTATTATATCCGGCAGGATGAGCGTTCGCGCGCAAAGCTGGAACTGCATTACGGCATTTCCCTGATGCTATGCGTGGTGTTCGATGTTTCCGACATGGTTGCCGGGGCGATGCCCTATGAAGAATACCCGTACCGAAAGCATGGCGGACGCTGGCTGGCGATGGGATTCCGTTATCCGGCCAATTATGACAGCAGAACGGACGCGGAATATTGGAAATACAGCATCGACGGCGAATCCGGGGAGCGGCTCAATGACGTCTACGGTTTGAAGGGCATCACGCTGTGCTGCTACGGCACGGCGCTTGGCGGACTTCCGTACAATTATCTGGGCAAGGAGCAAATCAAATGGATGTTTGAGCTGCATTCCGGCAGAGACAGTAGTACGCTGGAGCCGGGCGTGTTGGAATCGGCGGATGTGCTGATCGAATACGGTCTGCTGAAAAAGGATAGCGCGGTTTCGCTGGATATTCCGGTGCTGACGCTTGAGGAATATCGGGCGGAAAAACGGCTGGCAGACAAGCTGGGCAAGCCGATCTTCGATAAGCTGAACGACACCCTTGCCGCGCTGATCCGCCGTACCTGTGTGAAGGTGCCGTCTCATCTGACGAGCGTTCCGAAGTGGCAGCAATATCTGCACAGTCGTGACAGTGTTGCGATGGCGTTCCTGTATCGCGCGATGGAGGATGGGCTGCTGTTGAAGAATGTGGACTGCAAGGTTCCGGCGGCACTGCTGGTTATGGAAGAATAGCAAAACAAGCGGATATAGCAATGATACGCCGGAACGAGAAAAATGTAACGTTTATGTGAACGCTATTGACTCTGACGCTGCGTCATGGTTTATAATAGACGTACACGGAGGGATGACAATGCGGACTGTAAATGAAGTAAGCAAACTCACAGGTGTCAGTGTGCGCACACTGCATCATTATGACGCGATCGGGCTTTTGAAACCCACGAAAGTCACCGAAGCGGGCTATCGCCTGTATGACGATGCGGCACTCAGCCGTTTGCAGAGCATATTGCTGTTTCGTGAATTGCAGTTCCCATTGAAAGAAATCAAAGCGATTCTCGACTGTCCGGTCTTCGACCCGACGGAAGCACTGACACAGCAGATTGCCTTGCTGGAAATGCAGCAGAAACGTATCGGCGAGTTGATTTCTTTTGCCCGTGAATTACAGTGCAAAGGAGTGAAGAGCATGAAGTTTGAAGCTTTTGATAAAACCGAAATTGAGCGGTATAAAGCCGAAGCGAAAGCCAAGTGGGGGCAGACCCAAGCATATCGGGAATATGAAGATAGGACAGGAAAGCTGGACGATCAAACGCTGGCGGATTCCGCAAAGGAGATGATGGCGCTGTTCGCCCAGATCGGTGCCATGCGCAGTCTGCCGCCGGATGACCCGGCTGTGCAGAAGAAGATTTCCGATTTGCAGAGCTTTATCACGAAGCATTACTACACCTGCACGGACGAGATTTTTCTCGGGCTTGGGCAGATGTACACAGCGGACGAGCGCTTCCGGCGCAATATCGACCGTGCAGGCGGAGAGGGCACCGCGGAATTTGTGAAGCAGGCGATTTTGATTTATTGCCAGAAATAAGGAAGACGGTGAGGGTCGGACGACCCTCACCGTTCAATATTCCGATATGATTTTCGCGCCCGATATGGTCTAATCAGTAGTTCATGGCGCTGTTGATTTTGCTTTCCACCGTATTCTTGTTGGTTTCAATCAGAGACGCGGTATTGAGATTGCCGCTCAGCAGCTTGCTGCTAAGATTGCTCAGCAGGTCATAAGTCCATCCGTATACACAGCCGATGTCTGCCCAGCGCGAATCGCTGATAATTTCAAGCATATCGATAGAATCCTCATCGCGCAGTCCCTTATAGCAGAGAGAGTTATAATACGCGGGCATAACGTCATTATAGCTGTAATAGGAGAGGGCGTCAAAGGCAATTGCGGTCTTCTCTGCGGTAGTGCTGGTGGACGGTATGCCGAGCAGCAGGGAAATTCCCATCGGAGATTTATATTCCTCACTTTCGCTGTACTTCGGAGCGGGCAGAATTCCGTATTCATAATCCATTTCGCGGAAAACGCTGGCGTTGCCAATGGAGATGATCGAGAAAAGCGAGTGTCCCTCGGCAAAAAGATCGTCATATGTGTCCGCGTTTCCGCAGTGATGACCGTCTCCGACAAATACCTCGGTCATTTTGTCGATGACATTGTAGAACTTCTCACTGGCTCCCGCGAAGTAGGGTGTGCCGTCCGCTTCCAGCTTGACCAGACCATCCGCATTGCCGGTGAGGATGCCGAGCCAGCCGCTGAAGGTGGCGACTCCGTATGTGGAGCTGCCGGTCTCGCTGAACGCTTCGTCGCCGTTGAGATTGATGCACTGCTTCATATAGGAGAGCATGGCGTCATACGTCCATTTTCCCTCCCGAACGGTGTCGTAGGGCATATCCAGATTGTAGTGTTCGATAATTTCCTTGTTGAAGTAGCAGGCGACCGTCATGTCAAAGCTCATCAGATGTGCGGGCGTGGCAATCTGATACAGCTTGTCGCCTTCGAGGATCATATTCTGGTTGAACGTGGTATACCACCAGGGCTGATCGAGATCGATGGCGTCAAGCTCGTACAAATTGTAGAGATATCCCGATGCCATATTGGCGGATATTTCACTGGATTTATTGAATATCGCGTCGTATGTGTCCTCGCCTGCGTTCATGGTTTTGAGAAAATCCGTCTGGCAGTTTCCGCTGGGCGGATATACCACCTCAAGCGTCATGTTGAGCTTTTCCTCGACAGTGCGGTTGCGGGCATAAATCGCGTCGCTCACGCTGTCGCCCGTCTGCTCCTCGTAGTCGAGCACGGACTGCGTATTCCACAGCTTTCCCTCCCAGTTGAGTACGCGCATGGTGTAGCCGTCGAGATTGATGCCGCTGTAAGGTTCAGGATTGGTAGTTACAGCGGGGGCAGTGGTGGTATCGCCGCTGTCTGTTGACGGCTCCGTCTGTCCGCAGGAAGAGAAGGAAGCCGCGAGCAGGATTGCCATGGTTAAACTGATTGTACGTTTCATAGATATAACCTCCATGTTTTTTATTCATTATACTATATTCCTATTTTATATTCAAGTCAAATCGGAGCGGATATCGGACAAAAATGATAATAATCATAATTAGTAAAGCCATCCGACTTGATTTTTTCGGGACATAATGGTAAAATAAATATGAGGTGAGCATATGAAAGCGTATTATGAGATGGTAAAGTCAAACCATATGACCTTCGGACGGATGGAAACCGTGGATTTTCCCGCGCATTTTCACAGCGCGGTGGAGCTTATCTATATCTTGTCCGGACGGGAACGGGTTTGTATTGACGGAAAGACGGCTGAACTTGGCGCGGGAAGCCTTGCCGTATCCTATCCCTATCAGGTGCATGAATATACCAAGCTCGAAGACGGTCTGAAGTTTTTCTTTATCATCCAGCCGCAGTGCTTCAGCACAGGGGAGAGTATGTTTGCGTCAACCATCCCCGAAAATCCGTTTTACCATTATGAGGGCGGGGAACGCGAGTATCTGGATGCTATATTACAGCCGCTGCTCCTTTCGATGGGAAGCAAGAAACGATGCACCATCAGCATTGACAGTCATTCCTATTACAGCCCGCTGATCACCGCTCTGCTCATGTATCATCTTGAATACGTCGGGACGGAACAGCTCACACATCGTCCCATCGAAGCCGAACTTATCCGGCGGATTATGTGTTATCTGGACGTGCATTACGATGATCCGAGCTTCAACACATATGACGCCGCGCAGGATATCGGCATATCCACGCAGTATCTGTCATCGCTGATTAAAAAGAACACAGGCTATACGTTTAAGGAGCATCTGCACAATCTGCGCATCAATAAGGCGCGTCTGCTGCTGCGCGATACCTCGCTCAGTATTTCAGAGGTTGCGATGGAGAGCGGCTTTCTGTCGATTCGCACCTTCAACCGCGTGTTTATCGAAAGGAGCGGCATGACGCCGCGCGACTGGCGCACAACCGATCATCCGCATAAATGGCATAATCCATTATCATAAAACAGGAAAAGGTTCGAGTCCGTGGATTCGAACCTTTTGTCATATGTATTCCCGCTGCTATACCGGCTCACCCATAAACCGTATAGGCAGCTGCCCGAAGTTCGCCGCCGCTACGGCGGCGATGATCTCCTCCCTGCGGGATTGGGCGTCCGGCAGGTCACATACCACATCGTTCAGATCGTATGGCCCGTTGTGGAAATGCCCGACCACAACGCCACGGAATTCCCCGTCAATCAACAGATATTGCAGCGGATCATGGTCGTAGGGCAGCCTTTCCAGCATGGGCAGGAAACGCTCCTTCAGCAGCGGTTCGTTCGATTTATACAGAAAATCGTTGCGGTGCATGGCATACACAAAATGAGGCGCGGGAACATCAATCGCCGTCAGCGCCGCATCATCGGGCAGCATATAGCCGCCGCCCACGACCGTCAGCCTTCCCGTGTCAGTCAACGCGGTCAGCGCGGCGCGAATATCCTTCGCGGGCAGACGGTAGTACGCCTTCGCCATGGCTTCGTCGAAGTGCACCTGCCGATGGGCAAAGCGGGGGAGAATTTGACACAGTGCCTCATGCCGGGTGAGCCTGCCTGGCTTCAGATCGGGAAAGAATTCGTCGAAACGGTACCATCCCCGATCCCATTCGCCGTCGTACTGATCTTCGTAGATGAGAAAAGCTTCCTGCAAACGGTGCAGGACAGGGGTAATCTCCTTGACCAGCAGACCGGTTTCCTCCTTGATCTGCTGAATGTTCAACGGGCCCTGACGCTCGATCAGATCAAGCACAAGCCACTGCGTCCGGGTGGGATTGTCCAGCGGCTTGCGGTAGAGGGCGGCGAACAGCTCCATGTCCTCCGGCATAATCCAGCCAAGATTTCCGCCCGCGAAACGTCCCTTTACCAGCGCGCGTTCACTCTGCCGCTCCCGATTGAAGGCGATATCGTCGAAGGCGGCGCGGAAGGTGAGCGAGGGCGGGTCGCCGAAGCCGTTCCAGTAGACATTCTGTCCCGGCTGGAGATCGCGATAAAGCGACAGGTATTCCTCCTGACCTGCGCGGGTGGTCAGGTGTTGGCGCGCCATGCGCAGTGCGATGATTGCGGCATCACTCAGCATTTTTCCATCTCCTGCACTGTTCAATCCGTGCGCCCTTCGGTAAATCGCCATGCTCCGGGTCGCAGGAATAGTCGGTCAGCAGTTGACAGGGCAGATCGGGACACTGCCCGCAGTGAACAAATCCCCGCTTCTGTGCGCAGACTGCCACGGGGCATTCTCCGTGGAAGGGATGGCCGTTCGTTTCTATGCAGCCGCCGCAGTGGTGAGAATCCTTGAAGCTGCAGCCGGTGCAGTGCAGACCGCAGCGTGAGTCGATGACAGGTTTCATGATGATGTCCTCCATGTTTTTTCTCTATTCTACCACATCGAACAGGACAACAGTCTGTCATGTTCGATAGAGCGCCGCCATTTTTTCAATGGCTTCCTTCATGCGCTCCCGCATTTCCGGCGGGTCAAGCACCTCCACCCGATCGCCGTAGGAAAGGAACCTCAGCACCGCGTCGCCGGGATTGGTGAAGCCCCAGCGTGTCCAGAGCCGCCCGTCCTCCAACACCGTGAAGGAGTGAGGACCATATTCCTCCACCAGACGGTATTTCAGCGACGGATGATAGACGGCGGTGATGAAATAATCATCGGTCATGTTGGTTCCAAGCTCCTCCTTCTGCGGCGGGATGGGGCGCGGTTCGAAGAACTCACCCTCGGTCAGCTCCCACAGGCGGCGCAGCTTGTACAGCCGGAAATCTTGCCGCTCGGTGCAGAAGCCGAACAGGTACCAGTCCGACCATTTGAACACGATGCGGTACGGTTCCACACGCTTGTCTGCCTCGCCTTTGGGGTAGTAATAGCGGAAGCAGACCTGCTTTTTTTTGCGGATGGCAGTTCGAAGACGCGAGATTTTGTCAGCCAGATCGTCCTGATAGAAGGAGGACAGATCAATGGTCATATCGTCGGCAAGACCTTCTGCACCCAGCTTCCCGGACAGCGCGCTGCCCACCTGCCGCACGCTGTCCAGTGACCCCAGCCCGGTGAGGATGGCGGACAGCTCGTCCCGTGTGAAGGCGGTGGTGTCCAAACAGAAGCCTTCCATCAGCGAGATGCCGCCGTCTCCGCCCTGTGTGGTGACGATGGGAATGCCCGCCTGGCAGAGAATGTCGATGTCCCGGCTGATGGTGCGGCGGGAGACCTCAAAGCGCTCAGCGAGATAGGGCGCCGTCACTTTGCCGCGCTGCTGGAGGACGGTGAGGATGCCGATCAAACGGTCGATTTTCATTGCTTCCCTCCGTTTCTGCGCTGACGGTACTGTTCGGGCGTTAAACCGTACTCGCTTTTGAATCGGGCGATGAAATAGGATGCGCTATCAAAGCCGCTTTGATAGGCGGCGTCGGACACCGGACAGCCGGAATCGCTCAGCAGCTTCTTGGCTTGAGACAGCCGGATGCCGTTCAAATGCTCGATGGGAGTCTGTCCCGTCTCCTTGCGAAAGAGACGGATGAGATAGCTCTTGTTCAGATGTACCAGCTCTGCCAGTTCGTCCAGCGTAATCTTGCGGGCGTAGTTGTCGTTCATATAAGCCAGCACCCGGTCAATCTGGGATGGCTCGCCACCGCTGCGGGTTCGGGCGGTGTAAGCGTCGGACAACAGCAGATGCAGCAGCGCGGCCAACAGCTTGTCCGCCGTATCGCTTTTGGCGTTCTGCTTAAAAGTGTACGCCAGCCTGCGGTAGAGATCGAGAATATCTCCCCCGTGTATCGGCTCAAAGATGGTGGGAAGCACATCCCAGTAATAGGCGTCAAAGGGGGACTGCATCCGATGGGTTTCGTCCTGCCTGGGATCGATATCGCTGCTTGCCTCTGCGCTATTGCTGAAATCCAGCGTCATCATATACATATTGTAGTTTCCGATGCCCATCACGCGCTGTCCCGGCAGACGGCAGACCACGCTGTCCGGCGTGACCTCGTATTTTCTGCCGTCCACCCACATGGTGCGTCCGCCTTCGATGTTGTAGTCAATTTCGTAATCCTTGACCACCCGCTCGTACTTCCACAGATCGTGGGTTGGCTGGAGCGTGGCGATGAATCGCCCGCAGTCCAGGATTTTCGGTTTTACATAGGTAACTGTATTCATGCTGCCGCCGCCTTTCGTGTATTGTATCTATTATACCACATCCTGCAAAAATGTCAATATTCTTATATCAACGGCGAATATATTATATTGACGGAAGCGTTTTTTTCAGGTATAATGATGCAAGAAATTATTTTATCACGAGGTGATTGCGCAATATGGAAATTCTATTACTCGGAGATTCCATCCGAATGTATTATCAGCAGAAGGTCATCGATCTGCTGGGCGGCGGATATCACGTCAGCGCGCCCACGGAAAACTGCCGGTTTGCCGCCTATACGCTCAACTCCCTGCGGATGTGGCTGCCGAGCTTCCCAAAGCCGGACGTGATTCACTGGAACAACGGTTTGTGGGATACGGCGGTGCTCTATCAGGAGGACGGCTGCTTCACGCCGCTTCCCGAATATATCCGGTCACTGGAGCGAATCCTCCGCGAATTACAAAAGACCGGTGCGCGGGTTATCTTCGCCACCACCACACCCTGCGACCCGAGAAAGGCGGCGCTGACCACTGCCATGCCGCCCTGTCACCGCAACGAGGACATCCGCCGTTACAACGAAGCGGCCGTGGAGCTGATGCGGCGGGAGAGGATGGAAATCAACGACCTCTATGCGGTTGTAAATGAAAATATCCCCGCCTATGTGAGCGAGGACATGATTCATCCCACCGAGGAGGGCAAGCGCGTGCTGGCCGAGGCGGTGGTGCGCAAAATCAGGGAGAAATAACCTATGACCGACGTTACCATCACAAGACCCGAATTCCCCACCTTCTTCGGCGGATTCGGCTTCCACAACAGTGAGGCGCTTTTCTACCGTCTCTGCGAGAAGGAGCAGTTTGACCAGAAAATTTGTAAATGCTACCGTGAAATCTCTCCCGGCTTCTGCCGCACCTTCGCGGGCTATCCCAACTGGTCGAAGGAGAGCATGGACACCTTCGCCGACTACTACGAGCGGATGCAGAAATGGACGGACACGCCCATCTACTTCGCCGCCGCCAAGGGACAGCTCCATTTCAACGATCAGGAGCGGGAGGAATATGCTGAAAATGTGGCGCAGAAGCTGGATTATCTGATCAACGTGCGGGGTGTGAAGCAGCTTCGCTATTACTGCTACTCCAACGAAATGTCCATGAACGACTGGGGCGGGCTGCTGAAGGATTTGCCGCTCTTTCACAAGTATCACGAACTGCTCTTTCAGGCGTTTCAGCGGCACAACCTGAATATCGGGCTGCTGGCCACCGACGCATCGCCCATGAGCAACTGGGATTCCCTGAACTATGTCATCGACAATATGCGCCGCATCACCGAAGACCTGTGCGCCCATCACTATATCAATGGAACCATGGAGCAGATGCGCGATCCGGGGCTTTACCAGTGGTTCTTCGACGCCTGCCGCGAGTGGGTGCTTAAAGCCGCCAAATGCGACGGCAAGCGGCTGATTTTAGGCGAGCTGGGCGTGAATGTGCAGACCGCAGCGCCGTGGCATCTGGCGGGGGTGCTTCGGGATGTCAACAACTGGAACTACAACGGACAGGGAGGTTTCGGCGGGCTGCTGATGGCCGAGATGGCGCTGGCTGCCATCAACGCGGGCGTGTTTGCCATCGCTCTGTGGACGTTCTGCGATTATCCCGACCCGTATGTCTGCCATTATTCCGAGCGCGACTCCTATGGGAAAGCCTGGGGCGAATGCGAACGGTTCATCTCCCAAACGCAGGATGTGAAGTACAACAAATGGGGCATGATCAAATGGGAGGACGACGGCGATTATTCGGTGCGTGAACAGTATTACGCCCTCGGACTGGTTTCACGCTACTGCCGCCGCAACGCGAAGGTTATGGACATCGCGTCGGACGATCCGCTGCTGCGAATCTGCGGTCTGCTGAACCGGGACGGCAGCGTCAGCGTGCTGGTGATCAACCGTCATACCGAAATGACGCCCATAAAGCTAAGGCTGAGCTTGAAGCATATCGAAAAACAGCCCCCTTTCCGGGTGTATGAATACGACAGCCATAACGTACCCATGAACGAGTTCGGCGATCTTCAGGATTTCTCGGACGTGATCAGCGCGCCGGACGGGAAAATCGAATATGAGCTGAAGCCCGAGTCGCTGACCGTCTTCACCACCGATTATGCGGAGCGCCCCGACGTCTGGGCGAAGAAGGTTGTCCGCGACGGCGAAATGCTGCACTGGGATGCGGTAAAGGACGATCTTCACTGCTACTACCGGGTTTATCGGGGCGAGACGCCCGATTTCGTGCCATCCCGTGCCAATCAGATTGCGTCCACCGTGGCGGAGACGCTGGATTTCGGCGCGCGCTATCTGGATGACGCGGCTATTCTGAATGTAAAAGGCGATTATTACAAGGTGTTATCAATCAATCGAAAAAGATAAAGGAGATTATTACCATGAAGCGTAAACTTTCCATTACCCTTTGCGCACTGATGTGCGCGCAGATTCTTGCATCCTGCGGCGGTACGGGCAGCACCACGCCCGACGATACCACGACATCCGGTTCTCAGGATACCACCACATCCGCCGATACGACGGCAGCTGTTGCTGAGCTGCCCGAGTTTGATCTGGAAAACTACGAGCTGCGCATCCTCAAGCGGGATCAGAGCCAGATCAAGTGGGCGCCCAATAAATTCGCTCCCGAGGAGGAAAACGGCGATATCCTCAACGACGCCTATTATCAGCGCAATGCCCAGGTCAGCGAGAAATACGGCTTCACCATCAAGGAAACCATCATGACCGGCGCCGACCCTCACAACGATATTCAGAAGATCATCGCCGCCGGCGACGATATGTACGACGTGGTTTTGATGCAGCTGTCCTTTGCCCAGTCCTCCTACGATGACGGGTTCCTGAACTTCCACGAGATGAAATACATCGATCTGGAGCAGTCTTACTGGGATCAGGCGCTGATCCGCGATATGACCATCAACGGCAAGCTGGGTCTGATGTCCGGCGATATCATTACCCAGTCCCGCAACGACAGCGTCCTGATGCTGATTTACAACCGTCCGATGGCGGAGGATTATCAGATTGAAGACCTCTATCAGGTGGTTCGCGACGGCAAGTGGACTTACGAACTGCTGAATCAGTATTCCAAGCTGGTTTCCGCCGATCTGAACGACGAGATGAGCAAGGATGAAAACGACCGCTACGGCGTGGTATTCTCGGGCGGCGATGTGGGACCCTCTCATTTTGCTTCCTGCGGCGTGCAGCTCTTTACCCAGGCTGGTGACGATTATCCCGAATTCACCGCCAAGGCGGAGCGCGCCTATACCGCTTTTGAGAAGATTCAGCAGATTTTCTCCAACACCGAAATTTCTTTCAATCAGGCTACCGGTAAGGCAACCAACAAGATGGCCATGCTGGCTGACATGGTGGAAACCAAGCGCAGCCTGTTCCAGGTAATGTCTCCCGGCACCATCCAGCGTGAGGAATTCCGCGAAGTAACCACCGAATTTGGTATGATTCCCATGCCCAAGCTCGACGCGGATCAGGAGGCTTACACTACCTCTCTGGGCAACGCGGCCATCAATATGTATCTGCCCGCCACCATCGCCGAGCCGGAAAAGGTCGGCTACATTCTGGAAGCGCTGGCACGCGGCTCGGGCGATCTGGTGGAAACCTACTTCACCAAGGCGCTGAACGGCAAGTACACCCGTGATGAGGAATCCTACGAGATGATTCGTCTGGCGGTGGACAGCGTGGTCTACGATATGGGCTTTATGTACGATTTCGGCAAGCTGGGAAGCTCCATCCGCGACGGTTTGCAGACGGACACCACGAATTATTCGTCGCTGATCGCTTCGCTGGAGACCGCAAGCCAGACGGCGATGGAAACCGCAATTGATAAGATGGCAGGCAATTAAGGCGGATCTCGCCTATATATCCGATCTGCCGGAGGAATATGATCTGGACGGTTACGCACCAGCATCAAGACGTCCGACGGCAATTCGCTTCGCTGCTGGCGTCGGTGGAAACTGCGTCGAAGACGGCGATGCAGAAATTTATCGACGAGCTGGAATAAAGGAATACAAACAGTTACGGGGTGCCGCTCTGCGGCACCCCGTTTTCATACTGTTTTTTATTCTTTATCTTTCACCGTTTTCAGCTTCACAATCACAACCCGCATATACACCACCAGCAGAATGCAGAGGATGAACGCGATGGCCGACAGCACCTGCTGTGCGTAGAGATTCATGCCAAGCAGCGTGTTGCCGTTCCCCTGAATGTGGGAGAGAATCGAACGTCCCACCAGCGCCGCAAGGAAGGATGCGGAACCGCCTACCGCGTACTTGATTCCAAGCGCTGCGGCACGATCATTGTGAGGCACAAAGTCGAAGATGATGTTCATCAGACCGCTGTTGATGCCCGCCATGGAAACGGCGTAGATGCAGTAGTAGAGGGTGAACATAACCTTGCCGTTGGACGGAACGGTGAACATATTGACGCAGTATGCCAGGGACGCGATGGCGAAACAGACGGTGAGCATCTTTGTCCAGGAGTATTTGTCCGCGAACTTTCCGAAGAAGCGGGAGAAGATGACCCGCGAGATGGAATAAAGAATGCTGATGATCGACACAAACTGCAAGGAGAAGCCCAGTTCATTGATTTTGTATGTACCGTAGAAGGACACCGAAATGCCGGTAGCGAAGTGCCAGATCACATCCACGAGGATGATCTTCAGCAGCGTTTTGTTGGTCAGCGTCTTAGCGACGGTGCGCAGGCTGACATGGCTGACCGGCTCATCCGTGATTTCCGGCTCCTTATCCTTCACCAGCAGCAGGGAACCGAGGTGAAGCATGGCAAGTACGAAAATGGTGATGCCGCAGAGCTGGAAGCCCAGATCCTCCCGCCCGATGGACTGCATATAGTCCACCAGCGAACCCATGCAGAAGGAGAAAACCATGCCGCCGATCAGCGATACGATTTCCTTGTTGGCCGTAAACCGTCCGCGGGTGTTGTCCGGCACGAAGGACATGAACCAGGAGAGCTTATAGGGCGAGACGATGTTGGCGATAATGTGTCCGCCAAGGAACATCACGACGAAGCAGGCCACCTTCACGCTGCCCGGAACCTCGATGATGGGGATCATATAGAGCGATACATACATCAGCTGATTGATCAGATGCATGATGGTAATCCACCGTTTCATGCCCCGGTTCCGCCGGACGAAGACAGAGAACAGCTGTGCGATGAAGGAGAGGGACGCCAGCTGGGTGATAACGCCGGTGTCTGCGTCGGAAACGCCGCTGCGGGTCAGCAGGGTTGCCAGAAAGGCGTCAGTGATGAGCAGGCTGATGAAGTATTCTACCGCTGCCTCAATGATATAGAGTACGCGGTTTTTTCCGTATTGGTCTAAAGTTTTCATTGGTTCACCATTTCCATAAATTCAATGAAAACATTATACCACATTTTCCGCAAACGTCAATATGTTTTTTTACGAATCATTTTCGTAAACCGCTTTTCGTTAAGACTGAACAGAAATCGCGTTGAAATCCATGGTAACTTTGAACAGATCGCCATCGATGCTAATGTCAAACCGTCCGCCCTGTAATTCAACCAGACTGCGTGCGATGGACAGCCCCAGACCGCTTCCCTCGGTGTTGCGGGAAGCGTCGCCGCGCACGAAGCGTTCGGTCAGTTCGTCGCCCGAAATATTCAGCACGTCCCGGGAGATGTTGCGGAAGGAGATGGTCACTTTTTCGCCCGATATGTTCGACGTGGTCACGTTGGACGTGGTCACGTTGGACGTGGTCACGTTGGACGTGATGTAGACCCGCGTGCCCCGTTGAGCGTATTTGACGATGTTGCCCAGCAGATTATCGAAAACCCGCCATAACAGCCGTCCGTCCGCACAAATGACCGGCGCACGCTCGGTCAGGCGCATCATTGGTTCAAGTCCGGCGGCGAGCAGCTTTTCCTCGTATTCGCCCACTGCCTGAGAGAGCAGCACGTTCACGTCTGTGTCCTCGGCGTTCACCGGGATGCAACCGGTGGAGGCTTTGGAGGCTTCCACCAGATCCTCGGTCAGCTTTTTCAGCCGGGCGGACTGCCGTTCGAGTACCGCCAGATATTCCGGCGCGTCCGGCGAATCCAGCCCCGCCGTTTTCAGCAGATCAACGTAATTGACGATGGAGGTCAGCGGCGTTTTGATGTCGTGGGAGACATTGGTGATCAGCTCTGCCTTCATCCGCTCACTGCGCATTTGCTCGCTGACAGCCGCCGTCAGACCTTCGCTGATGCTGCACAGATTTTCGCCGTGGCGTTTCAGCGTGGGCAGCATCCAACGCATATCGGCTCTGTAGCTCACGTTGCCCTTTGCGATTTCCTGCCCGGCTTTTTCAAGGCGGCGGAGCATCAGCACGAAGTAAACGATTGCCGCCAGCAAGAGCGGACGTTCGATCAGCCAGAGAATTAGGATATCTTCAAACCCCATGAGAAATCCCAAAAACTCGATGAAGGAAATTCCCACGAACAGCAGTCCCGCCTGCCACCAGAGCGGTATTTTGAACAGCACCCCTGCGAGGGCGGCGCATCCGCGTCCGAGCAGGCGCAGCACCCGCCAGATCAAGGTGTTCCGCCACCAGCCGCCCGCCTTGACCCGGACGACGAAGCTGAACAGCGCTGCAATGACGAGCGCGGTGAGGAATATCACGCAGAGGATAAAAATTACCATCTCATAAATTTCATCCGTTATGGCAATCGCCAAGCTGCCAAGGAAAATCGCTCCCGCCAGATACAGGTCGAAGGGAATCCGGTCAAAGAAATTCAGACAAATACCCTCCACCCCCTCCTTGTGCCCCGACATCCAGAAAAGGAACCCCAGCGACACAAAGAAGCCGGCGACGCCGAGAACGGTGAAGACAATGAGCGCATACCGCATGGAAACCAGAAAGTCAGCAAGATTCAGCGCGTGGTAATAGAGGTCGTGAACTGTCAGCTGGACAGGGATGACGGCGCGGACGCTGAGCTGTGTCACGTCATAGGGTTGCTCCCTGTTGTCGGTGTTGTCAATCCAATAGCTCATCTCGTTGTTGAAGGCCGCCTGATAATCTTCAACAGCAAAGTTGTTCAGAACCACGGCGCCGTCTTCGTCGATGACGGTGAAGCTGAGGTTTGTGTTTTCCCGTTTGAAGGATTCGGCGTACTTATAGTTGATCAGCGCATCCTCGTCGTTTGTGATGACTGCTTCCGCGTAATCGTAGATTCTGCTCATGTCCATCTGTAATACGCTCTGCAGCAGCAATGTGCGAAGCGCGGCGCCGCCGTCGGAATAAGCGCTTCCGGCTGCCAGTACGCCGATTCCCACTGCGTTGAGCAGAATGGCAAGCAGCGATACGACGCAGACAATCACGGCGATAACATGGGCTTTGCGGCTGTGCTGAAATTTTTTCATCATTTTCCCTCCATTTTGTAGCCCTGTCCCCAGACTACTTTAATATAGCGCGGCTCGGCAGGGGTAATTTCCAGCTTCTCGCGCAGGTGACGGATGTGAACCGCCACCGCGTTCTCCGCGCCGTAAGGCTCCTCGCCCCAGACCCGGCGGTACAGCTCCTTCGGGGAGAACACCGTTCCCGCGTTCTGCATCAGAAGCCGCAGAATCTCATATTCCCGGGGCGTCAGCGATACCGGCTGACCGTCCAGCGTCACCGATTTCGCGTCGTCGTCGATGGAAATGCCGCCAACCGTCAGCTGGGATGGCTTCACCGAGCCGCCGCCCAAACTCAGATACCGCCGCAGCTGGGAACGCACCCGCGCCACCACCTCCACCGGATTGAAAGGCTTGGTGATGTAATCGTCCGCGCCCACGTTCAGACCGAGAATTTTGTCGGTGTCCTCGGATTTTGCCGTGAGCAGAATGATGGGCAGATTGGAGAATTCCCGCAGCTTGGTCATGGCGGTAATGCCGTCCATCACCGGCATCATGATGTCCAGCAAAATCAGGTGGATGTCCTCCCGTTTGACGATATCGATGGCGTCCTTGCCTGTGTTTGCTTCAAATATATGGTAGCCCTCGGCGGATAAGTAGATGCGGAGGGCGGAGACGATGTCTTTCTCGTCGTCGCAGATCAGTATGTTGTACATTGGATTTCACCTCGTAGAATATTATAACGCATTTTGCCGTTTTGCGCAAGGGGGATTGCAGTTTCTCACGCTGTGGTGGATAATGGGTTTCCACTCTATCCGGCAGGGAAGCAGCGACACCAGCGAAACCGGGACGTAGGTCAGCATGAACAGCGGGAAGGTCAGCATATACAGCAGCTTTTTTGCTGCGGGAAGGTCGATCCGCTTCCATTCGGATAACATCGTGACCGCGCCCATCAGGAAGAATCCGCCGGTCATCATGCCGAGGGATGTCAAAGCCGGAACAAACGCCCGGATTCCCAAGCCTTCAAAAAGCCCGGCAACGGTCAGCGCCGCATTGCATAGAATGCTTGCCAGATTGAACACCACCGCCGGGAACGCGGCCATCAGCATATCGAAACAGGAGAAGCTCCCTCCCGCCGCGCCCAGTGCCAGTCTGCGTCCGTATCGCCTGATTACCTGCAAGCTGCCCCGCGCCCATCGGATTCGCTGCCGCATGGACTGGGTCAGCGTGGTCGGCTGTTCATCGTAGAGGATGGCGTCGGGGGCGTAACCGACGCGGCGGCCGCTTAAAACATGGTGAGCGGTGAACTGCAAATCCTCGGTCAGCAGGTGAAACGGCCAGCCGCCCTGTTCGTCCAGCACCCGTCGGCTGAACAGGAAGCCGGTTCCCGATATCGCGCAGGAGCTGCCGATCAGCGAGCGGGGATGGTTCAGGAAGGCGGATTCCCGCAGAAACCACAGCGAGTGTCCGGCGGATACCCAGCTGCCGCCGAAGTTTTTAGAGCTGCGGTAGCCGGTGACGATCTCATGTCCCCCGGAGAAGACCTCGTTCATCCGTTCGATGTAATCGGGGGCGAGGAGATTGTCCGCGTCGAAGACGAAATAGCCGTCGAAGCCGTTCGAGTAATCGGCGGCAATCCGTTCGAGCAGCGCTTCCAGCGCATAGCCCTTGCCCACATGGACGCGGTCGAAGCGTTCGTAGACGGCCGCACCGGCTGCTCGGGCGGCGGGCGCTGTGCCGTCGGTGCAATTATCCGCCATGACGAAGATTTGCAGCAGCCGTTGGTCGTAGGTTTGACCATGCAGGCTGTCGATCAGTTCACCGATGACCGCTTCCTCGTTGCGGGCGCAGATCAGGACGGCGAAGCTGTGCGGCTCCGCGCGCCGCTGTGGACATCGTCGGATAAGAAAGGGTAAGAGGACGTAAATCAGCTGATAGCCGCAGCAGGCAGCGAACAGCAAAGCAAGAATCAGGCTGAGGTTTTGCAGGATTTCCATGGGATTGCGCTCCTTTGTTTTACTGATTCTATTATAGCACATCCCAATTTAAGAAAAAAGCAGCCGGATGATTAAGATTTCATTAAGGAATCGGCGTTGACAAAAGGGGCGTTTCATTGTATAATAATAGGTAGAAACGGAGGAATCCCATGAAGTTTATCCATCTGTCCGACCTGCATTTGGGCAAGCGGGTCAATGAATTTTCCATGCTGGACGATCAGCGGCATATTCTGGGCGAAATCCTTAGGCTCATCGATGAGGAGCGCCCGGATGCCCTGCTGATCGCGGGAGATATATACGATAAAGCCGTGCCGTCCGCCGAGGCGGTGGGGCTGTTTGACGATTTTCTCTGTAAGCTGGCTGAGCGCCGCTTACAGGTTTTCGCCATCAGCGGCAACCATGACTCGCCCGAGCGGATTGCCTTCGCGTCGCGGCTGATTGACGGCAGCGGCGTCCATCTGTCGCCGGTTTGGAACGGTCATATGGAGCCGGTGACGCTTCAGGATGCGTATGGCGGCGTGAAAGTCTGGATGCTGCCCTTCATCAAACCGGTACACGTCCGTCAGGCGCTGCCCGACGCTGAAATCGCCTCGTACAACGACGCGCTGGCGGCGGCTCTTGAACAGGCGAAGCTCAACCCGGACGAGCGCAATATCCTTGTCACCCATCAGTTTGTCACCGGCGCGTCGCGATGCGATTCGGAGGAGATATCGGTGGGCGGCAGCGATGCTGTAGACGTATCGCTGTTCGACGCTTTCGATTACACGGCGCTGGGGCATATTCACGGCGCGCAGTCGGTGGGGCGTGATGTGGTGCGCTATTGCGGGACGCCGCTGAAATATTCCTTCTCGGAAGCATCCCACGAGAAATCGCTGACGGTGGTCGAACTGCTTGAGAAAGGGAATATCACCATCCGCACGATTCCGCTGAAGCCGCTGCACGATATGCGGGAGCTTCGGGGCAGCTATATGGAGCTGACCGCCCGGGAAAACTACGCGGGGACGGCGGTCGATGATTATCTGCACATTACCCTCACCGATGAGGAGGATGTCCCCAATGCCATGGGCAAGCTGCGTGTGATCTACCCGAATCTGATGAAGCTGGATTATGACAACCTGCGTACCCGTTCATCCGGTGTGCGTACCGATACGCCCGAGCGCCCGGCGGATCTGCTGACCCTTTTCGGCGATTTCTATCGCCAGATGAACGGACAGCCCCTGTCGGATGAACAGCACGATTATGTGCGGACGCTGATTGAAAAGATTTGGGAGGATGAGCAATGAGACCGCTGCAATTGACCATGACCGCCTTCGGTCCCTATGCGGGCAGCACCACCCTTGATTTGGAGAAGCTGGGCGACCGTGGGCTGTATCTGATCACCGGTGATACGGGCGCAGGCAAGACCACCATCTTCGACGCCATCACGTTCGCTCTCTATGGTTCGGCCAGCGGCGACAACCGGGAGCCGTCCATGCTGCGTTCCAAGTACGCCGACCCATCCACGCCCACCGAGGTGGAGCTGACCTTTGCCTATGCGGGCAAGGTTTATCGGGTGAAGCGAAGTCCCGAGTATGAGCGTCCGGCATTGCGCGGCGGCGGAACGACCCTTCAGAAGGCGGAGGCCGAGCTAATTTGTCCGGACGGTCGAGCTGTCACCCGCATCAAGGAAGTCAACGACGCCATCGTGGAGATTGTCGGCGTGGACAGGGAACAGTTTTCGCGGATTGCCATGATCGCGCAGGGCGACTTCATGAAGCTGCTTTTCGCCGATACCACCGAGCGGATGGCAATCTTCCGCCGCCTGTTCGATACCGGGCGATACAATCGATTACAGGATGAGCTGCGGGAGCGTGCGTCGGCGCTGAACAAGAGCTGTACGCTGCTGGAGAACAGCATCCAGCAGTTTATCAGCGGTCTTCGCTGCGCGGACGGCGCGGAGCAGGCGGAAGCGCTGGAAAAAGCAAAGAATCGCGCCCTTCCGCTTGGCGAAGTCCTTGCGCTGACCGAGCAGATTTTAGCCGAAGATCGTACCGCCGCCGCAGACTGCACCGCCGAACTGCGTGTGCTGGATGAGGAGATGAAGGGTGTCAGCGAACAGCTTGGCAAAGCTGGTGAGGTGGAAAAAGCCCGCCGTTCGCTGGCGTCGGTGAAGGAAGCCGTCACGCGCAAAACCGCCGAATGCGAAGCCGCTCAGACAGCCGACAGCGTGATGAAGCAGCGTCAGCCGGAGATTGAGCGTCTGGGGGAGCGGATTGCCGCACTTCAGGGCAAGCTGTCGCAGTACGATGAGCTGGAAACCGTCCGCCGCAGACGGCGGGAAGCGGTGGAGCGCCAGACGGCGGATACACGCCGTCAGGAGCAAAGTGAACGCAGTCGGGCGAAGAATTTGAAAACGCTGAACAGCATGAAAGAGGAGCAGCGCAGCCTTTCCGAGGCGGGCGAGCAGCGGGAGCGGCTTCGTCAGGAGCGCGACCGCCTGACGGAACGGGGCGAGCGTCTGTCCGTGCTGTCCGAGGAAATCGACAGGCTGGAGAAGCTGGTGGGGCAGTATAAGCGGGAAAAGGAATCGCTGATTGCCGCCATCAACCATATGACGATCTGCCAGAATCGATATAACGGGATGTATCGCTCCTTTTTAGCCGAGCAGGCGGGTATTCTGGCATCGGAGCTGATGGACGGTCAGCCCTGTCCGGTCTGCGGTTCGGCAGTGCATCCCTGTCCGGCTTCCAAATCCGAGGGCGCGCCTACCGAAGCCGCATTGGAGGAAGCACGGCGTCAGAGCGATTCGGCACAGGCGATTGCCAATGAGCGAAACGTGACGGCAAGCGAACTGAAAGGACGTGCGCTGACCCAGACAAAGGAGCTGGAAAAGCGTCTGTCCGATCTGCTGGGCGAAATAAAAATCGCGGACGCCCGTCCGCGTGTGAAGGCGGAACTGGCGATGGTCAGCGCGCAGTCCTTTGAATTGGAGAAGAAGCTGCGGGTCGAGGAACAGCGCGCCGCCCGAAAAGTACAGCTTGATCGGGACATTCCTGCGCTGGAGCGTCAGAATGAGGCCGCCGGTGAGGAGTTGGCGGCGCTGGAACGGGAGATTGCGGCGCGTGCAAGCAGCATTGACAGCCTGAATGAAACCATCGAACGGCTGGCTGGGGCGCTGGAGTTCCCGGATATTGCCGCCGCACGCCGGGAAATCGACAGGCTGACCGCACAGCGCCAGCAGATTCAGACGGCGGTTCAGGCGGCGCAGGACAAGCTGGTTCGGTGTATGGGCGAACTGTCCGCCCTGCGCGGACAGGCGCAGTCGCTGGAAGCGCAGCTTGCCGACGCGCCGGAGGTGGATATAGCCGGACTGACGGCGTCGCGGGCTTCGCTGACCGCCGCCAGATTAAAGCTGGAGGAGCGGCTGACGCACCTTACCGCGCGCATCCACGGAAATGAGACCTGCCTTGACGGTATTCGGGGGCAGGCAGCGCAGTATGAGCGCACCGAGCGGGAATATGCCATGGTCAAGGGGCTGTCCGATACGGCGGGCGGTCGGCTGAGCAATGAGAAAATCATGCTGGAAACCTATGTGCAGATGACCGTTTTCGATCGCATCATCGACCGGGCAAACCTGCGGCTGATGGTGATGTCGGGCGGGCAGTATGACCTGAAGCGAAGAATCGGCGCGGATAACCGCCGCAGCCAGAGCGGTCTGGAGCTGGACGTGATCGACCACTACAACGGTACCGAGCGGAGTGTGAAAACCCTGTCCGGCGGCGAAGCGTTCATGGCGTCTCTGTCGCTGGCGCTGGGACTGTCCGACGAGATTCAGGCGTCGGCGGGCGGAATCCGGCTAGATTGTATGTTCGTGGATGAGGGCTTTGGTTCGCTGGACGAGGAGACGCTTGGACAGGCACTGCGGGCGCTGATCAGCCTGACCGAGGGCAATCGGCTGGTGGGCATCATCTCTCATGTTGCCGAGCTGAAAGACCGCATCGACCGTCAGATCGTGGTGACGAAGGATCGCATGGGCGGCAGTCAGGCGAAAATCGTATAAAATAAGGGAGCTGCTGCACCTTCGTGCAGCAGCTCCCCGCTTGGTTGTGTGTCAGATTTTGAACGCCTTGTCAACGGCCACCGAACAGAGGATGGCCTGTGCCTCGGTGCGAATGCCGAAGGCTTTGTTCACGTCCTCCATCACGGCGTCGCGGATGTGGTCGGACACCAGGATGGCGACGATTTCGCGCTCCTCCTCCAGGTTGATGCCGCTGGCCATTTCCAGCTTGTCGGTGTCGGCCAGACGGGCGCGGATAACCGTTCCGCCGGTGGCGCCGGCTTTGCGGGCGGTCTGCATAACCTCCTCGGTGTAGCCGCGATTGACGGTGATCAGAATCAGGCTGTGCTTGTGTTCGTTTTTCACGCTGCTCTTTCCTCCCTGTGCCGACGACTCGATGCTTTGGTGGGCAACGACTGCGGCAATGATGTTGTTAATGGCGGAAAGGGAGAAGATCAGCAGGATTCCCTTGCCGCGGCTTAATTGGATAATGTTGCTGCTCAGGCTGTATGCCAGCTGTTCAGCGGCGTTTTTTGAGCCGAAGCTGATTACGATGTCCTTGTCCCGGGTGCCAAGACCCAGAATATCCATCATGTCCGACGAAGCGGTGCCTTGACCGACGAGACGGCAGTGTACATCAATGTGATGCTTTTTCAGCAGATCAATGATATTCTTGCCGTCGCCGCGCTCGGTGATGGTGAAGAAGAGCATGGTAGGCTCGGGTTTGGCCGGGCTGGTAATGACGTGTTCCTTATCAGAGGCATTTCGATTAAGCATTTTCTTCTTCCTCCCGGTCGTAGTAAATGATGCAGTCGTCGATCTGATCGATTCGTGCGGTTGCCTCGCGGCGGATGCGCTTGCGGCGCAGCTCGGACACCAGACCGATGATCTGGATGGTGATCAGAGGCGTCATGGCAACCATGGCCACGATACCGAATGCATCGGTGAGGACATCGCCTCCGCAGGCCACACAGGCGCCCATGGCAAAGGGCAGGATGAAGGTGGTGGTCATGGGACCGCTGGCGACGCCGCCCGAGTCGAAGGCGACGCCGGTATAAAGCGGCGGCACATAAAAGCTGATGATCAGCGAGATTGCGTAGCCGGGAATGAGGAAGAACATGATCGGAATGCCGGCCAGCACACGCAGCATGGAGATGCCCACCGATACGGCAACGCCGATGGAGAGGGCAACGCCGATAGAGCGCTGAGTAATGGAGCCGTTGGAGATTTCCTCAACCTGCTTTTTCAGCACGTGGACGGCAGGCTCGGCGGCGACCACGAAGTAGCCGATGAGCATACCGACGGGGATCAGTACATACTTATAATCGCTGCCGGCAATTTCAGCGCCGATCAGTTGACCGGCCGGCATAAACCCGACATTGGCTCCTGTTAAGAATAAGACAAGCCCGAAGTATGTATACAGAAAACCGATCATGACTTTCGCAACCTGATGCCGGTGGAAGCGGCGATAGATCAATTGAAATATCGCGAAGACTGCGGCGATGGGCAGCAGAGCGATGCCGACCTCCTCCATGTAGGCGGGAAATTCGTGAGCAAAGGCCATAATAGCGTCGCGGGTGGTCTGAATATCGGCGATGGCCGTGGCTTCAGACGTGGCGGTGGGGTGATAGAAGATGCTTAGAATCAGCACCGAGAGAATCGGGCCGATGCTGCACAGAGCGACCAGACCGAAGCTGTCCTCGCCTGAGTGCTTGTCGGAGCGCATGGATGCCATACCGGCGCCCAGAGCCATGATGAAGGGAACGGTAATCGGACCGGTGGTAACGCCTCCCGAGTCGAAGGCGGCGGGGATAAAATCATTCGGCGCGAAGAAGGCCAGAATGAAGACGATGGGGTAGAAGATCAGCAGCAGCATATTGAGCTTAATCCCCTTGCGGTTGCGGAGCATGGCAAGCATGAGAAAGAGTCCCACACCGATGGCCACCGACAAAATCAGCACCATGTTCGGAATGGACGGAATCTGCTGTGCCAGCACCGTCAGGTCAGGCTCGGCGATGGTAATAAGCACGCCAAGTACGAAGCAGCAGAGCAGTACGATCGGCAGATGCCGCGATTTGTTCAGCTGCACGCCGATACCCTCGCCCAGTGGCTGCATGGACATTTCCGCGCCCAGCGTGAACAGACTCATGCCGAAGATCAGCATCAGTGTTCCGAACAGGAACAGCACCAGTACGCCCGCATTCAGCACGGCGATGGTAATGCTGAGCAGCAGCACGATGAACGCGATGGGCAGCACCGAGGATACCGACTCAAAAATTTTTTCTTTGAACAGTTTCAATGATACACCTCCCAAATGAATCTGTTAAAGTATTATTTTTATTCTATCATAATAATATGAAAAAATCAAGCATAATGCGATTGCTTTTTGTTTTTCATGAAGTCTCATAATTTACAGGGTAAAAAAACGTCCGCATTCCGACATATTGATATCGGAATGCGGATGTGAATTATTAAACAAAAGCGCTGCGCACGATCTGTACAATCTGCTGAGCACTTGCATCGGCGTCAACGAGGATCGATCCCAGCCGCCGCAGAGTTTGCGGCAGACCCTTGACCAGCGTGTTCCTGTAGCCCGGATCGCCGCGCAGAACGGTCAGCGCAACGCCGTCGGCACGCAGAATGGCTTCGGTTTCATCGGAGGCTTCCGAACCGTCGGGATAGATGTAGCAGTCGCTGGCAGAGGACAACAGGCAGACTGCACGCTCGGGCAGGGATGTGCCCCGTTCCACGTAAGCGATGAGGTCGGCGGCGGATACAACGTTATACTCGGCGTCAGTAAGCGCTTTGCGATGGGCTTCGGGAACGGCGGCGTCATAAAGCAGAATCGGTACGGTGATCGCGTACTCGCCCTCCTCCAGCTGTCGAACATCGGACAGACCGTCGAGAAAACCATCCAGCGTATCTGCGCTCACAAGGCTGCCAAAGCCGTCAGGCAGCCAGATATCGCCGCCCCAGATGCGCGCCAGCACCATGTCGCCCAGCCCGTTGCGGAAGTGGGTGTCGTCGTAGAAATAGCGGCTGTCATAGGACAATGGCGTCAGGCTGAAATCCCAGAAATCCGTGATTTCGCCGATCTGGCGCTTGAAGCTGGATATTGCTTCGACGGTGCTTGCGTTCCATTGGGAGATATAAGCGGGGGAGAATACTACCGTCAGTTCCACGCCTGATTCCTCGCAGAGCCGCACAATTTCCGCCACCGCCGACGCGCAGTCGGACGCATGGGGCAGTGTATTGCCGCTTCCCACCTCCGGGAAATCGCCGCTGTGACGGGACAGGTAATACTCCATATCGCCGATCGGCTCAATATCCCGCACCCGCTTGTCGTAGCAGCCGGTGTCCGGGTTGAACACATCGAACACCTGGGGAAGCTCGGTGTCGGTAGCGCGGGAGGACAGCTTTTCGAAGCTGTAGCTCAGGCTGGCATAGGCGTGGTCGAGAGAATAGGTCAGCGGATTGTCCCCGGTCACGAGGTAATGCTCCCGGTCGGCAATGGATTCGCTGGGGGTATCGTAGTAGTTCGCCTCGTTTAACCCGAGGTTGAGCAGAATCTGCTTCACCTCGCCGCTTGCCAGCAGATATTTGGTATAGGCAAGATAATCGGCGGCGTCGCAGCCGTAGACGAACAGATTATACCAGCGTCCGCCGGTGTATTTATTCAGCTTCGCCGGGTCATAGGACGCGGCGGAGGAGGAACCGAGGACAAAGGAATCATATTCATCCCGGTTTGCGTCGATGTAAGCAATCTTCGCCGCCCGGGGATTCAGCGTCTCGTTGTAGGAATACCAGTCAAGGATGGGGTCGCCGAAAACGCCGAAGGGATCCACCGCGATATTGAAGCCGCCGTAGAGCAGGAGCACCAGCGACAGCGTCGAAATAAACATGACAAGCCACTTTTTCGATGTCATAGCGCCCTCCTTATACATTCTCGTAAACGTAAGCGATGGCGGTGTAGTCGCCGTTCAGATAGACGAAAACCACCAGCAGTGCCACCGATGCGAACAGCAGTGCAAACTGTACCGCGGTCGGGCTGCTGTTTACCTTCGCGCGCAGGTCGATCCCGCGCTCACACAGCAGGCTGACGATCAGCAGCAGGACGCAGCCTATGCCCGCTTTTACCAGCACATCGGCAGTCAGCGGAATCATCGCGCCGTCAGCAAGCGTAAAGGTGCGAGCCAGCATACCGAAGGCGGCGGATAGGGTGTCAGAGTTTGAAAAATAACGTCCGATGATGACAATCAGGCAGGTGCGCACAATACGGATAACATTCAGCGGCGTGCCGCCGAGATGCAGCTTTTTGTTCAGCCGATCGAACATCGGCGCGCAGAGCATGGCGCCCGACATGAGCAGACCGTTCCACAGACCGTAGGCGATGTTGGCCGCGCCCGGTCCCTGCCAGATTCCCACCGCTAAAAAGACGGCGGTTGTAGATATGCAGGGAACGATCAGCTTGGCAACGCAGGGAGATACATGGGGACGCAGCTTTTTCGCCAGCCGGGGCAGCCATTTTGAAAGCGCCAGCGGGTAAAAGAGATAATCCTTCATCCATTCGCCCAGCGACGTATGCCAGCGCCGCCAGAACTCGTCCAGACTTCGGGACAGATAGGGACGCTGGAAGTTTTCCGCCAGCTCGACGCCGAATAGCCGGGATACGCCCCGCACGATATCGGTGCCGCCGGAAAAGTCGGCGTAAAGCTGGATGCAGTAGAGCGCCGCGCCCAGGAATACGGCGATGCCGCTGTACTCGGTGTAGTTTGCGTAAACATCGCTGACCGCAGCGTGAAGCGTGTCGGCGATGAAGACCTTTTTCAGCATACCCCAGATCATCAGCTGGATTCCGGCGCGAACTTTGTCCGCGTCAAAGCGGTTGGGGGCGAAAAGCTGGGGCGCCAGCTCCTGCCAGCGTCCGATGGGTCCCTGAATGATCTGCGGAAAATAGGAGGCAAAGAGGGCATATTTCAGGATATTCCGCTCTGCCGTTACCTTGGCGCGATAGACGTCAATCAGGTAGCCCGAGGTCTGGAAGATGTAAAAGGAGATTCCCAGCGGCAGAAGAAGTCCGAGAGGGGACGCTCCCAGCGATTCCAGCGTGGGATCGAGGTACTTGAAGATGAAGAGCGTCGCGAAATTGATTCCCAGCGCGACGGCAAGAATCAAACGGCAGCGGGTATTCTGCCGCTTTTTTGCCGCCTTGTCCGGCGCGGGACGATGATGCTGATATTGGAGAAAAAGCGCCGACGCCCAGGTGATGGCAATCGTCGCCGCAAGATATAACGCCGCGGCTTTGCTGCTGATTACATAATAGCACCCGCTGGTCGCTAAAAGGATGCACCAGCGCCATTTTCCGGGGCAGAGGTAGTAAATCAGCATCGCCGCGGCGAGAAATACAAGGTAAGCCGCGCTGCTAAGGCTCATGATGTTCGATTATTCGTCGCGCAGACGGAGCACCAGATCGAGAATCGATTCGGCAGAATTGAAATTCTCGGAGGTCAGATCGTCCACACTGATCGAAATATCGTAAGCGTCGTTCAGCTCGCCCACGATGGTTACAAGGTCGATAGAGGAGAGAATGCCGTCGTCGATGAGGGTATTTTCCACCTCAAAGTCAATGTCGGGACAGCATTCGGAGAGAATGTCAAGCAGTTCATCCATACAGATTGGATTCCTTTCTTTGGTTAAAGAATATATTGTTCACGCAGCAAAACGCGGTCGAGCTTACCGGTACGGGTCTCGGGAATTTTCTCGAGCCATATGTAGCGGTTCGGCAGCATATAAGATGGCAGCGCGGCTTTCATGCAGTCGATCAGCGCTTTGTCGTCGCGTGTTTTTGATTGATAAAATAATACGATGCGCTCCCGCACCCCGTCATAAAGGCAGCAGCAGGCGTCAACCCATGGAAGCGCCCCGCAGGACAGCTCAATCTCGGGCAGCTCAATGCGGTGTCCCATGTGCTTAATCTGCGTGTCGGCGCGTCCGATGAAGCGGAGATTGCCGTCCGCCTCCATGCGTCCCAGATCGCCGGTGCGGTAAATCCGTTCGGGATGGGTAGCGACCAGCGGATTCTGACAGAAGGCACGCTCGGTCAGCTCCGGCGCGTTCAGATAGCCCAGCGCCAGACAGGTTCCCCGCACGCAGATTTCGCCGATTTCTCCCGGCTTCACCGGCTTGCCGGCCCGCAGAAGCAGGATGCCCGTGTTGGAAAAGGGACGTCCGATGGGAATATGTTCCTCCGGGGAGAAGGAGCGGTCGATGATGTAATAGGTGCAGTTGCAGGTGATTTCCGTGGGACCGTATAAGTTGACAAAACGCACGCCGGGCAGATGATTCTGCCAGTCGGTGAGCACCTTCGCCGGAAGGGCTTCGCCCGAAAACATCACTTGCCGCAGGTGATGGGGAAGCACGCTTTCAAAGGTTTTTAGCGACGTCAGAATCTTCATGGCAGACGCCGCCCAAATCAGCGTGTTGACCCGCCGTTCGTCCAGCGTTTCGATCAGCTTCTTCGGCGTCAGAAACAGCTTTTTGTCAAGGATGTGCATCGAGCCGCCGTGATACAGCGTGTTGTAAATGTCCTTCACCGACACGTCGAAATCGAAGGGCGCCTGATTGCCAAAAACGGTGGTATCGTCGAAGCCGAAGGCTTCGGAAAACTGCCGGGTCATCTGGAGCACCGAACGATGGCTGACCAGCACTCCCTTGGGAGTACCCGTCGAGCCGGAGGTGAAAATGCAGTAAAGCGGATCAACATCCAGTATGGCGGACGCCATCCCATCCACCGCCGTCATGTCAGCAGGCGGCAGCAAATCCGCGTCCAGCACAGTCAGCCCGGCAAAGGAAGCGGGAACAGCCTGCCCCGCGTTGACACAGAGCCGCGCCCCGGTGACTGCCAGCATATCGGACAGCCGCTTGTCTGGCAGAGAAGGATCCATCGGAACGTAAAAATTCCCGCTGGCGGCAACGCCGAAAAACGCCGCGGTACTCAGCGCATTGCGTCCGATTAAAACCGGCACTGCCTGTCCGCGCGCACCGTCCAGCGCATTGTGAACCGCCGATGCAACCCGGCAGGCCGCATCAAGCAGCTCCGAATAGGTGAGCGAAGTCTGCGCGTCCGAAATTGCCGTCTTGTCCGCGTATCGTTCGCAAGCCCGTTTCAGCAGTTCCCAGACACTGTTCAGCATAACTCCCACTCCCATTCGTGATTTTACCTCATTATATCACAAGACCCGCCGGTTGTCAACAGAAAAATACACCAATGTCTTTGGATAATATGTTTCCTCTTGCCCCTCACCACTGAATCATGGCAAACACCGACGCAAGAACTACAGTCAGCAGCCCGCAGACGGCGATGGAAAGACCGGACATGGCTTCCTGAATGGAGCCGAAGTCGCGGGCGCGGGAGGTTCCCATGGCGTGGGCGGCGGTGCCGCAGGCGAGACCCATTGCCACCGGGTGGTTGATGCGGAAAAGGCGTAAAATCCATCCGGCGGTTACGTTGCCGAAAATTCCGGTGACGATGATGGAAGCGATGGTTACGGAGACAAGACCGCCAAGTTCCTCCGAGACTCCCATGCCGATGGCGGTGGTGATCGATTTCGGAAGGAGGGTTACGTACTGTTCATGAGTCAGATTGAACGCCACGCTCAAACCCAGAATGCTGGTCAGGCAGGCAGCCGTTCCGGACAGGATACCGCCGAAGATGGCCAGCGGGTACTTTTTCAGATAGGACAGCTTTTCGTATAGAGGGATTGCCAGGCAGACGGTGGTGGGCGTCAGCAGGTTCTGGAAGAAAACCGCGCCGGTTCCGTCATGGCTGCCGTCGGCGTTCAGCTTGCCGTATTGATAGACGCTGTAGTCAATGCCCGTCACAAGCAGCAGAATCATGATGGCGACGCAGCTGACCAGCAGCGGATTCAGGATGGAGAGCCTGGTCTTCTTTTGCAGCCAGACCGCGAGCACATAAACCGCCCCGGTCAGGAAAATTCCAAAGTAGGACAGGGAGGAAAGCGTTTCATTCAGCATCTCGGTGTTCCTCCTTTTTCTCCTCAAATTTGATCAGACGCTGGGATACCAGTCCGGTCACAGCCATGGTCAACACCGTCGTGACCACGATGATGACGAGAATCGGCAGGATAAAATCCTTGTAGGATTCATAGCTGTCGATCAGTCCGACCGTGGGACCGACGAACATAATCGGCATCAATGTGATGAGCCAGTCTCCGGTGGACTTTACCTGCTCCACCTTCACGATGTGCGTCATCAGCAGCAGGAGCATCAGCACAAGACCGTATATGCTGCCCGGGATGGGCAGGGGAATCAGCCGATGCAGCAGCTCTCCCGCGAAGGATACAGCGGCAATTATGGTGATTTCTCTCAGATGTTTCATAATAAATGCAGACTCCATTCGGAAGCGGTAAAACAAAATGCCCCCTCATCCGCAAATGAAGATGAAAGGGGAAGCAGCCTTGTCATCGCGCTTTTGTAGAATTTTTTCTGAAAAATATTTTAACATTTTTTCGTCGCGATGTCAATATATCTGTCGCATTTTGTCAACTATCGTCGGTTTGATCGAAATTATGTGACTGTATGCGTGTGATTTTATCGATTCAAATACACGAATATAGTTGGTGCATAATGTGCACGATTTGTTGGGAGGTTGTTTGTGTACAACGCTGAATTGACGCAAAAATCTCTTACCCTCTTGACAGACGGCACTATATATGGTATCATGTAATAGCTGCCGATACTATATCTAGTGGAAGCGGCGATAAAATATGTACTACATAACGTTAATAACAGGATATATAATGAGGAAGAGAACATGAAGATTATCAAGCGCAACGGCTCGGAAGCCGAGTTCAATATCAATAAAATAATTGTCGCCATCGGAAAGGCGAACAGCAGCGTGGACGAGGGCGTCCGCATTACCGATATGCAGATCCGTCGCATCGCCGAGAGCGTGGTGCTCAGCTGCGAGCAGCTTGGACGTTCGCCCAGCGTGGAGGAAGTGCAGGATATGGTGGAACACCAGATCATGGCACACGGCGCCTTCGAAGTGGCAAAGAATTACATCACCTATCGCTACACGCGCAATCTGATCCGCCAGTCCAATACCACCGACGACAAGATTCTCAGCCTGATCGAATGCAACAACGAGGAAGCCAAGCAGGAGAATTCCAACAAGAACCCGGTTATCAATTCCACCCAGCGTGACTATATGGCCGGCGAAGTCTCCCGGGATATCACCAACCGCATCCTTCTCCCCGAGGATATCGTCAAGGCGCATAACGAGGGCATCATCCATTTCCACGACTCGGACTATTACGCCCAGCATATGCACACCTGCGATCTGGTGAATCTGGAGGATATGCTTCAGAACGGCACCGTCATCACCGGCACCCTCATCGAGCGCCCCCACAGCTTCTCCACCGCCTGCAACATCGCCACCCAGATCATCGCACAGGTGGCCTCCAACCAGTACGGCGGACAGTCGATTTCGCTGGCGCATCTGGCTCCCTTCGTGCAGGTCAGCCGGGAAAAGATCAACCGGGACGTGCGCAATGAGGTAAAGGACATCGGCATCAGCCTGTCCGAGGAGGATATCAGTCATCTGGTAGAGCGCCGTCTGCGTGAGGAAGTCCGCCGCGGCGTGCAGACCATCCAGTATCAGGTCGTTACGCTGCTGACCACCAACGGTCAGGCTCCCTTCGTCACGGTTTTCATGTATCTGGGCGAGGCGGAGAACGAGCAGGAAAAGAAGGATCTGGCGCTGATCATCGAGGAAATGCTCCGCCAGCGCTACGAGGGCGTTAAAAATGAAAAGGGTGTGTGGATCACCCCCGCCTTCCCCAAGCTGATCTATGTTCTGGAGGAAGACAACATCCACGAGGACAGCGAATACTGGTATCTGACCAAGCTGGCCGCCAAGTGTACCGCCAAGCGCATGGTGCCCGACTACATCTCCGAGAAGAAGATGCTGGAGCTGAAGATCGACAAAAACGGCGAGGGACATTGCTACACCTGCATGGGCTGCCGCAGCTTCCTGACTCCTTATGTGGACGAGAACGGCAAGCCCAAGTATTACGGCCGCTTCAATCAGGGCGTTGTCACCATCAACCTGCCGGATATCGCCCTGTCCTCCGGCGGAAACAAGGAGCAGTTTTGGAAGATTTTCGACGAGCGCCTTGAGCTTTGCCATCGCGCGCTGATGTGCCGTCATAACCGGCTCAAGGGCACCCTGTCCGACGCTGCGCCTATTCTCTGGCAGTATGGCGCCTGTGCGCGGCTTGCCAAGGGCGAGACCATCGACAAGCTGCTTTACGGCGGCTACAGCACGATTTCGCTGGGCTATGCGGGTCTTTATGAGTGTGTCAAGTACATGACCGGCAAGAGCCATACCGATCCCGAGGCAACGCCCTTCGCCCTTGACGTGATGAACTACATGAACGCTGCCTGCCGCAAGTGGAAGGCTGAGCACAACATCGATTTCAGCCTCTATGGCACACCGCTGGAGTCCACAACCTACAAGTTTGCCAAGTGCCTTCAGAAGCGCTTTGGCATCATTCCGGGCGTTACCGACAAGAGCTACATCACCAACAGCTACCACGTCCATGTGACCGAGGAAATCAACGCCTTTGACAAGCTGGCGTTTGAAGCGCAGTTCCAGCATCTCTCCCCCGGCGGCGCTATCAGCTACGTGGAGGTTCCCAATATGCAGAATAACCTCGAGGCGGTGCTGGAGGTTATGAAGTTTATCTATGACCACATCATCTACGCCGAGCTGAACACCAAGAGCGATTACTGTCAGGTCTGCGGCTTTGACGGCGAAATCGAGATCCGCGAAGTGGACGGCAAGCTGGTCTGGACCTGCCCGCAGTGCGGCAATCAGGATCAGGATAAGATGAACGTAGCTCGCCGTACCTGCGGCTACATCGGTACGCAGTATTGGAATCAGGGACGCACGCAGGAGATCAAGGATCGGGTGCTGCATCTGTGAATTACGCGAAAATTAAAAACTGCGATATTGCCAACGGTCCGAGCGTTCGGGTGACGCTTTTTGTATCGGGCTGCACCAACCGCTGTGAGAATTGCTTTCAGCCGGAGACATGGGATTTTAACTACGGCGAACCGTTTACCCACGAGGTAGAGGAAAAAATCCTTGCGCTGCTTGCGCCCTCCTATATTAAGGGATTGACTTTGCTTGGCGGCGAACCCTTCGAGCCGTCCAATCAACGGGCGCTGCTGCCCTTTGTGAAGCGGGTGCGGGAGAGATATCCCGATAAGACGATCTGGGCGTACAGCGGCTTTACGCTGGAGGAAATGCGCAGAGACGGCTCTCACCCCCGCTGTGAGGCGACGGACGAGCTGCTGGGGCTGATTGACGTGCTGGTGGATGGGCGCTATGTGGACGCCCTGCGGGATCTTCGGCTGCGGTTCCGCGGGTCGAGCAATCAGCGGCTCATCGACATGAAAAAGACGCTGGGCACAGGCGGCATTGTGCTGTGGGACAAATAAGAATCGGAGCGCTCCGCCATGCGGAGCGCTCCATTTTTGTTTCAAAACGAAGCAAATGCTGTCCCGCCGCTTGACAGCGGCGGGACAGTGTGCTATTCCCCGTCGAACTCACGTTATTCAGCAAAGAATGAGGTCAGATCGTTCAGCTTCTGCTGCGCTGCGCTTTCATTGGAAGCGATGATGGTCGCGGCACTTTCGGAGCCTTTAGAAATCAAGTCGATAAAACCATTGTGAATGTTGGTATTGATTCCGTAGACACGGGTAAACTCGGTGCCCCGGCTGCGTTGGATGATGCTCAGCATTTCTATCGATTCATCGTTGCGCAGACCCTTCTGCGACACTGTGATGTCGTAATAAACGGGAAGCACGGAGTCATAGCTCTCATATGTCAGCGCGTCGAGAATAACGCCGGTACGCTCCAGATTGTCAGCCGATTTGGGAACGCAGAGCAGGGAAGCGGAGTAATTGGTCAGCGAGTAATAGCTTTCCTGATTTTCATCGTATTTGGGCAGGGGGACAAGACCGAAGGTGGAGCTCATGTCGCGCAGTGATAAAGCGCCCTTCAGCTCGGAGGTCAGGAACAGTGCGTGGTCGGCGGCAAATACATTATAGTAATAGCTGGGGTTGGCAGCCTGAGATTGGTCGAAGTGGGCATGACCGTCGGATACGGACATAATTGTGCCCAGCTTGTCGAGCATATTGTACAGCTTTTCACTGCCGATGGTCAGCTTGAGCGAACCGTCCTTTTCCTCAGAGGTGTAGCGGATGCCTGACGAATAGATAAAGGAGCCGGTGGAGCTGGTATGCGCTGCGACACCGTAGACAGCATTGCCCTCCGCGTTGAAGGTGAAGCCGTTGATGGTCAGCGAGTCGTTGATGACCGAATCCCACCATTCCGCGTCCAGATTGAGGGTCGGGATGTCGTACAGATCGGTCAGATAGCCGTCGGTGATGACCGAGGGCTTGAAGCCCACAGCCAGATACGCGGCATCGTAGGCGTCATCGCCCGCCATGACTGACTGAATCAGCTGATCGATGAGCGCCGTCTGCAAGGTGCCCCATACGGTACCTACATCGGTCTGCATATCGATAATTTCTATTCCAAGCTTATCCTCTACACGGATGTTGCGCTGGTAGACGGCGTCATCCAGCGGTTCACCGGTCTGCTCCTCAAAGTCGAGGCTGACATAGCATCCGTAGGACGCATCGACGGTGGCGTTGAGAATCCTGAACTCATAGCCGTCGTAGTTTACGTCCGGGTAATCATAGCCGCTATCGGCGGGGGTGGTTGTGCTGTCAGAGGTACCGGCGGCCGTGGTATCTGCCGGGGTCTGCGTATCACCGCAGGAGAGGGTACCGGACACCTTTCACAGCTCCACAAACCGTCGGCATTCTGCTGATTCCCGCGCCGCAAGGCACATCCGTGCGCTGAGGATGCCCTCCGCCAGCGTAGTGTGCGATATGTCGCGTCCGTGCACCGCATCGGCGAAGTTCTGCATCAGCAGTCCGTCTCCGCCGCTGTGGGAGCCGCCGCCGTCGATTTTACGGGTGACGCGCCGGTCTTCGTTGTGATAGATGACATCGATGACGTTGGTGTTGAAATCAAACTGCACCGTTCCGTAATAGCCCATGAGCCGCGCGCCCCGGCTTCCCGCATCCTTGCGGACGAAGAAATTTTGCGAATAGGCCGCGTGCATACCGCTTTCATATTCGATGAGCGCGCTGCCGCTGTCCTCGTTGCCGGTATCCACGGCGAAGTAGCACTCGCCGTGGGTGGAGCCGGAGTTCACGCCGTAGCCTGCGATTTTCTCCGGACTTTCGGGGCATTCTGCGAGATGGGGGCAGTCGGCGCATTTCTGTCCGGCGGGCAGATCGCCGCGGAATATCTGCTTGGATTTCATAGCGCAGATGCGGATCGGACGCATATCGCTCAGCAAATAGTTGATATAGTCGGAATTATGGGTGGCCTTCTGTAGGAAGAGGCCGCCTGTTTCGCTTTCGTCCCGGTACCACTTGTGATAGTAGCCGCGGCCGTAGTAGACATTGTTCCAGACCTGTACGTGCTGCATCCTGCCCAGACTGCCGCTGTCGATGACTTCCTTCACGGCTTCGACGATTGGACTCCGCCTCAACGGAAAGGAGACGACGATCCGCTCATTCTGCGGCAGCAGAGACTGCAGGGCTTCCAGCTGCGAATAGCTGGTGGATAACGGCTTTTCCAGAAACAGCGGCAGCTCATACCGTCCCGCCAGCAGCGCCATGGGCGTATGCAGCGAACAGCGGGTACCGATCATCACGCCGTCCAGCGCTTCGGATGCCAGTATGGTTCCGGCGTCGGGATAGAAGGCGATGTCCCGTCCGCTGAACTGCCGGCGCAGCTCGTCCATGCGCGGGTCGGCAATGGCGGTGATGCGCATATCCGGCTGCTTTTCGAGGATGGAAACCAGCCCGCTCATCCGGTTTCCGCAGCCGATGACTCCGATGTTGTACATGATATCCCTCAATTCGTTTCCTGAATCCGGCGGTTGACCGCTTCCCGCAGGGTGAGGAGCGCGTCGCCCTCGGGAATCAGCGCGCTGTTCACCGGCTCGCCCAGCATCTCCTCGCAGAGCGCCAGTACGGCGTCCCGGCCGATCCGCGTCTCCAGCAGCTTCAGCGCCCGCAAATCGTCGAAAGCCTCCGCCATCAGCTTCTCCCGGATGGACGGGGTTACATGACAGGAGCCGACCATGACCGGATAGGCCAGGTAGGTGTCGCCGGGGTACATTTTGTAAGCGTTGGGACTGCTTTTGGGATCGAAGCACCCGGCGCTGAGACGATCATAGTAGAAATTGTAGCCCCAGTGCAGGAAGCCCTTCGCCTGATAGCGGTAGAGCTGAACGCCCAGAACCCGGGTGCGCGCCGCCGTGTTGGAAATCAGACGGTTGGCGCTGCGCTTTTCGTAGCTGCCGCCGGTGTAGTAGAGCCAGAAGGCGGGGCACTCGCCGTAGAATTTCTCCGCGCTGCGGGTGTTGGCGATGGGCTGTCCCACCAGACCCTCCTTGTAGAACTCCACATGAGACATGGCGTCGGCGGTGGGATAGCCTGACAACAGGTCGGCGACCGTATTCACGGCTTGACGGTAGGACTCCATATGCTCGGTGGTCGGCTCGTCGGAGATATGGAAGAGCAGGCGGTTTTCGATGCCTTCTTCCTTTGCGAAGGTGAGGAAAGCGGTCAGATAGGCACGGATAAAGGCGGTGTATTCCTCCCCCGCCGCGTCGGTATCAAAGCCGAAAATGCGCATGCCGTCGGTGTTGTAGATGTTCGGCGCGTGTTTTGCGCCCCACTGGGAGAAAAGATGGCAGTGCTCAAAGGTACGGATGCCGTTCCTGTCCGCGTGGCGGATGAACCGGCGCATTTTCTCAAAGCCGAAGTGCCATCCGTCCGCGCCGCGGGTGATTTCCACCAGCTGTACGTTCATGCGCTCCGAGCCGACGGGGGTGTCCAGCGGCGGGGTGAACGCGGGCAGCAGCAGGGTATTCTGGCGGTGGCGGGTCATATTGGCGATGTAGTCGTCGAAAATCCCGTAGAACGCGTCGCTGTACAGCTCCACGCCGAACAGGTTGCAGATACAGTCCTCGTAGAACCAGTTGGTATAATAGGCGTCGTTATCGGGCAGGGCGTCGTCGATGACCTCCAGCGCCAGATTCTGCTCTGCCATAACCGAACCGTCGGTCAGGCTGGTCAGCGTGACGCGGATAACATAGCTGCCGGGTGTCAGCGTCCTGCTGTCCGGATTGACCGTGAACCATACCGCCTGATAGTCGCCGCCGGTGGCGTTGAGCAGGCTGTCCACGTCCTTTTCAAAGCGGCTGGCGTTGTACTGCACGTTCAGCTGCTCGATTTCAGGGGCGGCGGGGCGGGGAAGCAGCAGGTCGGGGAAGAGTCCGGGAAGACTGCTCTCGTAGCCCGGCTCACCGCTCACGTTGGCCGTGTGCATCACCGGCAGGTAATCCACCCGCCACGCCTCCATGGGCAGACCCTCGCACACGGCGGACAGGCTCACCGGCTGGCAGAATACGTCCGGTTCAGCGCGGTAGAGCACCTGAAAGGAAAAGGGCTCGTTTTTCAGCATGGAGCCGCCGGTGATGACGCGGGGATTGATATCCGCCGCATCCCGTCCGGGCAGGTGCTTGTATTGGGAGGAGACAATTTTCAAAGCGTCAGCGTACATAGGAAACCTCAACTTTCTCTCCGGCGGTGATGACCGCCGTGGTATGATACTGTTTGTCCAGTATGACAAAATCCGCCGCGCAGCCGGGAGCGATTCGTCCGCGCGACGCTCCAAGTCCCAGCAGACGCGCCGGAACCTCGCTCATCATCCGCGAGATCAGCACAAGCGGCAGACGATACCGTCCGCACAGAGCGGCGACCATCGTGTCGCCCGCCGCCAGACTGCCCGCGAAGCTGGAGCGGTCGGGCAGCTTGGCAACCCCGTCCTCGATGATGACGCGGTTTTCGGGGAGCCTTTCCCCCAGCCAGCTCTCGGTCAGCGAGTCTTCGCATCCGGCGGCGCGCATGGCGTCCGACACGATGCAGACACGCTCCGCGCCCTTGCAGCACAGGGTCATGAGCAGCGATTCGCGGCAGACATGATGTCCGTCGCCGATCAGCTCCACGGTCAGCGAATCCTCGGTCAGCGCCGCTTCCACGATGCCGCCGACAATGTAGCTGCCCCGCTTGAACCGCTGGGAGGTGCTGCAGTAGAGGTGCGTTACCTGTGAAAATCCCCAGTCAGCTGCCCGTCGGACGGTTTCGGCGTCGGCGGCGCTGTGACCGATGGACAGAGCGATTCCGGCGGCGCTCATTTTCCGCGCGAAGGCCTCGGCGCCGGGAAGCTCGGGAGCCACCGTGATACGGCGGATGATTGCTTTGTGCTCAAGCAGCTGATCGGCGAGGGCGTCAGTGGGTGCAAGCAGGCAGGCGCGGTTCTGAGCGCCGCTCATTTCGGGGGATAGGAAGGGGCCTTCCAGATGTACGCCGCCGAAGCAGGGATGGTGCTTCATGTCCTCGCAGAAGGTGAGAAATTCCATCGTTTTGTCCCAGGAGCAGGCGGTCAGCGTGGGGCAGAGAAGAGTCACACCGTGGGCAAAATGCAGGTCGAGAATTCCCCGGAACGCCTCGGAGGTGCAGTCCAGAAAATCGTGACCGCCGCCGCCGTGGGCGTGGATTTCGGTGAAAGCGGGCAGAATATAGCTTTCTTTCACGTTGATGACCTCCGCTGCTTCCGGTGTGTTCCCCCGGAAATCGGCGTCGAGGATGACGCCGTCTCCCAGCAGGAGCGCGCCATCCCCGACTCTGTCCTGCCGGACGATTCTGCCGCGCAGAAGGGTCAGCTTCATTTGTTGTATACGCGAATTTCGGGTACGGGGGAGGCTAATGCTACCCGTGCAGCGTAGAGCACCGCGTCAGGATGACGGTTGAACAGCGAGCAGGGAACGGACGCGGTTTCGCCGCCGTGGAGAATCTTACGCAGCGCGCCGGCGTTCCAGTCCCGGGGCATACACATACGCACACGCTTCGCGCCGAACATCTCCTTCATACCCACCGTGATGCAGTATTTCGGGATGCCGTTCAGGTCGCCGCCGCAGTTCATGTAAGCGTTGATGGTCTTGGTTTCGCGGGAGATGGGGAGCGTACGGGTGGGACGTGCCAGAAAATCCTCGGGAGAGCAGACTTCGCCCGGTTCCGGCGGCTCGTTGAAGGCGAAGTGGCCGTTGATGCCTACGCCGCCCCATGCCATGTCCAGCTTGCCCGCCTTTTCGATCAGCTCGGCGACCTTGTATTCCTCGCCGGGGATGGGGAAGTGACGGTTCTCGGGGAGCACGTTCAGCTCGTCGTCGATCAATCCGTAGAAGATACGGTCCATGCCGCCGCGGAAGGACAGCGGATCAGCCTTGTCGATGTACTGCAGATCGTCGGTCAGGTACTCGTCCATGTTGATGAAGGTGCAGCGCTTCAAGCTGATGCGGTACTTGTTGACCAGATAGACCAGACGGCTGTACGGGCCGAGGGGACCGTAGGGGACGACCATAATCGTATCCTCGCCCTTGTTGTTGTTCTCGGTGATGACCTCCAGCACCTCGATGACCATCCGCCAGTAAAGGTCGTGCTCGGTGTCGCATACGGCCAGCTTGATGCCGCTGCCGCTGCCCAGCTCATTTTCGGGAATGCGGTTGATATCCATGTTTGTTTCTCCTTTGTCGGAAAGATTTTATGCTATTATTATAGCAGACAGCCGCTTGTTTGTATATACACCCTACGGCTGAAAATTAGCACAAAATCGCTGTTGACAGGAGGAGGCTAATATGGTATAATGGGGTGAGGTGATGGAAATGCCCGAAATCAATCTGACTGAAATCTCCACCGAGCGGCTGTCGGATGATTTTCTGAGCGTCAACAGCTGCGGCATTCAGGAGATCAGTGAGCATGACCGGGGGAGCGTCCGCCGCGGCGGGCGGGTGGATTATCATATATTGTACGTGGCGCGGGGAATCTGCCGCCTGACGCTGAACGGAGAGCGGCTGGAAGTTCCGGCGGGAAATGTGATTCTCTTCCGTCCCGGAGAGCCGCAGGAATATTTTTACCGGGCCGAGGATAAATCCGTATCGCACTATATCCATTTCACCGGCACCGGTGTGGCTGAGCTTCTGGAGCGGCTGGGAATCGGGGATATCCGCGTTTTTGACATGGGGATCAGCGGCACCTATGAGGAGGTGTCCGAGAAAATGGTGCGCGAATTCACGATGAAGCGGCAGTTCTATGAGAGCTGGTGCGCCGCGTATCTCCATCAGCTGCTGATTCTGATCGGACGCAAATATGCCCTGCGCTACAGCCACATCAGCCGGAGTGCAGAGCATCGCATCAACGACGCCTGCCGCCGCATTTATGAAAATCTTCCAAACCCGCCGTCGGCGGAGGAGCTGGCCTCCGAATGCTGTCTCAGCGTCAGCCGGTTCACGCACCTGTTTGCCGAGGTGACGGGCAAGTCGGTGGTGGTCTTTACCCAGGCGATGCGTATCGACCGGGCGCGGGAGCTGCTGTCCGCCACCGACCTGTCCGTGCGGGAGGTTGCCGAAGCGGTGGGGTATGCCGACCAGAACTATTTCTCCCGGCTGTTCAAGAAGCTGACGGGAAAATCCCCCCGGGATATCCGACGGGGGGATTGATGGGATTATATGACCATTTTTTTACAGTGCCGCCTGTTTTTACGACGACCACAAAATGTGGCGGTTACGATAGTTCAGAAAAAAACGGTTAAACTTCATGAACAGTATATAATAATAGTATAGAATTATGTACTAATTGTGAGGGAAGCCATATGCAACTAAATAAAGCGGTAAGCATTCGGCTTTCTGAATTGCTTGAAGAGCGGAACATGACGCAGTATAAGCTGTTTACCCATACCGGTGTCTCGAAAGTCACAATCAGCAACATCATGTCCTGCAGGCACACAGCGTTGAATCTCCGTATCCTTCATGAGATATGTCAGGGACTTTGATATATCTCTGATGGAATTTTTTAATTCACCATTGTTTAACTGCGAAAATCTTGATCCGTAAACTGCCAGTCAATCGAAAAAACACACGAGGTGCCGCATTTGCGGCACCTCGTGTGTTTCACTTTATTCGATTGTGATGACCCACTCCTCCAGATTGGGGAAAAGCGCCTTATCGGTCTCATCGAAGGTGTCTGTGCCGTCCAGATAACGGGCAGGGATGCCGCCGACTCTGGCAGAACCGGTCATGAACTGCGTCAGATAAGCGCCGCCTTCGGATTTTCCTACCAGCGCGACCTTCATCAGTGCGTTCTCGGCGAAAGCCTTGAACAGGGTGAACTTATCCTCGCTGCTTACATCGTCGTTCAGAATGTAGCAGGCGTATTCCTCCGACCAGGTGTAGCTTTTCTTCACCAGCGCACTGGCTGCGGGAGCGGTGCCCTCCAGACTTTGCCACAGACCGGAATAGTCAATCTCCTGCAGATAATGCGGGATGATATCCAGCGTGTAGCCGTTGATGGTGTAGCAGATGTAGCGGCAGTTGTCGAAGGCGCTGATGGCGCCTGCTTCCTTGAGCAGCGCGGTCAACTCCTTGTCGGTTTCCGCTTTGATGGAGGTAATCTGCTCCATATGCTTGGAGGTCAGCGGGTATTTTTCATACGCCCAGTTCTGCATGACGAAGTATTCACGGATAGCCGCGTCCAGCGAATTGTTCTTCGGGATGGTGACTGTCGAGCCATCGGTGGGAATCGCGAAGGTATATTCCATCGGATCGGTGATGGCGCTGTCATACTCATTCTTCCGTGCCTCCGCCTCGTTATAGACCGAGGTGACTCTTTTGCCGTCCACCGTAACTTTCACGCCTGACGGGAAATCATAGTTGATGGGGGTGAAGCCCACAAACTCGATCTCACGCAGATTGGTAAAATATGCAAAGGACGAAGCATCGAAGACCTTTCCGCCCACATCCCAGACATCCACCAGACCCGCCTTGTCAGCGACCTGATACATGGCGTTGATCTCGCGGTCGGAAGCATAAGGGTCGAATATGTAGAGCGCACCCTTATCCTTCAATTCCGGATAGGTTGCCATCATTTCGACGGCAGCGCGGTTGGTCAGTTCAGGATCAGTCGGATCCTTCAGGCAGTAGAAGGCGTGGAATTTGTGCGCGGCGCTGGAGGTGACGGTTTTGCCTTTTTCATTGACATAGGAGGTTTCGTTTTCCTGCGCAGTCAACTCATCAAGGATGGGTTCGATATGCGCGTCCCAGCGGCTTTTCAGAACATACGTGGGAAGCGCTTCGGCGTAGCCTTCATCGCCATTGACGACGAAATCGGCCAGCGTATGGTTTGCGTAAAATTCGTTTGCGGTGATTTTCAGGGATGTGATGCTGTCCACCATGTCGGGGGTGATGATATCGTCATCGCCGAGACCGTAATAGGCGCGGAGCATTTCCTCCACCGGCTCTGAGAAATTCATCGACGACATGATGCTGCCGGGCGTGATGCCCGAGCAGGAGGAGAGCACCAGTACGTTGGAAACAACGCAGAGAAGCGCAAACAGTGCGATGAACACAATAATGATCGAATTTTTTCTAAAGTTTTTCATATTGGCATATCTCCTTTTGAGAAATACGACGCTGGACGGATGGCTGATGAACAGACCACCGTTGATGCCCTGAGCGCCAAGAAGGCGATTGTTTTCAGAAAAACGTTCCGCAAAATTGAGTATGGTGTTCATGTAAAGTCCGCTGATATCATTTCCAAACAGCTTGATCACGCTGTAATCGCAGGCCAGCTCACAGTCCTCGTACACGATGCGCAGCACCTTGCGGGAGGTGGGATTGAACCAGTGTACGGATGTGGTCAGCAGCGATACCAGCTTGTAGAACATATCGCCGCGTCGAACATGGTTCAGCTCGTGCGTGAGAACGCAGGCCAGCTCGCGGTCGGACATATCCCTGCAGCCCGGCTCGATGTACAGCGTTGGGCGGAAACAGCCGCATACGCATGGCGAGCAGAGCGAACGGATGTCGATCATGCGAAGCCGAATCCTGCGTTTCAGTCCCATTTTCCGGCGGCATTCCTCCAGCATCTCCAGCATACGAGGCTCTTCGCAGACCGACGAGTTGGTGAAAAGCAGCTGCTTGGCTCCGAAGTAGCCGGTCATGGCTTTGGCAAAGCAGATGACGGCTCCCGAAATCCACAGGACAAACAGTACGACACTGATGGTGTCAAGCCCGGAAACAATACGTGCCAGAAGACGGCGCAAACTCAGAATGACAAGATTTTGCTCGACTGGGCGGCGAACATCCGTAGTTCCGGATTGACCGGAAGCGTGAAGCTGTTCGGCAAGCTCAAGCTCACTGTAATCACCGCTGTAGGCTTCCGGAGCGGAATCCACCGTTTCGAATTCAGCCAGGACGAGTTCAGTGACATCGGGAATATCGATTTGCAGCGGAGTGACCGAGAGCACAAGAATGATGATCCAAACGGCATACATCATGCCCTCGCGTCCCTTCAGAAGCGTTTTTCTGAATAGAAATGCAGCTCCGCTCAACAGTGAGAACATCACCGACAGGATTGCCAGATTCAGGACGAAGCTAAACATTGGTATCTCCATTCTTCATTAAATGAAATCATTCGGATTGCGCCAAAATGGAGTGTTTATTTTCCGTCCTTCTCAATATCGCTGCGGAGTTCAGCGATATCCTCCTTGGAAAGAATTCCATCGCTGTAGAGGGCAGAAATCAGCCCTTTGGTGTTGTTCTTGTAAACGGTTGCCACGAAGTCTGCTGCTGCCTTGCGCTTGTACACGTTCTCGTCAGCCAGAACGATAGCACAGTTGGCGCGGCCGTGTTTTTCCAGATCGATGAAGCCCTTTTTCTGGAGGCGGGAGATCAGCGTGAGGACGGTGGTGAGAGCGAGATGGCCTATCTGTTCAGGATAAGCGGCCAGCAGCGCGCCTGCATGGATGTCCTTAACGCCTTTCTTGTCCATATCCCAGATTAACTGCATGATCTGAAGCTCGGATTCGGGCAGCTTGGTAAAGTCTTTCTTTCTTAACATAATACTTTCTCCATTCCTTATCGATGGATGCGGGCGAGATAAGGAAGTCGACCGCAGCCATCATGGTTTAGTTGTTACAATATTATTATACACGATATCACTACACTTGTCAAGACCTTTTTGAAAAAAAGTCGGAAAAATTTTCGAAAAAATTTCAGACGCGGGTAAAACACCTTGTGTACCGGTTTTCGTTAATTATAAAAAACGGTCGAAAGACATGAATTTGCCATTTATAATTACACAGCGTCCGGTCATAATAATATCAGAGCCGGGCGGAAACGTCAAGGCTCAAGGCAACAGATTCGTTTCCGTTCCGGCGCAATGGTGCTGGCATGTGAGGCGGGTCGATCATATAGATCATTTTATATTAAAGGAGATTGCACAAATGTCTAGCAACAAGATTGTTGTCCCCGAAGCAAAGGCTGCTCTCGAGCAGTTCAAGATGGAAGCCGCAAGCGAGGTTGGTGTCAACCTGAAGCAGGGCTACAACGGTGAGCTCACCTCCAAGCAGGCTGGTTCCATCGGCGGTCAGATGGTCAAGAAGATGATTGAGAAGTACGAGAACGACCTGAAGGGTTCGAAATAAGCTCGTATAACCGAGCGGGGATGTGCCGAAGTGGCACATCCCCCGTTTATTTATGTTGCTTTTTTGATGTAGATATGATATAATACATTATGTGAGAGGGGGATTAGTATGGTTCATGTGAAACCGGATAAGCGTTCGCAGCGTTCAGCCGGGTTAATTTGTGACGGGCTGCTGCGCTGCCTGAAACGGAAATCCTTCACGCAGATTACCATCACGGATATCCAGCGCGAGGCGGGAGTCGGACGCGCGACCTTTTATCGCCTGTTCGATAATATTCATGATGTGTTGGTCTATCTGTGTGATACGACGTTTGGTGAGCAGCTGTTCAGCCAGCGTCCGGCATATGATCAGAGTCTGGAAGAATTATTCCTGTCTGGCATTCGCTATTGGATGGAACGGCAAGAAGTGCTGGACGCCATTATTTCCTGCAATCGGATGGATATTGTCAACAATGTTTTCCGAAAAAACGCAGAATCTGTGCAGACACTCTATCCTCAGCTGTCGATTCAGCCCGAGCAGATGGCATACATATGCGGGATGGTGACATCATTGATGGTAAGCGTGCTGCAAACCTGGGTCGAGCACGGCAAGCGGGAAACACCCGAGGAAATTTTGGAATATGTCAGCGTAATTCCAAAACTGTTCGGCAAAGAATAAGGATTAACATTTCTTAAACATTTCATAAAACAATCAATAACATTGTTGTTGTATAATCAATAAATAAACATAAGAAAGAGATTCTGTCTGGCGGAATGATAAGTAAAGAATTCTACATTATTATAAAGGATATTATCCATTCGGATGAATATCGTGGAATGAAAAACTACAGACACCACGTGAAGGGGAACGTGTATGATCATTCGATCAAGGTCGCCTGTATGTGCTATAACCATCATAAGAGGTTCGGAACCAAAATCGACCTGACCGAGTTTATCAGAGGCGCGCTTCTGCATGATTATTATCTCTATGATTGGCATGATAAAACGTCCGACCATCGATTTCATGGATTTACCCACCCGGGACGGGCGCTTGAAAACGCTTACCGGAAATATCCCGATCTGACGCTCACTCAGCGGGATATGATCCTGCATCATATGTTCCCCCTGACGCCGGTTCCGCCCAGAACCAAGGCGGGCTGGCTGATCTGCTTCTATGATAAGGTGGCTGCCGTCAGCGATTACTGCGGCAAAAACAAGTGGAAGGCGCAGAATCTGTGCGCGGCGAAAAAGTTTTCCGCTCCCGGCGGTTCTATCCGAAAATTTTTGAAACGGGTCAAATGCTAACAAAACGTTAACATTTATGTGGTATCATATTCATGGAATCCTATCACGTGGAGGCGCACAATGTTTAAGATATTGGTGGTTGAAGACGACCGTGACCTGAACCGTTCGGTTTGTTCCTTTCTGAATCATTCCGGCTATGAAACCGTGGGCTGTTTGAGCGCGGAGGAAGCCTATGATGCCATGTATAATACCATGTTCGATTTGATCATTTCGGACATTATGATGCCGGGGATTGATGGCTTCGAGTTTGCGACAACCGTCCGATCACTCAATGAGGAAATCCCGATTCTGTTTATGACTGCCAGAGACGATTTTGCGTCCAAGCAGCGGGGATTTCGGGTGGGCATCGACGATTATATGGTAAAGCCCATCGATCTGGATGAGCTGTTCCTGCGCATCGGTGCGCTGCTGCGCCGGGCGAAGATCGCGTCCAGCCGGATATTGACCGTGGGCAGCTTTACTATGGACGCGGATGAGCACACCGCGTATCTGGACGGGGAAGAGATATCGCTTACCGCCCGGGAATTCAGTCTACTCTACAAGCTCCTTTCCTATCCCAAGAAAACCTTCACCCGAACTCAGCTGATGGATGAATTCTGGGACGCGGATACCGCTTCCGGTCCACGGACGGTGGATGTATATATGACCAAGCTGCGCGCGAAGCTGGCGGCTTGCGAAGATTTTGAGATTGTTACCGTACACGGCCTGGGCTATAAGGCGGTGCTGAAATGACGCGCGGGACATATTCGGGGAAGCTGTGGAACCATGATTGACTGGAAAAAGCTTTGTAAAACTGCGCTTTTCCCGCCGCTTTGGATGATGATCATACTGACCATCGGAAGCGCGGCGGCGCTGGTGCTGGTATTTGTCAAGGGTCTGGACACCCATCCCATCGCATATGTGACGTATGTGCTGGCTTTTTACACGTTGACGGTGGACTGCATTTTCTGCTCCATGATTGTGCCGAAATATTATCGGGCAGTCAAGCAGAAGGTTTATGCCAACAAATACGGCAACCGTTATTTCACGGATGTGAAATTCAAAACACACGTGTCGCTCTATATGTCGCTGACGGTCAATCTGCTGTATGTCGCTACGAATTTGGTTTCGGGCATACTGTATCATTCCCTGTGGTTTGGGATTCTGGCGGGGTACTATGCCATTCTCGCGGTTATGCGTTTTCTGCTGGTGCGATTTGTGAACCGGATCGGCATCGGAAAGAATCAGATTCTCGAATACCGCCGTTCAAGGCTGTGCGGCATGATTCTGATGATGATCAACCTGACGCTTTCCGGCGCGGTGCTGATGATGATGTACCAGAACCGCGGCTATGAATACCAGGGCATTCTTATCTATGTCATGGCGATGTATACCTTCTATGTTACCACCTCCGCCATTGTAAAAATCATCAAGTACCGCAAATATTGCAGCCCGGTGATGTCAACCACCAAAATAATCAGCTTATCCGCCGCGCTGGTGTCCATGCTGTCGCTGGAGACAGCGATGCTTACAGAGTTCGGAAAGGATATGTCGGCTGCAACAAAGCGGATTATGATTGCCGCCACGGGAGCGGGAGTCAGCGTCATTGTGGTGGCAATGTCGGTTTATACCATCGTCCGCGCCTGCATAGAGATACGAAAGCTGAAAAATACGGATTTCAAGGAAGATAGAAAATGAATAACAATCAGGATCATAATACCTTTCACTATATCTATTCCGCCAAGGAACAGGAGGAGTTGAAGCGCATTCGGCAGAAATATCTTCCGCGGGAGGAAGACAAAATGGAACGGTTGCGTCGGTTGGATGCCGGCGTGACCCAAAAAGGTACAATCGCCGCATTGATTATCGGTATTCTCGGAGCGCTGACCATGGGCTTCGGCATGAGCTGTGTCATGGTTTGGACAGAGGAATGGTTTTTCCATGGCATTTTGATTGGGAGCGTGGGCATTGTTCTGACGGCTGTGGCTTACCCGTTGTATCGGTGGATTATCCGGAGAGAGCGCGAAAAGATCGCGCCCGAGGTGATACGCCTGACCGATGAACTGATGAAATAAGAAAATCACCGTACTGTCCGACAGTACGGTGATTTTTCGTGTTCGATCAGTTTATGCGTTTTGGTCGATATACAGCACCCCCAGCGTTCGTGGACCGCAGTGGCTGGAAACGACGCAGCCAGCCCGGGTGATCAGTATTTCCGAAAAGTGACCGAGATTCTGAAGATAGTCATAGACATCACGGATAATGCTGTCTTGGCAGCCGGAATGGGTGATAAAAACTCGATCCGGGCGTGCGCTTTTCATGTTTTCTTCCATGTCCTTAACGTAGTTCATTACGACGCGGTTGATGGGACCCCGGTATTTTTTTCCCGGCATCATTCTGCCGTCGACGACCCCGATCTGCGGATGCAGCTTCAGCGCTGTTCCAGCCAGTGCCGCGATGCCACTGCATCGGCCGCCACGATGAAGATAAGTCAGCGTATCCACCACGAAGCTGGCACGTACCAGGGGACGCAGCGCTTCCACTTCGGTTACGATTTCGGAAGCGGTTTTGCCGGCTTCTGCCAGAATAGCGGCTTCGATTACCTGCAATCCGATACCGGTGGAAAGGCTTCCGGAATCGACAATATGCACCCGATCCGCTTCGTTCAGCTGTTGTACAGCCAGACGCAGTACGTTTGCGGTGCCGGACATCTGGGAAGAGATGGTGAAGCAGACCATATCCCGACCGGCTTTCAGATACATATCAAAAACGTCGATGGCGGTCTGGATGGAGACGGCGGAGGTTTTGGGCGTGGTGCGATGCTCATCCGCCCAGGCGTAAAGCTCGTCCGGTGTGATGGTGGCGCCGTCCTCGTACTCCTTATCGTCCAGCAGAATGTGCAGGGGGAGAATGTGGATGTCGTATTTTTCGATCAGCTCCGGCGAGAGATCGCAGGTGCTGTCGGCGATGATTTTTACGTTCATAACCGTGTCCTCGTTTTGTATATATAATAATCATGGAAGAGATTTTTCGCTTGTCTATATAAAATTATTGTATCACAAACACGCAGTGTATGCAAGAGCTGGGAATCATGTGAAACAGATATGGAACAAAATGTATCATATCTCGACGTTGAGTGAGATAAAGCGTCAAAATCTTTCAAAACAATTCCCCGGTGTATTGCAATTTCGGGAGGAATATGATAAACTATTTTATATAGCATATTGATGCAGCGGAGGACGGTCATGGAAAAGAAAACGGAATATCGGAAGAGATATCTGCGGACATTGGGAAGTACCGCCGGGATTTTTCTTGCCGTCGTGTTATTGTCGCTGCTGATAGCAACGACCTGTCTGCACGTGATACAGGTTACTGATAATTCCATGGCGCCGACGCTGCAAAAGGGCGATATCGTGATAGCGGTGCGATGGGTCTATCGCCCGGGCGATCTGGTGGCCATCGATTGCGGCGGCCGTTTGCAGATCATACGTATTGCCAAAGTGGATGGCGATGTGTGCATAGACGATGCTGACGAATGTATCGCCAAGTCGCAGATTGTAGGGAAGATTATCCCATTCCCACATCGGACAGCTTCTGCATATTTTTCCGCTTCAGCTCCAATGACGAATGCACGTATCTCTCCAGTGTCACCGATGTGCTGGCGTGTCCGAGGATTTCGCTCAGACATTTGATCTCGAATCCCACCTCAACGCAGCGTGTGGCAAAAGAATGCCGCAGCGTGTGAAAGTGTACTCCTTCCAAATTGCACGCTGCCGCATATTTCGCCATCTGATACTGGAGCCGCCGCGGCTCCATATAATCGTTCGTCCCTGTCAGAAGATACGCAGTATGATTGTCCGGACAAATCTGAGTACAGAGCGCAGCGACCGTATCAGTGAGAGGAATTGTGCGCATGGATTTCGCGCTCTTGGGGGAACCGATCACTACTTTCGTTTTTGAGGTTCCGTCCAGATTTTTTATCCGCTGCATTGTGGAACGTACCGAGATCATCCTGTCCGCCAGTGAAATATCCTCCCACCGAAGCGCGCAGATTTCGCCAATGCGCATGCCGGTCATGAGCGCCAGATAAACGCCGAACCTGCATTCATCCATATCCGTCAGCAGAAACGATACAAACCGCGTCTGTTCTTCCCGCGAAAGAACACGGATTTCCCCCGGATCATTTTTCGGGTATTCAATCTGAATATCGGAGAACGTTACGCCGACCTGCCGAGCGGTAAAATTCAGAATCGACCTCAGCAGGACCAAAATATCCTTCACCGTCTTAGCGGACAACATTTTAACAGTCATCAGTTGGTGAGTGAACTGATGAACGATCAACTCACTCATATCGGATGGGAGAATATTCCCCAGTCCCGGCTTAAGGTGATTTTCAATAATTCTATAATAATTCACATAAGTGGATTCTTTAACCTTTTTTTGCTGAATGACCAACCATTCGTCACAGTAAAAAGCGAAACGCCGCTGATCATCATCTGCGGGAAGGGCGTGAGAAGCCAGCGCCGCGCGAATCAATGTAACCTTACTTTTAACATCCTTGTAACTTTTTTTCATAGCACGAGCCGTATTTAGCCCGTCCCGCGTCGTCGTAACCTTTAATATAGCGAGCCTCCCAGCGGCCATCGCGCCGTTTGTAGATATTTTCGCCTTTTCGAGCCATAATTTGAACCTCCACAAAATATAATATAACGATTTTTACCTGACAAGAAATCTGACGGTAATTGAGTTAAATGTAATCAACATAGAAACATTATCAGCGCTTTCAGTGGCGTGAATATGAATTGTTTGTAAACAAACTTTATATTTTATGTGTAATATATTGAAATATAGCGTGTTTTGTGATAGACTATAAAGGACAAAAAAACACTTATTGGAATTCGCAAAGTACGGTACTTGGCGAAAAGGAGGATGAGGGCGAGGGAAGATGAACAAGACCCTGAAAAAGATATGGAACATCGTAACGAGCGTGCTGGTAGCGGTGGTAGTGATCATAGCATTGCTGCTGGTAGGCGCGAGG
>JAFUQU010000037.1 GCA_017472255.1 Clostridia bacterium | reverse complement strand
TATCGCATCCACGGAAGCTGTCGCTTCCAGGGAAGCTGTCGCATCCACGGAAGCTATCGCATCCACGGAAGCTGTCGCTTCCAGGGAAGCTATCGCATCCACGGAAGCTGTCGCTTCCAGGGAAGCTGTCGCATCCACGGAAGCTATCGCATCCACGGAAGCTGTCGCTTCCAGGGAAGCTATCGCATCCACGGAAGCTGTCGCTTCCACGGAAGCTGTCGCTTCCAGGGAAGCTTCCGTGGTTGTTTCCTCAACGGCAGCTTCGGTATCGGCGGCGACGGGTACTGCATGCAGCAGCGACAGGCTCATCAGCATTGCCGCAATCGCTCCCCGCCCTCTCATTTCTTCATCGCGCCGACGATGGCGGCGGTGTCGTTCGCGATGACAAGCTCCTCGTTCGTCGGAATCACATAAACCGGCACCTTGGAGTCGGCGGCAGAAATCTTCACAATATCCGACTGCAAACGGGTTTTCGCGTTGATTTCGGCGTCCAGCTTAATGCCGAAGAAATCCATATCCGCGCAGGCGGCGGCACGGATTTCGTCCCGGTTCTCGCCGATGCCCGCCGTGAAGACCAGCGCGTCCAGACCGTTCATAGCAGCAGTATAGGAGCCGATATATTTCTTAATCTGATAGGTGAGGATGTCCACCGCCAGCTTGGCGCGTTCGTTGCCCGCCTTCACTGCGTCGTCCAGATCGCGGCAGTCGGAGGACAGCCCCGATACGCCCGCCAGACCGCATTCCTTGTTCATATATTCACTCATGCGCTGGGGCGTGAAGCCCTCGCGCTCCATGATAAAGGGAACAATCGCCGGGTCGATGGAGCCGCAGCGGGTACCCATCTCCACGCCGTCCAGCGGGGTAAAGCCCATGGAGGTGTCGATAACTCTGCCATCCTTCACAGCGGAGATCGACGAGCCGTTGCCCAGGTGGCAGGTGATAATCTTTGTGCCCTCGGTTCTGCCGAGGATGCGGCACATCTCGCCCGCCACATAGCGATGGGAAGTACCGTGCGCACCGTAGCGTCGGATGCCGTACTTCTCGTACATATCGTAGGAAATCGGATACATCCACGCATAATCAGGCATGGTCTGATGGAAAGCGGTATCAAACACCAGCACCTGAGGCGTGCCGGGCATAGCCTCGGTGCAGCCGTCGATGCCCATCAGATGGGGACCGGTGTGCAGGGGCGCGAAGTCGTTGCAGAGACGCAGCTTAGCCACCACGTCGTCGTTGACCAGCATGGACTGGGAGAAGTACGCGCCGCCGTGGACAATACGGTGTCCCACAGCCTCGATTTCGCTCATATCGGCGATACAGCCTACCTCGGGCGAGGTCAGAGTGGCAATCAGCACCTTCACCGCCTCGGTGTGGTTGTACATGGGCAGATCGGCTTTGTAATCGTCCCGCCCGGACATTTTATGGGTGATGCGGCCGTCAATGCCGATGCGCTCGCAGTTGCCCTTGGCGATGACGCTGTTGTCGGACGTGTCGAACAGCTGATATTTCAGCGACGAGCTGCCCGCGTTTACAACAAGAACTTTCATTGGAATCCTCCGTGTATGTTTTTTATTATGATACCATAGATTATTCCAACTTTCAAGCGTGAATATGTGAACAAAAAGCGAGACCTCCGCAAAACGCGGAGATCCCGTGGATTCAATTCAACTGCCGGATACCACACTGATCGGCGAAGATAAACATTTCCCCGTCCACCTGTGCCATCGTGTAGACGGAGGACGCCTCGTAGCCGTCCCGCAGTCCGATAGCGTCGTAACGGCGCATGAAGCCTTCGCCCATCGGGAAGAAGCCCTCGCCGGTGCCGCTGTACGAGGTCAGCTCGTAAATCACGTCCGGCTCGGTGTCGTCCCAGTGATTGACCATCTTCACGATGCCCACGCCCGGTGCGAAGATATAGTACCGATGTCCGCCGCGATATGCATAGCCGCCCTCGAAGCCGGCGGCATTCATTGTCACGCACAGACAGCCGTCGAAGCTGCCCGCCCCCGTCGCGACCGTTCCCGCGTCGGTAACGGCGAGATGGACGCTCAGCGCTTTTCCGTAACAGGTCAGCATCAGATCGGTGTCAAGCCCCGCCTTCCATTCGTCCGACCAGATACAGCCAAGGTTGTCCATCAATATACCGAGCAGATGATTACAGAGCAGCGGATGCGCGGATTTCGGCTGATTCCCCATGTTCTTCCACTCAAAGGAATAGGTTCGGTCGCCGCTGACAGTTACCCTACCGTCTTTAACGGTCGCAGAATACCTCTGGAAGAAATTCCAGTGTCCGCTGGCCGTGCGGTTGGGATTGAACTCCCGGTCGGTGGCAAAAATCCGCCGCATGACCGAACAGGCTGCCGTTGTATGCAGCCGCTGTGCGGGCGTCGCCGCCAGCGCTTCGGCGCGCTCCATGGCGTGGGAAACGTCCGACAGATGGAATTCATCGCTTATATGCCGGATATACCCGGTGCGCATCCAAAGTATCATATCCTCCCAGCTGTTTTCATCCCAGCAGGTTCGCACTGTATGGATGTGAAGAGCCAGCGTCACCGATTTTTCGCCGGCGTACACCATATCAATGATATTCTCATACTGTATCGTGTCCGGCTTTTCGGCGTCATACTCCCAGCGATTTCCTGCCGCCATCGGGAACAGACCGCCGCCGCTGACCCGATAGCTTTTCAGCAGCCGGCAGGATTTTTCCCCCGTCTGCTTCACGATGCCCACATCCCGCTTGAACCAGGTACGCCATTCGCCCCGCTGTCCCCGCGTAATCCACAGCTCGCAGCCCTCGAATACGCCCGCAGGTGTCTCCACCGTCTCACAGTCTGCCGCAAAGGTCAATGTACAGCCATCCGTGCCGGTGATACTTTCTCCCGCCGCCATTCCGTCCACGAACATCCGGCGGTCACAGCCTGCGGCATTCCAGGTGATATAATCCGCATCATGCTGCCAAATCAAATTTCCCATGTGATAGCCCGGCTGGCTCCAGGCGCGGAGCTGTCCGTCAATAATCTGGTATTCTTCTGCGGCGGCCTGACTTTTGTACATATCCTCCGCATACACACCCCGCAGCTTTTCCGCCTTCAGCGCGGACAGGGCGTTGGCGTACATCACATCGGAAACCGGGAGAACCTCCAGCGCCCTCTCATGCGCCGCCCTGCCCAGCTCCGCCTCGCCGCGGGCGCAGTACTCATATCCCAGCCAGAACAGTGTGTGCCCCTGCGCCAGCGGATAGCCCTCAGCCTCCAGCCGGGGAATCAGCTTGTCGCGCATGAATTCAATCCTGTCCATACCGGACAGCACGTCATACTCCCGGAACGCCACATAGCTCATTACCTCGTCGTTGTGCCCCTTCTGGGCGGCTTCCCGCACCTGCGCAAGCATCTCCTTCTGATTCTTTCCCGGAAGCCACCAGCATCCCAGCCTCAGCACATCCGCCATCGCATGGTACTTCTCCTTTGACTCGGGCAGCTTATCGATATCGGCCAGCACGTCCCGGTAGGCTTCCTCAAACCCGGTCTTATTGCCGCGAAGCCGGAAGCGCTTCAGCTCCTCTACCTTCTCCATAACCCTACGTACAAATTTCTCGTCCACGACGCCAAACTCCTTTCTGAGCCTGTCCCGTCCGTCGCTGAGCCGCCATTTTACCGTTCCTGCCGGAATATGCAGCCGGTCGGCAATCTCAGCGATGGACAGTCCTTCATAATAATGGAGCCGGATGACCTCCCGGATTGTGGGTGCCAGCGAATCCACGGCGTCCCGCAAAGATTCGCTCTCGTCCCGGCAGAGCAGCAGCTCGTCCGGAATATCCGCCTCCCCGGATTCGGTATTTTCCCAGAAATCCACACTGATTTCGTCCCGATATTTCATGGTCATCTGAACCGCCCGGTTGCGGGCAATCCGGCAGACCCACGCGCCGTACTTCGACGGCTCGCGCAGGTTGTTCAGCTTCATCCACGCCGACACAAAGGCGTCCTGCGCCGCATCCTCGGATAGATAGTGATTGCGCGTGACCCGGTAAGCGGTGCCGATCACCGCCCGCTCCCAACGCCGCACCAATTCCTCATAGGCGGCGTCCTGACCGAGCAGGGACAGGCTGACCAGGGTTTCATCGGTTTGCTGTGAGTAGATCATCGTTTGCTCCTTCCTGAATGAATCATGATTCGTAATATAGATAATGAAAAAAGGCGAAAGGTTGGGAATCTTCAAAATTATTTTGCGATAATTCAAATTATTTCAATGAACTTTCCGCACGCCGTCATATAACCGTCACATTGCGAAATTATAATTATATCACACGATAAACAAACACCGCAGGCAGATAAAAAGCCTGCCGAATATAACAGGAGGTTTTATCATGGATAACAACAATCTCTTCAACAACAACGAGAATGTCACCACCGATCAGACCACTCAGTCGAACGCCGCTCCTCAGAGCGAACCGGTGAACACTACCGCCGAAACTGCCGCAGAAGCATCCTACCCGGCAACCCCGGCTAACCACACGGTGGAAACACCTTACCAGCCCGAGCAGCCTTCCGCACAGCCCGCAGCTGAGCAGGCAGCAGCTGGACAACCCACAGAACAGCCCTCAAACAGCTTCTCCCGCTATCAGGACACCACCTCGCGCTATGCGTCGATTCCCCGCGAGACCGTCTACATCAACAACAACGCAGACAGCAGCGTAAACGGCGGAAAGAAAAAGAAGGAAAAGGCTCCCAAGGGACGTCTCGGAATGGGTGCGGTCGCCGCACTGGTAGCCGTCTGCATGGTATTCTCCGGCGGCGCGGCCTTCGCGGGTACCTATATCGCCAACCGCGTGAACGGCACTACCGCCACCGTATCGGGCGGCAGCTCCGCACAGTCGGGCGCTCCCTCCGTCATCTTCCAGTCCTACAACAACCAGAACAAAACCGCAGGCACCTATGAGCAGGTCTCCGAGGCTGTGACACCCACCGTCGTTGAAATCGTCACCGAGTCGGTCGTCACCTCCAGCCTGTGGGGCGGCAGCTATGTCACCTCCGGTGCGGGCAGCGGCGTGATCATCAGCGCTGACGGCTTGATCATCACTAACAACCACGTGGTCAGCGGCGCTGAAAACATCATCGTCACCACGAAGGACGGCGCCGAGTATGAAGCCGAGCTGATCGGCACCGACTCCGATTCCGATATCGCCGTTATCAAGGTGGACGCCACAAATCTCCCCTTCGCCCTCATCGGCAACAGCGATGAGATCTCCGTCGGTCAGGAAGTGATTGCAGTCGGCAACCCGCTGGGTGAGTTCGGCGGCAGCGTTACCAACGGCATCATCAGCGCCCTCTCCCGTGAAATCACCATCGACGGCGTTACCATGACTCTGCTCCAGACCAACGCAGCCGTAAACCCCGGTAACTCGGGCGGCGGTCTGTTCAATATGTACGGCGAGCTGGTCGGCATCGTCAACGCCAAGTCCTCCACCACCTCGTCCGGCACTGCGGTCGAAGGCATCGGCTTTGCAATCCCCGTCAATGAAGCAACCAAAGTAGCGTCCGAGCTGATTAACTACGGTTATGTCCGCGGCAAGGTAGCGCTGGGCATCAGCATCATCGACATTGAGGATTCCTGGACCGCTATGCAGTACCGTGTCAACGCACTGGGCGTCTATATCGTCTCCTCCGAGTACACCAACGAGCTGAAATCCGGCGACCGCATCACCGCCATTGACGGCACCGAAGTCACCTACAGCTCCGACGTGAAGGCGCTGCTGAAGAAATATGAAGTAGGCGATGAAGTTACCGTCACCGTCGTCCGCAACGGACAGTATGTGGACGTCAAGGTCACTCTCCAGGAATATGTCCCCGCGACCACCGATGAGTCCGCATTCGAAAAGAATGTAGACAAGGGCATCCAGGGCTGAAATTCACCAACCACTCTCTCCTTATAATATGGGGCTGATGCACCACGGTGCATCAGCCCCCCTCTTATACCATTATATCCGCATATCGCCTGTTTGTCAAGCTCTGATGAAGACATACCAGCCGGACACCCGTCCGCCGTATACATAGTCGCCGCTCTTCCACTCGATGAAAAGATAGTCTTTTCCGCCGTACTCCTTCATCAGATAAGCCGACGCGGTTTCGCGCTTTTCATCAATCACGCAGCCCTTTGTCCATTTGCAGACCCAGTCATTATCGCCCAGGCGCTGTGTTACCTTGCCGTCCGCGTCAAACACCACCGACTTCCAGAAGGGTTCGCCCGACCACTCGGGCTTCTCCGGATGATAGCCCTCCGGGTCTTTCACGCAGTCGCAGACCGTCCACGCGCCGATCGCCGCATCATCGGATATGAACGGCAGATCGATATTGTCCCGGACACGCAGCTCCTTTTCCGTATGCTCCAGCGAATCAATCTGACGATATACGTAAATCAGCGGCTGTCCGCCTCGAACGGTATGCCAGCGATCCTTCATCGCGACGAACATCAGCTTTTCGCCGCCTCGTTCCTCAATGCGGTAGGTCTGTGCGTATGTGTGTTTAGGATAGCCGAACGACTGAAAGAAGCAGCCCTTTGTCCAGCCTTTCATAATCCAGTAGCCCTTGCCGCCCGGCAGGAAGCAGAGCTTTTTCAGCCAGATGTTGGCGCGGTCGGTGTACTTCGCCGTTCCTTGCGAATACTGTTCCTCACTGGGTACAAGATCAACAAACTCCCACATACCGACGGCATCGGGATCGTTTTCGAAGCTGCCGTCCCATGCATCGTCCACGTCCTGCGCCGGGGCTGACAGGCGGCAGACCGGCACTTTCAGCTCCACGGTGCCATCCTCGTGAGCGATTTCATAAAACGCGCCAACGATCTGCGCCGGAGTTTCAGCCAACCGCTCGGTCATGGCGCGGTAAGCCTCATCCAGCTCCTCTTGACGGCAGACCAGCACCGCCACGTTCCCGTTCAGTGTGATTGTCTTATCCTCCAGCCCGCACGACGCAGGAACCCTTCCAGTGACCTCAACGCAGGCGGTCAGATCGAAGCCGTTCTCGCGGTAGTCGGTTTCGTAGTTGATCAGCACATTCCGTCTGCCCAGAACCGATTTGGGCAGTGTCCGGCGGATGCGCTCGATCTCGGCATAAGCGTCAGCCTTGCTGTCGTAAACCCTGCGCAGCCCGGCGACATGAATGGAATCGGAGCTTTTGATTACCATATCAAACATCTTTTTCTCTCCTTGTGTCACGATTTGTCGAATACGTTCCAACTGTTTCAGCTGATTTTCCGCCCGGTCGATGACACCGCGCAGCTCGCGCTGCTTGGCGTCAAACAGTGCCAGTGTATCCTCCGGCTCGTCAGCACGCAGGTGTTCGCGGATTTCGTCCAGCGAAAAGCCCAGCTTTTTCAACAGGATAATTCGGTTGCAGTCCGCCAGCTTCGCCGCCGAATAATAGCGGTAGCCGGTAAAACGGTCAACCTCATCGGGGACGAGAAGTCCTTCGCTGTCGTAATAGCGCAGTGTCTTAACGGGAATTCCGCAAAGCTGCGACAGCTCACCAATTTTATACATAGGATATCGTCCTTTCTGCGGCATACTGCCGCTGCGGCAAATTGTAACCCCATCCGTCATGGCGCCTGTGTCGGCGGGGCTTTCTTTCGTCCGCGCATACAGTATATCATTACAGTCGGTGGGAGAGTCAAGAGGATATTTGAATTTTATCAAAAAATTATTCCATGTCCGAAGCGCTGCCCGGCGTACCGCTTCGGAAGCTGCTGGGCGTATAACCGGTAATCTGCCGGAAGCTGCGGGCGAAGTGGTTGGCTGTTTTCCATCCGGTTGCCGCTGCAATTTCCGCGATGGTACCGTTCCCCGACTTCAGCATGGTGATCGCCTTTTCCACCCGGCAGTAGAGCAGATAGGAATGCAGCGACTTGCCGGTATGACGCACCAGCAGCTTGCTGATGTAATTGGGATGATAGTGAAACCGCTCGCCGATTTCCCGGTTGGTCAGCGGTTGTGCGCAGTGCGCACCGATATAGGAAATAATCTCCGCCACACTGACTTCACGCCCGCAGAAAGCCAGCTGTTCAAATACGCGCACAAGCACCATGGTCATCCGCGCGTTCATCTGTGCCCGGAAATAGACAGGTTTGGTTTCATAGTATTCAGTCATCTCGGACAGCAGGTTTTCCAGCCCGGTCACACTCACCGAAACCACATGATCCAGCTGAGGCAGATCGGTAAAATGAACCCGCTGATGCGGTTCCGCCGCTCCTGAGGTCAATATCGGAATGGGATGTTCCAGATTATGATCGTACATCGTATAATCAAAATTAACAACATAATAGGATGCCCCTTCGTGGACAATTACGTTGTAGTCATACATAGGGGGCACCAACACCACGTCCCCGGCTGCCGCCTGGCTGGTTGTATCACCTGCCGTCACTGTGCAGCAGCCCTCCGTAAAGCAGAACAGCCGACAATCACGCGCCCGGCGCAGACCTCTGCCGTTCTCGGCGGTACTGTTCCTGAATGCCGAATAGCGTACAAAGGGTGCGATATTGGATGAATGAATCGTATATTCCATGATAAACGCTCCGTAAGATTTATTTTTGGAACAGAAGCAGTTCCGTTCCGCACGCAAAATAGCTGCTCGCCCATCAGGCAAGCAGCTTTTTCATAATTCGGTTAAATAGCCTCGGAGACAGCCGAATCCGGCACTTCGTCCACTTTTTCGATATCGATGTTCCGGTAGCATTCCATACCGGTACCGGCAGGAATCAGCTTACCGATGATGACGTTCTCCTTCAGACCCAGCAGGTTGTCAACCTTGCCCTTGATAGCGGCTTCGGTGAGCACCTTGGTGGTTTCCTGGAAGGATGCGGCGGACAGGAAGGAATCGGTGAGCAGCGCAGCCTTGGTGATACCGAGCAGCACAGGCGAACCCACTGCCAGACGCAGACTGATTTCGCCGGCGTCGATGCGCTGCTGAACCGCAGCGTTCTCGCGCTCCAGCTCCAGCAGATCGACCACGGAACCGGCCAGCAGGGTGGTATCTCCCGCGTCCTCGATACGCGTCTTGCGCGTCATCTGACGGGCGATAACCTCGATATGCTTGTCGTTTACCTCAACCGACTGCAAACGGTACACCTTCTGTACCTCGCGGATGATATAGTCGTAAGCGGCGTCCAGACCGTTGATGCGCAGGATATCGGTGGGGCAGATCGAACCTTCGGTGAGCGCCTTACCGGCATCCACGTGCTGACCGTCCTCGATAATGATGGGGATACCAAAGGGAACGGGATACGCCATCTCCTCGCCGGTATCGTCCGACACGATGTTGATCGTGCGGATACGCTTGTTTTCGGTGATGCGCACCACGCCTGCCGACTCGGCAACCATAGCTGTCTTCTTCGGTCTGCGGGCTTCGAACAGCTCCTCGACTCGGGGAAGACCCTGGGTGATGTCGGCGCCTGCCACACCGCCGGTATGGAAGGTACGCATGGTAAGCTGTGTACCAGGCTCACCGATAGACTGTGCGGCGATGATACCAACAGCCTCACCCACATTGACGGGAGCGGAGGATGCCAGGTCTGCACCGTAGCAGTGCGAGCATACGCCGTGCTTTGCCTTGCACTCCAGAATGGTACGGATGAGCACCTTTTCGATGCCGGCATTGACGATTTCGTCAGCCTGCTCGTCGGTGATCATGGTATTGTCCGACGCGATGATCTTGCCGGTTTCGGGGTGGATCACGTCGCCGATGACGAAGCGTCCGACCAGACGGTCCTTCAGCGGCTCGATAACCTCGTTGTCGTCCATGATCTTGGACACCCAGATACCCTTGCGGGTTCCGCAGTCCTCCTCGCGAACGATGACGTCCTGGGAAACGTCCACCAGACGGCGGGTCAGATAACCCGAGTCTGCCGTCTTCAGCGCCGTATCAGAAAGCGACTTACGCGCACCACGGGCTGCGACGAAATATTCCAGAATATTCAGACCTTCACGGAAGTTCGATCTAATCGGCATTTCCATGGTCTTACCGTTGGTAGCGAACATCAGGCCGCGCATACCGGCCAGCTGACGCATCTGCGTGATGTTACCACGGGCACCCGAATCACTCATCATCTTGATCGGGTTGTAGCGGTCAAACTTCTCCTGCAGGGCAGCAACCACGTCCTTGGTGGCCTGCTCCCAGACCTTGATAACGCTGTTGTAGCGCTCGTCCTCAGACAGCTTACCGCGCTGGAACTGCTTCATGATATCCAGCACCTTCTTCTCGGCGTCGGATACGATGGTGTACTTTTCCGGCGGGATGGCCACGTCGGCGATGGAAATGGAAATCGAGCTCTTGGTAGAGTACTTGAAGCCCATGGCCTTGATGGCGTCCAGCACCTGTGCGGTGACGGAGGGACCGTGCTTCTTGATGCAGCGGTCGATGATCTTACCCAGATCCTTCTTCTTGGTCGGGAAGGCAATCTCCAGATCAAGGAGCTTGGAGGGATCGCTTCTGTCCACAAAGCCCAGATCCTGCGGGATCGGACGGTTGAAGATCAGGCGACCCAGGGTAGCGTCGATGATGCCGGTGTGCTCCACACCGTCGATTTCGCGGGTCACGCGCACCTTGATAGGAGCGTGAATGCCCAGCAGATGGTTTTCGTAAGCCATGACGGCTTCGTTAAAGTCACGGAAGACGTGACCTTCACCCGGCTCGCCTGCCCGGTCAATGGTCAGGTAGTAGGAGCCGAGGATCATATCCTGAGACGGAACGGTTACGGAACGTCCGTCAGCAGGCTTCAAGAGGTTGTTGGCGGAGAGCATCAGGAAGCGTGCCTCGGCCTGAGCCTCGGAGGAAAGCGGTACGTGTACAGGCATCTGGTCGCCGTCGAAGTCGGCGTTGAACGCGGTACAAACCAGCGGATGCAGCTTGATGGCGCGTCCTTCGACCAGAATCGGTTCGAAGGCCTGAATGGACAAACGGTGCAGAGTAGGCGCACGGTTCAGAAGCACAGGATGCTCCTTGATGACGTTTTCGAGTGCATCCCAAACGACCACATCGACCCGCTCTACCTTCTTCTTTGCATCCTTAATGTTGGTAGCCTTCTGGGTCTCCACGAGGCGCTTCATGACGAAGGGCTTGAACAGCTCCAGCGCCATTTCCTTGGGCAGACCGCACTGGTAAATCTTCAGATCGGGACCGACGACGATAACCGAACGGCCGGAATAGTCAACACGCTTACCCAGCAGGTTCTGACGGAAGCGTCCCTGCTTACCGCGGAGCATTTCGGACAGCGACTTCAGCGGACGGTTGTTGGGACCAGTAACCGGCTTGCCGCGGCGGCCGTTGTCGATGAGCGCGTCTACAGCTTCCTGAAGCATACGCTTCTCGTTGCGGATGATGATATCGGGGGCGTGCAGCTCCATCAGTCTCTTGAGACGGTTGTTTCTGTTGATCACGCGGCGGTAGAGATCGTTCAGGTCGCTGGAAGCGAAGCGTCCGCCGTCCAGCTGAACCATGGCGCGTACATCCGGCGGAATGACCGGAACCACGTCCAGAATCATCCACTCGGGCTTGTTGCCCGATTTACGGAAGGCTTCCACAACCTCAAGGCGCTTGATGATGCGAACCTTTTTCTGACCCGTGGCGATATCCAGCTCGGCGTGCAGGCTCTGGGACAGCGCGTTGATATTGATCTCATGCAGCAGCTCCTTTACCGCCTCGGCGCCCATGCCGACGCGGAAAGCGTCCTTGCCGTACTTCTCCACGTTCTCCTGATACTCGCGCTCGTTGAGCAGCTGCATCTTGGCCAGCGGAGTAGCGCCGGGATCGATTACGATATAGCTGGCGAAATAGAGCACCTTCTCCAACAGTCTGGGGGTGATATCCAGCAGCAGACCCATTCTCGAGGGAATGGCGCGGAAATACCAGATGTGCGATACGGGTGCGGCCAGTTCAATGTGACCCATGCGCTCACGGCGCACCTTCTTGGTGGTTACTTCAACGCCGCACTTCTCGCAGATCTTACCCTTGTGGCGTTCGCGCTTGTACTTGCCGCAGAGGCACTCCCAGTCCTTGGTCGGACCAAAGATGCGCTCGCAGAACAGACCGTCGCGCTCGGCTTTCAGGGTACGGTAGTTGATGGTCTCAGGCTTCTTGACCTCGCCGTATGACCAGCTTTTTATCATCTCGGGAGATGCCAGACCGATTTTGATTGAATCAAATACGTTATGTTCCATCAATGTTTATTCTTCTCCCATCTTATCTTACATATCTTCGTCGCCATACTCATCGTCGCCGGCGTCGAAATCCACATCAATTTCCTCGTCTTCTCCCTCAAGGTCGTCATCTTCGTCGTCGAAGTGCTCCTCGGAGAAGGAGTCGCGCATCTCGCGCTCATCAGTAACCGTTTCGCCCACATCCGAATCGGATACATAGTTGGAACCGAAGTTCTCGTCGTCCTCGCCCAGAGTGTCGAGATCGATCACATTGCCCTCGTGGTCGAGAACCTTGATGTCCAGTGCCAAAGCCTGCAGCTCCTTGACCAGCACCTTGAATGCTTCGGGAACGCCGGGCGTCGGGATATTCTGACCCTTGACAATGGCTTCGTAGGTCTTGACACGTCCGGTCACGTCGTCCGACTTCACGGTCAGAATTTCCTGAAGCGTGTAAGCGGCGCCGTATGCCTCCAGTGCCCAAACCTCCATCTCGCCGAAACGCTGACCGCCGAACTGAGCTTTACCGCCCAGAGGCTGTTGCGTAACCAGACCGTAAGGACCAGTGGAACGGGCGTGAATCTTATCGTCAACCAGATGGTGCAGCTTGAGGTAGTACATGATACCCACGGTTACGGGGTTGTCGAAGGGTTCGCCGGTGCGACCGTCGTAAAGGACGGTCTTGCCGTTTTCATTCATGCCGGCCATCTTGAGACACTCCGCGATATCCTTCTCATCTGCGCCGTCGAATACGGGCGTCATAATCTTCCAGCCCAGCTTGCGAGCCGCGATGCCGAGATGAACCTCCAGCACCTGACCGATGTTCATTCGGGAAGGCACGCCCATCGGGTTCAGCACGATATCCAGCGGCGTACCGTCGGGCAGGAAGGGCATATCTTCGGGGGGCAGGATGCGGGATACGACACCCTTGTTACCATGGCGGCCTGCCATCTTGTCGCCCACGGAAATCTTACGCTTCTGCGCGATATAAACGCGGACAACCTTGTTTACTCCGGGAGGCAGCTCGTCGGAGGTGTCGCGTGAGAAGACCTTCACGTCGATGACGATACCCGACTCGCCGTGCGGCAGTCTGAGGGAAGTATCGCGAACCTCACGCGCCTTTTCGCCGAAGATGGCGCGCAGCAGGCGCTCCTCGGCAGTCAGCTCGGTCTCGCCCTTGGGCGTAACCTTACCGACCAGAATATCGCCGGCGCGAACCTCGGTACCCTTGCGGATAATACCGTCGGGGGTGAGATCCTTCAGCGCATCCTCGCCCACATTGGGAATTTCGCGGGTGATTTCTTCCGGACCCAGCTTGGTGTCGCGGGCTTCATGGGAATACTCCTCAATATGAATGGAGGTGTAAACGTCATCGCGTACCAGGCGCTCGTTCAGCAGAACGGCGTCCTCGTAGTTGTAGCCCTCCCAGGTCATGAAGCCGATGAGGGCATTCTTACCCAGCGAAATTTCGCCGTGATCGGTGGCGGGACCATCTGCAATGACCTGCTTCTTCTCAACGCGCTCGCCCAGATCAACGATCGGACGCTGGTTGACGCAGGTGCCCTGGTTGGAGCGCTTGAACTTAATCAGATGATAAACATCCTTGGTGCCCTCGTCGGTACGGATTACGATTTCATCGGCGCAGACACGCTCGACATAACCGGCGTTTCTTGCGCAGACAACGACGCCCGAATCAACGGCTGCCTTGTACTCCATACCGGTAGCTACAATAGGAGCCTGAGAGGTAAGCAGCGGCACAGCCTGCTTCTGCATGTTCGAACCCATGAGCGCACGGGAGTTGTCGTCGTTCTCCAGGAAGGGGATGCAGGCGGTGGCAACCGACACAACCATCTTCGGGGAGACGTCCATATAGTCAGCTTCGGAAGCGTTGAACTCCAGAATTTCGTTGCGGCGGCGTCCGGAAATACGCTTGTTGACGAAATGTCCTTCGTCATCCAGCGGTTCGTTTGCCTGAGCGATGGTGTAGTTATCCTCCACGTCAGCAGTCATGTAGACTACTTCGTCGGTAACGACGCCCTTCTCCTTATCAATTCTGCGGTAGGGAGCCTCAATAAATCCGTAGTTGTTGATCTTCGCGTAGGTGGACAGATAGGAAATCAGACCGATGTTCGGACCTTCAGGCGTCTCGATGGGGCACATACGTCCATAGTGCGTATAGTGTACGTCGCGGACATCGAAGGAAGCACGGTCACGGGACAGACCGCCAGGACCCAGTGCGGACAGACGGCGCTTGTGAGTCAGCTCAGCCAGCGGGTTGTTCTGATCCATGAACTGGGACAGCGGCGAAGAGCCGAAGAACTCGCGGATGGCGGTAACAACCGGACGGATATTGATCAGGGTATTGGGGGTCAGGGTCTCAGAATCCTGGGTGGTCATGCGCTCCTTAACGGTCTTGTCCATACGGGAGAAGCCGATGCGCAGCTGGTTCTGAAGCAGCTCGCCAACCGAACGCAGACGGCGGTTGCCCAGATGGTCGATATCGTCCTTGACGCCGATATCGTGAGCCAAACAGGTCAGATAGTTAATGGACGCGAAAATATCGTCCTTGGTGATATGCTTGGGGCTGAGGTCGGCAATGCGTTTGCGGGCGATCTTCTTAAACTCGACCTCGTTGCCGTCAACCTCGTTCATGATCTCCAGCATAACCGAAAGCTTAGCCTTTTCGGTGATGCCGATATCCTTCAGGTCGAAGCCGATGGCGTACTCCGGCTCGATCATGCCATTGCCGAAGACCTTGACCTCGGTCTCGCCGTCCTCAAGGTAGAGATAAACCTCGTTGACGCCGGCGTGCTCGATGTTCATCGCCTTTGCTTCGTCCAGAACCTCCTCGGCCTCATACAGCAGCTCGCCGGTGATGGGGGAAACGACCGGACGCGCCAGCTTGTGACCGTTGATACGCTTGCCCAGCGCCAGCTTCTTGTCGTACTTGTAACGACCGACAGCAGCCAGATCGTAACGCTTGGGATCGAAGAACAGGTTGTTCAGCAGAATCTGCGCGCTCTCAACCAGCGGAGGCTCGCCGGGACGCAGCTTCTTGTAGATTTCCTTGAGCGATTCGTCGCCCAGGGTCGTATGATTCTTATCAGCCTCGGCCTGCATCATGTCCTTTTCCATCGTAGCGACCAGCTTGGGATCGTTGCCGAAGCACTTGACGATCTCGTCGTTGGTCTCGATGCCCAGGGCACGGATGAGAACGGTAATCGGGATCTTGCGGTTCTTATCGATTCTCACATAGAAGATATCATTGGCGTCGGTCTCGTACTCAAGCCATGCGCCGCGGTAAGGAATCACGGTGGCGGCATAGATGACCTTGCCGGTTTTGTCGATAGAGGTCTCGTAATAGATACCGGGTGAACGCACGATCTGGGAAACGATAACGCGCTCTGCGCCGTTGATAATGAAGGTACCGTTGTCGGTCATCAGAGGGAAATCACCCATGAACACCGCCGATTCCTTGACCTCACCGGTCGCTTTATTGGTCAGTCTTACGGTAACGCGAAGGGGCGCGGCATAGTTGGTGTCGCGATCCTTACACTCCTCTTCGGGGTATTTCGGCGTCGGGTCAATGGAATAATCGATGAATTCGATTACGAGGTTGCCGGAATAGTCGGTGATGGGCGACACATCGCGCAGCACCTCTTTCAGACCCTCGTCGAGGAACCATTTGTACGACTTCTTCTGTACCTCGATGAGATTTGGCATTTCCAGGGTATCGCCGATCTTAGCGAAACTCATTCGTTCGGTCTTGCCAAGCATCGTGGGCTTAACCACCATAAAAACAATCACTCCATTCAACAAAATTGACATCCGGGTATTTACAACGACCGAAAAATGTGCTATAATGGAATACATCAAGCGTCGGACTCATTCACGGTCGGTTATCGCAGTGAGCAGAAAACACAAGGTATGCACATACATGAGACGGGTCTTGCAGAACATCGACACAAAAATTTAAAGATTACAGGCGGGGGTAACAAAGCTGACACACGCAGAGGATAGCCAAAATCAAGGCAATTCTACCTGTAATTCTGTACAATTCGGATTTGATGTAACACAAAATTTTCGTCAGGCGCATGGAAATACGCATACTCTAAGCGATTATAATGCAGTATATTATTATAGCATGAAAATGTAGATTTGTCAAGAGGAATCGCAAAAATTTCCGCGAATATTTTTTGTGAGCCATTGTTTTTCCGCATTCTCGTCACTCCGCACAAGGCGGAGCAATTTTCAAGCGAAATTATTTTTTCAAGTTTTTTTCGAAAACCCCTTGATATTTGCGCGAATTTGTGGTATCATATATGGAGAAATGCTATTGAATCAAAATCAAGCCCCGGCTCTCCATGCCTCAGGCTTGAGCAGAGCTTTTAAGGAGGTGAACACTTTGCCGAACATCAAATCCGCCAAGAAGCGCGTGAAGGTCGCAGAAGCCAAGACCCTTCAGAACAAGATGCTGAAGTCCGCTCTCAAGACTGCTATGAAGAAGTACGAAGCTGCTATCGCTTCGGGTGACAAGACCGCAGCCGCTGAAACATATAAGGCAGCGGTGAAGAAGATCGACCAGGCCGTTTCGCAGGGTCTGCTTCACAAGAACAACGCCGCAAGAAAAAAGAGCAACTTTACCGTAAAGCTGAACAAGCTCGGTGCATAATCGCTCTCTCATATGGTAACTTTGGTGATGAAGCATCCTTCATCACCTTTTTACTTTTCATCCGCCAGCCGCTCAAAGCTCCAGATCCTTCCGTACCAGTCGGCTGTCACCCGGCAGCTTTCCTTCCCGGCAGTCAGATCAACCACCGTAAAGCCGCACAGCTCCTCCGTTCGGCTGACAGTCAGTTCCCCGCCTCCGTGAATCTGCTTTGCGGCAAAATCCGTCGCCTCCCGGATAACGGCTTTCTCCGACAGCCGCCGCTTGGGGCTGTCACCCAGCCGGATATAGAGAAAGCTCTCCATCTCACCGCTCGCTGCCGAAAAAACCATGCGCAAATTTTCGGCCTGCGCCACCCAATACTGCCCATCCTCCGACATCCCATCGATTTTCATCGAGCTGCCGAACAGCGAGGATACCGTCCGGGACGCGGATTCCCGCGTAATGCGCGCCTGACCGGCAGATACGGCGTCAGCGGCGTCCGATGTGTCCGTTCCCGTTTCCGAAAGGGCGGGCATCACGCTGTCCAGCGCCTGGTTAATCAGCCTTTTCGCCATGTCCGTGTCGGTATAATCCAGCGCCGCCAGCATGGCAAAGGTGTCCGACAGGGTGCGCAGGAAGCCGTCGTCCGCCTCCAAAGTACGCATCACCGCCTGCATTCCATCCTCCGCCGCATTCTCACGCATACCCGCCGCCACATCCAGCAGCAGCGTCCGAGTGCTTTCCTCGCACGGAAGCTGCGGAATGGCATTTGCAAAGCGCACAGCCTGTGCATAACGGTCGGTGTCCGGGAGCGGATCGGCATACTGATGCAGCGAATCGGCGCACACCGCAAGCTGCTCATAGCAGTCGACCAGCTCATAATGATACAGCCGCTGCTGACGCTGGCTTGCCAGCAGCCCCATTACGGTGCATAAAAGCGCCAGCGCGGTTAGAAAAGTGTAAGCGACCCGGGTGTCGCTGAGATTGGTGGAATTGGTTCGGAAATTGCGCATGGGAAGTACCTCCGTTTTTTATCAGTATACCCCAAAGCGCTGATCATACACCCGAAATCACTATTATTGAGGAAGAAAATTATGAACGACATCAACATCGTCCTCGTCGAGCCGGAAATCCCCCAGAATACCGGCAACATCGCACGCACCTGCGCCGCTACCGGCGCGTCTCTCCATCTGGTACGCCCGCTGGGCTTCGAAATCGACGACCGCAAGCTGAAGCGGGCGGGGCTTGATTACTGGGACAAGCTGGACATCACCTATTACGACAATCTGGATGACTTCTTCGCGAAGAATCCCGACGCCCAGTTCTACTGCTTCACCACCAAGGCGCAGCACCGTTATACCGACATCACCTATCCGAAGCGGGTCTTTCTGATGTTCGGCAAGGAGACAAAGGGACTTCCAGAGCCGCTGCTCTATGCCAATCCCGACCGCTGCGTGCGCATTCCCATGCGGGACACGCTGCGTTCGCTGAATCTGTCCAATTCGGCCGCCATCGCCGTCTATGAAGTTTTCCGTCAGCGGGATTTCGAAGGACTGCGCGGCGACGGTCAGCTGACACAGTTTACATGGTGAACCACGTTTCCATAAATTAAATCAGAAAATTCCCCGCTCCCGGTATTCGCTGGGCGTCACGCCGATCTGGCGGCGGAAGACGCTGGCAAAGTAAGTCTGTGAATCAAAACCGCAGCGCTCGGCGATCTGCCCTATAGGAAGCGCTGAGGTGAGCAGCAGCTCCTTGGCGTCCTCCATGCGAAGCCGCGTCAGCATTGCCGCCGGAGTCTCGCCGGTGACACGCCGGAACAGCGTATGGAAATAGTTGGGGCTGAGATGTACAGAAGCTGCCATATCCGCCAGATTGATTTTATCGCCAGTATGGGCGCGGATGAACTTCACCGCGTTCATAACGGCTTCTTTTTCGCCGTTGTTTACACAGCACCGCCCGGCTTCGGCGGCAAGCAGCTCCAATCGGGTAATCAGTTCCGCCAGCTTGATACCCGCCGTCAGTCCATCCTCCCGGATAAATCCGCTTCGCATGGTATTGAACAGCCCTATGATTTCTCCGGCTGCCAACTCATCGCACTCGCCGATATCATGGTATACACTAGGCAGGGTGGAAAGGCGTTTTTCAAACGCCGAATCGTTCAGTACTTGAAAATGGACAAAATAGCACTCAAAGGGTGCCATGGAAGCGCGCCGTTCGCCCGGTTTGGCGAACACCATCAGATTCGGGCGGAGCGCAAGGCACTCGCCGCCGATGGTCATGGTGCCAGTATAGGTGCGGAATAGCTCAAGAATGTAGGTATCGACGATTCGGTCGGAGGAGCGCGGCACAGTGTGATGGTAGTAGCCGACGCGCAGAATTTCAAAGGTGGGAACCGGACAGGTCTGCATGATAGTATCTCCGTAAGATTTTGATAATTTATAATAAGGAATCGACTTGAATTTTTTATAAAAAAGCCTATAATAAAAGGTGACAATGCAAATACACCATACTTATTATACCTTAAAAAATTAAAAATGTAAAGGGGATATCAAAATGCAGACTTACAAATACGACGGTCACGCGGACAGCCTTCTGCCCGAGGGAAACCAATGGAAGCTGGTCTGGAATGATGAATTCGACGGCAGGGAGCTTGACACCACCAAGTGGGGCTTCCGCCGGAACTTCTGGGGAAAGCCCTTCCCTACCTTCACCGACCAGGGCGTCGTGCTGGATGGAAACAGTAATCTGGAGCTTCACCTGATCCGCACGCCCGACGGCGAATATCAATCGCCCCATCTACAGACCGGCAGTCTGACCTTCGACATTCCGAAGGATACCAACGGCTTCTGGCCCTTCGGCAAGCTGGAAACACCGAAATTCATGCACCGCTACGGCTTCTATGAAATCCGCTGCCGGCTGCCCAAATATGACGGCTGGCATTCGGCCTTCTGGCTCCAGTCGCCTTCCATCGGAACCCATCCCGACCCCACTCAGTGCGGCGTTGAGGTGGATATTATGGAAAATTACCGCCAATACCAGTACGGCGAGATTATCTGCGGCAGCGGCTATGGCGGATACGGCAAGGACTCGTTCTGGCACGGTCACAAGCATATCCCCTTCAAGGAGACTGCGGACGGCTGGCATTACTACTCGCTGGAATGGAGCCGTGACGGCTATGTTTACTATTTCGACGGCGTGGAGGTCAACCGGGAGACCGGACCGGTATCGAATGTGGATCAGTTCATTCTCGTATCCACCGAGTGCCACGGCTATCGCGAGAATGGCAAGCACGACCCGCTGCTGGACGCGGCTGTGCTGCCCGACTGCTTTGTGGTCGATCATGTGCGGGTATTTGACGAGGTGAAATAACACTTACGCAGGTGGGGCGAACGCCTCACCTGCTTTTCATATCCCCGTGCTGTCCGCTGTGCTGCCAGCTTTGATGCAGCCAGCCGACAAGAAATTCAAAATAATCCTCTGCCCAGGGCGATGGGCTGGGCTGCCGATGCAGTTCGATGATAATCTCGCGCTGGCAGGTGGGATTGCTGATGGGGAGAAGCACAATATCCGAAGATGAAATCCGCCCCCAGGAGTACTCAGGCCAGAAACCGATTCCCGCCTCCGCACCGATGATATCACGTACGGCGGCGGGAGAGTCCGACTCAAAAACAATACGCGGGCTGAATCCGGCATATGTGCAGAACTTGTCACATATTGTGCGGAAGGGGCGCGAACCGGCCAGCGTAATGAAACCTTCGTCACTCACCGTCGCAAGATCGATGGATTCGCAGGCGGCATACGCGGAATTTCTCGGGACAGCCAGAAAGATCTTCTCCTCCATAACGCAGCGCTTTCTCAGATTGCCGGCAGGCGTGGGATGGGAGTAGTTCGTAGTAATGGAGAGATCGCAGTCCGGCTTTTCTTCATTCTGTATCAGACTGAATATCACATCCGGATGCAGCTTCTTGTATTCAACCACCGCCGACATGACCGCTGTGGACGCAGCGATGACGTTCAGACGGACGGTCATGCCGGCTTTCTGCTTCAGCTTGTTCATCTGTTCGGGGATAGCGTCAATTACGGGTATAATCTTGTCCAGTTCACCCTTCAGATACCGTCCATACTCGGTCAAAATAATGTTGCGCCCGTTTTTCATAAACAACGGCACTTCAAGCTCAGCCTCCAGCAACTTAAGGGTCTTGGTCAGCGCAGGCTGGGATATGTGGATCTCCTCCGCAGCTCTGGTCACGTGCTCGTATTGTGCGATGGTATAAAAATAATGCAGCCAAGTCAGGTTCATTGAAATTCCTCGATTCATAATCTATAGTTATTGATTATGTATTTATTATATATTTGACTTTATCATTTGTCAAGAGTATAATAGTAACAGAACAAAAAATATCAACCAAACGAGGTAACTGAACATGGTAAAAATCTGTGAGTGCATCATGCTGATCTGCTTCGGCCTCTCTTGGCCGATCTCGGTCTATAAAAGCATTGTTTCCCGATCCACAAAGGGTAAAAGTCCCTTCTTTCTGATCGCCATCATTACCGGCTACATTGCCGGAATTGCCGGTAAGCTCATGGGCGGCGACATCAGCTATACACTGGTGCTTTATGTCTTTAACCTTCTGGTCGTCTCTACCGACCTGATCCTCTACTTCGTCAACCGCGCCAACGAGCGCAAAGCGGCTCTGCTCGACGTACAATGACAATCGACATTTTATTAACACGAAAGGAAAATGTATTATGAGACAGGAAATTCAGCGGAAAATCAATATGTACACAGCCATCAATGAGATTGCCATCAAGGGTGAGATCGTGGTATTCGGTTCCACCTTTGCAGCAGGCTTCCCGTTTTACGAGCTGTCGCAGGATTATGTGCTGCGCAACGCCATCTATAACCGCAGCATTGAGGGACTCACGCTGAAGGAAGCCGCAACTGTGCTCCAACCCTGCGTTATCGACCTGAAGCCCAAGAAGGTCTTTCTCGCCTTCGGTGACAATGAAACGGATGAAAGCGAGGCGCTGGAATCCTATCGCAGCCTGCTCCACACCTTGCAGGCAAAGCTCCCTCACACCGCTTTGACCATACTGGCTGTCAAAGGTTCAGACAGTTTTAACTGCCGTCTGGAGGAGTTGGCTCATGAACTGAAGCTCACCTTCCTGAGGTTCGACGCTCCGGCAGATCAGTCGGGCAGCTGCTACAAGCATATCTTTAAGGAGTTGTCCTGTTTTTTCCATGATCGAAGCATTACCTTTACCGAAGCCTTTTCCCTCGCATCTGAGTGAGGAATAAAAAATGGGATTGCTGCGAATACCTTTGAGGTACTTGCAACAATCCCTTTTTTACGTCAGGATGAACTCATTTGCCGCCGCAGGTAACGACATTGCTGACAGCGACATTCCGCAAGCCGTCCTCCCGTTTGACGGAAATGGCGGGACAATGCGGATTTCGATTGACCACATTTGTTATAACGGAATCATTCAGATAGCTGCTGACGCGGATTGCTTCGTTCGCGTCGCAGATGACATTGGAAATGGTGATGTTTTTCATACCGTCCACCGGATTTTCTCCATAATCGCCGCCATCACCAAGCTCAATACAACAGCTGTGACGGAGCCCGGACGGAGGCGCATCAATAATGCCGTCAATGACAATGTTCCATATTTTGGCGTTTGCTGGAAGAAGACGGATGACATAGCACAGCTGCGAATAGGCATTGACATTCCGGATGATTACATCATGGATGTCGCGCTCCCGTCTGTTCCAGTCATTGTGCATGACGTGCGTGGTACGCAGCGATCCGCCAGGCTTATAATTTGCACCTGCGATGGCAGTCAGAGCGATCACATCATCGCCGGTGTGACCGGTAATATCCGATATCAGAATATGATGACAGCCGTTGCGGAGATCGATACCGTCCTGATTCTCCATGTTCTGCCGCATTCCGTCAATCATCTTTGACATACACGCGTCGAAATAGATTTTCTCGACCGTTCCGTTTGTGCAGGCCTCCAGCGAAATTGCCCAGCCGTGTGAACATTCGATGCGGAGATTGGAAATTGAAAAATTGTCTACGTTGGCAAGAAGAATCCCGATGCCGCGCCAGTCTCCATACTGGGATTCACCGGCTTTTCCCGCGTCCGTACCAAAGGAATGGGTGTGTCTGTCCCAGAAATTGATTGTCCCCGGCGTTCTACGTTCTTCGGGAATCCAGTCCGCAAGGCGGCACAGGTCCTGAACCTCATACGGGCATGGGTTGGCGAGAATCTTGGAGCTGTCGCCGACAGCGCGCGGGTGATCTGCCCCTCGCAGGATACAAAGCCCTTCCCCGCGGATATGGATGTTTTCAATTTTCTCCGGGTCTTCAATTCCCAATCCGCAGTTTGCCGAGCGGAAAAAGTTGTCACGGCAGAGATCGGACAGCTGTACGGTACAATTCTGCAATATAACAGTCGTATTGGCAGGCAGTAAAACCGCACGATCCAGAAGCCAGTGGCGGCGTTCGGGTTCGATGTCGGAGATGCGCGGCGGTATCAGCAGAATTCCGTCCGGCTGAAGATGATTCAGGGCGGATTCTATGGTATCACTGTCCGTTATGCCTTTGAAATCATTTACATTGATCATTGCATCCAGGTTCCTTTCTGCTGTTTCACTAAGAATCAGCTTCAATATTATAGCAGGACGTTCCGGTGTTGTCAATGGGGTTTTCAACGAAACAGTTTCGTAAAAACAAGGGGATTGCTGCGAATACCTTTCAAGGTACTTGCAGCAATCCCCTCTTCAATTATGCTTCCATCATCGCAAGCGCTTCACGCTCCAGCGTCTCGGCTTCGCGCAGCTTCGCTGCCGCAAGCTCCGGCTCCCGGCGGTGGGAAAAGGCTTCCATCCAGCATTCGTGTACCCGGCGGTAGCAGTCCGCAAGATCGGCTCTGCCGTATTTCTCGAAAAACTTCCAAGCATACCATTTCAGCGGCGCGTAGGTTCCGAGGAAATATTCCATATTCCACGACAGCGCCTTCGTTTTGTCCTCCGCCTCATAATGCCCGATCAGCGCCGGATAAGCCGCCAGCCCCTTGGCGTTGTCGCACCATTCCTCGCCCCGCAGATGGGACGCCGCCAGCTTCATCGTTCCGGCCAGCAGCTCGTCCGCCGGACGCGCCTCACAGCCGGTGATCGCCAGCACATTAAGAATCGGCAGCTCCCGCTTGCCCAGCTGGACGTAAGGCATGGTTCCCTCGGTACCGGTAATAGGCAGGGTAGCGAGGGTTTCGGTCTCATCGTCATAACCGATGATCAATCCCCACTCGCAGACGCCGATATCCCAGCTAACCACCGCCGTTCCGCCGTCGATGCTGCGGCGGATCAGCGCAAGCGCTTCCAAACGCTTTGCTTCCTCCACAGCATCCTGTCCCCAGAGACGATCAATCTGCTCACAGCGCAGACCGCTCATCTCCACCCAGGGCTTCTGCCGGTCGAACTGCCAGATGCTCGTCGCGCTGGGGCAGAGATCGGGCGATACCCACATACGGAAGGCAAAGCCGCTGACCGCCACAACATCCTCGGCCAGATCGGCATAAGCGCTGTTTTTTACCGCGCAGGTCAGGGATTTCGCAAAGGAAAACATATAGCCGGTGGGATCGTAGACTCCCTCCCAGCTCAGATTTGATTTTTTCATCATAACGCAACACCTCACAATTGATACTCTTTCACTTTCAGCGGAATATAAATTTCTTCGCTGTAGATATGACTGCTCTCCACATAGCGTTCAAACTCATACCCGCCCGAGCGCTCCCAGCCGCTGCACGCCAGCCACTCCCGGATATGCGCCCAGACCTGCTGCACACCTTCGATGAAATCATCATGCCCGGCGGGCGGCGTGGTAAACTTCGCGTACAGCCCGCCGTTCAGCTCCAGCGAGATCGTACCGGTCGAATCGCCCAGCGCATCCTCCCGACGGATGCCCACATGATAATACAGCCGCTGCTCCTGCGAACGCCAGTCCGACACCCCATAGTCGCACACATCCCGTCCGCCCGACAGCTTTTTTGACAGCCGGTTCACATGGTAACGGTTCCATTCCATCGGCGCCGGACGTCCGTCGCCGGGATATACCGCCAGCGTGAACGGTTCCAGCCAGCACAGGGAGGGCGTCACCGCCCATCGGCTTCGGTCGGGGTCAAACCGGCTGTACAGGCGCAGACTATGTCCTGCCAAGCGATACTCGCTGGGCAGAATGCCGTGCTCCTTTTTGAAGGCGCGGAGGAAATTCTCCTTGGAATTGAAGCCATAGCGGAAGGCCAGCTCGGATATGTAACCTCCGCCCAGCATATGGCGGACAATCTCAGTGAGCCGCCGTTTGCGGATATAATCGGCGGGAGTCAATCCCGTAACCGCGCGAAAGAGCCGGACAAAGTGATAGACCGAATAGCCGCAGGCCTGCGCACAGGTCGTCAGGTTCAAATCGTCGGTCAGGTTGTCCTCCATGAAGTCGATCGCCTTCATGATGCTCTCGTCGCGGTCCATGATGTCCTCCCGCCAATAGTATAGCATAAAATGTTGGGGCAGCGTTGATAAAAATTGCGATGTTTATACCGCGTCTGCGCTGTCCTCGTTGCGGTGCAGCACGATGACCTCCCGTCTGCGCCGCCAGAAGAACTCGCCGGTCACGATCAGCACGAACAAAGCCGCCGATGAGATCGAAATAATCATACCGTATTTTACACACCACGGGCTGTATTTCATCTCAATGGAATGTTCGCCCGGGGTCAACTCCACGGCAGTCAGGCACTCCAGCACCTCAAAGGTTTCGACCTGCTCCCCGTCCACATAAACCTTCCAGCCCTCGTCATAGGGGATGGTCAGCAGGAACATGGTGCGGTCTTCGGGAACGGTGATGGTGCCGTTGAAAGAATCATCGGTGAATTCGTCAATCTGATAGCCGCCCTCCTGCAGCTGCTTCATCACGTCGGCGAACAGCTCCTCGTCTAGATACCAGAAGTAATCCACGCCATTGGCGATATAGATTTCATCCTTCTCCAGCGTCAGCGAAACGATCAGCTCCTCGCCCGCCGGCTGCTTGCCGATGGAAACAATGCGGCAGGTTTCGTTGGTGAAGTATTCGGACACATCCGAACCGTTGACCTTCAGCTTGGCATCCCGCGCGTAGTCGCTGGGGAAGTAGACGAAGATTTCCCGGTCGTTCACCGGCGTGAAGGTGAAGATCAGCTTGCCGGAACGGGAGGTATTAACCTTTGAATATTTCTTGTGCCCAGTCACATAAGCCAGCTCCAGGTTTTCATATTCGGGCTTGATGTTCGCATAGGGCTTGAACAGCTCCAACATCTCCTCGCTGCCGACCATTTCGCTGACCATTTCGTTCATTAGTTCAAAGGGGGATACATACTCGGCGATTTCAAACTCGGTGAGGGCGCTGTTCACCATGTAGCCCAACGACTGGGCGTACTCGTTCAGATAAGCCATCGTCATATTTTCTTCATCGTGGTAGATGGCTTCGCCGTAGACATCGTTCATTTCATTGGTGTCCAGCGTCAGAATATACTTGAGACCCAGCAGGCTGTCCGATATCGGCGTTCCGCCCAGATACTTCGACCAGTGGGATTTGGACGAATAGCCCAGCCGCTGGAGGAATTCAATCTGCTTGGCGTTCAGCGTGGAGGTGGAGTTGGACAGACCCCGAATGTTCAGCGTGAAATTGTCGTTGGTTTTGCGGTGCTCGGTCTTTTCGGCGCGATAGAATGAAGTGTCGTACTGATTCATCCATTCGGAGATGGGCGTCCAGACATTCATAAAGTTGCGGTAAGAGGTGCGCGTGCTGTAGTGTACATCGTCATCCAGCGCCACAACGTCGGCAAGTGCGCTGCAAAACATCTCAAGCAGAACAAAAACGCAGAGGATGGTGTTAATCGCCCCGTCCAGCCAGTTGTGATGGCAGCCGGACAGCAGAATCATATAAATGGAAATCGCCGCAATGGAGAACCACACACAGGTCAGGTCGGGAATGTTCTCATACTCCAGCTTCTGTAAAACGCAGATCAGCACGCCGAGAACCGCGCCCACACCCAGCACCATGCGGATATCAATCTCCCGGATATGCTCAAAGGCAAGATACGCCATGACGATGATCACAAAGCAGAACATGAAGCTGTAACGGTAGTTCAGCCAGTTGGGGCGCTGGAAGCCGTGCCAGACCAGGTCGATGGTGGAGGAGTTGAAACTGAAAATGAAGAAGGCCATCAGCACACCGTAGGCAATTTTCTGCCGGGGTGTGATCTGCTTCATCATGAAGAACACCGGCAGCAGAATCGTGGTCAGCGTACCCGAGAAAACAAAGGGCCAGCCCTCGGGACGCACCGTATCATAGGAGCCGGGGAACATCTTGGAGATCAGGTCGAGGAAGTCAAACTTCTGCTTGAAGTCAAAGCTGGGATCGGAGAAGGTGGTCTTTCCGAAGGTCAGCGAATAATAGGCGGGCAAAATGATAATCGTCGCCATGCCCACCGCGATCAGCGAGAACAGCGCCATCCGCCCGAAGGTTTTGGCAAAGTGGAAGCGTTCACCCAGCGGATTACGCTGCTCGGGCGTGCAGAGGCAGTAATAGAAGAAGAAATATGCCGCCACGCCGATGCAGACCATATAGCCGATATAATAGTTGGAGAATACCGCCACCGCCAGCGTCAGCACATAGAGCTTATAATGACCGTATTTGATCAGCGACTCCACGCCCAGCATAATCAGCGGGAAGAACAGTAGGCAGTCAATCCACATGGTGTTGTGCTGCATAACCACCGCGTAGGAGGTCAGCGCGTACATCACTGAAAAAATCACCTCGCTGGTGGGCTTGGTAGGATGGGACTTGTGCAGATAGACGCACATATTCATGCCCGACAGACCACACTTGAGCAGCAGAATGGTATAGAGCGATTCGGTGATCATCCCCTCGGGAAAGAGCGCAACGATAAAGGTAAAGGGGCTTGCCAGATAATAGGCCACGATGCCCAAAAATTCGCCGCCCAGCGCCCGCTCGAAGGAGTACAGAATTCCCTGCTCTCCCCGCAGGATGTCGCGGATGGCTTCAAAGTAATAGACGTACTGACCGTTCAGGTCAAGCACCAGCACCGAATTCTTGCCGAAGGGCCAGACCTCCATGGCAAGATAGACCAGCGCCATGATTAGCACCGGGAACAGGAACGCCAGTCCCATGTGATACATACCGTCCAGCGGCGCAAAAAGGCGCGCCAGCCGCGACGGCTTTCTCGTCAGCGGTACCGCCTCGATTTCAATAATATCATCCACCGCCGACGCTGCGGCTGCACCGTCTTCGGCAGGCTCCGGCGACTGAATGTTCTGATTTTCGTCCATGATTTTATGATTCCTTTTCCTTAAATATTATCGGGTGTGTTGTCCGTTTCGGCATGAATGACCCGTCGGATACTCTTTTCCAGCTTAATCCGAGGCAGCGTCAGATCCCGCCCGCAGTTTTCGCATACAATGCGGATATCGCTCCCCACCCGCAGCACACGGAAGCGCGTGCTCTTAGCGGAACAGGGATGGGGCTTCTTCATCTCAAGAATATCGCCGACCAGGATGCGCACAATCGGTGGCATATCCAATCTCCTTTGAACCATGATATACCATAATTATAACACAGAGTTTTCGGAATGTATAGACTTTTTCGCAAATTTTATTAAATTGTTTGAAATTTTCAACCGTGTCAAAGCAGAGAATTCATAAATATTTGGTAAATCTATTGATTTTTTGACGCAAATATGGTAAAATATCATGTTGCGGTTTTTGTGCCGCGATAAAAAAATGCCGTGAAAATTCAACTCGGCAGAGAAATTACCTGAAAATTTACGGAGAATTACATTATGAGCGAAAAAAGAAGCAGCTTCACGGGAAAAGTCGGATTTGTCATGGCGGCGGCCGGTTCTGCAGTGGGTCTGGGCAACATCTGGCGCTTTCCCTATCTGGCAGCAAAATACGGTGGCGGTATCTTCCTGCTGGTATACATTATCATCGCCGTTACCTTTGGTTATGCGCTGATGAGCGCGGAAATCGCCATCGGACGCAAAACCAGTCTGAGCGCCATCGGCGCCTTCCGGCAGCTGGATAAGCGATTCGGATTCATCGGCTATCTGGCCTCTGTTGTACCCATCATCATCCTTCCCTATTACTCGGTCATCGGCGGCTGGGTCGGAAAGTATGTGGCCGCATTCTGCACAGGTCAGGCGCACGCCGCCGCAAGTGACGGCTATTTTACCGCTTTCACTTCGGCTCCCGTGGAGCCTCTGATATGGTTCTGCGTTTTTATCGGAATTACCGCCGTCATCGTCCTGCTGGGCGTGGACAAGGGCATTGAAAAGGTCAGCAAGATCATGATGCCGATTCTGGTGGCGCTGACCCTGTTCGTCGCCATCTATACCGCCTGTATGCCCGGCGCGTGGGAGGGTGTGCTTTACTACATCACCCCTGATTTCAACAAATTCTCGGCTACCACTGTGCTTGCCGCCATGGGACAGCTTTTCTACTCCATGTCGCTGGCCATGGGCATTATGATCACCTACGGCTCTTATATGAAAAAGGATGTGGATCTGGAATCGGCAGTCAGCCAGATTGAGATTTTTGATACCGGTATTGCCTTTTTGGCCGGACTGATGGTCATCCCCTCGGTGTTCGTCTTTTCCGGCGGCAACGAGGAAGCGCTGGGACAGGGTCCGGGGCTGATGTTCGTCACCCTGCCCAAAGTCTTTGACAATATGACCGGAGGTTCATTCATCGGTGCGGCTTTCTTCATTCTGGTGCTGTTCGCGGCGCTGACCTCCTCCATCTCGCTGATGGAAACGATCGTATCCATCTTTCAGGATAAGCTGCACGTGGGACGTAAAATGTCCTGCCTGATCGTACTGGGTATCTGTCTGCTGCTGGGCGTTCCCTCCTCGTTGGGCAAAGGCATCTGGAACGATATTACAATTTTCGGCATGGATTTCTTTGACTTCTGCGACTTCATCAGCAACAGCGTGATCATGCCCATCGTGGCTTTCCTCACCTGCATTTTCGTGGGCTACATCATTAAGCCGCAGGCACTGGTGGAGGAAATCGAAGGCTCCTCGGCCTTCCGCCGCAAGAAGCTGTTTATCGTGGTCATCAAGTATATCGCCCCCGTCTGCATTGTGCTAATTCTCATTTCGTCCATTCTGGATACGCTGGGCATCGTGACAATCTGAGGATTCAAATATGAATATTGAATTATATCCATTGGAAAAAGTCGTGGTTGATGGCGTTTCAATTGATTTGGGCATGGAACAGTCTGATGTCGAAGCCGCAATCGGCAAAGGACAATACGTAAAGCCATGTGACCGATATTATTACTATCATAGCGAAATGGCGATCAGTTACAATAACGACAGGAAGGTTGAATTCATCGAGTTTTTGGGCGGCATCGACGGTTCTCTGCGTCCCGCCATTTACGGTGTTTCCGCTTTTGATACTCCTGCGAACGAATTAGCCGAACTTCTGAAACAGAAGAATAACGGAGAAATTCAGGATTTGGAACGCGGGTGTTCCTTGTCGTTTTTGAATATCAGCGTTGGAGTTTATCGTTCCGCAACTCCATCAGACGTGGCAGAGATGATTGAAGAAATGAAAGCAAACGGCATTTCCACAGACAACAACAAAGATGTAGAAGCAGATATACGAAAAGCCAATCACTGGGAAACAATAGGGATAGGCACTGCCGGTTATTATCGGCGCTGAATTTCATTTGGCACCATCCTTTCGCCCCTCAATTTATAACAAACATCCTATCAACTGTTTATAAATTGTAAATTTCGTCTCTGTTATATACAAAAACCGAAAAATATGATATAATTGTATACACGAAAGCATTACTCAGGAAAGGTGGGTACGCCTTGAGCAAAAACAAAAACGCCGACCCGCATCTGGACAAAAGCAAGTTCCGAGAGGTAAAACACCGCTCGGTCGCCCCGTATTACGTGGTAGCCGTCAGCTGGATTCTTTTCGCAGCCTTCTGCCCGATGTATAAGATTGGTCACTTCATCGTGATTCTGCTCATCACAATCGCCGAGCTGGTTATTCTGGGGCATATCATTCCGCCCCGCATCGAATATGTTCCCATTCCCTATGAGCCGCCGAAAGCCGGCATTGACGATGTGGACAAGGTCATCGCCGTGGGCGCCGACTACATCCGCAAATTCGATAAGATCGGCGCGGAGCTGTATAAGCTCGATCCGAAGATCGCCGGAAAGCTGGGCGATATCCGGGAGCTGATGAACACCATTTTCGAATATGTATCGAAAAATCCCGACAAGCTCCCCCGCATCCGCCGCTTCATGAACTACTACCTGCCCACGCTGGAAAAGCTGATGAACACCTATATCGAGCTGAGCCAGCAGAAGATCAAGGGCGAAAACATCACGAAAACCCTCCAGGGCATTGAGGGCATTCTCGATACCATCAAGCCTGCCTTCGAACGCCAGCTTGACAACCTCTATGAGGATCAGGCCATCGACATATCCGCCGACATCACGGTACTGGAAAACATGATCGACACCGAGGGTCTCGGCAAATCATCCGACATACACAATACCGACTTATAAAAAACAAGGAGAACGAACATGGACAACAACATCATGCCCGAGCTGACGCTCACTCCCTTTGAGAATAAGACAACCGAAAACACCGTCACCGAGACCAAGGTTCAGGCGCCTGAGGAAACCGAGCCGGATATGGCTGTGGTGCTCTCTCCCGCCGAGCAGAAGATGGTGGCAGACTTCGCCGCCAAAATCGATATCACCGACCCGAACATCGTGCTCCAGTACGGCGCCGGCTCTCAGCAGAAAATCGCCAGCTTCTCGGACAGCGCCCTGAACAACGTCAAGACCAAGGATCTGGGCGAGGTAGGCGACATGATCACCGATCTGGTGGGCGAGCTTCGCGAATTCGACGAGGAGGAGACCAAGGGCTTCCTCGGCTTCTTCAAAAAGCAGGGCAACAAAATTGAGCAGATGAAGGCAAAGTACGACAAGGTGGACGTAAACGTTGAAAAAATTGCCACCGCACTGGAAATGCACCAAACAAAGCTGATGAAGGATGTGGCCGTCCTCGATCAGCTTTACAATGTGAACCTTGCCAACTTCAAGGAGCTGTCCATGTACATTCTGGCCGGCAAGCAGAAGCTGGATGAGGTTCGCGCAAACGAGCTGCCCGCTCTCATCGAAAAAGCGCAGAAGTCCGGGCTTCCCGAGGACACACAGGCCGCCAACGATATGGCCAATATGTGCAACCGCTTTGAGAAGAAGATTCATGATCTGGAGCTGACCCGCGCAATCTCCATTCAGATGGCTCCCCAGATCCGCCTGATTCAGAACAACGATACGGTGATGTGCGAGAAAATCCAGACCACCATCGTCAACACCATTCCGCTGTGGAAGGGTCAGATGGTCATCGCGCTGGGTCTGGCGCACTCCCAGGAAGCGCTGAAGGCACAGCAGGAAGTCACCAACCTGACCAATCAGCTGCTGAAACGCAACGCCGAAGCGCTGAAGCTCTCCACCATCGAAACTGCAAAGGCTTCCGAGCGCGGCATCGTGGACATCGAAACGCTGAAGCAGACCAACGAAACGCTGATCTCCACCCTGGACGAAGTGGTGCAGATTCAGAACGACGGTCGCCAGAAGCGCCGCGAGGCCGAGGTTGAGCTGGCACGCATCGAAAACCAGCTGAAAAACAAGCTGCTTGAAATGAAGGGCTGATGGCACAGCCCTTCCGAATCTGTTGATTGGGAGGATTCCTGTGAAAATTCTGCAAAAACAGCCGGTGGCACTGCTGATTATGGTAGTTGTAATTGTGCTGTCCTGTCTGCTCGGATGCAGACGTTCCCTGCTGGCGCTGCGTCAGGATGTGGAGGACTGCTTCTATAACGGCGAGGAAGGCGACGGCTTCTCCATTCAGGCCGATCTGGAATACGTCGGCGGTACGGCCAGCAATCTGAAAACGGTGGCACTACGTTATATCAGCGCGGATGATCCTGCGGTGGTGCGGCTTACCGAAGCCCGCAACGCCCTGACCGCCGCTAAAGATATCCCCGGCAAATATGCGGCGGCCACAGAGCTTTCTGACGCGGTGCAGGTACTGTACGACAGCCTTGACCCGTCCAAAATGACCTCCACCGACAAAAACTACCGCGCCAGCCTGTATGACGACATCTCGTCGGCCATGCAGCGCATTTCGCATAATGAGTACAACGACCGCGCCCGGGAGTTCAACGCCATTCTTGACGGCTTCCCCGCCAATCTGATCGTGCGGATTGTACACATCGACCCGATTCAGCTGTACGGCTGATTCTACAGGAGAATACTTGATTCAATGAAACTCACAAAATTGACCGCGTCGGCTGCCATCCTGGTACTGTGCGCGGTGATTTTGCCTCTGTGCCTGCCGGTGAGCGCCGCTGACATTCCGGAGCCGGAGAGCGAATTTTATGTGGCCGACTGGGCGGACTGCCTGTCGGCGGACACCGAAACCTATATTATCGAAAGAAACGACACGCTTTGTGACGCCACCGGCGCGCAGATTGTGGTAGTCACCACCGATTTCGTGCAGAACGGCGATCTGGAGCAATACGCCTACAATCTGTTCAACGAGTGGGGTATCGGCTCAAAAACCGCAAACAACGGCATCCTGCTGCTCCTGTCGCTGGGCGATGACGATTACTGGTGTATGCAAGGCAAAGGACTGGAAAAAACGCTGACCAGCGGCACCATCGGCAATCTGCTGGCTGAATATCTGGAGCCGGACTTCGCAAAGCAGGACTACGACAGCGGCGTTCGCAAGGTGTTCGACGCGCTGTGGGATCAGGTTGCTGCAATCTACGACTACGAATCTGCCGCAGTAACTACGTCCCGATACGAAGAAACCTATCAGGCGGGAAGCCATGCTCCTTCCGGCAGCCGCAGCTCCAGCTCCGGCTTTACCGTGCTGCTTGTCATTTTCCTCGCGCTCTGGCTGCTTCCGAAGATTTTAGGCAGACGACGCAGCTATGCGGGAGACAATGGCGGAGAAAATTCCGGCTGCGGCGGATTCCTGCTGGGACTGTTTCTTGGAAATCAGCTGAATAACCATCGCCGCAATACACAGTGGCATATGGGCGGGCATCATCCGGGCGGAGGATTCGGCGGAGGTTCTCGTCCCGGCGGAGGATTTGGAAGTTCCCGCCCAGGTGGAGGGTTCGGCGGAGGCTCATACGGCGGCGGTTCCCGTGGCCCGCGCAGCGGCGGAGGCGGCTCCTCCCGAGGCGGCGGCGCCGGACGCAGATAATTATCAAAAAAGATGGAACGTGCGCATACGTTCCATCTTTTTATGCTATTTTCTGTAGCTGGACGGCGTCCGCCCGGTGATCTTGCGGAATGCCCGATTGAAATTCGCCGTACTGTTGAAGCCGCACTGTCCGGCAATTTCGATAATCGTTCCATCGGTCTGCTCCAGCAGCTGCACCGAAAGCTCAATCCGCTTGGCCGTGATGTAGTCCCATGGTGACATACCGTTCAGCCGCCGGAACACAGTGGAAAAATAAGAGCGGCTCATATTGGCGCGAGCAGCCAGATCATCCAGAGAAAGCGTTCTCGTCAGATTAGCGTTGACGTAATCCATCACGCTGTCCAGCACCGCCAGATTCGGGCTGCGCAGAGTATCCAGTTCGCTGTCCGGGTTGACATAGCCGTAGCTTCGGCTGAGCAGCACCAGAATGGTCAGCAGATGAATCTTCACCATCAGATCATATTCGTTGGCGTGCTGGATAAACTCCCGCTCCATGGCCAGCATTTGCTCGGTAATCTCGCTAGTAGCCGGATTCTGCCGGTCGAGCCGATTTTCAAAGCTGTCGCTACGGTCGAGAAAGACCTTCATGTATTTCGCGTCGAACATATTGTTCCCGCTGGCCCAGACAAAGCGCGGCTCGAAGTGTACGTTCATCAGCAGCATATCGCCGTGGATGTCGGTGATACAGTGCTGCTCGTCGCCCGAGAACAGAAAAATATCCCCCGGAGCGATATCATAGCGGCGTTCGCCCACAGTATAGATTCCGCTGCCCTTCTTGACCAAAGCGATCTCCACCATCGTATGATGATGCTCAAACAGCGGTCGCCGGCAAGGTCCAACCTGCGAATGAAACAGGCGCAGAAGTGCGCTGGTTTCGCGCTCGGCATGGATTTCATATTGATTCACAGTCATAAATAATCTCCAAAATCGAAATATATGTTGCAAAATTCAAAATATATTTGATGAAATTTCGTTTGACATGGTGTATAATAGTATTACTGAATCCATTAATACCATTATACCACAAAACTTCGTTTTGTCAATTACCATGAATCAAATAAAGGAGATTTCATATGGAAGCTAACAACATCCGGGAACAGATCGAGAGCAATATCAACACCTGTTCCTCACCCTCTGAGCTGAAAATCACCGACCTGCGCGTCTGCAACATCGACGGCGCACCAAAGCACTGCCCGCTGATTAAAATCTACACCAATCAGGGCATCGTGGGCTACGGCGAGGTGCGTGACGCCTCCAGCGCTACCTACGCGCTGATGCTTAAGAGCCGCATTCTGAACGAGAATCCCTGCAATGTGGATAAGCTCTTCCGCCGCATCAAGCAGTTCGGCGGTCACTCCCGTCAGGGCGGAGGCGTCTCGGGCATTGAAGTGGCGCTGTGGGACATTGCAGGCAAGGCGTGGGGGGTTCCGGTCTGGCAGATGCTGGGCGGTAAGTTTCGCGACAAGGTGCGCGTTTACTGCGACACCGACGTGGACGGCAAGCATACCGGCGCGGATATGGGACGCGCCCTCAAGAAACGCATGGAGGCGGGCTACACCTTCCTCAAGATGGATCTGGGCATTGAGCTGATGCTGGACGAGCCGGGCTGTCTGAACGCGCCTCTTGGTTTCCTGGAGGACATCAAGAAGTATTCGGCGAAAGCGCTGGCGCATCAGAAGGGTTCCATCGACTACGATATGATGATGGGCAAAAACTACGAGACGTTCACCATCCCTCACCATGCCACCGGCATTCATATCACCGAAAAGGGTCTGGATTATCTGGAGAATTACGTGAAGGTAGTCCGCGACATCATCGGCTATGAAGTACCGCTTGCCATTGATCACTTCGGTCATGTCTGCATCGAGGACTGCATCCGCTTCGCCCGCCGCATCGAGAAGTATAACATCTCATGGATGGAGGATGTGGCGCCCTGGCAGTACACCGAGCACTACGCGAAAATTGCCCGCGCTACCACGGTACCGATCTGCACCGGCGAAGACATCTACCTGCATGAAAACTTCGAGCCGCTGATGAAGGCAGGAGGCGTATCGGTCATTCACCCCGACACGCTGACAGTGGGCGGCATTCTGGAAATGAAGAAGCTGGGCGATCTGTGCGACCAGTACGGCGTAGCCATGGCCATTCATATGGCGGAAAGCCCTGTAGGCTTCATGGCGGCGCTCCACGCGGCTGCGGCTGTTCAGAATGTGCTGGCGGTGGAATATCATTCCTCCGATGTGGCATGGTGGAACGATCTTGCGCTGGGCATCGAGAACCCGGTGATCAAGGACGGCTTTGCGGCTGTCCCCAACAAGCCCGGTCTCGGCATCGACGAGCTGAACGAGGAACTGATCGCCCAGCACATCCACAAGAAGTATCCCGGTCAGTGGGAACCCACCGACCAATGGAACCTTGAATGGGCAAATGACCGCACCTGGTCGTGATCGATATTTTTTACATACGAGACTGCCGCTTATGCGGCAGTCTCATTCATTTCAAGCGCCGCCGGAAAAATCCCAATCCCGCTTGAGTTTGCTCCAGAACGCCGCGATTGACAAATCTCCCCCGCTCATGTATAATAGAATCAGGAAATGCGCAGTTCCCAATACAGAACAAGGAGAGATTCAGTATGACTGAATTAAAAATCCCCGAGGTCATTCTTCGGGAACGACGGAAGAAAAAACTCACGCAGGAAGAACTGGCGGCGGAGCTTGGCGTATCATCCCAAGCAGTTTCAAACTGGGAGCGGGGCGGGTACCCTGATATCACGCTGCTGCCGAGGATTGCCAACTATTTCAGCATCACCGTGGATGAGCTGATCGGGAACGACGAAGTGACGCGGGAGGAAGATGTAAAAGCCTTCCTGAACCGATATTACAAAACCCCGTCCTCCAAAGATGGCTGTTCCAGGCGTCTGGAGCTGGCAAAGCAGTATTATCAGAAATATCCGCAGAATTACGATATCATGAACGTCCTCGGCGAAGCGATTATCAACACCATGAATCAAAGCGCCGACGATCTCCCCCTGCTGCACGAAATTCACGGGAAGATCATGGACGGATGCACAGACGAGCAATACCGGAAGAATTCCATCCACCGTATGTGCTATGTCTGCAAGGATGAGGAGCTGGAGGACAGAATCGGCAGAAGCGAGCTTGACTGGGCGGAAGCCATCGCCATCGGCGAGCTGCGCGAAGAACGCTATCTGCTGAACGGACGTTATGATGAATACCGCAGCCAGCGAAACAGCACCGATCTGCTGATCTTCATGCAGTACCTTGGGCGAAACAATATGCAGTATTACGACAAAGGGAACGGCTATGTCTTCGACGAACCGGCCCGCACTGCCGGATGGGAGACGCACAAAATGCGGCTGATCGAAGGCTTCGGCGGCGGTACCGTTCCCGAAGCATGGTGCGGCTGTTATGCGGAAGCCTGCCTGCGTTCGGCGGCGGCTATGATCGGATGCGGAAGCATCGATGAGGGCTTTGCGCAGCTTGAGCGGGCGTTTGGGCTGTATGAGCGCTGGCTTGCGATTCCCGCAGGAAAACGGATGGATGTGGGCGATGGCGCAGCCTTCGGCGGCGCGACCGTCACCAAATGCGATGAGAAGTACAATGTAAGCATTTACATGGAAGACGGAAGAAAGACCTGGTGCCCCTACCTGTGGCTGTTCTGGCAGCTTCCCAGCGACATCGAGCGGGGCATGGCCACATGGCCATGGTTTGACCGTGTGCGGGATGACCCCCGCTACACGGCTGCCTACGCCCGCGCAAAGAAAATGTCCGAGATATCCGACTGATGCAAACAGGCTCCACTTAAACGGTGGAGCCTGTTTCGTATTGTTATTTCTCAATCTTCGCCACGGTTTCGTTCACGTGGTAGTCGGGTTCGCAGGTTGATTTGACCTCGTCCACGATCATGATAATGCGCGCGTCCGCGTCGCCCGCGATTTCGCGGATGGTTTTGGCAACCGACCCGTCGTAGGGATAATATTTATCATAGGGTACGCCGACCATACCGAAATCGCCGCCGAAATTCTGGATATAGGTGTTGCCGCTCAGAATCGGCATATCCTTTTCATCGGTGGAACTGATGGACAGCAGCACATCGCAGCTGCGGTCAAAAATGTTATCCTTCACCACATAATTCTCCGCCGGATACTCGCGCTTGTTGTTCAGCCAGCCGCCCTGAATGTGGCGCGCTACCTTGTTGGGACGCTGCCAGCCAAAGCCGCCCGCATTCCGGCAGATATTGTTGGTCATGGTGATATTGCGCATAATGTTGTCATCGTTGTCCGCCTGATCATTGAAATATTCGATGGAATAGATACAGTTGACGAACAGGTTGCTGTCGTACAGCACATCCTCCATAATGAATGGATCCTTCGCACCCGTACCCTTGCGCTGATGGGTCACGCCCGCGTCGTAGACATCGTGAATGTAGCAGTTCTGCACCGTATAATCCTTACAGTTTCCGTAGATTTCCACCGCGTTGCCGAAGCGGGTGGGAGAACCGTCCGTGTAATGCTGCATGGAACCGCCGATCCAGGCAAATTCGCAGTTCTGAACGGTCAGTCCGTTGACCGTACCCGCGCCGACACCGTGGCTGCCGCCATACTTGACACAGAGGTTGTCAATGGTGATGTTATCTCCCTTGATGGAAATCACATTGCCGCGGCGGTTGAACTCAATGGAATCAAAGCGCTCGGCGGGATTGCCCTCATCAGAGCGCATATAGATGTAACCGTACCGGGTATCCTTCGTTTCCGTATACGCGCCGCCCATATCATGGTAGAAGAACAAATCGCCGGGTAAATCCTGATAGCCAGTGAAGGAGACCCCCGTCGGCGTATCGATCACAGGCTTATTATCAACAAATTTTGCCGTAATCTTGATGCCGTAGCTCTCGCCGTGATTGAATACCAGCAGACCGACGTCCTGCTCGATGCGCTCGCTGTAACGGTAGACGTTTTCAACGTCGGTTTCTTCCCATGTACCGGTCACTGCGCCGTCAAACAGTGACGCACAGAGAATCGGCTTGCCGCCCGTACCGTAAGCGGTGTAGGTCACGCCTTTGGCAGCATTCAGGTTGCCGCGGAAGGTATCGCCGCGGCGGAAATAGACCACATCGCCCTCTTTCAAGGCTGTATTGTTCAGCTTGGACAGGGTCTTCCACGCAGTTTCCGGTGTCTTTCCGTCTGCCAAATCGCTGCCCTCGGCGCTGACATAGTAGGCGTTCTTTCCCTCAGCCGGCTTGATCGTGGATTCAGTGGAGAGAATCTTCTCCTTCAGCGCGTCTGCCTTAGCGTCGATTTCCGCCATAATCGCGTCGGTGGCAATTTCAAAACCGAATTTCACCGCCTCTGTGATATTCACATCGCTTTCGCTAAGACTGTTTGTGTTGGTATCAAGCATTGCCATACCCTCCGGTGTGATATTCAAAACGTTCAGGAACCAATCGGTCAGCCCCATATCGGTAAGCAGCTCGCCCGTCCGATAGAGGTAGATATTGCCGTCGTCATAAGCCGCGCCGTATTCGTTAGCGCCGCCCTTTTCGGCGTACTTTACCGAATTGCCGTAGCCGCTGGATGCATAAACGATTGCCTTCTTTTCACCGCTATAATTCAGTCCTTTCACCTCTATCGGGCGTCCCATAACCTGCTCGATGGCAGCGGCAAGATTCTGGGCGTCCTGAGACCCGGGCGGGGCGACAATCACATAATCCGTGAGCGGTACTCCGGCAATGTCAAAGCTGTTATATTCGTATTCGCCTGTATATTCAATCCGCGTGTTCTCTTTGACACTGATACCCTCGGCGGTAACGAATTCCTCGGCGAAGCGCTCGACCGCCGCCATGACAGCCTCATTGGAACCGCCTGTGATATGGACACGCTTATCCTCCACCTTGATCACATAATCGTCCCGGCGCAGGGAATCGGTGAGCGCCGCCGACTCGCCACGATTCGTGGTGCCGACGGTAATCTCCTCATCCTGCTGTACAATACCGCTCTTTTCACTCTCAAAATCGGTGGTCAGCTTCATCTGCACGCCGGTTTTTTCTTCGATAATCTTCCGAAGGACCACTGCGCCTTCAGGATCGCTGGTATCGCCGCGAACGATGGTGTAGGCAGTCTGTCCCCCGGACAGAATCACCAGCGACGGTGTATTGTCCGCACAGGATGCGGCAGTCACGACAATGCACATAGCCGCCAGAAGCAGTATCAGCTTTAACAGGGTATGTCTCATTCAGCAAGTCTCCTTTTCGTCAATTTGCATCAATCGCATTTTAGTTTATGCAAAATTATTATACATGAGTAGATGTGAATTGTCAAGTATATTTTCAAACGATTTGTTTTGTTTTTTGAATATTTTCGCTCAGGAAAAAGCAGGCGCGCCTCACGGCACGCCTGCTTGGGAAGTATTACTTTATTTAATCACATTCACGCGGATTATATTGTCGATAGCCTTAATCTTATCAATCACGCTGTCCGGGACAGAGCCGATGATCTCAACGATCGTATAAGCATAATCCTTCTTGGAGCGGTTTGCCATGTTCTCGATGTTGATGTTCTCAGCGGACACAGCGGAGGTGATCTGCGAAATGATGTTGGGCACATTTCTGTGCAGAACGCAGATACGCGCGTCGCCGTTGTGAGGCATCTGGACATCCGGGAAGTTCACGCTGTTGGTGATGTTGCCGTTCTCCAGATATTCCTTCAGCTGCTTTGCCGCCATAACCGCGCAGTTGTCCTCGCTCTCCTCGGTGGACGCACCCAGATGGGGAATTGCGATAACACCGGCCATTCCAGCGGTGCGGGCGTTCGGGAAGTCGGTGACATAGCGTCTGACCTTGCCGGACTTGAGGGCGGCTTCCATATCGTCGTCGTTGACCAGCGCGTCGCGGGCGAAGTTCAGGATGATGACGCCGTCCTTCATCATGGCCAGCGTATCCTTGTTAATCATGTACTTGGTGGCAACATTGGGATCGGGATTGTCGATCAGAGGCGTGTGAATGGAGATAATATCCGAATTCTTAAAGATATCCTCGCGGGTGTTGACCTTGCGTACAGCGCGGGACAGGTTCCAAGCGGCTTCCACCGAGATGTAGGGGTCGCAGCCCAGTACATCCATGCCCAGATGGATGGCAGCGTTAGCCAGAGGACCACCGATAGCGCCCAGACCGATGATACCCAGGGTCTTGCCCTTTATCTCAGTACCGGCGAATTTGGACTTTTCCTTCTCGATGAGCTTTGCCACGGTGGGATCGTCCTTCACGGACTGCACCCAGTTAATGCCGCCGACGATATCGCGGCAGGCCAGCAGCATACCGCAGAGAGCGGCTTCCTTCACGCCGTTTGCGTTGGCGCCGGGGGTGTTGAAAACCACGATGCCCTGTTCTGCGCACTTATCCAGCGGAATGTTGTTGACGCCCGCACCGGCTCTGGCGATGGCCTTCAGGTTGTTGCCGAACTCCATGTCGTGCATAACAGCCGAGCGCACCATAATCGCGTCGGGATTCTCGCAGGTGTCGGTCACGTTATAGTTTTCGTCAAAGATGGCGGTGCCGCACTTTGCGATCTTGTTGAGAAGCTGAATATTTTTCATTGGTGTATACCTCTTTAATTTATGCTTTCGGATTTTCAGCCGCGAACTTCTTCATGAAGGCGACCAGCGCTTCCACGCCCTCGTAAGGCATGGCGTTGTAGATGGACGCACGCATACCGCCCACGGAACGATGACCCTTCAGGTTCATCAGACCGGCCTTCTCGGCTTCCTTCGGGAACTTCTTGTCAAGCTCCTCCACGCCGGTGACGAAGGTAACGTTCATCATCGAACGGCTTTCCTTCTTAACGGGCGCGATGTAGTAGTCCTGAGAATCCAGATAGTCGTACAGCAGAGCCGCCTTCTTCTGGTTCTTTTCCTGCATCTTCTCCAGACCGCCCAGTCCGAGAATCCACTCGTAAACGAGGCCTGCCATATAGATGGCGTAGCAGGGAGGCGTGTTGTACATGGAGCCGTTGTCGGCCATCAGCTGCCAGTCGAGCATGGAGGGCGTCTCAGGACGTGCATTGCCCAGCAGATCCTCGCGGACGATGACGACAGTCAGACCTGCGGGAGCCATGTTCTTCTGCGCACCGGCATAGATGACGCCGAACTTGGTCACGTCAACCGGCTCGGAGATAATGCAGGAGGACATATCGGCTACCAGCGGGATATCGCCGGTGTCGGGGATGTAGTTATACTTGGTGCCGTAAATGGTGTTGTTGAAGCAGATATGTACGTAATCTGCATCGGGACGGAAGGACTCGCGGGTGGTGGCGGGAACATAGGTGAAGTTGTCTTCCTTGGAGGAAGCGACTGCCTTGGCATCGCCGTACTTCTGCGCTTCCTTGTATGCCTTGGTGGAGAACTGACCGGACAGGATGTAGTCAGCCTTGCCGGTCTTCATCAGGTTCAGCGGAACAGCGGCAAACTGGGTGGAAGCACCGCCCTGAAGGAAGAGCACCTTATAATTGTCCGGGATGTTCATGACCTTGCGCAGGTCAGCCTCAGCCTTCTGGATAATGGCTTCGTAAGCGGGAGAGCGGTGGCTCATCTCCATGACGGACATACCGGCATCGCCATAATTGACCAGCTCGGAAGCGGCCTTCTCAAGCACCGGCAGCGGCAGCATGGAAGGACCTGCGGAAAAGTTATAAACTCTGTTCATAATAAATATACCTCCGTGTAAAATCCACCTATAGTGGACTTTGTAAATGTGATTATCTATTATTATAAACTATTATTAGATTTCTGTCAATAGGCAACACGTCATTTTTTTCATAAGTTCCGGCATTTTATTTGTAAGACCGATATATCGGTCGAAATTGGCACCGATAAACTATCCGTGGGACAGGCAAACTAACGATGTAATTCTGAAATGAGAGGTGAAGCAGATGTCACAGAAAGCAAGGGGAATTACCAAGGCAGCATTGGCCGGCGCGGTATTCGGCAGTGTCATCGGCATGGTAGCCGTTCCGCGCGATAAGAAAAAGGCAAAGCAGCGCGCCAAAACCGCCGGAAGCGCCATGCGCATTGTAGGCGTAGCCATGCAGGATATGGCTGATCTGATGAAGAAATAACGGGAGAGCGCCGCGTCTGCGGCGCTTTTCTGATGCGCTTCTCATAATGTTGACAAATGGGCGTGGGTAAGGTATAATAATATCAATACGCTGCAAAGGAGCCACATATGCAAATCAGCAACTGGAAAAATAAGTTTCAGCGCCATATTCTCAAACGCGGGGAAGATTATTATTATAGTGACTGCGTGACCAATATCACACGGAAGGATGATGTCGTTCGGGCTGTTGTAAAGGGAACCCGCTCTTATCGTGTGACAATACATCTGAACAACGATAAGATAACTGCCATGCAGTGCTCTTGTCCCTATGCCGGAGATGGGTTTCGCTGCAAGCACATGGCGGCAGTGCTGTATCAGCTGGAGGATATGCCCGACGCACAGTGCGCATTTGATCTCGACGCTCTGTTTGAGAAAGGCGACTATGAGGCCTGTCTGCTGTCCAGCATTCGGCTGGTGATTGATGACAATTTCGACGATGAATTGTTTTCCGACTGTCTCTCACTTTGGAAGCGTCTCTGCTTTGTCGGCGACGAAACGCTGCATCGGCAGATTTACATTAAGCTGTCAGACCTCCTGATATATCTCACGAAAAAGCCGAAATGGCAGGTGCAGGAGCTGCTCTATACCTCCTTCACCGAGCCGGTGCTGCTCCGACGCATCGTATATGACACCAAATCTCTGTTGAACAGCACCGACACGGAGCATCTTTATCAGCTCGTGAACTGGCGGTGCGGCGCTATGACCGCGTTGGGCGAGCCTGCCGACAAAATCGAACGCTTCCGCGCCCCCTATCTGGAAGAACCGCTCTACCGGCAGCAGGAGATTCAGGCGTATATCGACGCGGACAGGCTGGATGAGGCTGAACGTCTGATAGCGCGCAGCCGGGCGATTGACGTGCAATATCCCGGTCTGCTGCTGCAATTGAGCGATCTGCTGCTGAAAGTCTTCCAAAAGCGCGGGGATCGGGAAGCATATGCGGATGAGCTGCTGTTCAGCCTGACCCACTACCCGCAGAATCACCTGTCCCGAGCCTGGCTGCTGAAGGATAACAGCTCGCCGGAGGAATGGCATTGCAGCTTGGAGGAGCTGTCCAACGCCGAAATCAATATCGATCTAATCTGCTCTTTCCTGCGAAAAGAACAAGAGGATCAGCTGCTGCTCGACTGCATCACCCGCAGCGGCTCGCTGTATCTGCTTCGCCAACATAGTACATATCTGAGCAAGCATCTGCCCGATCAGGTGCTGGACGCTTATATCACTGCTCTGCTGGACGGCGCGTCGAAATCCAAATCGCGTTCCGAACATACTGCGCTGATAGAAGCCCTGACAGAGCTGTCATACCTTCCCGGCGGACAGGAAGCGGCGGCGTTTGTGGCACAGGAATGGCGGAACAGCTTTTCCCGCAAGCGGGCGCTGATGGAGGAGCTGGCGAAAACGGGATTTTGAGATTTTTTCTGATTTCCGCCCAATGAACCGTCTTCCCGGCGCACTTTATGGGCGAAAGGCAGGTAAAACAGAATGAACGCAGAAAAACTGACCGACTATGTGGAACGGGTTTACGGCTATGCGGTTCGACACACCCTCACCCGTGATGAAGCGGACGAACTGTCCCAGGAAATTCTCTTTACGGCGGTGCGGGAGCTTCCGCGGCTGCGGGACGAATCCCGTTTCGAGCCGTGGCTGTGGGGATTGGCTGCCAACGTGACCCGCGCCTTCCGGCGGCAGATGGGCAGACAGCGCGCGATGTATGCCTGGGATGTGCCGGAGGAATTGCTGTACGACGAAGGAGAGGACGAGGACAGTGAGGAGCTGTATGCTCTTCTGCGGCGGAGTGTAGCCATGCTGTCGGCCGCTTACCGCGATATTATCATTCTGTATTATTTTGACGGTCTTTCAGTCAAGGAAATCTCCGCAAGGCTGGGACTGGCCGAGGGTACGATCACCTGGCGGCTGTCCGAAGCGCGGAGCAAACTGAAAAAGGAGTACACCAATATGGAAGCAACCGCATTACGCCCGATCAGAATGAACATCGGCTGCTACGGCAGCGGCAACTACGAGCATGGCGCGCCCACGCCCAACAGCTACATCAACGACGCGCTGTCCCAGAACATTCTCTGGCACTGCTACGAAAAGCCGCTGACCATCGAGGAAATCGCGAAATTATGCGGCGTCCCCGCATACTACATTGAAGACCGCATGGACAACCTTGTCAGGCGGGAGGCAGTCATCGAGCCGTCAAAAGGACGCTATCAGACCGACTTCATCATCTGGACGGACAAATACGCCATCTACTGCGAGGAAAACGCTGAAGCGTCCCTCTCCGCCCTGCTGGAGTCGTTGACCGACGCGCTGCACGCCATTGTCGCCGATCTGCGGGAGGTGGATTTCTACCGCGCCGAAAAGAGCGAGGAGGATCTGATCTATCTCTACGGTGTCATGGCTTTTGCGCTGATGAGCCGGAAGTACAGCAGGCTGCCCTATCCCGATATCCCCCGCAGCTATGACGGCAACAACTGGCGCTACACCGCCAACATGGTGAGCGGTCAGCATCAGCGCGCCAATGTGGGATGCCAGCACTGCGCCAACAATGGCAGCCGCGGCACCTATGAGCACTTCGTCTACAGCTTCGACAGCTTCCCTTACAAGGACATGATGCCCGACAATTACATCAACGTCTGCGAAGACATCCTTACCGCCGGAACCACCGATGACGCGGATTCAGCCGCTCTCGCCATCCGCGACGGTTTTATCACCCGCAGGGAGGACGGCAGCCTGTTCGTCGGCACACCCGCGTTCAACAGAGAGCAGAAGGCACGGTTCGACGTCATCGCCGACCACCACCTCGCACCGCTCATGCCCGACTATGCAGTGGCGGTAAACCGCTTCCTCGCCGGATATGCCAAACTCTTCCCGAAGCATTTGCAGGACGATGCGGCGCGGATGTGTCAGAATATGTTTTTCGGTCTGTTCAGCACCGTTGCCGCATGGGGACAGAAAAACGGCAGGCTTCCCGCTCACAGCGGCAGCGTCTGCGACGTACTGACCCAGCGCTAAGCAAAAAAGGCTTGCATCCTTCCGCGATTTGCGGTATAATATTGATACCAATGAATTACGGAGGACACATTCATGTTAGCATACACCTACGTCAGCCACAGTCATTTTGCCCTGACCGACAAATCCAAGCCCGTCATTTTGCGTCCCACCGACGCCATCGTCCGCGTCACCATGTCTAGTATATGCAGCAGCGACCTGCATATTAAGCATGGCTCGGTGCCGCGCGCCGTTCCGGGTATCACCGTAGGACACGAGATGGTGGGTGTCGTTGAGGAAGTGGGTACGGCGGTGACAGCCGTCCGTCCCGGCGACCGGGTAACGGTCAATGTGGAAACCTTCTGCGGCGAGTGCTTCTTCTGTCAGCACGGCTGGGTCAACAACTGTACCGATCCCGACGGCGGATGGGCGCTGGGCTGCCGCATCGACGGCGGACAGACCGAATATGTGCGCGTTCCGATGGCCAATCAGGGGCTGAACCGCATTCCCGACGGCGTAACCGACGAAGCAGCGCTGTTTGTCGGCGACGTGCTGGCTACCGGCTACTGGGCAGCACGCATCAGCGAAATCCAGCCGGGAGATACGGTGCTGATTCTCGGTGCGGGTCCCACCGGGCTATGCACGATGCTCTGCGCCCGTCTGCACAACCCGGGAAAGCTGATTATCTGCGAGCGTGACGCCGAACGCCGGGCATTCGTGGAAGCGCACTATCCCGACGTGACAATCACCACGCCGGAGAATGTGCAATCCATCCTTCGAAACGAACGGGGCGGCGCGGATGTTGTCATCGAATGCGCAGGCAGCGAGGACACCTTCCGCATGGCATGGGAATGTGCCCGTCCCAACGCCGTCGTCACGGTGGTGGCGCTGTACGACGCCCCGCAAACCCTGCCGCTGCCTGATATGTACGGCAAGAACCTGACCTTCAAAACCGGCGGTGTGGACGGCTGCGACTGTGCGGAAATCCTCCGCCTCATTGAAGCCGGGCGCATCGACACCACGCCGTTGATCACCCACCGCTATCCGCTGGCAAAGATTGAGGAAGCCTACCGGCTGTTCGAGGAGCGCCGGGACGGCGTGATGAAAATCGCGATTGTAAACTAAATATGTTCAGGGCAGCAGAAAAGACCGCTCACGCGGTCTTTTCTGCTTGATTATTCGTTTATCTCCAGTATTCCCTGGTAGGCAGCCAGCAGGCGTAACGCTCGCCCCAGACCTTGCCCGCGGAGGAGAAGTCAACCACGGTGAAATATTTGCCGTTGTTCTGCGGCACTCGATATTCCACAATCGTGTCGAAGCCAGCCTTCGCCGAAGGCTCAAGCTCCACCACACCGTTCTCGTCGCATTTCACGTCCACAGCCTCGTCCACGGTGCCGTCCAGACGTGCGTCGCGCGCCAGCACCAGCGGTCCCCGGCGGAGTGCCACATGATACTTGCAGTAAGGAGACGGAATGTACATTGTCGGATAAATGACATCGTCGCCCCAACTCTTGGCTACCATCAACAGTTCCTGTTTGGGCTCCTCGGGCTTCAGTACGCGGGTGCGCATATCCAGCTCCAGAACCACCACATCACCGCTGTTCCACAAACGGGTGATCTTGGTGTAACCGGCAGCTGCATCCACAGCTTCGCCATTGACGGTAAGCGTGGTCTGCTCGCTCCAAGCAGGAATGCGCAGCGACAGAGTGAATTCCTCCGCCTTATCCAAACCGATGGTCATCTCCACCTTACCTTCAACCGGGTAAGCGGTTACGGTGTCCAGACGAACGGACTGACCGGAGGGAGTCCGAGTAATGACGCTTCCGGGGATATACAAGTTGACCGCGATGCCCTCGTTGCTCAGCATGGTGGCAACTTTGGAAATCAGACCGGTACCTGCGGGACCGATGCAGGCACAGCAGCCATAGTAATGCTGGTCGGGCATCAGGCAGAGACCGCCGATGGCACGTCCGCGGGTGCCGGGCAGCAAAGTCGCGTAGCTGTCGAAGGGCAGCGGCTCAAGAACAGCGTCCGGGAAGCGGCCTTTGATCGTATCGGTGTTCAGGCAGCGTTCGGTGTTGATCGAGCCGAGGTATGCGTTGTACAGCGCCTGCTCGAAGCAATCCGCAAATGCCGGATCGCCGGAGACGGCCAGCAGCTGCCAGCAGAACTTCATCCAGGTAACGGTAACGCAGGTCTCCTGCATCAGAGCGATACAGTTGGGGTCAGTCTGGCGAACGGCAGCATGGTCAAACTGCTCGTGGTAGCAGCCTGCCGAACCGATGATGGTGATATCGGTCTTCATCAGGCGGCGACCAAAGTTGAGAACGGCGGTCTTCCACTTCTCAATGCCGGTAACGCGATAGTATTCCAACAGACCTTCAAAGTTGGAGATCATCTCGTATGCCTTAGTAACCGGGTACTGATAAGGATCAGTGGTATCGGCGTAAGCCAGCTCAAAGATGTTGGCCAGGCTGATACCGCCCTCACTGACGATATAGGAAGCGAAATCCAGATAGCTCTTCTCGCCGGTGAGGTCGTACAAACGCACCACAGGCTCCAGAACCGACGAGGAGTTCAGACCTCTCCAGCACTGGGAAGCGCGGGTAATCGGCTTCTTGCCTTCATTGGCCGGACCGAGCTTGGCAATCAGGTAGTCCACCTGACCGCGCATGGAAGCGATAATGCGATCGCGCAGATCGGCGTCCTCGCAGATTTCGAGGTAGTACTGCATACCCAGCAGCACGTACTTGCGGCACCAGATGTCCCAGCCGTTGAACTCGGTGGCAACCGTCTTGGAGGAGATGCGTCCCTGCTCATCGGCAGCCTTCATCATATCCTCCACCGTCTGGGTCAGAACCTTGTACAGGGTAGGATTCTTCGTGTAGCTGTAAGTAAATGCGGCGCCGCGCATCATTTTGCCCCAGTATTCGCCGCGCCAGCCGCCGTTGCCGTCATCGGAGTGAACGATGAACTGTTCAACGAAACGTGCCCAGTGCTCGGCGTCGAGAAGCTGAAAGTCCTCGATGAAACGGATAGCCTTGTCAAGGTTTCCCTTGAACTCGCAGACCGCGCTCATATCGGTAAAGAGCTGATCGGTATCGGTGCGTTTGCGCATGACCGCGCCGCGGGAGTCGGCGGGGTAGAGATTTTCTATGGCATAACTCATAGCAAATGGTTCCTTTCTGTAAGCGACAGAGCTTCTGTCGGTGTTACATTTATTGTACCATTATTTATCGGGGTTTGTCAACTGTTTTTACAAAATTTATGTGACTTTTCACACGATCAGTTCAATCGTGGTCTTCGGCGTATACTCCTTCTGGGTAATACCCGGGGCTGAATGCACAATCGAATCATATTCCTCCTGCGTCAGATCCCACGCACCGTAATAACGGATACGGATTTTGATGGTCGCCACCGGACGCTCTGTTACTGCCCCCTTAACCCGGGGATCGGACGCCCAGGCTTTTACAATTAGATGGGATGTCCAGATACGCCGGGTGTGATTGGAATATTCTTCCGGAACGCCGCTGTACACATCGCCCAGCTTCTCGTCCACGAAATAGTTATAATCCCGCAGCGATTCGCTGACCGACGTATCGGTCACGTTCACCGCAATGTTGTTTGTCCCATTCGCAGGGACGCGGACGGTCATCATACCCTGTCCCCAGCCGTCGCGGTCTTCATTGGACAGCTCCTCGGCAGGCAGATACTGCAGATTATTCGTCTTCAGCCCACGCGCCGTCTCACCGTAAGTCATCCACCCGGCACCGCTGTCGATGGAATACTGGACATGGATGAAGTTAGCATAGGCAAAGGTAATGATGGGGTCAACATAGGTCTTATCGTCGTCGGGTATGAATCTCACCGAATTGAAGCCGGTTTTATGTGTGTCCTTATCATTCACATCAAACTGGCGCAGTTGTCCCACCGTATATTCCACTCCCGCCTTCAGCTTTTCGAGTGAGCGTTCTTCATTGACCAGCCCCCAATCGTTCACCCAGGCATAAACGCTGATTACGCTGGCCTTCATCGCCGCAGCCTCTGCTTTGGCAGCGGCCGCGGCTTCATCTGCCTTGATTTTCAGATTCCACTGATGCGCCGACGACTGGAACACATACACCACCATCGCCACAAACACCAGCACAATAATTCCCACATCACGGAAAATCTCTTTCAGCATTTTTCCGTACTCGCTGCGCGTCATATCTTCCATCGGATTCCCTCCTATACGTTTCTACATACATAGTAACATATCTTCCGACGTTTGTCAAGTGTTTGCGCAAAAAAGAGACCGGAAGTTTTCTTCCGATCTCTCAGATTCACAATCAGGCCGCAGCCGCTGTCTTCACAAGCCGCTTCTGCAGCACCTGCCATACCACAACCAGCAAAACCAGCGCAATGCCGACAACGTCGGTGATTGTGTTCGGGTCGATCAGCAGCAGACCGCCCGCCGCCGATAGAATTCGCTGAATCGGGTTCATGTGAGCCAGTATATGACCCTCCAGCGCGGCGGAAATACCGAAGATGCCAACCAACGATGTAATAACAATCAGCACCACCTGCATCGGTCCTTGCACATCGATAAAGAGCATCACCGGATTCAGTGCAAAGGCATAAGGTACGACAAAAGCCGCAATGGCCAGCTTGGTAGACTGCATCGCCGTCTTCATCGGGTTCGACTGGGCAATCGCCGCGCCCGCGTAGGCAGCCAGTGCCACCGGCGGCGTCAGGTCGGCCACGATGCCGAAATAGAAGACGAAGAAATGCGCTGCTACCAACGGAACGCCCATACGCACAAGAATCGGCGCGCAGGTTGCCGCCATGATGCAGTAGTTTGCCGTAGTCGGCACGCCCATACCCAGCACGATGCAGCAAATCATGGTCAAGAAGAGAGCGATGATAACCTGACTGCCCGCCAATTCCACGATGCCGTTGATGATCGTATTGGCAAGACCGGTCATCGTAATGGTACCGGCGATAATGCCGGCAATACCGCAGGCTGCGGCTACCGAAATCGTGCCCTGTCCACCCGCCGCCAGCGCTTCGAGGAAACGCTTGGGTGTCATGCGGTTGTCCTTGTTAATCAGGCTGACCGCGATGGCTGCCACAATCGCGATGGCAGCGGCGCTCTGAATGGTCTTAGTATTGGAAGTGACAAGGTAAATCAGAATCACCATGGGCAGAAGCAGGTAGAGCTTGCCGATTAAATTCTTGAACTTCGGCAGTTCCTCGCGGGGAAGTCCGCGCAGACCCAGCTTCTTCGCTTCCAGATGAACCGAGATGAAAATGCCGGTGAAGTAGAGCAGAGCGGGAAGGATCGCCATAATAACGATTTCGCCATACGGCACACCCACATAGTCAGCCATCAGGAAGGCTGCCGCGCCCATGATCGGCGGCATGATCTGTCCGCCGGTGGAAGCAGCTGCTTCGGCCGCTGCGGCGAACTCAGGCTTGTAGCCGGTTTTCTTCATCAGCGGAATCGTTACCGAGCCGCTGCCCACGGTGTTGGCCACCGAGGAACCGGAAACCATGCCCTCCAGCGCGCTGGCAACCACCGCCACCTTGGCGGGACCGCCCGAGAAGCCGCCAACCACGGCATTCGCCGCCTGAATGAAGAAATCGGCGATGCCGGTGCGCTCCAGAAACGCGCCGAAAATGATAAACACTACAATAAATTTGGAGCAGGTATTAACCGGCGTGGAAAGGATGCCCTCCTTGGAATAGAAGAGAGCACGGACGAGATAATTCAGTCGTCCTGAAAATGTCGGATTATTCAACCCGAACGTCAGCGCGTACACCACAAATGCGCCCGCCACAATCAGTATCGGCAGACCCACGCTGCGGCGGCAGACCTCCACCAGCGCAGCAATGCCGATGATGCCGATGATAATCTGATAGGTAGCAAACTTGGAGCCCTGCTGAATGATGGTGATAGCATTAGCGGTAAAATAGAAGAACGCCGCCGAGCCTCCGATCATCAGTACAATATCGTACCAGGGCATATAGTTGACCTTCTGCACACCCTTCTTCGCCGGGACAACCAGATAACCCATCAGGATGATCAGCGCCATAAAGGAAGACAGGCGAATCTCCTCCAGCCATGTGGTGAACAGGGTCACACAGATGCAAAACAGCGAAAACAGCGCCAGGATGATATTGACCACCAGTCTGGGCTTACCCTCCCAGATGCGGACATTGGATTCCCGGTCGTATTTTTTCATGACGGCGTCAACCAGCTCCTCGGAAGCCGCTTCGCCGGTAGTATTAGTTTCTTCGGTCTCAGGCAGGGTTGTCTCAGGTTTCTCCGCGGTCTCCGGCGGAGCAGGCTTTTTCAATAATGCCATAGGATTTCCCTTTCAATATAAATATGCGGACAGGGGTGTCGCGTCAGCGCAGCACCCCTGTAAATTTCGTTAATTCTATAGGTTTACTTGGATTCTACGGTTACGCCCTTTTCGGCAAAGTATCTGGCAGCACCCGTGTGGAAGGGAGCGGTCATACCGGTGGTAGCGTTTTCAATGCTCAGCTCGGAGCCCTTTGCATACTCAGCGGTGATGGCTTCGGTATTGTCGAAGATCGCCTTGGTAATCTGGTATGCGGTCTCGTCGTCAACATCGGCGGAAATGATCATGGTAGCCTTTACAGCGACTGTCTGAACATCCTTGTCCTGACCGTCATAGGTTCCGGCAGGGATGGTGTAAGCAGTGTAGTAGGGGCAGTTTGCCATAACCTTTTCGGCAACGGCGCCGTCAACGGGCACAAGGTAAGCCTTGGCAGAAGCGGCCAGCTGGGTGATAGCGGGTGTGGGAGGGCCTGCAACGATGAAGCCGGCGTCGATGGTACCGTCCTTGAGGGACTCGGCGCTGTCGTTGAAGCTCTGATACTGTGCGTTGATGTCATCTTCGGTCAGACCGGCAGCGGTCAGCACGTCGATGGCGTTGAAGTAAACGCCCGAACCGGGAGCGCCGATGGAAACGGTCTTGCCCTTCAGGTCGGCAACGCTCTTGATGGAAGGATCGGTGGTGATGATCTGCACGCACTCAGCGTAGAGACCGCCGATAACGCGGAAGCCATCGACCTTGCCGTCCTCGGCGAAGGTGTTGGTGCCGTTCCATGCGTAGGCCATAACGTCAGACTGAACGGTAGCCAGCTGATAGTCGCCGGCGTCAACACCCTGAATGTTGGCCTTGGAGCCGTCGGTGGAAACTGCGGTGCAGTTCACGCCCACGTTCTTGGAAATGTACTGGCTGAGCACACCGCCGAAGGCGTAGTATGTACCGCCGGTACCGCCTGTGCCCATGGTCAGCTTCGTGCCGCCACAGGCAGACAGACCCATGATGAGAATAAGCGCGAGGGAGATGATTGCTAAAATCTGCTTTTTCATAATTGTCCTCCTTAATCGAAGTGAAATAAATTCGGAATACTTTTTTATTATACCTTATATTCTCTGATTTTGCAATACCTTTTGAATAAAAAATTAAATTTTTTCTTCAAAAATGCAATTCTCGCCCTCTAATCCTGCAAAAAGTTCCGGAAAAATTCAGAAAATCTCTTGTCAAAACGGAAATTCACTGCTATAATAGAATAGCGCTGCCTATGGCGGCATGAATCTCGTCACGATTGGAATCGAACATACCATGAAAAAATCCCTCTCCGCCCGTCTCTCCCTGATGAGCGCCAACGGCCTGATCTACGGTCTGAACGCCCTCTATTACTGCTTCATCCAGCTCTATATCGGCAAATATCATCCTGAAAGCGTAACCGGCGTTCTGCTGGCCATTGGTCCGCTGGTATCGATCTTCGCTCCGATTTTGTGGGGCATCGTCGCCGATAAGGCAAAATCAAAAAATATCGTGCTTGCCGCCACGCTGATCGGCGCCGCCGTCTTCTACTTCCTGCTGATGTTTAATCAGAGCTTCTGGTATCTGGCCGCCATGCTGACGCTGCTGATGTTCTTTATGTCTTCTTTCCCCGGTCTGGTGGACATCATCACGCTGGAATACACCGCCGAAAACAATGTGGCTTACGGTCCTCTGCGCATTACAGGAACCTTCATGTTTGGTCTGCTTCCCATGGTTCTCACCGGCTTCACCGAGACCAACATCAACATCATCTTTTATGCTTATATCATCATGGCCGCGCTGAGCGTGGCCGCCATCATGACTGCGCCCAAGGTAGCCGGACATGGCAGCACCGGCAGATCGCCCAGTATTATTACGCTTTTCCGGGATCATAAGCTGATGCTGATCTTTCTCTTTGTAGGCGTTTCCCAGTTCACATGGGCGTATTACCTGAATTTCTTCCCCGGACATCTGACCGGTGATCTGGGACTGTCCCAGCAGGTCTGGGGCGTAAACACCTTCATCACAGTGCTGGGAGAGCTGCCCTTCTTTCTGGCGTTTAACAAACTGTTCGATAAGTTCGGCATGAAGAAGCTGCTGCTTTTAAGCCTGATTCTGGTTACGCTGCGCTATGCGGGGCTGGCCTTCCTGACAAACGTACCGCTGCTGCTGATCGTCGGTCTGCTGACCGGTTTCGCCACCACCGTCTTCACCTACTGCGGTTCGGTCTACATCAACAGCGATGTGGCGCCCGAAAGCAAGGCATCCGCCAACTCGCTGATGTACGCACTGGGTAACGGCATTCCAAAGGTAATGGCGGGCGTGCTGGGCGGCGTTATGACTGAGGGCATTGGTTACACAGCATCCATGGTAATCTGCACCCTGCTCTGCGCTGCGGCTCTGGTGCTATTCTTCGCCACATTTGCGAGAGAAAAAGCAAAATAATGTAAAAAAAGTGCCGTCCAAAATGATGTCCAGCATCTCCACCGAGTCGTCGTCCCGGGCAGCTTCCGTGGCAGTGTCTGATACGGTGGTATCCATCTGCGGATTATTTTGATTTCCGCAGAAAGCCAGCGGCGCCGCTCATGCGACGCCGCGTTATATTAACCAGTATAATCAGAACTTCCCTGTCATGGCGCCATCACCTTTTGAAGCCGAATATCCTTGCCCACAAAGAGCAGCGCCGTGAATTCGCCAAACAGGCGGCTGGTGATACGGTCGCTGTAACGCTCGCGAATATCCTTTTGGGTCAGATTAGTGCTGATAATCATAGCCTGCGAATGGTTGATGCGGGTGTTGATCACGTTGTACAGGCAGGACAGCGTGAACTGATTGGTCATCTCCGCACCCAAATCGTCGATAATCAGCAGATCGCAGTCGAAATATTTCCCGGTACGCGGCTCCGTCGTATCGTTGTAGCTGCGGCTGAACCGCTCGTATTCAAAATCGGACAGAATGTTCTGCGTCGTATCGTACACCACATCAAAGCCCCGCTCGATAACCACCTTGGCAATAGCCGTGGACAAATGGGTCTTGCCCAGTCCCGTGGTGCCGCAGAACAGCAGATTCGCTCCCTTGTCGGCGGTAAAATCATCGGCGTACCGGCGGCATATATCCAGAATATGCTCCATATTGCGCCGTTCCTCGGGAGAGCGGCTGTAGTAGTCCAGACGGAAGGTTTCAAAGCTCTGGGTCTGGATCAGCCGACCGATGCCTGAGCTTTCATAGCCCGCCAGAATCAAATCCCGGCGCATACACTCGCACAGCTTCGTTCCCACAAAGCCGGTGTCCTGGCAGATTTCGCATTCATACTTCACCGACGTGTAATCCGCCGGATAGCCCAGCGACTGAAGATAAGATGCCCGCATCTGCTGCAGCTCCTGATTGCTCTCGCGCAGCTTTGCGATACGCTCCTCCAGCCCCTCGCGCCCCTTCATTGATTCTTTGAAGATGCGCAGCCCCGTCTCGGACAGCACCCGGTCGATTTTCAGCAGCTCGGGATATTTCGCGTGCAGCTCGTCCGCACGGCGCTGGGCTGCTTCCTTGGCTTGCAGGTTCTTGGTGGCGTATTCCTGCCGGATGCGTATGTAATTGTCACGATTGTAGCCCATGCTTCACACTCCCTTAATTGCCGGTCTGCCGATAGCTGCGTGCCAGCGCGGCCTCAAAAAACTCGTCGGTTTCAAAGCCCGACTGCGCCGCTTCCGCAGCAGCTTTGTTCTTGCGATAGGTCTCCAGCGACGCCTCCACCGCTTCCAGCGTATGAAGGCCCGATTTGTTCCAGTTCTCCAGCACGCGGTTCATATAAGGCACCGACGGTTCGCTGATTTTGTCCACTGTCACCTCGTAGGCGCGGGTGATCACGTCTATATTGAAATTCCACTCGTTCAGCCAGCTGTCGAAGGCTTTCTTCTCCTTGGCCGTAAGCTCCCGCGCGCCCGCGCCCAGCAGCTTGCGGATTTTTGCCAGATTATCGTTGTAATCCTCTTTGCGCTTGATGTAGGCGGTAAGCGCGGCGGTATTGTCGATTCCCTCGTCAAAGAGGCTGATCGCCGTTTTTTCGATATAGCGCAGCGACCGCTTGCCGTTGTCCTTGCACCAGGCGAACAGTGTGGCGATATACTCGCCATCCAGGCTCAGATGATCGTACAGCCCCACCACAATCGCCGTTTCGGCGGGGGTAAAAATCTTGCCCACAATCTGCTGGCATAGATTGATGATGTCCGGCAATTCGCCCGCCTTTTCGATGATCGACGCCGTCTCGTTCTCAGTATAGGAAGGCAGCGACGGGGATTGCAGACGCTGTACAGGCTTGGGAGCCGACGGCGCCTGATCCGATACAGCGGGAGCAGCCGCCTGTACCGGCTGCGAACCGACGGTACTGAACACACCCGCCTTTTCCCAATATGCCAGCGCCTTTTCTAGAGCGCTCAGCGTGCAGTCCAGCTTCCGGCACATAGCCTCCGGATCGGCGCACAGACTTTCGTCGGCACAGGCCAGCAGCAGCACCTTCAGATAAAACCCGGACGCGCCGCCAAGCCCCGCCAGCACGCGCTCCTTCGGAAGCGCGATGATACCATGTCCATATTCAATTTGCAGCTTATTCACGCTTCCATCTCCTTTTTCAGAACCGCGTATCGCCGTTCTGGGTCAGTTCATAGCAGAGTGTCATCAGCGAGTCGCCCATATGCACATTCTGCACCACAACGCCCTGATGGGACAGATCAATCTCAGTGCTGGCAAAATTCCACAGCCCCTTGACGCCCAGTGACGCGATATGCTCGGCAGTCTCGCGCACAACCTCCTTAGGGGTGGTCAGCACGGCGATATCCACCGTATGTTCGGCGCAGTATTGATCCAGCTCCTCCATGGGCAGCACCGTGTAACCGGATATGCTGCTGCCAATCACGTTGGGATTCACATCGAACAGCGCCACCAGCTTCACGCCCCGCTTTTCGAAAATCGGGCTGGATGCCAGCGCGCTTCCCAAATTGCCCGCGCCGATGATAATGGCGTTGTAATTGCGGTTCACACCCAGAATTTCGCTAATTTTTCCGTATAAATATTTTACATTGTAGCCGTAGCCCTGCTGTCCAAAGCCGCCGAAGCAGTTCAGATCCTGTCTGATCTGTGAAGCGGTAACGTGCATGAGCTTGGACAGCTCACCCGAGGATATGCGGAGGATATCATTGCGCAGCAGCTCACGCAGATAGCGGAAATAGCGCGGCAGGCGCTTGATCACCGCAGGAGAAACGCTGTCTCTTGTCACATCGGACAGAGCGGCGCTGCTTTTATCGTTCTGATTCATTGCTTCACCTCATTCCTTATCATAGCCAATTCAACCGGGAAATCCCACGGTGCTCCTGCCGCCGTGGGATTTTCGCCGCTATACCGATTACAGACTCTTGATGGTGTCCATGACGTAGCCCGCGAATTCGTCGCAGGTAGCGCCGGTGTCGCGTCCGGTGATGACATACTTCTTGTCCTCGAACATACAGATATCGAGGGCGCGCTCCAGCTTGTCAGCCTCAGCCTGACGACCGATGTGGGAGAGCAGCAGCACGCTTGCGCGCAGCATGGAGCAGGGGTCTGCGTACTTGCCGCGGCCTTCCTTGATCATGCGGGGCGCCGAGCCGTGAATCGCCTCGAACATGGCGTACTTCTTACCGATATTGGCGGAGCCTGCGGTACCCACGCCGCCCTGGAACTCGGCAGCCTCGTCGGTGATGATGTCGCCGTAGAGGTTGGGAAGAACGAAGACCTTGAAGTCTGTGCGGCGCTTCTCGTCCACCAGCTTGGCGGTCATGATATCGATGAACCACTCGTCGGTGGTGATTTCCGGGTACTCCTTGGCGATTTCCTCGCAGATGCGCAGGAACTTGCCGTCGGTAGTCTTGATGATGTTCGCCTTAGTAACGATGGACACACGGTTCTTTTTGTTCTTGCGCGCGTAATCGAATGCCAGGCGGGCGATACGGTTGGTGCCCTCGGTGGTGGTGACGCAGAAGTCAACGGCCAGATCGTCGGTGACATTCACACCCTGCGAGCCAACCGCGTAGCTTCCCTCGGTGTTCTCGCGGAAGAACGTCCAGTCGATGCCCTTGTCGGGAACCTTCACCGGGCGAACGTTTGCGAACAGGTCGAGGTTCTTACGCATAGCCACGTTCGCCGACTCGATGTTCGGCCAGGGATCACCGGCGCGGGGCGTGGTGGTCGGACCCTTGAGGATGACGTCGCACTTGTACAGCTCATCCATCACGTCGTCGGGAATCGCCTTCATGCAGGCAGCGCGGTTTTCGATGGTCAGACCGTCGATAACCTTGAAGACCACCTTGCCGGCCTTTACTTCGTCAGCGAGCAGATACTCGAGGACGGTCTGGGAGGCTTTGGTGATAATCGGACCAATGCCGTCGCCGCCGCAGATGCCGATGGTCAGCACAGGCAGAGCGGTATAATCTACGAAATCCTTCGCGGCGTTGATCTTTTCCACACGGGCGAGCTGTCCGCGGAGAACCTTCTCAAACTGGTCGAGGGCTGCTTTGATGTTTGCGTCGTAATTGTTCATGTTTCTGACTCCATTTATATAAGATTTTTTATTTGTAAACCAATGGGTTTCCCACATTTTCAACTGCCTTTTCCACAGGCTCTGGGGATATTTTTTGTCGCATCGCCCCGAAAAAGACCGATAAATTCGATTTTCCGCGTTGGGCTGTGAGTTTTCCACCCCGCTTCCCACATTCTGTGGAAAACTTCGCAATGTTTTTCAACAGCCGTCAGCCGGTGGCTTTCGCGTTCAGCGAAGTATCAGCGCGGACGCCCGCCAGGTATTCGTAATAGCCCTGTGCCGCGATCATAGCCGCGTTGTCTCCGCACAATGAGCGGGGCGGCATATAAAAGCGCAGCCTTCTGCGGTCGCAGAAGCTCTGCAAAGCCGCGCGCAGATGCGAGTTTGCAGCCACACCGCCCGCAATGACAATATCGGTAAGACCGGTCTGTTCCACCGCCATGGTCAGCTTTTTAACCACCGACGATGTAACCGTGGCGGTAAAGGAAGCAGCGATATCCTCGCCCGGAATGGGCAGTCCCTTCTGCTCCAAATTGTGCAGATGATTGATCACCGCCGTTTTCAGACCGCTGAACGAAAAGTCCAGATTGTCGCCCACCACAGCCGCCGACGGAAACTTCACCGCGCCGCTGTTGCCAAGCGACGCCAGACGATCCATCTCCGCGCCGCCCGGATAGGGCAGACCCATAACCCGTCCCACCTTGTCAAAGGCTTCGCCGATGGCATCGTCCCGGGTACGCCCCACCGTCTCGCAGGTGGTGTAATCGCTGACACGGATCAGCGACGTATGTCCGCCAGACGCGACCAGCGCCAGAAAAGGCGGTTTCAATTCGGGATGTACATAATAATTAGCCGCAATGTGTCCCCGGATGTGATTCACCGGCACCAGCGGAATGTTGTTGGCAAACGCCAGACTTTTGGCGAAATTCACGCCCACCAGCAGCGCGCCAATCAAACCGGGCAGCGCCGTGACGGCCACCGCGTCGATATCGGTAAGGGTAACGCCTGCCGTGTCCAGCGCCTCGTAGGTAATGCCGGAAATGGCGTCGCAATGAGCGCGGCTGGCGATTTCCGGCACCACGCCGCCGTATAGTTTATGAGTTTCAATCTGCGACGCGATGATGTTGGATCGAATGATCGGCGCGCCGTCCCCGAATTCGCAGACGGCGGCGGAAGTCTCGTCGCAGGAGCTTTCAATAGCAAGTATCAGCATTGTCGTTTCCTTATTTTTCAATGGTACGGCTCATCAGAACCGCGTCCTCTGCGGGCTTTTCATAGAAGCGGCGGCGGATGCCGTCCACCTTGAAGCCGCATTTTTCGTATAACGCGCGGGCCGCCGTGTTGGACTGGCGAACATCCAACAGCAGACGTTCCAGACCTTCGGTTTGCGAAAGTTCGGTCATCAGCGCTTCCCCGATGCCCTGTCTCCGGCAGGATGCCGCGACCGCCAGATTGGTGATCTCCCCTTCGCCGCAGATCAGATACATTCCCACATATCCCACGACACGTCCGTCTGCTTCGGCAGCCAGCGCCCGGGAGCAGTCGTTTGCGAAGAAATCCTCAAACCCTTTTTCGCTCCACGGCAGGGAGAAGCATTCGCGTTCCAGCGCACAGAGCGCCGGAATATCGGATGGTTCGGCTTTTCGTATCAGCATTGGAAGAATCCCTCCCGTATGACCGCCGTAATCTCGGCAAGACAGCGGCGATAGCGCTCGACATCGCCGCCATAGGGATCGGAAATATCCCGGGACAGCGAGGTAATTTTCCCAGCATAACGCGGGAAGCGCATCATCAGCTCCATGGCGTGCGCCGAGCTGATGCCGACCAGCCGCTCACAGCGGTCGATCAGCGCCTCACTTACCGGGCGGGGGATATGATGGAGATAATCGTTCTGCGCCGTCGGTTCTATTCCCGCATCGGCAAGGGCGCGGGCGGCGTTCGGCGAAATCGAGATCCCGTCCGGATACAGTCCGGCAGATATCGCGCGGGACGGCAAACCAGATTTCGCAGCCAGATCGTTGTAAACCGCCGCCGCCATCGGGCTGCGGCAGGTGTTGCCGGTACAGACAAAGCAGATCAAAATGGGATCCTTCTGCTCGTTTTTTATGAAATCAGCCAGTTCCAGCGTTCCATTCATCGCGGCATATACTCCAGCAGCACATCGCCCACGTTGACGCAGGTCTGCGTGGAACGGTCGTAGATATAATTTTCCCCGTCGCTGCCCTCAACGTAAAGCAGATTGTAGTAGATTCCCTCGTATTTCTCCGAGGCAAACTTGAGCTTGTATTTCTCGCCCGACTGCACGATGGCGCAGGACTCGCCCGCAGTAAAGGATTTCACCACCGCATCAATATCCGCTTTCTCGGTAATTTTGCCGATACCGACGGTGATGGTCTCCTCCATGCAGATGTACAGCGTATCGGCATCGAATTCCTCCAGCGTGGGCAGAGTCACGCTTTCCTCGGCGTACCAGACGCCGCCAATGCCCTCATACACTTCGGAAAGCCAGAGCGATGTGTCCTGTCCCTGAATCGGGTAAAGCGTCAGCTTCAGCCCAGAGCACTTGGCGTAAGGTTCCTCCTCCAGCACAGCAGGCTCAAAACAGATCGGCGCGCCCACATAGGTAATGCCGTTTGCTTTATCGATCAGCTTTCCGTTTTCCTCGGTGAGCTTCACAAGGTTCTGACAGGATGACATCACAACGCAGAAGACGAGCAGCAGAAGTACCGCGATATATTTCTTCATCTTCAATAACCAAACTTTCCCGACAGGCTGTCGTCATCGTCAATCCAGCTCTGTACTTCAATTATTTTATACGTATCGGCGCCGGTGCGGATAATCACGGTTTCAATGCCCGCGTTGATTACCTGACGCTTGCACATCATGCAGGAGCAGGTATCCGGCACAAGCTCTCCGGTTTTGCCGTCCACACAGGACATATACAGGCTTGCCCCCAGCATCTGCTCGCGGGAAGCGGCGATGATGGCGTTGGCTTCGGCGTGAACCGCGCGGCACATCTCATAGCGTTCGCCCCGGGGAATGCCCAGCTTATCGCGCATACAGGAGCCGAGATCGGTACAGTTTTTGCGTCCACGGGGCGCGCCGTTGTAGCCGGTGGAAACGATCACGTCGTTCTTAACAATGATCGCGCCGTATTTCTTGCGAAGGCAGGTGCTTCGCTCTGCCACTGTCTGAGCAATATCGAGGTAATAATTATGCTTGGAAACTCTCTCCATAAGCCTTCCTCCGAATTTACAGGGTTTTAACGAATTCGATCAGGAATTTTCTGAACTCCTCGCCCACCTCAGGATGCTTCACCGCTTCCTGCACATTGGCGGTCAGGAAGCCCAGCTTGGAGCCGAGATCATAGCGGGTTCCCTCGAAATCCACCGCCGTCATGCCGGTAGTCTGTGCCACAACCTTCATGGCGTCGGTCAGCTGAATCTCGCCGCCCGCACCGGGAGGTGTCTGCTCCAGAATGTCGAAGATATCAGGCGTCAGCAGTACACGGCCGAGAATCGACAGGTTGGTGTAAACCTGATCGGGCTTGGGTTTTTCAATCATGTCCGTGACCGAGTAAGTATTATCGCCGTTGGACTCGGCCTTCAGCGAGCAGTATTTATAGACCAGCTCCCACGGAACCGGCTTGACGCCGCAGCAGGGCTTGCCGTACTTTTCATAGGCGTCCGCCAGCTGGCTGCATACCGGCGTTTCGGAAACAATCAGGTCATCGCCGTAAAGGATGTAGAAGGGATCGTCGGCGATGAAGCTCTTTGCGGTCAGGACCGCGTGACCGAGACCTTTCGTCTCCTTCTGACGAAGGAAGTAGACGTTGGCCAGCGAACAGATCCGGCGCATTTCGGCAATCTGATCCAGCTTTCCGGAAGCAGTGAGCTTCTGCTCGTATTCAATGGAGTAGTCAAAATAATTCTCAATGGCATCCTTGCCCCGTCCGGTGATGATGAGGATATCCTCCGCGCCGGCAGCTACAGCTTCCTCAACCAGATAGGAGATAGCCGGACGATCGACGATGGGCAGCATTTCCTTGGGAACGGTACGGGAGATGGGCAGCATCCGGGTACCCAGACCGGCTGCAGGGATTACCGCCTTTTTAATTTTCTGCATGATTCACATTCGGGACATTTGCCCCGCCCTTTCATTTAATCTGCCGCACAGGCGGCGGCGCCGTCACAACGGCAGTCGGGATTTTACAGCATATATTTTATTATAACGCTTTTTTATGAAGAAATCAAGTAGTTTCATGATAAATTCACGTCTGCATCACAGAAACCTGAAAACCGTGCAGAAAATCCTCCGTACGGTTCAACCATACGGAGGATTTTCTGCTATCACTTCGGTTATCTTCGACTTCCAGTATCGGTAAAGGTTCTTTTCAATGCACGCTCCGCCGCTTACTTCTTCAGATTTTGTTTCATCGTCTCATATTCTTCCTCGGTGCCCAGATACCACGCTTCCTGCAAATCGGACAGCAGATAGCGCCCGTTTCTGCCGCAGCGCACTTCCATCATGCGCTTGGCGCGATAGCCCTCGGCGGTGAGATTGATCTCGTCGTACTCCCAGCGGTTTCCGATGATCACCGGCAGATATTCGCCGCCGGTGGACAGGCTTCTGTACGCGGTCAGCTCAAGACGGGAGCTCAGCGTGCCGCCCCAGTCGCAATCCATACGGACAATGCCCACACCCGGAGCAAACCAGAATTCCTTATGTCCGCACCACATATAGCGGAATCCATTCCGGTAATAGTAATTCTTGTCCTGACCTTCCACTTCCACATCGAAGGTCAGCTTCAGGCAGTTTTCAAACACGCCCGCCGCCGTCTCGATGGTGCCGCCGTCATCCACACGCATCGACACACGGGTATCATTATAGCCGTTCTGCGGCACAAGCTGTGTCTCATAGCCCGCCTTCCACTCGGGCTTCCACAGATAGCCGGTCAGCGCTGTCAGATGACGGAAGGGCTTCATGCCGAAGATGCGGTTTTCTTCATGCCGGGTACCAAAACGGTACGGGCCCATGGAGAAAAACTCGCTCTCGCTGTACTGCACGCCTTCCTCGGTGACATAGAGCAGGCTGCCGTTGGCGCTGGATGGGCAGAAACGGTAATTCTTATCCTTCGCCGCTTTGAAATGCTCCAGATACTCCAGCGCGGACAGCGCAGAGAAAGCAGATATTTCAGTGGTATTCAGCGCCGCCGCCTTTTTCAGGTTCACCATCGCCTCGTCCACCTTCCAGCTGTCGCAGTCGCGGTCAGCCAGCATAAGCAGGCTCTCGCTGTCCTGCTGGGATCCGGACGAATCCTTTGCATAATTGCAGATGGCGATGCCCGTAAAATGGGCAGACCTGCCGTCGGTGTAGGTAATCTCCCGCTCGATGTACTGGTAGATAGTATCGCAGTTCAGCGCCGGATTGCGGTAAATCCAGCGGTTACCCACAACGAAGGGCATATAGCCCTCACCGTCCGCCTTGTACTCCACTAGCTCATAGACCTCCGCCTCTCCGTAGTGAGTGAACACGACTTTCACCAGACCCGCGTTTCTGCCGTACCAGACATCGGCCGCGTAGTCCGTTTCCCTGTAGCGGGTGTGCAGACAGTTCTGGAACGTGCCGACTGGGACGACGACCGTTTCATCGTCAGCCACATATTCCAGCGTGCTGTCACCGCCCTTGGAGGTGACAACCGTCCCCACGGACTGATTCATATCAAAAAATGTGCGGTCGCAGGCCGAGGAATAATAGAAAATCGAATCATACCGATGCTTCTTCCACAGCGAACTGTTGCTGGTAAAGCCGGGCTGCGTATTGAACAGCAGCTTCCCATTCTCGAAGGTCAGCCCCTCGCCGGTAATGCCAATATCGCTGTACGGGTCGGCGCAGTTGTCCCGCGCCAGCGTCAGACCGCGCACCGCCGCAACGGCATTGGCATGGTAGATATTATCCGCGTCAATCAGCCGAACCGCTTCGCCAAAGTCAGCCAGTGCTGCGTCCATATCATGGAGCGTGAAATTCTGACGTCCGCGCCAGAAGAGCAGCTTGCCCCGCTCGGATTTCGCGCCAAGGGCATTCATATCGAGCAGCGCCTCCTTATCCAGCCGATCCCGGATAATTTTTGCATCGTTCAGATGAATCAGCTCCTCGATGTAAAAATCGCAGAGCACCTTCGCGTTTTTGCCCTTCCGGGCGGCGTCAACGATTTTATCCTTCGTCTCCTGCGTTTTTTCGCCCCTCCAATAGAGCGACAGATAGGCGTCCGCCAGCGCCGACCATTTGCGCTCCGATTCGTCCATTTTACCGATCATCTCCACGGTGCGGTCGTATGCCTGCTGAAAGCCCTCGTAGGACTTATCATGGTTCCACCAATAGCTCTGGAGGCTTCTGACCTCCTTCATGACCTTCTCCTCAAATTCGCCTGAAATATTTCTGTTCATATCCATATCCGCCAATACTCCTTTTAATTTCGCGCGGGCGTCGTGGAGGCGGCTCTTGCAGGTTCCCTCGGGAATTCCTAGCGCCGCCGCAATCTCGCGCACCGATTTGTTTTGAAAGTAATACATCACCACTGCCGGGCGGTGGGTTTCGGGAAGCCCGGAAACCGCTTCGTTTACCCGGCGGTCGGACATCCGCTGCAATGCCGTCGTCTCGGTGGATTCGGTGGAAAACAGCTCCAGCCCCTCCAGCTCGTCGATATCCACATGAATATGACGTCGGTTCAGATAGTTGATCGACCGCCGCCGGACAATGGCCAGCAGCCATCCGCCGAAACGTTCGGGATCGTGAAGCGATTCCAGCCGCTGCCAGCCATAGATGAAGCTGTCCTGCGCCATGTCCTCGGCGGCGTGATGTTCCCGCAGGATGCGCAGCGCCGCCGTAAAAGCCAGCGTTTTATAGCGCGCCACCAGTTCGCCGTAGGCATTAGTATCGCCCTCTCTGGTAAATCGCACCAGCTCGGCGTCGGAAAACGCATGATATTGTGGGATGGGAATCACCTTCTTTGTTCGTTCGTACAGGCCTGTACTTATATGACACAGCGGGGCGCGAATCGGTTCGGAAAAAGGAGAAAAAATTCTGAAATTTATTTATGCGGCGGGCAGATCAGACATTCAGAACGAATATAATCCCCTTAGAGTAGCCACTCAAACCTGAAAAGTTTTGAGACTATACTAAGGGGATTATATCAAGTGCCGGGGGTGTTGTATATTCAGCGGTTATCTAACGTCGTTGATGTACTCAGGCAGCCAGTCGCCGTGTTCCTTGATCAGGTCATCGCACATGGACACAATGTCGTCGATGGACAGCTCGGCGGCAGTATGAGGATCCATCATGGCAGCCTGATAAATCTTCGCCTTCGATTTGGTCACAGCCGCTTCGATGGTCAGCAGCTGCGGGTTGATGTTGGACAGGTTCATCGCAGCCAGCTGGGTGGGCAGCTTGCCGATATGGCAGGGCGTGATGCCGCTGCCGTCTACAAGGCAGGGTACCTCTACACAGGCTTCGGCGGGCAGATTGTCGATCAAACCGTTGTTGATCACGTTGCCGCCGATCTTGTAGGGATTGCCTGTAACCATGGCTTCCATGATGCGGGACGCATATTCGCGGCTGCGGGTGTGGGCAAGCTTCGTGCTGTCTTCCATCAGTTCCTTCTTCTGCTTCTCCCATTTCGCGATCTGGTTGACGCAGCGGCGGGGATATTCATCCAGCGGAATGTTGTAGCGGTCGATCAGCTCGGGGTACTTCGCCTTGATAAAGAAGGGATTGTACTCGGCGTTGTGTTCGCTGGACTCGGTGCAGTAATAACCGAGGCGGCGGATGTACTCATAGCGCACCATATCGCCATGCTTCTCGGAAGCATTCTTGGCGAAAGCACGCTCGCGAATCTCGGGGTAGAGGTCGTTGCCGTTAAGGTCGCGGATATCCAGAAGCCATGCCATGTGATTAATGCCGGCAATGGTTGCGGTGTGATTCTCCACGTACTCCTCCATATTCAGCGCCTTCAGCAGATTGGGCGCGCAGACCTGCACGCTGTGGCAGAGACCAATGGTCTTCACCTTGGTGAAGCGCTGCATATAGCCGGTAAGCATAGCCATCGGGTTGGTGTAATTTAAGAACCATGCGTCGGGGCAGACCTCCTCCATGTCCCGTGCAATTCCCTCCAGCACGGGGATGGTGCGCAGCGCGCGGAAGATGCCGCCGATGCCCAGCGTATCGCCGATGGTCTGGCGAAGGCCGTATTTCTTGGGAACCTCGAAGTCGGTGACGGTACAAGGCTCGTAGCCGCCCACCTGAATGGCGTTAACCACAAAGCGCGCGCCGGACAGAGCGTCCTTACGCTGTTCCACGCCCAGATACTTTTTGATCGTGGCGGCGCCGCCGTTGATGTTGTGATTCAGAGCGGTGAGCATGGTGAAGGATTCCTCAAGACGTCCCGCGTCGATGTCATAAAGTGCGATTTCGCACTCGTGCAGCGCTTCGGTAAGCATTACGTCGCCCAGCACGTTTTTGGCGAAGACAGTACTGCCCGCGCCGATAAAGGTAATTTTAATCATTAATCGTATTCCTCCCGAAAAATTTTATCTAATTAATCTTACCACATTTTGTGCAGAATGTGAATTGAAATAAGTAAGCATTTCATGTTATAATGTAACGAATTAGAAAAAATCGGAGGTGCGCCATGAGCCGCTCCATAACCCATAACAATATTTACATCCGTGACCGGCATTTCACCGATCTCAACCCCGTCGTCCTCGGGTGGGAACACTGCCTGCCCGGTCATACCTTTGGTCCCGCGATACGCGACCACTATCTGCTGCATTATGTGGTCTCGGGCAGCGGACAGTTTAAGACGATCCGCGGACAGTACGGACTGACCTCCGGGCAGATCTTTCTCATCCGTCCCGGCGAAATCACCACTTACAACGCTTCCGAGGACGATCCGTGGTATTACATCTGGATAGGCTTCAACGGAAAACTTGCTCCGGCTCTGGACTCCCTGCCGGACATCCTGACGCCCCGGGACTGCAATATCATCCCCGCCATGCTTCGATGTGAGCGCCTCGACCGGATGCGGGAGGAATATCTGGCCGGGCAGCTCTTTCTGCTGCTTGCCGATCTGCTGGGTGAGACCGCCGCCGCCCATCCCGATATTGGCGGCTACACCGAACGCGCCGCCAACTACATTGAAAAAAATTATATGCGTCCTCTCCCGGTGGAAAAGCTGGCGGATGACATGAACATCAACCGACGTTATCTCTCCCGCATCTTCAAGCGGGATTACGGCGTCACGCTCAAGGAATACATTACCGCTGTCAAAATGAAGCACGCCCGCAACTTTCTGACCGCGGGCTACTCGGTGGGGCAGGCTGCCGCCATGGCCGGTTACGCAGATGTGTTCAATTTTTCAAAGATGTTCAAGAAGTTCTACGGCGTAAGTCCCACCGATATGCAAAAAGGCATGCCATCAGACAGCGGAACCGCCATACCCGGCGGTACGGCGGTTCCGGTCAAATGAAAAAGCTGACATCACAAATCAAACAGTTCTCCGGCGTCTGAACACATATACACCGCCTGCCGATACAAAAAGTGCGGCGGCGGCAAGAGCTATGCCGTCTGCTGTCTGCGGAGCGTTTTCGGTGATTTCCGGCTCGGCATTCACAGCGTTCCGTGCTGCCGCAAAGGCAAGAGCATCCTCCTCGGTCTTGAAGAAAGCCACATACTCAAGATAAAACTCGGCGCCCACATATTCCTTAGAGGGTGTTTCGCCCCAGAAGCGGATATACATATTATCCGTCAGCTTGTTGAAGCTGCCCTTATTGATCTTGGAAGGATCGAATTTCAGGATGGTTTCATTCCAGCCGCCGGCTTCCACAGTACCAACATCGTTGAAATAGGTGACATTCCAGTAAGCAGTCAGATCGACCGAAGCCGAGCGTGTGGTCTTGTAGCGCATCAGCACGTAGGGATAGGTCTCCACATTGATCGCGCCCGCGTCCTCGCCAGAACCCTTGTCCGACCAGTATATATTCACCTGTGTCGGATAAGTATCGTTTGTTGCGGCCACCATCTTCAGGCAGGGTACGTCGTCTTCTTCGGTCAGCTCCGCAACCGAGTGCCGCCAATACTCATGCGCAGGAGTATTGGACGCGCCGTAGGTACCCTCACAGATGTATGCCGCATCGAAGTAATAGGGTGTTTCCGGAAGTGCCGCTGCCGATACAGCCGCACCTCCGGCTGTGGTCAGAGACAGTGCTGCCAGCGCAGCGATGATCATGCGGGAAAAGGATTTTTTCATAAACATCATTTTCATACCTCCTTTATGATGTATCACCATTATACCACATTTCACAGCATTCCTCTTGTAATTGCCCAAACAAAAGCAGGAAATTCCCACACAAAATATTACCAATCAGAAAGGAAATACGCGATGAAATATCTATGTCTTGACGATATCGAACCCTCCATCAAGGACACAAGCGAATATAAAAACAGCCGAAGCCACCTGCGCTATCACTATAATAAGCGTTCCTACACCCATCGTCTGATGTGCATCACCGGCGGTTCCTGCACCTTCATCAGCGATGGCACTGTTTATAACTGTGAACCGGGTGATATGGTATATTTTCCGCCAAACCAGCTGTACGGTAATGAGTTCTCCGGAAACGAATTCAGCGTCATCAATATTTTTTTTGATTTTCTGCCTTACCGCGACGACTCCCGACTCTACGGCCGTATCATTAACGATTCGGATTTTGATCCGCGCAGCAGCGGCGAAGCTGTCCACTTTCAGGATAACGATTTCTACAACAGCATTCGGTTTATCCGCGATTTCCCGGAAGCGATAAGCCAGACCGCCAATATCTGCCGGGAGTTTAACGAGCGCCGTATCTGTTACCGAAAGCGCTCCAATGCCCTGCTCACCAGTCTTTTGGTCTCCCTCGTCCGGTTCGGCGACAACAGTACCAATCAGAATGCGTCCCAGACCGCCGATGTCATCCTTGACTATATCAACCGCAATGCCCGCTTACCGCTGACCGGGAAAGAACTTTCGGAAGTGTTCAACTATCATCCCAATTATATTAACAAGCTGGTACAATCAGCCACATCCATGACACTGCATCAATATGTTATGGACACAAAAATCCGTCATGCCGCCGAGCTGCTGCGTGAAACCGATCTCTCAGTTACGGATATCGCTATCCGCTACAGTTTTTATGACAGTAGTCATTTCGCCAATGTTTTCCGGCGATTTGTCGGACTGCCGCCGATGGAATACCGAAAACTCAATCGACATTTCAATCCGGGCGTCACATTTGATTGAATATATAATTATTTTGCCAAAAATGTTCGCCATCGATTGACATATCAGCGGTATTATGCTATAATAATTTATATCTTTGAAAACACCATATTGTACCTTTCTGGAGGAATATCATATGAGTACGATTCGTGTCATGAGCCACAACAAGTGGAACTGCGATAAAAATCGACCCGCATGGGAGGAAATGGGGCTTGACTGCTCGGCGGCACACCGCGAGCACGGCTTTATCCGCGTTTATCAGGAAACCCAGCCGGACATCATCGGCTGTCAGGAGATAACGCCCAATATGAACGACCTGATGATGCGTTATCTGCACAACGCCGGTATGCATTACGCGCTGCTTTGGGGAAAGTTCACTCCCATCGTTTACCGACCGGACAAATTTGAGTTGGTTGACTCCGATTTTATCCTGTACCCCAGCGAATGTCCCGGGTTTGAGGGCTGCTTCAACGACTGCGATTCCAAGTCCTGCGCGCTGGCCGTCTTCCGCGTAAAGGAGACCGGAAAGCTGTTTATCTTCGTTACCACCCATCTCTGGTGGAAAAAAAGCAATCCCGCCGTCAGTCCCCAGCATTATCAGGCTGGATCGGATGAAGCGCGGGTCTATCAAATCTCCATGCTCATCGCCAGAGCCGACGAATATCAGAAGAAGTACAACTGCCCCGTCATCGTTGTGGGTGATCTGAACACCCGGTACAACACCCCCGCCCTTAATTACGCATTCTCTCAGGGCTTTGTCCACGCACATAACATCGCTGTAGAATACGCCGACGAAACCAGCGGTCATCACGTCTGCGGCCCTAACGGCTTCCAGCCCTACAACGACGATAAGTTTATTGATGCCATCGACCACATTCTGGTGCGAAACGCGCCCGACGGCTTCGTCCGCCGCTTCGACCGCTACTCGCCCGAATATTATCTTCCTCTGTCCGATCACTCTCCGGTGTTCGCGGATATAGAGCTGTGATGTTCCTATTGTCAAAGGGATGCTGCACAAAGAGTACCGTACAGCATCCCTTTTCACGGCAAATATATAGATATTACATGAACATAGTGTTAAAATATTCATAATCCATCGTTCGGAATCCTGCAATATTGACGAACATGATATGCTGTAAACAGCATTATGATATAATTTTAAGGAGAATTCCCATGCAAAAATCGAAGAAACTTTTAACCCTATTGATGGCGGCAGCAATCCTTCTGTGCCTGACCCCGGCGCTGTACGCTGCGGACAGCGGCAGCATTACCATCAACAATGCAGTTGTCGGACAAACCTACACAGTTTACCGCATTTTTGATCTGGAGAGCTACAATGAGAAAGCAAACGCCTATCTGTATTCGGTGAACGCGAACTGGGAAGCATTTATCTCCGGCACCTCGGTCAACGGTGTCTATGTTACGGTAGACGACCAGACCGGCGTAACCTGGGTAGACGGCGCGAATGCACAGAATTTTGCAAAGCTGGCGATGGATTATGTGACGCAGAATTCCGTTTCGGCAACTGCGTCGGCTGCCGCATCATCCACCAGTGTAACCTTCTCCGGGCTGGCATTCGGATATTATCTGGTGGATACATCCTTAGGCGCGCTGTGCTCGCTGAGCAATGTGACCGCGGACGCCACGGTGGTAGAGAAAAATTCCGAGCCGATGGTGAATCCCTTGATTGGAGGCACCAATACGGACAGCATCTCCGCCGCGATCGGCAACAGCATTTCAATGGATGCCATGATCACGGTCGGCAGCACAACCAGCAATTATGTTTTACATATCGAGCACGGTTCGGGACTGACGTGTAAAGTCGGCAAGCCTTACATACTGATGGAAAGCGGCGTGCAGGATACGTTCAGCACCAGCGGTTACAGCACCGATACATCTACCGTCGGAACCACCACAGTCACTATCACGCGAACGCTGACGGAAAATCAGGTTGTTTATGTTCCGATTACACTCACATTGAATACAAACGCAGTCATCGGTTCCGCCGGCAACCCGGTAAAACTGTGGCTCACATATGGCAGCGGCAGTACAACCGCCGCCGCTGTCACAACCATCTACAGCTGGGATTTACCCATTTACAAATACACCGGCACGGATACACCGCTTGCCGGAGCAGAATTTACAATAACCAATGGCAGCTCGTCCATGCTGTTCAAGCAGGTCAGCACCAGCGGAACCGCTGTGTATGTGCCTGATGGATCCGGCACATATGCATCCATCACCACCGATTCCACCGGACGCTTCATCCTTCGCGGTTTAGCCAGCGGCACATACACCCTCACCGAAACCGCGGCGCCGGAGGGCTTCGCCGTATTAAGCGATCCCATTACCGTCGTCATCGGCGATGACGGAACCCTGAATGCCACCACTGACAATCCCAGCGGTGTCACCGAAATCAAGGTACTCAACCAATCCGGCACCAAGCTGCCTGAAACCGGCGGAATTGGCACAACCATTGTGGTTTGCGTCGGTTTTGTGATTTTAACCGCATCGGGCGTGCTCTTTGTGACAAAGCTGCGGATGAAAACCCGTGAGCATATGTAATCAGCCCGACAGGCTGGACGCAGGTCAGGCTGCATAATGAAAAACAGACGATCGTCCATCTTCCTGCTCCTGATCATGCTGGCAGGACTGGCGCTGATGCTGTACCCCGCATTCAGCAGCTACTGGAATGCGAAGCATCAGACCCGCTATATCGAAGAATACGCGGACAGCGTGTCTGATCGAGCGGACGAACTGGAACGCCTGTCCGAAGCGGCGCGACAATATAACTGCTCCCTGTTGGAGCGTGGCAATCCCTACCTGCTAAATGAAGAACAGGCGCAGCTGTATGATTCGCTGCTGGACACAAACGGCACGGGAATCATGGGCTATATCTCCATTCCCGATATCGCCGTAGAGCTGCCGATTTACCACGGCGTGGACAAATCTGTGCTTCAGATCGGCGTCGGGCATCTGCCATGGTCATTTCTGCCCATCGGCGGCGAAGGGACACACTGCGTTCTGACCGCGCATCGCGGGCTGACCACCGCCAGGCTGTTCAGCGACCTGGACAAGCTGACGGTCGGAAGCCGGTTCACAATCCATGTACTGGATGAAACGCTGACCTACGAGGTGGAAGAAATTCTTGTGGTAGAGCCGGATGACACGTCTTCGCTGCTGATTCAGGAGGGTGAGGATTTGTGTACACTTGTGACCTGCACACCCTACGGCATCAACACCCACCGTCTGCTGGTGCGCGGACGGCGGACAGAGACGCCGGAAGCGGCAGAAACTGCACATATTGCGGCGGGCGCGCGATTGATTAATCCGCTGTATACGGCAATGGACATCGCACTGCCGCTTCTGGTGATTGTTTATTCGATATGGATTCTTCTGGAACGGCGCAGACATTAAATTATCAGGGGCTGCTGCACGAAACGTGCAGCAGCCCCTCTCTATGCGGATTATAGAATGATGCAGATCAGACCGCCGCTGCCCTCGTTGATGATACGCTGTAAGGTTTCCGACAGCTTGGCACGGGCATCCTCGGGCATATGACCCAGCTTGGTATGCAGCCCCTCGTTCACCAGCTGATGAAGCGTCCGCCCGAACATATTCGATTCCCAAATCTTTTTCGGATCCTCCTCGAACTCCTTGAGCATATACTTTACCAGCTCCTCCGACTGCTGTTCGGTGCCCACCACCGGGCTGATCTCGGTCTCGATGTTGGCCTTGATCATATGGATGCTGGGCGCCGATGCACGCAGCCGGACGCCGTAGCCCCCCGTCTGCTTAACAATCTCCGGTTCCTCCAGATGCAGGTCATCGATCTCGGGCATAACGATGCCATAGCCCTTCTCGGTCACATCCCGCAGGGCTTCGGCCACCCGATCGTACTTCTCCTTCATCCCCGCCAGATCGCGCAGAAGCGTAATCAGCTTCTCCTCGCTGGAAATATCAAAGCCGCACAGCTCGCTGATCGTTTTGTAATACAGCCCGTCGCACAGCTCCACGGACAGCTCCGCCTGACCCTTGCCTAGATCAATGCGGTCAATTTTCACGCCTTTCACACAATCGCTGTCACCGATGTCGGTAAAGGTATGCCCGATCTCACCGATCTTTGTCACCTTCCCCGCACGTTCCAGCACGAAGTCATTCAGCGTCGTGCGCAGACGGTGGGACGGCTCCAGCGCATTCAGCCATTCGGGAAGGCGGACACGGATTTCACAGACCGGGAACTCGGAGAGCACCAGCTCCAGAATATGCCGGATGTCATCGCTGTCCAGCTGTAAGCAATTGACCAGCGCCACCGGCGCGGCATACTTTTCCTCCAGCTCATAAGCCAGCTTGACCGCGCTGTCGCTCCCGGGATTGGCCGAGTTCAGGATGATAGCGAAGGGCTTGCCTACCTGCTTCAGCTCGCGGACGACACGTTCCTCGGCTTCGATGTAGTTCTCACGCGGAATTTCGCCGATGGTTCCGTCGGTAGTAACCAGCATACCCACGGTTGAGTGCTCGTTGATAACCTTGCGCGTCCCCAGTTCGGCAGCGGCGGTAAAGGGCATCGGCTCGCTTGACCATGGCGTATGTACCATGCGGGCGTGTCCTTCCTCAATGTGCCCCATGGCGTCAGGGATGATATAGCCCACGCAGTCAATCATTTTTACCTTCATCACCGCGTTGTCAGCCAGCGTGATCTCCACCGCCTCGTCAGGGATGAACTTTGGTTCGGTGGTCATAACGGTCTTGCCCGCGGCGCTCTGGGGCATTTCGTCCCGGGCACGGTCGCGCTCGTGCTCGTCCCGAATGTTGGGGATGACCAGTGCTTCCATGAACTTTTTGATAAACGTGGATTTTCCGGTGCGCACCGGTCCGATCACGCCCAGATAGAAGGTGTTGGCAGTGCGTTCGGCGATGTCCCGGTAGATGGATGGTTCAGCCATTTGTTGTATTCCTCCTTGTCATTGCTCCTGTTCCATGTATATGGACCTGCCGGAGGGAATATGACAGGAAAGAGAAAGGAGCGCCGCAAAAATGCGGCGCTCCCGACCAACGTCATTCTTCAAAGCAATCGTAGCTTTCCAGAATATATTTTCCGACCTCGTAAAGCAAAGTCGTTGCTTTACGCTTCATTTCGATGGAAGGACTGAGCAGACGGGTAACGGTTTCGCCGTTGTGTACCCACGGCCGACGGTGATAAGGGATGTTCTTTGCGTGCAGCAGTGTGTAGGATGCTTCAAAATTGAAATATCCATCGTAATGCACGTCCAGAAGTCCCTGCACGACCGCATCAAAATTGACGATACCCGCAAACGGCCATGTGTGATGGTGCGCGCCGTCGCCGAAGTTGTCCGAGATATGCAGCCCCTTGAGCTTCTCGCCCAGCGCAGTGATGGACTGATACGATCCTTCCGCTTTTGCCTGTGTGTTGATGTTGGCGTGCGCCGTATCCCAGCACGCGGCGAAGAGCGGATGTTCCACATATTCGATGAACTCCCTCATCTCCCTGCCCGTGGACAGGGTATGATATGGCGCATCCGGTGTATTCTCCGTCATCACAGTGATGTCGTATTTCTCCATCAGGTCAAAAAATTCGCTGTAGAATTTTTTGTTTTTACTGCGGTATTCGTCCTCGGTAAAGGCGGAATTGGTGCCCGCGTGAACAACAATCCGCGGGATGCTGAGTATATGGCAGATTTCGATGGAGCGGCGGATGGCGCGGATTGTGGCGGCATATGCTTCGTCATCCGACGATTGGAACGGATTCAAACAGGGGGAATGGGATACGACATAGGTGACGCCCGCATAAGCGGCGGCTTCTCCCCATTCGTGCGCCAGCCGCTTCCAGCCGTCGTCGCTTTCTTCCATGAATTCGGGAACGGTGCCTGTCTGCTCAAGGTTGATGTTTTTGAATTCGGAGCCCTTGAAGCAGCGGACTTTTTCGGCAATCGTATCGACATAAAAGCTGAAATCGCCGGTTGATGTGGACAGTTTCATGATCGTTCTCTCCTTTGAGATATACGCTCAAAATAGGCCAAAGCATATGATTTTGGCTTACGACTGTTGATTATTCGCCCTTGTTGATCTTGTCAATCTGCGTCTGGGCAGCTTCCTTATAAGAAGCAATCACAGATGCGACCGAATCATCACCGCGCGCCGAAACCGCTGCCACATCCGATGCACCAGTGCTGATACCATAAATAGTAGAAAGCTGCGGCACAACCGACTTGATGATGACATCCAGCATCTCAATGGATTCTTTGTTGCGCAGATTCTTCTGTTCCAGCGTAACCTTACGGAAAACAGGCCATACCATCTCATAGCTCAGATACGCCAGCGCGTCCGAAATGGCTGCCGCACGCTCGGGATTATCTACAGTAACGGGAATGGTCAGGCAAGGTGTGCCGTAGAAGGGAACGCTGATGTAGTTTTCCTGATTCTCATCATATTTCGGAGTCGGCAGAATACCAAAGCTGTAATTCTTATCGCGCATACGGTTGGTCTTTGCCAGCTCCGCAACCATCATCAGCGAACGTTCATGCTCAAAGGTATAAATATAGTGTCCCGACGTATCATCACTCACATTGCTAGTCTTGTACATGACGCTGCCGTCATTTTTGTTCAGCACCTGCGTAACCTTGCTGACAACATTGTAGAAGCGATCGCTTCCGGCGGTATAGGTCAGTTCTCCATCGATGTTTTCAACATAAAGTTCATCCGCACCGGTAATCAGATAGGAGGGTCCGCCTAACGCGATTCCATAAAACGCCTTGCCATCCGCATTCCACGTGAAAGAATCGTCTCCATTCAGATTTCCGGCGGTTTTCAGATAGGTTTGCATGACGTCCAGCGTCCACTTGCCTTCCTTCGCCAGACTGTAAGGCGTATCCAGCTTCAGCGTTTCTCCGATGCTTTCGTTGTAATAAACGCACCATACCGAGTCAATGATCATCAGCTGGGAATAGCTTGCAGCGGCATACAGCTTGCCGTTCAGCGTGCTCGGCTCGTTGTAGTTCTGGAGCCACCACGCCTCATCGAAGTTGAATTCGTCAAAATCAAGCAGATTGTAGAGATAGCCCTCTCCGGTAAATTTTTTCAGGTCGCGCGCCGGGATGTACATGATATCGTAGGCATCCTCGCCCGCCATAACCACCTGGCTGGCGTGATTGGCAACATCATTATCGACACCCATATTGGTCTCAGCGATGGTAATACCCATCTTTTCCTCGAGGGTACGGCAGCGTTCGTACTGAATGTCATTGAGCGTTTCGCCGTTGGTTTCCTCGGCTTCGATACGGGCGTGCATACTGTAGATGTCATCAGCGTTGAGAATGCGGAACTCGTAGCCGTCAAATTCTGCGAACTCGTATTCCTTTTCCTCTGTTGTGGTAGTTGTGCCGGTTCCTTCAGCCATATCGGCGGTAGTATCAGTGCCGGTCGATGTGCCGCCGCAGGAAGTGAGCAGCAGAGCAGTCAGCAGAAACAGACAGGTCAATTTCTTTGCGTTCATAGAAAATTCCTCCTTAATAAATTTGTGCGCAAAGTGAAATTTACACTTGCTATTTTATCATAAATATGCTATAATGCAAATAGCAAAAAGTAAAAACGATCGGACAAAAAATAAAAAGAGGTGAGACGATGGACAGCTATTATGAGGCTAAGCAGGACAACATCATGGAGCTCGGCGCCTGGACAGAGAAGCTGATCAACATCCCGCCGCATTTCCACAACTGTCTGGAATTCATCTATGTTGCCGAAGGTGTCATGGACGCGGTCATTGACAACAGGGCGTGCGTCATTCCGCAGGGATACATGACGATGATCTCCAGCTTCACCGTCCACGCAATGAAATCGCGGGTGAGAGGAATCAACTATGTCGTTCAGATTCCCCGAAGCTCCCTGCCCGAATGGGATATCATGCTGGACAACCAGACCTTCGCCGAAACCTCGCTGAAGGACGACGAAAATCAATCGCTCCTGTCCATCTTCCGCCTTATGTACGATCTTAACTGTCAGAACGGTATTTTCAACGGACTATATCCAACTTTGGAAGAGCGGGACACGCAGCTCCGTCTGCTGGGCGCATCGCTGGTAAGCATCGTCATCCGCCGCTGCCCCCTTGTGCCCCGGCAGTGCATGACCAATCTGATCGCCGACGCGGTAAGCTATATTCAGCAGAACTTCCGCCGGAAGCTGCTGCTGTCCGACATTTCACGCGCGCTCTATTGCAATTCCCAGCAGCTTTCCACCTATTTCCGTCAGGTCATGCACATCAGCATCAATGATTATATCACCTCCCTGCGCACGATGGAGGTGAACCGCCTGCTCAACGCCCATCCCGAACTGAAACTGGAGGAAATCGCCGAACGCTCGGGCTTCCAGAGTATGCGCAGTATGCTCCGCGCCTTCCGCGACCGCTACAGCTGCACACCCTCCGAGATCAAGCGGGACAGGCGGGGAGAATCCAAATAAAGCAAGCCCCGCCGGATTGTCCCGGTCAGGGCTTGCTTTTGTCATATCGATATTCTTACTCGCCGTAGCGATTCTTAAGGAAGTTTCGCATCACCTTGATGGCGAAGGCAGCGGTCTCCACAAGGAAGCCCTTGCCGAAGTGCGCCAGATTCAGCTCCATATTGTAGTTTCCGCTGTAGCCGATTTCGTCCAGCGCGTTGAACACATCGTTCCAGTCGATGCAGCCGGTCATGGGAATCTTGTGCTGATCGGTCAGGGTGTCGTTGTCGTTCAGATGCAGCGCGGTAACATTGCTGCCCAGCATACGGATGGTATCGGCGGGGGAGGGATTTCCAAAGCGGGTGGCCTTGTTGGAATGTCCGGTATCGGCACAGAGGGCGAAATAGTCCGCATTGTCCCCCACAGCGCAGACCTTATTGTAGGACATGATAAACTCGCGGATATCGCCGAAAAAATCCACACAACCGTAGTTTGGCGCGTCGCCGAAGGTTTCGGAGGCAATCTTCACGCCGTAGGTCTTGGCATGAACCAGCATACGGGTGAACATCTCAAAGTTCAGCTTGCGCATTAACGCGGGATCGGTGTCAGGCCCCATGCCGCAGGTGGAAACGCTGTGGATGATCGTGACCGGAGCGCCCAGCGTCTTCGCCGCCAGAAAATCGCGGCGGGCGTTTTCGACAACAATGGCATTCTTCTCCTCGTTATCCGTATAGCCGCTGATGCGTCCGTGAGTCTGACCGATTTCAATGCCCAGCTCATCCGCACGCTTTTTGATGGCGGCGAAATAGCTGATGATTTCGTCGTCGCTCTTTGCGTAAACCGAATCCTCTCTGGTATAGTCCCAGCGCCCGGCGCAGGTATCAAAATCGACCGCGTCCGCGCCGATTTCTGCGGCAATTTCGATGGCGCGCAGATCGCCGTAAGCATTCTGCAATTTACCGATGGAAATGCTGACTTTACGTTCCATAACACAAACTCCTTTGTTTTGCGATTTTTTACCTATATTATACACCCTCTTTACATTGTTGTCAAGGGGGCGGCGCAATCAATCATTGCTTGCTATTTGTCGGACGGTATGGTATAATAAAAGCAACACACAACGAAAGGATGGCTCTCCCATGTTTGATACCACCAAATTCGGCACCTTCGTGGCACGTCTGCGCAAGTCTGCCGATATGACCCAGTCCGAGCTAGCCGACCGCCTCGGTCTGACCCGACAGGCAGTTTCCCGTTATGAGTGCGGCGACAGCTTCCCGGACATCTCCGTGCTTCGGGAGATAGCGTCAACCTTCGGCGTCTCATTGGAGCTGCTGGTCAACTCCGCCGATCCCACCGACGGCGAGGCAGAAATCATCAACGGTCTGGCGGCGGGGCGGGATGTTCAGCCGAAGGACGCCTCGGACGTGGTGAATCTGGCGCCATGGCTGCGTCCCAGCGTATTGCAGCGGCTGTCCGAGAGCCTGTCAAAACAGGGACTGGATATGTCCCATGTGCTGTCGCTGGCAGAATATATGAACGACAGCGACACGCAAAAGTTGATGAAGGCCGCTACCTTCGATTCGCTGGCGGAGATGGACGTAAACCTGCTGGAGCACCTCCTGCCGATGCTGGGACCCTACGCCGCCGAAACCATCTTCCAGAAGATTATGGACGGCGAGCTGAATTATCACTATCTGGAGCTGTTGGACAGCTATTCCAACTCGCAGATTGAGTCCGCCGTCATCTACGGCGCACTGGAAGCGGAAGCACTGTACATCATGCGCCGCAACAACTACAACCGTTATCGCATGGCGAAGCGCGGCGTAATCAAGCACCTCACCTGCCCGTCCTGCGGACAGCCGCTGCTCCATTACTATCCCCGCCGCTGCAAATGCGGATGCCTGCCGCCGCTGTCGGGCTACACGGTAACATTATGCGAAGCCTCCGCTCCGCTGACGTTGGATATCACGCCGCTGAACCCCGATTTTATGCTGCGGAAATTCGGCGAAAAGCTGATTATCCTGCTGCTTGGCTGTGCCGATATCGACGCGGTGATGAATCTGGTCTATGGCTGTAACTATCAGGACATTGAGGTAGTGGTGCTGGACAGCGATGCCAACCGTCTGCACACGGCGGAGGAATCCATCCGCTCCCGCAATTACGGGCAGATTCTCTTTGCGCAGGATGACATCGCCCGTCCGCATCTGATGGACGGTGTCTTCGACCTGATCGTAGACAACACCGCCGACCGCCTTGGCTGCACCAATGTCTATATGCGCACATTGAAGCCGGGGGGCTGTGTCATCCGCGGCAGCGAAATTCTGGAGGAACGATGAAGCAATCCCTGTTATGGCTGACAGGCGGCAGACGGGAGCTGCCCGCCAGCCTCGCCGCCGACCTGAATCTCCACAAGCTGCTCCCCGAACGAACAATTACGCTGCTCTCCCGTCTCTGCACCACCGATGAAATTGCCGCCCGGCAGGACATTTTCCGGCGGCTGGAGGATACTGATTTTCTGACGGCCGTACATACCTTCGCCGATTCGCTGACCCGTTTTTCTCAGGCGTCCGACGCCTGGAACGCCGCCAAAAATGATGTCAAGCGCTCTGAGCTGGAGGAAATCTTCCTGCTTCGCCGTCTCTGCGAAGCGCAGATTGGCGTAAGCCGCTGCGGTCAGGCATTGGCACAGCAGAACGGAGAATCCCCTTTTCTGGAAGCGCTGTACCAACGCATGGAAGCGCTTTCCGAAGAAAACGCGCTGATCCGCCGGGCGCTGGCCGACAGCCAATCGGCGGAGGAAACGCTCTCCACACTGTCCATGCGTATGGAGGGCGGTGGCGTTTTCATTTGCCGCACCATGAATCCGGACAGTCTCACGGCAAAAATTGAAGCCTATGCCGAAGCGATGGAGCTTCCCTGCAAGAAGAAATCGAGCAGGGAAATCCGCATCCTCCCCGCCCTGTCCGAAGCGCTGGCCAAGCTGTACAGCGCCGAGTTTGCGTCCCTTCGCCAGTGTAGTCTGGACTGCACGCCCCACATCGACCGCAGTCTGACCGATCTGCGTGGGGAGATTGAATTTTATTTGTCGATCACCGATTTAATTTCCCGGGGAAGGAAGCAGGGCTTCGCCGTCTGCTATCCATCCATCGTCGGGGAGAAACGCTTTTCCGCCCGGGATGCTTACGATTTTACACTGCTTGTGAAGAACTGCGCCGTGGTGGCCAACGATATTGACTTTGACGCCGACGCCCCAGTCTGCTTCCTGACAGGCGCCAACGGCGGCGGCAAGACCACCTATCTGCGCTGTGCCGCCGCCAATCTGCTGCTTGCATTATGCGGCTGTCCGGTCTTCGCTGCCGAGATGTGCTGCTACCCCTTCGATTATATCTGCACGCACTTTCCCGCGGATGAGAGCTTCACCGGAAGCGGACGGCTGGTGGAGGAAGCCGCGCGGGTGGATTCACTGCTGCAAAGCTGTACAGCCGACAGCTTCATTTTCTTCAACGAAACCTATTCGGGCACCGACGACATCAAGGGCGCGCGTATGACGCTGGAAACAGCGTCCCGGGTGCGGGAGAGCGGCGCGTATTCCCTGTGGGTGACGCACTTCCATGAGGTAGCGGACGGGGATTTTGTCATGCTGACCACGGTCATGGACGAGACCGATACGGCAAACCGTACCTTCCGCATTCGGCGCGCAAAGGGCGGCGGCAGCTCCTACGCGGCGGACATTCTGCGCAAATATAAGCTGGATGCCGCGTCGCTGCGGCAAAGGGAGGAGGACGAGTATGCAAAGCCTGCTTTATAAGGATGGACGTTCCATCCCCCACGCCGACGATCGGCTGACTGCCGATCTGCTGCTGGACACCGCCTTCGCCGGACTTTGCCCGGATACCGCGCGCCGGAAGGTCTTTCTTGCGATGCTAACCAATCCCTCCACCGATCCGGAGGAAATCGCCATGCGCTCGGAAGTGCTGCACGATTTTCTGGCATCCCCCAATCTACTTCCCTCTCTGCGCACCGAGCTGAACAATCTGACTGAGCTTTCCGATACCGCCCAGCGAGAACGTTCCCGCGCCTATACATCCTCCCGCAGCGTGGACAGCGACGCGGCGCTGGCATCGGCAAGGGTGATTCTGGTGCTCTACGCGCTGACCATGGAAAAGCTGCTGCACATTCTGTCCCAGATTGCGCTGGTCATCGGTATGTACACGGCGCGCTCCGAACGGCTGACAGCGTTAAAGAAGCGCGCAGCCGAGCTGTCCGGCGATATGGCCGGGGAAATGCGCTCACTCTGCGGACAGCTCGCCGCCTTCGACAACGAAACAGCCGCGTCCGTCCGCCTGTCCGTGAACCCGGACGGACAGATTGGCGTGTGGGAGCTGACCGGTTTGTCCGGTCGAACAACTTCTGTCCCGGAAAAGCGTCCGTCGCTGGCGCGATTCTTCACCAAAGCGGCGCCTCCCCAGACAAACGGGCGTGAAGTGAAGGCAGACGATCCCTTCGGACAACTGCGCAACAGCCTGTTTTCGGCGGCTCTGCTGCGTACCGCCGACCTGTTGGACGGCATGATCCGGGCGATATTCGACGAATTCACGCCGCTGGTCAGAGAGCTGTATTTCTACGAATCGGCAGCCGCCTACGTGCATGAGATGAAGAAAAAGCGGGTACCGCTGACTACGCCGTCGGCAGGCGAGACCACCGACGTTCCGGTGCTGTATGATCTGCTGCTCTGCGTCCAATATCCCACCGTGGACGCGGTGGTTCCCAACGCCCTGCGCCTTGCGGGACGGGCGGGCGTGATTATCACCGGCGAAAATGACAGCGGCAAAACCGTGTATATGCGCGCGGCGGGATGCGCACAGCTGCTCTTTCAAGGCGGACTGCCCATTCCGGCGGCAGAGGGTGCGGTGATGTCGATCAAAACCGCCGTCCACACCCGTTACGCGGCGGCGGAGAAGGAATTTGCCGCTGGAAATGATGCCGGACGCTTCGAGCAGGAGGTGCGGGAGCTGGCGGGACTGCTGAACGAGGTTCAGCCCGACTCCCTGCTGCTGGCAAACGAAATCTTCCAGACCACCGCCTATGCGGAGGGCGCGGCGGGGCTGTACCCGATTCTGCGCTATCTGGAGCGGCGGGGCGTCAGCTTTATTTTAGTCTCCCATCTGCGGGAGCTGCTTCCCATGTTTGGCGGGGACGCGCTGCATATGCAGACCGAGCCGGGATATCATATGAAGGTGGTTGAATAACGTATGGGGCTGCTGCACGAAGGTGCAGCAGCCCCATATTTACTTTCCGTATTGAATCGCCGTCGTCCCGCCGAGCAGCCGCTTGAGCCGCCTGCACAGCCATGCCGCCGGCATACACAACAGATACCACAGCGCGGAATAGAGCGGGCAGATCTGTCCCCACAGATTGAACTTCATCGACGAATAGTCCCACACATCCCAGTGCAGGATTATATTGACAATGATGCCCACCAGCAATTCAAAAAAAGTAATAATTAAGCTCCCCGCCAGACACTTTTTCCAAAGGGGCGCGTCCTCATGGGCATTGTCGGTGATGTAGATCAGCAGAAAGCAAAGCCCTCCCGTCAGCGCCATCGTCCAGTGCGTAAACCCCCGCCAAAGAATTTCAAGCAGACTGTAACCAGCCGCGCCGATGGAATAGACCGCCGAATATTCACTCAGTTTTCTCATATGCAGCTCCTGAAAACAACAGAATTCACATATCTTAGGATTGTCCGTCCGGGGCATTTTTATACACACCGCGAATTTCGCCGAAAATATCGCGAATGGCTTGCAATCGGCGGTCGAATCATGTATAATATATGTAATGAATCTGATAATGGAGCATAACCATGATAAAATTCCTGCACTGCGCGGATCTGCATCTGGACAGTCCGCTGACAGCACTTGATATCAAAACGGCGGAGGTTCGCCGCAACGAGCTGCGGGGCGCATTCACGTCGCTAACCATGACCGCCCGGATGAGCAAGGTGGACTTCCTGCTCATCGCCGGAGACCTGTTCGACAGCGCCTACGCGACAAAGGAGACCATCGCGCTCCTCTGCCGGGAGTTCGCCGCTCTCCCCGACTGCAAGGTCATCATCGCCCCCGGCAACCACGATCCCTACACCTTCCAGAGCTATTACCGCCGCACCGAATTTCCCGATAACGTCTATATCTTTGACTCGCCCGATTTGTCCTGCTTCGACTTTCCCGAGCTGAACACCACCGTCTACGGCTACGCCTTCACGTCGGATACACTGGAGGACTGTCCGCTGGAAGCGTTCCGGGTGGAGAATCCCGACCGCATCAATCTGCTGGTTGCTCATGGCGATCTGGACGCGGCGGTGTCGAAATACGCCCCCATTCCGTCGGACACGCTGTCCGCCTGCGGCTTCGACTACGCGGCGCTGGGGCATATTCACACATTCAGCGGTCTGCGCACACTGGACAAGGGTTACTGCGCCTACAGCGGCTGTCTGGAGGGCCGGGGCTTTGACGAGTTGGGTCCGAAGGGCGCCATACTGGGCGCCGCCGACAAGACGGACGGACAGCTCCAGCTCGGCGCAAAATTTAACCGCTTCTCCAAGCGGCGCTACGAGATCGAGACGCTGGACATCACCGGCGCGGCCACCAACGCAGACGTGATCGACCGCATTCAGGCGATGATCGCCGACAAGCATTACGGCGATGACACGGCCCTGCGCGTCAGGCTCACCGGCAGTGTGGTCAGCGATCTGCGCATTGCGCCCGATTTTCTCGCCTCGCAGTTCCCGGGCATTTTCCTGCTGGAAACCGTGGACGCCACCCTTCCCCTTTACGACTGCGCGCACCTTCAGGAGGATCCCACGATCCGCGGCGCATTCTACCGTTCGCTGGCAGAATTGCTTGACAGCGGGGACGAGTCGGAACGCGAAAAGGCCGCGCTGGCGCTTCGCTACGGTCTGGCGGCGCTGTCCGGCAGCGATATCATCGATTTCTGAGGTAAAATATGTACATAGAAAAACTGCACATTGATACCTTCGGGCGGCTGTCGAATTACGACATGGAGCTGTCGCCGGGGGTCAACATCATTGAGGGCGGCAACGAAAGCGGAAAATCCACGCTGGCCGCGTTCATCAAATTCATGTTTTACGGCATCCCCTCCCGTGAGCGGGCATCCCAGGTCAGCTGGTCAACCGGCGGCGCGGCGGGCAGCCTGACCATCAACACCGGCAGCCACCGCTACCGCATCGAGCGGGCGCTGGTATCGTCGGGAAACGGCTGGCGGGAAGCCCTCCAGCTGGTGGATCTGGAGAACAATATGCCCTGCCACAAGGGCGAATGCCCCGGCGAGCTGTTCCTCGGCGTGGATGCCGAGCTGTTCTCTGCAACGTCCTTTGTGTCGCAGCTGGGAACGGGCACCGGCGGGCGGAGCGTGGCGGAGGGCGTGGAAAATATCCTGTTCTCGGCGGATGAAACGGTGAATACGCAAAAAGCCGCCGCCAAATTGGATGCGGCGCGGGTCGCACTGCTGCACAAGAACGAGAAGGGTGGCCGTCTGTATGAGCTGACCAACGAATGCGCAGCGATGGAAGCCCGTCTTGCGGCGGCGCTGAACATCAACAACGACATTTTAGCCAAGGAAGCTCAGCTTGCCGACGTGAAAAAGAATCGCGCCGCCGCCGCCGAAAAGGCAAAAAAGCTGAACACAGGCATTGGACAGTTCGAGGCGCGGACACTGGTCAAGCTGTTTGAGCGTATGCACGCGCTGGAAAAGCGCTGCAACGAGCTGAAAGCGCAGATTGACCGCGCGGGCGCTCCCGATCCGGCGGAAATGAACAAGCTGAAGGATTTAAGCGACCGTATCACATTAATGAAGCAGACGCTGACCGAAGCCGAGGAACGTTGGAATACGCTGGAGCAGTCCTCCGCCGCACCGGAGGACGAGCAGCTGCGCGATTATATGGAGCGCGGCGGGCGGGAGGGCATTGAAGCGGAAGCAAGCGGGTATCGCTCGTCGGCGCGTGCCTATTTGGGCGTGGCCATCGCGGCACTGCTATTGGGCATTGCCGGACTGATCGCCGGGATTGTGCCATTGCTGCTGTCGCGGGAGCTTGGCATGATGTGGATATTGGGCGGCATTCTGCTGCTGGCGCTGTCGATTACCATGTTTATCCTGCGAGGACGCCAGACCGCCAAAGCCGAAGAGCTGGAATACGCCTACGACTGCGACGCGCTGGATGCCGCGAAGGAAGCGAAGGAAGCCTCCGCCGAAGCGGCCAAGTTCGCATATCTGGCAGTAGAGGACGCACGCCGCCGTTTAGACGAGCTGAACGCCGAAGCCGAAGGGTACGGCGGCAGTCTGGACGAAGCCCTCGCCAAGATGAGCGAAAAATTCAGCGCGGTGGAAGATTTAAAAACCGAGTACGACAAGCATTCCAATCTGCTGTCCGGTATGCGCGAACAGCTTAGCAGCTACAATGAAGCGGAGCTGCGGTCGGTCATCGATCTGTCCATTGATATCTCGGATATCGACGCCGCCAATCTTCCGGCACTGCGCCGGGACGCGGGCATGGCATCCAAAATGGCGGTTTCGCTGGAAAAGCATGAGACCGAGCTTGAAAAGGCGCTGGCGGCGCTCTATCCCACGGCGGAGAATCCGTCCAAGCTGGACGACCGTTTGAACGCGCTTAAACAGGAGCGCGCCGCACTGGAAAAGAAGCACGCGGCCTATGTGCTGGCCTGCGAAAAGCTGGAGGAAGCCGGTTCTCATCTGCGAGAAAGCGTGGCGCCCCGTCTGGCGGCAAACACCACAAAGCTGATGTCCCACATCACCGGCGGACGCTACCATGAGCTGGGCGTAGGTTCGCAGTTTGAGATGTCCGCCGACACCGAAAGCGGTCAGAAACCGCTGTCCGCCCTCTCAGCCGGAACGCAGGATGCGGCCTATCTGAGTCTGCGCCTGTCGCTGATCGATCTGCTCTACCGCAAATGCCCGCCGCCCGTCATCTACGACGAAAGCTTCTCCCGCATGGACGACGAACGTCTGACCAGTCTTTTACAGCTGGTGCGCGCCGGTGAACTGCAAAGCCTGATTCTCACCTCCAACGGTCGTGACGCTTCTCTGATGCGCACGCTCGGCGAATTCCGTCAGATAAAAATGTAAAATACAGCCCACCGCCCGTCATCGAACAGGATGACGGGCGGTGAATTTTATTCGAAATAGGTCACTTTCAGACCGATCAGCTTGGACAGAAGATTGGGAAGCACCAGCTCCGCAATCGGCAACCAATCGTCCACCTTATCATTGTTCATGTCCGGCGGACAATCAGATTTGGGTTATATATTTCTCTGTGTTTGTTATATCGCGCGCGTTCTCTTGAACATGGCATAACCGAGCGTACAGCCCATCCTTCGCCAGCAGTTCCTCGTGGCGTCCCGATTCCACCACTTCACCCTGATCAAGCACGAGAATGTTGTCGGCGCGCATTACGGTAGACAGGCGGTGAGCGATAACGATAATCGTCCGGCTGCCTGCCAGCGATTCAATCGCCGCCTGAATCTCAGCCTCGGTTTCGTTGTCCACCGCGCTGGTAGCCTCGTCCAGAATCAGAATCGGCGTTCCTCGCAGGACGGCGCGGGCGATGGCAATCCGCTGCTTCTGTCCGCCGGAAAGACGGACGCCGCGCTCACCGATCAGCGTATTGTAGCCGTCGGGCATCTGCATAATGAACTCATCGGCATGGGCAATCTTTGCCGCCTGACGGATTTTCTCCATGTCCAGCGTCCGCACTGACGAGGACAGAATCCGGTCAGTCTCGGGGTTCTTATGTATCGTGGCGGAGATTTTCTCCGATACGCCTTTCACCTTCAAATGTCCCTGTTCATCGGTAATCTCGGTGTAGTCCTGCCCGTTGTCAGCGGCAAGACCGTAGGCAATGTTTTCGGCGATGGTGCCGTTGAAAAGGAATACATCCTGTAATACCATGGATATCTGGGAGCGCAGGGAACGAAGCGTAGCCGTTTTGATATCCACCCCATCGATAAGCACACGCCCGGAAACCGGGTCGTAGAACCGCTCGATCAGAGATACAATGGTAGTCTTGCCCACACCGGTTGGACCGACCAGCGCGATCATCTCACCGGGCTTGGCAGTGAAGGAAATGTTTTTCAGAAGCCGCTCGGCGGGGTTGTAATGGAAGCACACGTTCTCAAATTCGATACGTCCTTCACCCATGGGCATCTCCACCGCATTCTCCGCCTGCTTGACCTCCGGTTCGCTGTCCAGCACCTCAAAGACGCGCTGTGCGCTGGCGGACGCCACCTGCAAATCCTCCATCAGCCGCGCCAGCACTGAAAGAGGCGTATAAAACAGACTCAGATACATGATGAAACCAACGATATCTGAAACAGCCATCTGCCCGTCCATGGCCAGCATACCGCCGAACAGCACGACGATGATGGTGCCAACCGACGTGATGAACTCAATGCCGGGGGTAAACACGGCGTTGGCCAGATTGGCACGGATGTTGACCTTTGTGTAGTAACGGCAGTTTTCGGTCATCTTTCTGTGCTCGCTCTCCTCGCAGCCGAAGGCCTGGATTTCCTTCATGCCGGTCAGATTATCCTGAAAGACGCCGTTCAGCTCGCCCAGCACCCGGGAATTGGTGCGGAACATGGGCGCGACCTTCTTGGAATAGAGCCATCCCGCCAGAATCACGATTGGCACAGGGATCAGTGTGATCAATGCCAGCTTCACATTAATCGTGAACATCATGACACAGACGCCGATTACCACCAGCAGATTGCTGGCAAGATCGGGGATGGAGTGGGCGATCAGCAGCTCAAACTGCCGGGTGTCGTTGACCAGACGGCTCATCAGCTCGCCGGTCTGTTTGTCCTGATAATAGCGCATGGACAGCTGCTCCATCTTGTCGTAGACCTTTAGAGTCAGCTCACCCACAAATTGCCACGCGGCAATGTGCGCAACGCCAAGGCTGATGCCTCTGCATATAGCGCGCATCAGATAGGCAGCGATCAGCACAACAGCGAAAATGACCAGCAGCTCCATCGTCAGCGTGCCGGGCGTCTCCAGCGACGCGGTAAAGCGGCGCATCAGGGCAGGCGTCACCAGATTCAGCACCGCCGCACCGATAATGCCCACACAGGCGAAGATCATCGTGCCAATGTGATTGGACGCAAGGGTTAAAAGACGTTTGACTAACTTCATGGTTCGTTCTCCGATTTTCATGCAAAATTCTATCAATAAGTATACTCCATCCCCGTCTGTTTGTCAAGCGCATTATGTGCAATAAAATATACGAAAAAGTGTGAAATCACTTGCATCGGGCGTGCGAATATGATATAATAATTGAAATTTCATCAAAGGAACGGTATCATGAAACCCACACGCTTCACCTACAATCACACCATCGTCGCCAGCTACTTCGGCTACATCACGCAGTCCATCATCAACAATCTGGCGCCTCTGCTCTTTCTGATTTTTCAGGACACCTTTGCCATTTCGGTCACGCAGATTACTATGCTGATCACTATTAACTTCGGCGTGCAGATTGCCGTTGATTATTTCTCCGCCCGGTTTGTAGATAAAATCGGCTATCGAATCAGCATCGTCAGCGCGCATATCTTCGCCGCTGCCGGACTGGTCGGACTAGCTGTCCTGCCCACACTGCTTCCCCATCCCTACGTTGGACTGCTGATCGCTGTCGTGCTCTACGCCATCGGCGGCGGCATCATCGAAACGCTGATCAGCCCCATCGTCGAAGCCTGCCCCACCGACAACAAAGCGTCGGTTATGAGCTTGCTGCATTCCTTTTACTGCTGGGGAACTGTCGCGGTAATTGTGCTGTCCACGCTGTTTCTCTTTGCCTTCGGCAAGGGAAGCTGGCCGATTCTCCCCTGCCTGTGGGCGATTCTTCCTCTATGCAATGCCTTTGTTTTCTCCCGCGTGCCGATTGCCACCCTGACGGAGGGGGACGAAGGCATGACGCTGCGGGAATTGTGCGGCAAGAAAATGTTCTGGCTGTTCATTCTGCTGATGATTGCCTCGGGCGCGTCCGAACAGGCTATGAGCCAATGGGCGTCCGCCTTCGCGGAGAAGGGACTGAACGTCTCCAAAACGGTAGGCGATTTGACCGGTCCCTGTATGTTCTCGATTCTCATGGGCTGCTCCCGCGTGTTTTATGCAAAGTACAGCGAGAAGGTGAATCTGGTCTCGTTTATCATTGGCAGCGGCATCCTCTGTGTCGGCTCCTATTTGCTGGCGGCATTCGCGCCCACGCCGATTCTGTCGTTGGCAGGATGCGCACTCTGCGGACTGTCGGTAGGCATTCTATGGCCGGGTGTGTTCAGCATTGCGTCGGCGTATTTTCCCAAAGGCGGCACCGCTATGTTCGCCATTCTGGCGCTGGCGGGTGATTTAGGCTGCGGCGGAGGACCTACTGTGGTTGGAACGGTAGCCGACGCCTTCGGCGAAGATCTCAAGCCGGGGCTTGTCGCGGCGCTGATCTTCCCCATTGTGCTGATTATATGCAGCTTGATTTATAAAAAGGCACGAAAGGCGAAATAACAAAAGGGCTTCATCTTCCGGATGAAGCCCTTCATGATTATAGCTGCTGCATGGCTGCCTGACACCACGTCAATAACCGTTCAAAGTCCGCGTCAACAGCAGACATACCTCCACGCAGAGCCAGCGCTGCTGCCAGCACCGCGCGATCATCTCCGTCCAGCCGTTCCAACAGCTCAGCCTTGGAATTGATAAACTCCCCAGTGCGCATATAGTGCAGATTTTGCAGAATAAAAAACGTCCCCTTGTACATTCCCGGCAGACGTTCCAAACTGCGCTCCCGCCCACGATGAACGCGGCGATGGCTCAGCTCATGCCAGAGATTGTTCAGGCTCATCTTAATAAAGCTGCGCTCGTCCTCCATCGTCCACACCGGCAGAAAATCAGCCAGCCGCCCGACATAATCCTTCGTAGAGTGCAGCACATGGCAGCATTCCAGCGGATTCCACCGGCGCAGCTCCTCCTCGCCGCAGATGAAGCCGCAGCTTCTGTCGAAATCGCCCAATCTCATCAGCAGCTCCCGGTATCCATCCAGATCGTCAGTTTCCCAGCGATCGAGCACCACCATAACGTCAATGTCGCTGTTTTCGTCCGCCTCGCCGCGCAGATAACTGCCTTGCAACCCCACATAACGAAGGCGGTCGCCGAACCGCTCACGCAGTCCGGCGATCAATGCCTCCATATATTGTCCGATGTCAACCATTACAGTTCAAAATCGCAGAAGATCGGCGAATGGTCGGTAGCATCCAACGCATCCTGATCCTCAATGACCACAAACTTCTTCGGCTTGATATCGCCGCGGTAAATAATGTGGTCAATAGACCAGGTATAATTCCGCTCCGTGCGCTTGCCGTGATAGCGGCCGTCCTCACCCAGCACAGGATCACCGTGGTGAGTTCCCACCTCGCTGGTATCGGGCGCATAGTCGCGTGCACACTTCCAGCCGTTTTCACGCAGATAGGGCAGCGTGGGCATGGACTCCCAGCTGTTCATATCACCCATCGCCACAACGGGCATTCCGTATTTTTCAATCAGCTCCAGCGCCTTCGCGGTAAGCAGCTTGGCGTTGGATACGCGGATGGCGTCATGCTCCGCCTCGCCGAACTTCTGCCACCAGAAGTGCGTGCAAAATACCGCCAGCTTCTTGCCGCTCTCCTTATGAGAAAGGACAGCCCATGTGGCGCCCTTGGATTTGTCGGGCGTGTCCGGGAATTTTACAAATCCGGTCTCGACGCAGTCGAACATATCTCTTCTGTAAAGCAGCGGAACAAAATTGTTCTCAGGTGCCTCATCAGATTCAACGTAGGCGTAAACATCACGCAGGAATTCGAAAAGCTTCGATGCGTTCCAGCTCTTGGTAGCCTCCTGCATGGCGAGAATATCGGGCGTGTAACGTTCAAACACAGCGCCGAGCTGATCTTCACGAACCTCCACCGGGTTCTTGAAATAGTCGCCCCAGATGTTGGAGCTCATGATACGGATAGACATGGGATATCCCTCCTTAAAATATTGTCCTTTTGGGCAAAAAGCCGCCACGGATGTGACGGCTTTTCAATTACGGCAATCAGCCGAGTTTTGCGTAGTTGACCTTGACACCAGGACCCATCGTCGAAGCGACAACGCAGCTCTTGATGTACTGACCCTTGGTAGCGGCGGGCTTAGCCTTGATGATAGCGCCGAGAAGAGCGTTGAAGTTCTCGCCCAGCTTCTCTGCGCCGAAGGATGCCTTGCCGATGGGGCAGTGGATAATATTGGTCTTGTCCAGACGATACTCGATCTTACCAGCCTTAGCTTCCTTGACAGCCTTTGCAACGTCCATAGTAACGGTGCCAGCCTTGGGGTTAGGCATTAAGCCCTTCGGGCCGAGGATCTTACCCAGACGACCGATAACACCCATCATATCGGGAGTAGCGATGATGATGTCGAACTCGAACCAGTTTTCCTTCTGGATCTTGGCAACATAATCTTCAGCGCCGACATAGTCTGCGCCAGCCTCTTCAGCTTCCTTCGCTCTGTCGCCCTTGGCGAAAACGAGGGTGCGGACGGTCTTACCGGTACCGTTGGGAAGAACAACGGCGCCGCGAACCTGCTGGTCGGCGTGACGGGAGTCAACGCCCAGACGAACGTGAACCTCTACGGTCTCGTCAAACTTTGCCTTTGCAGTCTGGCAAACCAGGCTCAGGGCATCAGCTGCATCATACAGCTTAGCTTTTTCGATGAGCTTTGCGCTCTCGATATATTTCTTTCCAGTGCTCATTGTAACTCCTCCTTATTCCTCGACGGTGATACCCATGCTGCGGGCAGTACCAGCGATCATGCTCATCGCGGCCTCCAGCGAGCCTGCGTTCAGGTCGGGCATCTTGGTCTCCGCGATCTGCTTTACCTGCTCCTTGGTCAGCTGAGCGACCTTGGTCTTGTTAGGAGTAGCGGAAGCAGACTCGATGCCGCACGCCTTCTTGATCAGAACGGGAGCGGGCGGAGTCTTAGTGATGAAGGAGAAGGAGCGGTCTGCGTAAACCGTGATTACGACCGGAATGATGAGGCCGATATCCTTCTTGGTTCTTTCGTTGAATTCCTTGGTAAATACCGGAATCGCAACACCGTAAGCACCGAGTGCAGGACCTACGGGAGGAGCGGGAGTAGCCTTTCCTGCCGGCAGCTGCAGCTTGATGTAACCTGTAATTTTCTTTGCCATGATAAATACACCTCCGTATTGTGGTAGCAGAATATCCGCAGACAGTTTCCGGGGATATTCCAAAAAGATTTTCGGGAGAATTTTTCAGTGGTTTTCTCCCTCCCACGTCATGAGGAGAAACGTTTGCGGTTTTAGCCGTTTACGCCTTGTAACCTCACTTGTTCGCAAGACGAATGCTCTTCGAGTCAAGCTCGAAGGGAGTATCTCTTCCGAACATATTTGCGATAACCGTGACCTTTTCAAGATCCTCGGAAATTTCCTTGAGCACGCCGCGCGTACCCTTGAGGGCTCCGTTGGTAATCTCCACGGTATCGCCGACCTGATAATTGACAACGACCTTCGGCTCAGACACTTCGATGCCCATTGCGGCAACCTCCGCATCGCTGAGCGCGGTGGGTTTGGATCCGGGGCCCACAAAGCCTGTAACGCCGCTGATATTCCGGACGACGTGCCATGTTTCGTCCGTCATAACCATCTTTACAAGCACATAGCTGGGGTAGATCTTCTCCTCAACCTCTTTGCCCGTTTCGTTGTCGATATAGGTCTCAACCGGGATACGGATGTCAACGATGACATCGTGCAGTCCACGGTTTTCAACGATTTTTTCAAGGTTGGTTTTAACCTTGTTTTCGTAGCCGGAGTAAGTGTGGGCAACGTACCAGCGCTTTTCCCCGGTTGCGTCATACAGATCGCTCATTGTCGAAACCTCGCTTTATTCTCTTAGATGAGCTTGCCGAGTGCGACAAGTCCGGTAGAGAAAGCGAAGTCCAGAACGCCAATAACAACGCTGACAACTGCGACCGAAACAACCACCAGAAGGGTGTTGTTCAGAGTAACCTCCCGGGTCGCCCAAACGACCTTCTTCAGTTCACTCTTGTACTCGCGGAAAAACTTCTTGACACGCTCGATGAAAGAAGGCTTGTCTTTCTTGGCAGGCTTCTTGTCGTCTTTCTTGTCAACTGCTTTTTCGCTGACCTTGGCTTCGGTCTTTTCGATATCCGCCATGTTAAACCTCCAGATGAAAGATTATTTGGTTTCCTTGTGGAGCGTATGCTTGCGGCAGAATTTGCAGTACTTGTTCATTTCAAGTCTGTCGGGGTCATTTTTCTTGTTCTTCTTTGTGTCGTAGTTTCTCTGCTTGCACTCACTGCACGCCAGTGTGATCTTAACTCTCATTTCGGCACCTCCCGATTGAATTATGCCCGGGCTGCGGACAATTGCCCGAAATCCGTGCATTTGATTGATGATCGACGGCCGGAGCGACATGGCCTGTCCCGCCGTTTTCACGTACCTCCCTCCGGAAAGCGATATCCCTTCCGCGTCCGGAATGCGGCATTCTCGGGCGCAAAAAAAGAACCCTCTCACAGAGGTAATATTATTGTACCACAAAATCTTCGTTTTGTCAAGACTTTATCGATATTTTTTTAAAATTTCCGAGGCATGGGGCAACAAGACCGCCCCATGCCTCGAAACCATTCATATGCTCATATCCCTCCAGACGATGGCGCCCCGTTTGACGGTCATCAGCGGGCAGATATAGCGCCCGGCTTCGATTAAATTGTTGTTGCCGTCTTTCAGCGTCAGCGAATGCTCGCGCAGCGTGAACAGAGCGATATCCGCCGTCCCGGCGTTCTCCAGACGCTGCGGAAGCCCCAGCGCCCGTCCGGGCGTCACAGTGACAGCGCGCAGCACATCCTCCAGCGCCATGCCAAGCGTCAGCGCCTTGGTCATGACCATCGGCAGGCAGAACATACCCGAACGGAGCATATTGTTGTCGGTGATATCGGTGCTGATCGTATCCGGCGCAATCCCCTGCGCCAGAGCGGCGCGCAGCACATCGAAGGAAAAATGCCACCCCGCGTCGCCGATATCGAAGATCACACCCCGTTCCTTTGCTTCACAAACGCCGGGCAGAATCTGTCCGTTTTCGTCGAGAATGTTCCTGCCGTGGTCGTGGAACGCATGGCTGAAGATATCGCCGGGTGCAAGATAAGAGCAGATTTCGTCCATAGGCACCGGGGGATTGGTGGTATGCACCATCAGCCGGGTGCCGATTTCCCGCGCCAGCTTTGCGGCAGCCTTCAGCGGTTCCACGCCATGCTCCCGGGCGACTTCACTGCCCAGACGAACCTTCAAACCAGCCAAACGATCCCCATACTGTGCGAACAGGCGGTGGAGCTTGTCCGCGTTGATATACGCCGGATCGATATACTCCGGATGGCATCTCAGCGTCGCCAGTCCGGCGGGAGCGATGTTGACAAAGCAGCGGATGTCCGCCCGGCAGGACGCCAATCCCTCCAATCCGGAACGAATGGTTTCGCTGCCCGCACTGCCCGCGTCGGCGGCGGAAGTAACACAATATGGGAAGAAGGTGCTCTCGGAATACACGCCGCTCTCCCACAGCGGATAGACGTGAGCGTGCATATCGATGAACCCGGCGGACGCCATAGCGCCGCGGGCATCAATGATGGTGTGGATGGGTTCGGACGGCGTGAAGGTTCCGGCAGGTGTAATGCTGGTCACAGCATCGCCGCAAACGGCGATGTCCTGCAAACCGTCCATGAATGTACTGCCGTCAAATACGCGGCAGTTTTTTATGAAAAGATGGATCATACTTATTTTCTCCTGTTAGTCTACTGGCATTCTGTTCAATAAAATCACACCTATTTTGTGTACTCCGTACATTTCAAGATCAATTTCGATATGCTATAATGATGACGTCGTTTCATTATAGCATATTTTCGTTCAGAAAACAATGTGAAGCGCGAAAATCATAAATGAGGAGAGCAGATTTTATGAAAAAAATCAAAATCGGCGTATTCGGCGCGTACCGCGGTATGACCATGGTGCGCCAGATCATGGGAAGCAGCGACGCGGAACTGACAGCAGTCTGCGACAAATTCAAGCCCGCGCTGGATAAATGCCGCAAGGAAGCCGAGGATGCAGGGCTGCATAACGTGACCTATTACGAAAACTTTGAGGATTTCTTCCATCACGATATGGACGCGGTGGTGCTTGCCAACTACGCCAACGAGCACGCGCCCTTCGCCATCCGCCTGCTGGACAGCGGACGGCACGTGATGACCGAATGTCTGACCTGCGCCACGATGAAAGAGGCTGTGGAGTTGATCGAAGCAGTCGAGCGAAGCGGAAAGGTCTACACCTACGCCGAAAATTACTGTTACACCCCCGTCCGCTGGGAGATGCGGGAACGCTTCCGCCGGGGAGACATCGGTGAATTGATGTACGCCGAGGGTGAGTATGTTCACGACTGTTCGTCCATCTGGCCAAGCATCACCTACGGCGAACGTGAGCACTGGCGCAATGAGATGTATTCCACCTTCTACTGCACCCATTCCATCGGACCGATTCTCTCCATGACCGGTCTGCGTCCCGTGAAGGTCTCGGGCTTTGAGACGCAGAACCGCCCATTCATGCGCAATCTGGGTGCGGCCGCCGGATGCGCGGGTATGGAGATCATCACGCTGAGCAACGGCGCGATTTTGAAAAGCCTCCACGGTGGTCTGAAGCACACCTGCCATTCTAATTATCAACTCAACGGCGACCGGGGCGGCATGAAGGATCTGGGCGACGGTCAGCTGGCTGTCTATATCGAGGGCGAAAACGAAAACTGCCGCGGCAAACATGAAACATACTCGCCCAAGCCTGTTGTCGTGGGCGCAGAAAATTCCGGTCACGGCGGCGGTGATTTTTTCACCACTTACTATTTCATTCGTTCAATTCTCGGTGACGAGGTGGCACGTGAACGCGCCATTGATGTTTACACGGCGGTGGATATGTGCATCCCCGGAATTTTGGCTTACCGCTCGATCTGCAATGGCAACGCCTCCGTTGATGTGCCCAACCTTCGCAACAAATCCGAGCGGGACGCCTTCCGAACGGACACCTTTTGCACGACCCGGAAAATTGCGGGAGATATGTACGTCCTCAACAACATCCACAACAATGAGCCAATCCCGGATGAGGTCTACGAGGAAGTCCGCCGCCGCTGGATAGCGGGCGAACCGGGCTGATACATCCGATGGAATATCTGCTTTTACTGATCGCCTGCACCTTCTTTTCGCTGCAATTCATCTTTCAGAAGCTGTTCAAAAGCCGCACCATAGGCGGGCTGACGGTATGCTTCTGGAATCTGACCATATGCAGCGCCGTATCTATCATGTTCCTGCTGATCAAATCGGGGCTGCCGCGGGAATTCAATCTTACTGCGTTTCTGTGGATTGTTTTGTATTCAGCCAGCGGCATTGTCTGCTCGCTGGCCAGCATCACCGCTATGGGCTGCGGTAAAGTATCGACAGTCAGCACCTATTGTCTGATCGGCGGCGTGATTATTCCCTTTCTGTTTGGCATCGGCGTGCTGGGAGAAAGCGCCGGCGTAATGAAATGGCTGGCCATCGTCGTGCTCTGCCTGTCGCTGCTGCCCTCCTTCCTGAAAAAAGAAACGAATGGCATTGCAGAGACAAACAAGCCCAAGTTTGCGCTTTGCTGCATTCTTGTATTCCTGACCAACGGTCTGGTCAGCGTCTTTTCCAAGCTGCATCAGATTTCACCCGGCGCCATCGATGAGGACAGCTTCATTCTCATCGGCGCCATGCTGCGCTGTGCTGCGGCGCTGCTGATTCTCACAGCTTTCGCGCTGCTGCGGCGGAGTAAGGGCGAGAAAGGAGCATTCCGCGCGGTCTTCTGGGAGATCGGCACCAGACCGATGACGCCAAAGCAGTTTATTCTGCTAATCCTTTTCGCGGGCACATATGCGGTCTGCAACACGCTGGGCAATCTGTTCTCGCTGCGCTGTATGGTGACGATGGACGCATCCATCCAGTTCCCGCTGATCAGCGGCGTGACCATTATTCTGAGCGCCGTGCTGGGACGGGTCTGCTTCCGCGAAAAAATTTCCCGGGACACATGGGTCAGTTTAATTCTGTCCATGGCGGGCATTGTGCTGTTCATGTTCAGCTGATATCGATAAAACAAATCGTGCGCCGAACGCTGCGGCGCACGATTTGTTTTATTGCTGTTCGTCCGAGACCGCGTTGCTCCGCGCGATATATTCGCGGGGGCTGATTCCCTCGATACGGCGGAAGGTGCGGGAGAATGCCTGAAGCGAAAGGAAGCCGCACTGCTCTGCAACCTCCGAAATCCGTCTGCCAAGCGCGAACAAATCCTTGGCTCTGCTGATCCGGACATTGGTGATGTAATCATAGAGATTCTGTCCGTACTCTTTTTTGAAAAGGCGGGACAGATACGCTATGCTGATTCCCAGATGCGATGCGATTCCCGCCACCGACAGCGTAATATCGGCATAGTTATGATCAACATAACGCAGCGTTTCGGACACATACAGCGAGGCACTGGAACGCTTTTCATACTCGTCAAGCGGCGGAGAGCTCAAGAATTCCGCCAGTATGAGAAGCATATATCCCTTGACCGTCAGCATTTCAGGCTCGCTGCTGCTGTCGAAGTTCGCTGTGATATATTCGAGCATTTTCAGAAGCTGCGGACGGCGGCTTTCCTCAATCAGTGTAAGCGTGTGGCGACCGGTGAAATACATTTCGCGTTTCGGCAGGTGACGATCTCTGCTTCTGTGCAGAGTTGAGCGGCTTTCTTCACAGTCGAATAGATCAAAATAAACACAGTAAATATCCGTCTGTCCGGAGGTCACCTCGCCGATCACCTGATTGGCGTACGGCGGTATGATTTCTATCATCCCCTCCTGCACCTCTGTACAGCGTCCATCGATTGTATGGAGGAAGCTGCCCGATATCACATAAATTAAAAGATTTTCGGTTTCATTGGAAAGCCATGTCGGAGTATATCCGGGAGCCTTTGGCGGATTGCGCACACAGGTTGCATGGCGCACATAAGGGGAAATAAAATTGAGTTCATTCACGGATATCACCTCATGCTTCATTTTATCATATGTAGTACCGGTTTGTCAATGCAAAGACCTCCCGCATGTCAAAAATGGTTAAGTTTTTAATACAACTGCATATTGAATCGAGGCGCCGAAGCGTGTATAATATATGTAAATCTTGAGCATAAGGATGGTTAAACACAATGAAAAAAACACAATTAACCGCACTTTTCCTGCTGTCAGCCATGCTTGCATCCTGCGGCGCTTCCGACACACCGGAGGACACAACCGCCGAGGCAGATACAACCTCCGCCGCCCCTGTATCCGATGAGCTGCTCCCCGATCTGCCGGATAAAAAATATGATGGTGAGACAATCACCTTCTTCATCCGGAATGACGAGAATGGCATCGCCGATATGTACGTGGAAGAAGCGGACGGCGATATTATGAACGACGCAATCTTCGAGCGCAACTCGAAAGTCTCCGAACAATTCGGCGTTCAATTTGATGTTGTGATAAGTGCAAACCCCTATGGACATGACGCTGTCAATACCATACTCGCCGGCGATGATTCTTACGACATACTCGTTCCGCACGGACGCAATACCTTCACCTATGCCCAGCAGGGGCTGCTGCTTGACTGGAACACCGATCTTCCCTACGTTGACCTTGACAAGCCATGGTGGAATCAGGACGCGAGAAAGCAGTTCTCCTTCTGTGACAATCTGTATGTCATGATCGGCGACATCAGCTATATGAACCTGGGAATGACCAACTGTATGCTGTTCAACAAAGCAATGTTTGATGAATATGCGCTGGATTATCCCTATCAGACTGTAATCGACGGCGAGTGGACATTCGATAAGTTTACGACGCTGGCTGCATCGGCTGTACGCGATTTGAACGGTGATACAAAAATTAATCCCGCAGATGACCAGATGGGTTATATCACCGGTCCTTGGATTGGTCCGATTCAGGTTCTCTATACCGCAGAGCAGCGTATCTGCGAAAAGGATGAAAACGACGAGATGTATCTGACGCTCAACACCGAGCGTACCGTTGAGGTATTTGAGAAATATTTCAGCTTCTGCAGTACCGACGGAATGTTCATCAATACGACCAATGAGGTTAAGACCAACGACGTCTTCTCTGAAGGCAGAGCGATGTTCATGGATATGAATATCATGTCTACGATGAATCTGCGCGATATGGAAGACGACTTCGGAATCATCCCGTGGCCGAAATTCGATGAGACAGTGGAAAAATACTATACCAACGTCGATGCCGGCTGCAATCTGCTCGGTGTTCCGATCACGGCGAAGGATCCGGAATGTATTTCGGTTATTCTGGAGGCGCTCTGCTACGAGGGCTACAAGAATGTGGTTCCCACCTATTATGATGTAGTGCTCCAGACCAAGTACACCCGCGACGAGGAATCCCCGGCTATGATCGATCTTATCAGAGAAGGCCGCGTATTTGACATCGGCTATTACTACAGCAATGTTATGTTCTGCTACGAGCTTAACAGCATCGGCTATCACCTCTCCAAGCAGGAGGATCCGAATTTCTCGACATTCTACGCAAAGTATGAGTCCGCGGCTCTGGCGGATATCGAGGAAATCAATACCGCCTATCGGGAAATGAAACAATAAATCTCCATCATATGGAACCGCCGCACCGGCCACATGACCGGCGCGGCGGCTTTTTTCTGAAATCATTTGACTATGCCGCCGTTCTGTGGTATAATAATGATATTGAATAAACCATACCCACGATAGGATATCACATATGAACACACAATTTCTCCCCCTCAGCCGCGCGGAGATGGACGCGCGGGGATGGGATCGCCCCGATTTTGTCTACGTCACCGGCGACGCTTATGTCGATCACCCCAGCTTCGGCGTGGCGATTATCTCCCGCGTGCTGGAAGCCGAGGGCTTCCGCGTCGCTATCCTTTCCCAGCCAGACTACAAATCCTGCGACCCGTTCAAAGAATACGGACGTCCCCGGCTCGGCTTCCTCGTCACCGCAGGCAATATCGACTCCATGGTTGCTCACTACACCGTCTCCAAAAAGCGCCGTTCCTACGATTACTACTCCCCGGCGGCAAGATGGGACGCCGTCCCGACCGGGCGGTTATTGTCTACTGCAACCGCATCCGCGAGGCTTACGGCGATGTGCCGATCATTCTCGGCGGACTGGAAGCCTCCCTCCGCCGTCTGGCGCACTACGATTACTGGGACGACAAGGTTCGCCGCAGCATCCTCATCGACTCCCGCGCCGACATCCTCACCTACGGCATGGGCGAGAACATCCTCCGCCGCATCGCAAGGCTGCTGGACAAGGGCGTTCCCGTGAAAAAAATTCACGACGTGCGCGGCACGGTCTACGTCACCACCCGGGAGGACAAGCCTCATTTTGAAGTGGCGGGAAGCTGGGATTACGACGATCTCAAGACCGACAAGCGGCTCTACGCCGAAGCCTTCGGCGTGCAGTACAAGAACACCGATTCCATCTCCGGCAAGGCGATGGTCGAATATTATGATAATAAAATGCTGGTGCAGAATCCGCCCATGCCGCCGCTGGAACGCGAGGAGCTGGACGCGGTCTACGCCCTGCCCTACACCCGCCGCTATCATCCCAGTTACGACAAGGAGGGCGGCGTCCCGGCAATCGCCGAGGTGGAAATGTCTATCACCCACAATCGCGGCTGCTTCGGCGGATGCAACTTCTGCGCCCTTGCCTTCCATCAGGGGCGGACGGTTCGCTCCCGCTCCGTTGAATCGGTGGTGAGCGAAGCCAAACAGATTACCGCCTCGCCGAATTTCAAGGGCTACATCAACGACATCGGCGGTCCCACCGCCAACTTCCGCTATCCCGCCTGCAAAAAGCAGCTGGAGTCCGGCGTCTGCACCGAGCGGAAATGTCTTGCGCCGAAGCCCTGCAAAAACATCATTGCCGATCACAGCGAATATATTGAATTATTGAAGAGGGTTGAGAGCCTTCCCGGGGTGAAGAAGGTCTTCATCCGCTCGGGCATCCGTTTTGACTATGTGCTGGCCGACAAGGACGAGAGCTTTTTCAAGAAGCTGGTACACGATCACGTCAGCGGACAGCTGAAGGTGGCTCCCGAGCACTGCTCAGCCAATGTGCTGGCCTGCATGGGCAAGCCGAACATTGAGGTGTTTGAAGCGTTCAAGAAGCGGTATTTCGAACTGACCAAGAGCTTCGGCAAGGAGCAGTATCTGGTTCCCTACCTGATGTCCAGCCATCCGGGCAGCCGGCTCTCCGACGCGGTGGAACTGGCCTGCTACCTGAAAACCTGGGGCTACGCGCCCGAGCAGGTGCAGGATTTCTATCCCACCCCCGGTACCGCGTCCACCGTTATGTACTACACTGGCATCGACCCGCTGACCATGAAGCCGGTCTACTGCACCCACGATTACGAGGAAAAGAGGATGCAGCGCGCGCTGCTCCAGTGGAGCCGTCCCGACAACGCGCCGCTGGTACGCAAGGCACTGCGTCAGTGCCATCGGGAGGATCTGATCGGCTACGGACCGGAATGCCTGGTCAAGCCAGAGTCGAACCGCCCTGGAAACGGTTCCGCCCAGCGCACAAAATCCTACGGCAGCCGTTCGGATGACAGACGATACGCCAAGCCCGGAAAGCCCACTCATCCCACAGGAAAACCAAAGGATGGGCAAAAATCCGACAAGCGTAAAAAGAAATAGCCGCAACATTACAATTATCTAACAAATCCCTCTTTCCTCTTGCAAATTCGCCCCGTTTGGTGTATCATATTATCACAAACATCAAACCAACCCAAACGCATGAGCAACGAAAGGACTGATTCAGATGCCGATGCAAACCGCCGATCATGAAGCGCAGGTCTCCCCCGATAAGTCGAAGACCATCACCTTTACCGTCCACGACGAAAAAGAGGATGAGATGAAGCGCACGCTTTCCGCCATTTACGAAGCCCTCCGCGAAAAGGGCTACAACCCGATCAATCAGATTGTCGGTTACATCCTTTCCGAGGATCCCACGTATATCACAAACTATAAGAATGCCCGCAGCCTCATCCGCCGGATTGACCGCGACGAGCTTCTCAACACCCTTGTGAAAAATTATCTCGGCATCTGAGCTTTATCCATATGATCATTTACGATTTTCACACCATGCAGCAAGAGGAGGGCTTCCGCTCTCCTCTTGCTGTCGCGCTCGGCAGCTTTGACGGAGTACACATTGGTCACGCCGCGTTGATCGAACGCGCCGTCGGATACGCGAAAGAGCATAACATTTCCTCCGGCGTCTGGACGTTCGCCGACACGCCGTCGGTGATGCCAAACAAGGCCGGGGCGCACTGCATTACCACGCAGGAGGACAAGCTGCGCAGGTTTGCCGCACTGGGCGTGGACTATGTAATATTGGAAGATTTCAGCGCCGTCCGCCATCTTTCCCCCGAGCGCTTTGTGCGCGAAAAGCTGATTGAAGGCTGCGGCGCAGTCTGCGCGATCTGCGGCTACAACTTCCGCTTCGGACAGGGAGGTCAGGGTGACAGCGAAGCATTATGCCGCCTGATGGCGCCTCGCGGCTGCATCGTCGTTCCCCCTGTTTATCTGGATGACGAGCCGGTCAGCTCCACCGCCATCCGCGCCCTCATCAAGGCGGGCGATACCGAAACCGCCGCCCGGATGCTGGGATACCCCTTCACGCTGAACGCGCCGGTGGTTCACGGCAAACAGCTGGGGCGTACCATCGGTCTGCCAACCATCAACCAGAACTTCCCGGAAGGCTGCGTCATTCCGAAGAACGGTATCTATGCCTGCCGGGTTGAAACAGGCGACGGCATTCATATCGGCGTGGCAAATGTGGGTGTACGACCGACGATTGTCAACGATACGCATAAGATGAACTGCGAGACGCACATCCTCGATTATACGGGCAATCTGTACGACCGCCCGGTTCGCGTGGCTTTTTATAAGCGGCTGCGGGATGAAATGAAGTTCCCGGACGTGGACGCGCTCCGCCGCCAGATTGAGCGGGACGCGGAGGAAGCGCGCCGCTATTTCGCCGATAAGGAGGGCAAGCTATGCCAAAACGCTTTCTGTCCCTGATTCTGACCGTACTGACGTTTATGTTGTGCATGGCGGGGGCGTATGTCCATGCGGAAGAGACAACCGAAAAAATCGAGCCATATGAAGTCACCCACGCCAACGCTGCCATCGTTTACAATCTGGAGAATGACCGATACATCTACGAAATGGACGCGGACGAGGTCATCTACCCCTCCTCCACCGTCAAGCTGATGACCGCCATTCTGGCATTGGAAGCGCTGGGAGACGATCTGACAAAGGAAGTCACGGTTCCGGCAGGTGCGGTCGCTTATGTGCAGGGCAACAACATCGCGCTGAAACGGGATGAAGTGGTGACGGTGAAAGACCTGCTGTACGCGCTGATCGTCGGCTGTGCCAATGACGCAGCCAATGTGCTGGCTTACGAAATTGCAGGCGGCATCGATGAATTTGTGGTTATGATGAACGCCAAAGCCAAGGAACTGGGCGCGGAAAATACCCTCTACACCAATCCCACAGGTATGCACCACCCGGCTATGGTAACGACCGCCCGGGATACGGCGATTATCGCCACCTACGCGGCGAAAATTGACCTGATGATGGAAATCTCATCGGTGGAAAAGTACGTAATGAACGCCACCAACAAGGAAAAGCAGCGCACCATCTTCAATAAAAACTACTACTTTTCCAGCCACATGGAATACAAATACATCTGGTCAATCCCCCTCGGGCTTAACGCCGGATATACGGTAGAGGGCGGCTACTGCATCGCTACCACCGCAGTCCGGGATGGTCTGACCTACGTTGTCGTGGTCATGGGCGCACAGGCGGATGAGGATTACATCTATTCCTATACCGAGGCAGCCAATCTGATCAAATGGGCGTTCAACGCTTACGGCTACACAAAGCTGCTGACCACCGCCGACATGATCTGCGAAATGCCGGTTCGTCTGGCAAGCAAGGTGGATTATGTAATGCTGTTCCCCTCGCAGGACGTAGAACTGTATCTGCCGGTGGATATCGACGTTTCCAAGGATCTGAAAATCGATTGGGTGCTGGACGGCGATTATTTCACTGCGCCTGTCAGCGAAGGCGCCGTGGGCGGACATCTGACCATCGAGTTTGACGGACAGAATCTGGGTACCTACGACCTGATCACGCGCAACGGCGTTGACCGAAGCAATATTCTGTACATTCTCGATCTGCTGGGTGGGCTTATCGCCAGCACACAGTTCAAAGCCGCCATACTGGTTGTGGTACTGTTAATTGTGGCTTATGTGGTTGTTTTGATCTGGATGCAGTATGCACGCCGGAAGCGGTACCGTCGAAGACGCTGAATTTTTACGATTTTTTAACGGTTTTTGAAACTTTTCCGAAAATTCCTCGTCTAATCAAGCAGGAAACTTTCTTACTACAGGAGACACAATTATGACGCTGCTTACCGATCTTGTTCGTTCCGCACCGACGGTTGACGGCTTTACCGTATCCATTCTCGCCCTCTTAGGCTCGCTGATTACACTGTTTATTATCATGCGCAATAACCTGAAAAAGAAATGACCCATCTCCTCATATAAAAGAACCAGACAGCCGTTCGTGGAACGGCTGTCTGGTTCTTTTCGTTTATTCGCTGAGCTTGGTTTTGACCCGTTTCTCGATGATCTTCACCGTTTCATCCAGCGATTTCGTGCCATTGAAGTAATACTGCGCGTCCTCGTAAATGATCGCAAGCAGGTCGCTGTCGTAGCTGCGCACCATCGTGATGTTATCCAGCAGCCCCATGAAATCGTTTCTGTCCTCCTCGCTGAGCGAATAGAATTCTATCGAATTATACAACTTGTTGGGTTTCAAATCTCTTTCCTGATAGCCGCCGTCAAGCGTATAATGCCTCGGTGATGAAGTAGTTCCCTGAATTACATAATTATTATCATAATCGGATATCGACGTAAAAGTATAGAAGTAATAATGCTCCAACGTATCCAGCATCCGTTCAATCGTCCGTTTCTCGCAGGAAAAGGCGTTGGTAGTGCTGATCTCCGGATACTCCACATACTCGCTGCCCTCGTCCTCCACAGGCGCCGTATACTCCCACTCCGCGTACATATCATCCAAACAATGGGTGATAAACTCCCACGCGCCGGTGGGTTTCTTACAAGCGGTGGTAATCGCAAGGCTCATGGTCGGGATAATCGACGTTCCGCAGCCCGAATCCGTGGGATAGCCGATATACGTCACGTCCTCGCCGCCGTAGAAACCGTATTTCGTCACGAGAAATCTGCTGATGTTCGTGATGTTGGTCTGGAATTTCACCGACACGTCGCCGCTCACATAAAGGGGAGGCGTTGCGGTGGCTTGATTGTACACATTCGCGCTCTTGCACATTTCAAGCAGCGTTTTCAGGTCGCCGCCGAAATCCGCCTTACCCTTTTCATAGTCGATGTAGTTGCCCAGCATATCCGGCAGAAGCTGCTCCAGCAGATTGCTCGGGGTATATTCTTTCTGGATTGTATAATAGCTGAACAGCGTCCTGTCGCCCAGAGATTTCGTGTAATCCGCCATTTGCTTCAGTGTCCAGCTTTCCATGTTGCCCATGGTTTTCTTCGACGAAATGACAGTGGACAGCCCGAACTGCATCGTCAGGTAGGGCAGCTCGCCGTCGTTGTTTTCGAACGGCGTCAGCACGCACGGGACGAACGCATCTCTGTTGTAGGTTTCGTCCGCGTCCATCAGCTTATACAGGTCGATGAAGATATCCAGATCGGCGAAGGCATCTGCCGATATATCCTCATCGAACAGAATCATATCGGGGATGTTTCCGCTCACGATATCGCGGACAAGGGTATTGTTTGCCGACAGCGTTCCGTCGGTCGCATAGTAGACGGTCTTGATGCGGTATTTCTGGTTCGTGTCATTGAAGCTGGCAATGCAGCTTTCGATGTATTTCGGTGCGGACACGTCGCTGCTGGCCACATAGGCAAGGGTGATTGTCTCACGCTTTTTCGTGACACGGGCAGCTTCATAGCCCTCGATATCCTCCGTGGTGAACAGACCGATCTTCGGGAATTCCTCGTCGGTTCCCTCCAGCATGAAGAAGATGTGGTTTTCGTCCACGATTTTGATGGCGTCCACCTGGCTGTATTTGATATCGTAGTCCGACCACGTCACCAGCGTTTCCGGCTTTTCGTCCACATTTCCGCCTATAATGCCCGCGCCGCTGTACCAGTATGCGTCATAGCCCGGCGCGAAAGAGATTGTGGACATCGCGTCGGAGGGCAGCTCATACTTCTGGCTGATCGATTTCGCTTCGTGGTCGAAGGTCATGTATACATATTGGGTCTTCCCATTGGATGAAGTCTGACCCAAAATAATGGCGTTCCCTTCGCCATCCAGCGCCAGCTCTCCTCGCGATGTACCGTATGGCACAGTATATAACAATTCGCCCTCGGTTGAGAAAACATAGATATCCCGTGTAGAACTCATAAAGAAAATGCCGTTATTTGCGACAAAGAAGTTAAACCCCATTGTATAGCCTTGGAGAATTGATAGACTTGATATTCTATTGCTGATTCCAGTAAATTCATCCATCGGTTTTGTGAATATCTGTTTTCCGTCTGCATCCCACCAGGAAAAACTATAATCCCCAATACTATTATTAAAACCTATTGTTTCTACATCATCATTATTTTCATTGCGCAGATAGATGCCGCAGAAGCCGCCATCAGGCGCACTTCTGAGACTTTCGGGAACTAACATGGTCAATGATGCGTGATCACTTTCCGGAAATTCAAGATCAATGATTTCATAGTCAAGTGTATATGGCGAAAACTGCATCAGTTTCAAATCGCCGTCGGATTTAGCATCGAAATAAATAACACGCCCGCCTGCTGCGTATATTTTTTGATTAAACTCAGGCATTTCAAATTCATGATATACCCTTTGTTCTGTATTATGATAGAATGGAAGCAGATATCGTCCATCATCAGTAAACAAATCCTTATCAAAAGTATCTCTAATATAATTGGACAACGATGCAGTACTCAGCTTATAAATTCCATCGAATGGTTCCCCTCTTGAATTTGTTCCTTCCATCCTCGTAAAACTTCGTGCTGTTTTATATTCAAACTCATTGTGACTGAGGTCTAATTCCTCATGGTTAGATGCGAAGTATTTTCCGGTCGGCAGCTCCAACCAATATAAGCGATATCTGCCCTCAAAATTAGGGTCAGCAGTACTGATAGTCGGGTCAGTGTCTTCATCGATTATCGGTGTATCTTCACTTTCACTGCATGAGGGGAATACGAGCAGGAATAACATCGATAAAAACAGAACGAACGAAATTTTTCTCATAATAAGCTGCCTCCTTATAATATGTTGTTGTATGACTGAAGATTATCTTTAGCCACGACCATTAGCTATACATCATGCCTATCAGTTTTATATATATTATACCATATTTTACCCATAAATGCAATACAATTTCTACATTGGTACTGCCAAATTTACCCGCGCAAATTTATGCCACATTCACAAAAAGCGTCGCGATATCATCGCGACGCTTTTCACTATGCCGAAAGTTGGTCAATCAACCCTCATTCTTCAGAATGCGGTAATTATAGAACCCTCTCTCCCATTCAAATTCTATGTGCCTGTCCGTTGGCAGTGGAATGCGCATCTCCAGCTTTTCCACCGTGCTCGGAATGTGCGGGCGCACATCCACCTCGGCAAAGCCGGGCAGCTTGGGCGAAATGCCCAGAATATCTTCAATCAGCACCGAAATCGGCGCGCTCGCCCACGGATGGCAGAGGCTGGTGTTCCACTTTTTATCCTTGCCCCACGCCTCAAAACAGGTCGTTCCGCCCTCGCGCACCATGTTATACCAGGAGTTCTCCGCCTGAGACGTGATCAGCCGATAGGCGTCGGTATACATTCCCAGATTGCAGAGCGCCTTGAGCAGGAAATAGCTCATGTACACGCCGCAGACCAATCCCTTGCTGCGAATCAGCTCAATGATGGGCTGACGCGCCTCCGTCCGCGCAAAACCATAGAAAGCGGGCAGAATATTGGAATGCAGCGCACAGTGGCTGGTCGTCTCGTTATCCGCGTACAGCCCCAGTTCGGGACGCCAGAAGCAGCGGTTAAAGGCTTCAATCAGCGCTTCGGAACGTCTCGCGCCTTCCTCCAGCGGAATGCCCAGAATGTCGATGATCTTCTCGGTGCAGATCACAGCGCCGATATAGAAGGCGTTAATCACGTTGTGGACACCCTTGGTGATCGGGCGAACCTTCGGAAAGTCATAACCGTCCCGCAGATTCTCCGGCCAGTCAACCAGATTCCACTTGCAGCTCACGCCGTCCAGTAGACCGTCCTCCCGCTGATATCTCTCAAAGTAGGTCAGCATCTTATCGCAGGCCACCAGCAGGTCGCGCAGACCATCGGCATCGCCGGTGAAATCGTAATAGCGCAGCGCCAGAATCGGCAGCTGGAGCGAATAGTCGGCAATCTCCTGCATATAGGAACCGGGCGTTACCGCCATAATCCCCTCGTCGATGAACGCCGATTCCAGCTGATTGCGCACCGCCTTGACAAAGAGACGGGTATCGCCGGTCAGCCAGAGCTGGGACGCGCTGGTTACGGTCAGGTCGCCCGCATATTGTCCCTTTTCGCGTCCGGGGCAGTCCACATAAACCTCCTGCGAACCGAGCTTGACGCCCCGTTTGCAGATATCAAACACCTGCTCCAGAACCTTGTCCGAGCTTTCCAGCTGGCAGGCTTCCTCATCGAAGGACCAGTGGCGTTCCACCGCTGTGAAGGAAATCACTTCGATATCAGCGTCCTCATACAGCACCTCGGCATAACGGAAAATCTTATAATCATACTGATCGAGGAGGTTCTCTCCCTCGTCCAGCGTCACAAACTCGCTGTAAGCACAGTTGGCGCGGCTCTTCCAGCGGATGGCGGTATCGGACGTAAGCTCGCCCTCCTTTGGCTGCTTGCCGTCCGCGTCGGGAGCCAGTTCCTCGGCGGCGCGAAGCTCGATTACATCGCCCGCGTGACCCTTGATCACCAGACGCAGACCGCCCGTGGTCGCGTGACCGAAGTCCGCCACCAGCGATACGCGCTCCTTTTCCTCCTCGGTAACGGTGCGGGTCAGCATAGTCACCGGCTCGATGGTGTGTACATCCAGCGTAGGCACCGGTTCGCCATGGAAGGTATAATCGTGATTGCGCACACGGACGCGCTCCCATTCGGTGGGCTGAATGCGCAGGTCACGATCCTCGAGATACTGGGTTTCATAACCGGTGGTGCGCATACCCGTGTAGCTCTTATCGACGGCGCACTGCCAGCTCTCATCGGTGGAAAGCAGGCAAACCTCGCCCTCTCTCGTCTCGCCGATTACATCGGCAATCAAGCCGCAGCGCAAATCACCGCTGTCATAGGCGCGGTTGATCAAACCCATGTAATAAACCTCGACGAAAATTTCGTTCTCGCCGTCCCGCAGCAGATTGGTAATATCCACCCGGTTCCAGTTGTAAGCGAAGGGGTAATCCTGCGCCGGACCCTGGGCAGCAAAGCTACCGTTAATGTACAGCTTGTAATAATCGTCCGCCGTCAGGTTCATATAGACCCGGCAGCAGGTCCCCGCCGCCAGCGTAAAGCTGCGGCGGAAGAGAATATGCAGATTCTTCAGTCCGTCGGGATGCGCCGCCTTAATATTCTTATCAAGCTCACGGTACTTTTCCCGATCGTCCTCACCTTCACGATGGAAGACATCGATGGGCGGCAGATAGGCGAATTCTGCCAGTGTAATGAATTTTCCTTTGAATGTCATAATCAGAACGGAATTTCTTCCTCGTCCTCCCAGTCAAAATCAGAATCGTAATCGCGTACACGCTTTTTCGGACGGCAGTGATCGACGACCCCCTTGACACAGAGCGCAACCAGAGCCAGCGTGGAAAATACACACATCAGAATCACGATCAGCTTGACCACCGAAATCTTATAATCGGCTTTGGCATTGATGGTGACATAGGGCTTCTTCTCCTTGCCGTGACCGTACACTGACGTGGTGATATCATAGGTTCTCTTGAGCATCAGCCCTTTTTCGCTGTAAAGCTGCTTGGACAGCTTTTTCATATCCTTTGCAAAATGCTTTGCGTACTTCTTAGCCATAATTCTATTTCCCCTATTTCAGATTAATCCATTTTATCAGGCTTCTGCTTGATGCCCAGCATCGCGGAGATGCGCAGCTCCTTCGTTCCCATCACATACGAGCCCCAGCTGGTCAGCATGGCGGGGATTGTGATGATGATAAACCACCACCACTCATCCACAATGCTGGCACCGCCGTAAACGCTCTTTTCCAGTGTGGTGATCATACCCAGATACATACCGTTGAGCAGTCTGGCGATGGCGTTGCAGATCACGCTCATGTTGCCGGCCCATTCCATTTCGGTTGCCATATTGACAATAGCACCGATTCCCATCAGTAGAGCCAGCAGCAGATTGGGAACGTTGGCTCCCACCGAAATCAGCAGTCCCTTGGCGGGAAAGGGCTTCATGCGTCCGCCGTCGATTTTCTGCTTATCCTTGGCGCCAAGCTCCCAGCTCATGGAATAGGTCAGGAACAGGTAGAACAGCACTGCAAACACACTGGACAGAACCAGCATGGTCGGGTTGCTTGTGGTAGCCAGTGCCAGCATGGTGCCAAACATGGTCATACCAATCTGATTGATAAACATCTTCACCATGTAATATGAGTTTTCTTTCAAAAAAGCTATCATGCAATATCATCCCTCAGCGGTCGCCGGAAAATGCACAGAGCGACCGCAAATATTTTTATATATATATTTTATAAACACTTGCCCTTTATTTCAAGGGCTAACATGAAAAATTTACAGTTTATTTGCTAATCCTTTACGCGTGTGTTTCCGTCCCGTCAATGAATCGCGGCGGACTTGACAAATTGTCCGGGGCGCGATATAATAATGGTTAGGAACTTCATCACTCACAAGGAGGAGCCATGCAGACGCTGATTGATTATGACGAGCTGCCCCAGTCCGTCCGGGATTTTGTCAGCTACAAGCTGACGGTGCAGGGACGCTCCAAAAAAACTATGGACGAATACGCGCTGGATCTGCGTACCTTTTTCCGTTTTCTTACGGCGAAGCGGGAAGGGCTTGATCTGCGCGCCATGGATGACGACGAATTTGCCGCAGCCGACATCTCGGGCATCGGGCTTGACATCATCGGCTCGGTTACATCACAGGAAATTTACGAATTTCTCTATTTTGCGCTGGAAAAACGCGGGAATCAATGGTCTGCGCGGGCACGAAAGCTGTCGGCGCTCAAGAGCTTCTATAAATATCTGACCATCAGCGTGCGGGTCATCGAAAACGATCCCACAAAAAATATCGAGGGACCTCAGAAGAAAAACGCCCTGCCCAAATTTCTCACCCTCAAGGAGAGCGAACGGCTGCTGGCCACCGTCCGCGCCGACAGCGAATCCAAAACCGTCGCCCGGGATTACTGCATCATCACCCTTTTTCTCAACTGCGGAATGCGTCTGTCCGAGCTGGTGGGAATTAATCTGTCGGACATCGACCGGGATATGGAATCCCTGCGCGTGGTCGGCAAAGGCTCAAAGGAGCGGATGATCTATCTGAACGACGCCTGCCGGGACGCGCTGAACGACTGGCTGAAGGTACGCGCGGCGGACGCGGTTCAGATCAAGGATAAAAACGCGCTGTTTCTTTCTTCCCGACATTCCCGGATCAGCAATAAGACCGTTCAGTGGGTGGTTTACAAATATCTGAAGCTGGCCGGTCTGGAGAACCGGCATCTGTCCACCCATAAGCTGCGCCACACGGCGGCTACACTGATGTATCAGTCGGGCAATGTGGATGTGCGGGTGCTCAAAGATATTCTCGGTCACGAACAGCTGAACACTACGCAGATTTACACACACGTCAGCGACGAGCACATGAAAAAAGCCATCTCGGACAACCCTCTTGCCAGCTTCCGTCCCGATATAGAGGAAACGGAAGGCAAGGAAGAGGAATGATTTCTCGGAATTTTTTAGAAAAATTTTCATTCTGACCATTGACAAAAATAGAGATATGTGATATAATAATAACAGCAGGTAGGAGATTATTGCCTGCTGGAATATATTACATAGTTTAATATATTTCGCAATACTTTCTTTTCCTTTCTTTTTTCTTCTGGCGGGAGCGACAATACGTCGCTCCTCTCTTTTTCAAAAAAATTCTAAGGAAAATCAAGATTTTTTTTGATAAGCCCTTGCTTTTTTCCTCAGGTTGTGATATACTGTATATTGTAAGCTGTATGAATAAAGGAGAGTGGGTTGACAAAGCCCACTCTTAATTTGTGTCAATGACACCAATGGTGTCATGCACCATTACGTCATGCAGAACATGAAACAGGAGAGTATACTTTGAAACGCAATAAATCTTCAAAAAATATCGTTTCGACCGTCTCCGAAGCGCTGACGCCGGTTATCAATGAGCTGGGCTACGACGTCTGGGACATCGAGTATGTCAAGGAGGGTGCGGATTTCTATCTGCGCTTCACCATCGACAACGAAAACGGCATCACCATCGACGACTGCGAAAAGGTACACCGCACCATCGATCCCCTGCTGGATGAGCTGGATCCCATCGAGGATGCCTACAATCTCCAGGTTTCCTCCCCCGGTCTGGAGCGGGACATCCGCCAGGACTGGCACTTTGAAGCCTGTGTGGGCGATAAGGTGGAGCTGCGGCTCTTCGCACCGCTGGAGAGCATTCCTGGCACCAAAACGCTGGTTGGCATTCTGGAGGCCTTCGCCGACGGCGAAATTACCCTCAACCGGGACGGCACCGAGGTTAAAATTCCCCGCTCCGCCGTTTCCAAGGCAAAAACCGTATATGATTTTTAATATTCAGAAAGGCTTGGTTACAAAAACATGAATTCCGAATTATTTGAAGCCCTCGATATGCTGGAAAAGGAAAAGGGCATCGGTAAGGACTATATGCTCGAGCGCGTGGAAGCCGCCCTCATCAGCGCTTACAAGCGCGACCGCAACGGTCTGGCCAACGTCCGTGTGGAGATTGACAAGGATCGTCAGATCATTAAGATGTTCGAGCAGAAAACCGTGGTGGAGGAAGTCACAGATCCCAATCTGGAGATTTCGCTGGCCGACGCGCTGAAGGTCAACCGCAAATACGCCATTGGCAGCATCTGCGAGATCGAGCTGAAGCCCCAGAATTTCCGCCGCCTGTCCGCAACCACCGCCAAGCAGGTCATCATTCAGGGCATCCGCGAAGCCGAGCGCTCCATGATGATCCGCGAGTACGAGAGCAAGAAGGAAGAAATCATCACCGCCATCGTTGACAAGGTTGACCCCGAAAACGAGGACGTACTGGTTGACACCGGCACAAGCAAGGTTTACCTCAAGAAGAACGAGCAGATTCCCGGCGAGCACTTCAGCGTGGGCGATCACATCAAGGTGTTCGTCACCGAGGTTATGAAGGAATCGCTGCGCGGTCCGGTGGTATCGCTTTCGCGTACTGCGCCCGGTCTGGTCAAGCGCCTCTTTGAGCTGGAAATTCCCGAAATTCAGGATGGCACCGTGGTCATTCAGAGCATCACCCGCGAGGCAGGCTCCCGCACCAAGATGGCGGTCATGAGCCGCGATCCCAACGTGGATCCCATCGGCGCCTGCATCGGCAACAAGGGTATGCGCATCCAGAACATCGTTTCCGAGCTGCGGGGCGAGAAGATTGATATCGTGAAGTACAGCGAGGATCCGGTGGAATACATCAGCGCCGCCCTGTCTCCCGCCACCGTCAAGGAAGTGGTGCTGGACAGCGAAAAATCCTGCCGCGTGGTTGTAGACGCCGACCAGCTTTCGCTGGCCATCGGCAAGGAGGGTCAGAACGCCCGTCTCGCCGCCCGTCTCACCGGCTTCAAGATCGATATCAAGACAAAATCCGCCCTCGAGGAAGAGGAAGCTGCCAAGCGCGCCTTCATCGACGCCGCCGACGACAGCGATATCACCGAAAACGTGTGATGAACGCGCAAAACAAACAAAGTCAAACATTCGTCCGGTAACGGCAGTATCGTCAGTGGTACCCCTTAACCGGACAGATCACGGGATACGGAGGAAATCGTATTTTGCAGGACAACAATCAGGCAAGACCAAAGAAAAAAATACCCGAGCGCAAGTGTCTGGGCTGCGGCGAATCCAAGCCGAAGATCGAGCTGGCGCGGGTGGTGCGCGCACCGGACGGAAGCGTTTCGCTGGATCTGACCGGCAAGAAATCGGGGCGCGGCGCCTATGTATGCAGAAATGTGGACTGCCTTAAGAAGTGCAGACGTGCCAAGCGCATTGAGCGCAGCCTGGAGGTAACTATCCCCGACGAGCTGTTCGACGCGCTGGAAAAGGAGCTTGCCGAAAATGAGTGAAAAAGAGCTGAAAACCGAAGAAAAGCCCTTTGAGGGGCTGCACGTCCTGCGTGCCGGCAGCGAGAAGAAGCTGCTGGGACTGCTGGGATTCGCCGCCAGAGCGCGCAAGCTGGTCTGCGGCACCGACCTCTGCCGGGACGCCATCCGCCGCGGTCAGGTTCCGTTGGTGCTGATAGCCGCCGACGCTTCGGCCAACACGAAGAAGCGTATCATCGATGCCTGCAAATATTACGACAATGATCTGTGCGTGCTGACTATCGGCTCCGCCGAACTGTCGCGACAGATCGGAAAAACGGCGAATATCGCTGTTGTCGGGCTGACCGACATGAATTTCATTCACGGAATCTCCGCCCTGTTTGACGGGAACAACCACTGATTAACACCGCCTTGAAAGGATGAATATTAGAATATGGCAGCAAACCAGAAGAATCAGACTCGTATCAGCAGTCTCGCCAAGGATCTTGGCATCAAGAATAAGGATATTCTCGACGTGCTCGCCGAAAACGGCATTGAGGGCAAGTCGCATTCCGCCGTGCTCACTGCCGACGAATTCAACCTCGTGATGAACACGCTCACCGAGCGCAACCAGATCGAAAACATCGGCGATTATCTGGACGGCAAGACGAAAATCGTCGTCAAGACGCCCGAAAAGCCGCAACCCAAGCCCAAGGCAGATTCTCCGAAGCCCGAAGCCTCCAAGGCAGACGCGCCGAAAGCTGAAGCGCCCCGGCAGGAGGCTCCTAAGGTCGAAACACCCAAGCAGGAAGCGCCCAAGGCTGAAGCGCCTAAACAGGAAGCTCCCAAGCCTGAAACGCCCAGGCAGGAAGCTCCCAAGCATGAAGTACCGAAGCAGGAGGCTTCCAAGCCTGCCGCTCCCAGACAGGACGCTCCCAAAGCACAGGCTCCCCGCAATGACAGCGCACCTCATGCCCAGAACCAGAACCGTCAGGGCAATGCGCAAAACAATCAGAACACCCAGAACCGCGATAATCAGAATCGCGGAAATCGTCCCCAGAACGCCGGTCAGCAGAACGGTCAGCGTCCCCAGTATGACAATCGCCGCGACGGTCAGAACAACCGTCCGCAGAACGCCCAGGGTGACAATCGGCGTGACAATAACCGTGATAACAATCGCGGCGCTCAGGGTCAACAGAACGGTCAGCGCGGCGGCTTCCAGAACAATCGCCCCCAGGGTGATCGTTCCCAGTATGACAATCGTCGTGACGGTCAGAACAACCGCCAGCGCGACAATAACTACCGTGACAACAGCTTCCGCGACAAGGATTCTGGCAGCAATCAGCGTTCCAACTCACCCAAGCCCGCTCCTGTTCACACCTACACCCGCGGCAAGAACGCGCCCAAGAATCCAGGCGAGAGCCGCATCGTCGATACCCGCACCACCACGGTGGATCTGGAGAAGTACGACGAGCGTCTGGAGAACTTCGTGCCCGAGTCCAGCAAGGATATGCGCGGCGACAAGCAGAAGCTGAAAAAGCAGAATACCCGCGATTATCAGAGCCAGCGTGAAAAAGAGCGCATGGCTATGGAAAAGATGCGCAAGCAGGGCATCGAAAAGGCTAAGAAGCAGCCGCTTCAGATCACCGTTCCCGACGAAATCACGGTGGGCGAGCTGGCTTCCCGCCTGAAAATTACCGCCGGTGAGGTCATTAAAAAGCTGATGGGTCTGGGCGTTATGGCCACCCTCAACGAAACCATCGATTACGACACCGCATATCTGGTTGCCGACGAGCTGGGCGCGAAGGTTACTCGCGAAGTGGTCGTCACCATCGAGGAGCGTCTGTTCGATGAAACCGAGGACAACCCCGAGGATCTGGTACCCAGAAGCCCTGTCGTCTGCGTCATGGGTCACGTTGACCACGGCAAAACCTCCCTGCTGGACGCCATCCGCCACACCAATGTCACCTCCGGCGAGGCAGGCGGCATCACGCAGGCCATCGGTGCGTATCGTGTGCGCATCAATGACCGCGATATTACCTTCCTTGACACCCCCGGTCATGAGGCGTTCACCGCCATGCGTGCCCGCGGCGCCAAGTCCACCGATATTGCAATCCTCGTTGTGGCTGCCGATGACGGCATCATGCCGCAGACGGTTGAAGCGATTAACCACGCCAAGGCTGCCGGCATCGATATTGTGGTGGCCATCAACAAGATGGATAAACCGGATGCCAACCCGGACATGGTCAAGCAGGAGCTGACCAAGTACAGCCTGGTTCCCGAGGAATGGGGCGGCGACGTAATCTGCGTACCCGTATCGGCCGTGACCAAGATGGGCATCGACGATCTGCTGGAGAACCTGCTGCTGGTTGCCGATATGAAGGAGCTCAAAGCCAATCCCAACCGCCGCGCCAAGGGTCTGGTCATCGAGGCAAAGCTGGATAAGGGACGCGGTCCGGTTGCCACCGTCCTGGTACAGAACGGTACGCTGAACAACGGCGATATCGTCATCGCAGGCACTGCGGTGGGACGTGTCCGCGCCATGACCGACGACAAGGGACGCACCGTCAAGTCGGCAGGTCCTTCCGTTCCGGTTGAGATCATCGGTCTTGCGGAGGTTCCCGAATCGGGCGACGAGTTCGCAGCCGTCGAGGATGAGCGCATGGCTCGTGAGCTTGCCGAGCAGCGCCGCGAAAAGAGCAAGGAAGAACAGTTTAAGGCCAACGCCAAGGTCAACCTGAACGACCTGTTTGCACAGATTTCCGAAGGTGTCAAGGATCTGAACATCATCGTTAAGGCCGATGTGGGCGGCTCGGTGGAGGCTGTGAAGCAGTCGCTTCAAAAGCTGTCCAACGAGGAAGTGCGCGTCAACATCATTCACGGCGCCGTGGGCGGAATTACCGAGGGCGACGTCATGCTGGCAGCAGCGTCCAACGCGCTGATTGTCGGCTTCAACGTCCGTCCCGACAAGACCGCCATCGACAAGGCCGAGAAAGAATCCGTGGAAATCCGCACCTACCGCATCATTTACGAGTGTATCGAGGAAATCGAGGCGGCTATGAAGGGTATGCTGGCGCCGAAGTTTGTGGAGAACCTGCTGGGTCACGCCGAGGTTCGTCAGACCATTCATGTGCCGAACGTGGGCACCATTGCCGGTTCCTACATTCAGGACGGCAAGGTCACACGCAACGCGCAGATCCGCGTAGTACGCGACGGCGTGGTCATCTTCGAAGACAAGATTTCCTCCCTCAAGCGTTTTAAGGACGATGCCCGCGAGGTCGCGCAGGGCTTCGAATGCGGTATCGGTCTCGAACGCTTCAACGACATTAAGGAAGGCGACATTCTGGAAGCCTTCGTGATGGAAGAAGTCAAGCAGGGCTAATGCATAATTAAGAGGATTTACGGGGACGCCGCGTTTGCGGCGTCCCCGTAAATTAAAAAAACAAACCGTTTCATTCGGTACAAAGGAGCATCGGCAATGAGCGAGAAATTCCCACAGGCAGCGCGCGAGGTCATGGATGAGCGTTTCGGACACGACACCCTTCTCGCACTGGCAACTACGGACGAAAATACCCCCTGGGTGCGCACCGTCAACAGCTATTATGAAGATGGCGCCTTTTACGTCATCACCCACGCCCTCTCCCGGAAAATGCAGCAAATCGAAAAGAATCCCTCCGTGGCAATCTGCGGCGACTGGTTCACCGCCCACGGTATCGGAGAAAATCTTGGACATATTCTTGCCCCCGGAAATGCAGCGCTGGCCGATCGGCTGCGCAGTGCGTTTGCATCATGGTACGGCAATGGTCACATCGATGAAGCCGACTCTAACACCTGTATCCTCCGCATCCGCCTGACCGACGGCGTGCTGCACGATCACGGAAGGGTCTACCACATCGATTTCACATGAGAATACTCCGCTCATCGCTGCGTGATGGGCGGAGTATCTTTTATTTGATTCCAAGATTCAGCATGGCCAGCGAGTTGGAGCTTGTCACACTGTCCATGTTGTACATCACCAGCACGCGGGATGCGCCGCATTCGTTGACAAAATCGATGAGCGGCAGCTTGTAGTAGCGCAGGTCGATAATCTCCAAATCAAAGTGCTCTGCGAGGAAAGGCGCCAGCGAGTGCCCAAAGCTGTCCTTAACCAACAGCAGCGTCTCCCGCTCCACGCCGTCGGCGCGCGTAATGCGCACATGACCGTTGTTACCGCCGATGAAGGAGCTGTATTTGTCCTTTTTGTCAAGATAGCTGCGATCGTACATTCCCTGCATGGTCTCACCGCTGTCCACGATTTCAGTCACCATGTCCTCATCGCCGCTCCAGCGGAAATAGAGCATATCGTCCGGATCAATCCACTTCATGCCCGCTTTCGACCAGGTGGTGCCGTAGAAGGCGTCGCTGACCTTCTCCTGCGTGTAATGCTCCAGCGGGTAGGGTTCGATACCGTAGCTGTTCATAATCTCCACATAGGCATAATAAGCGCCCAGCGTCGTCCAGTGATGGTCGGTGCGGTAATAGACATACTCGCCCGCGTCGGCGCGGGAGCGCAGCGGCTCCAGCAGTTCCACCGTCTGCACGCCGTCCAACCCCTCGTTCACATAGGCAAACAGCTTGTCGGACACCTCCTCTGCGGGATAGAGCGCGGGAACATAGCCGGTCAGCACATCCTGCGAACGTCCGGCAATGGCCACCCGGAAGTCGATTTCCTCGCCGAGGGCATCGTTGAAGCGCTGCACCGCTTTCAGGTTGCGGTCAATCTCCTCATAGTCGGCGTAATCGTCCTTGGCTATGATATAGCCGTCGCTGCCCAGCAGAATATCGTCGTTCTCCTGCTTGCCCGAGGCAATTTCAGTCACCGCCTTCGCGCCGACGAACAGGTTGCGCAGCGGAATCTGGTCGGCGTAATATTCGCCGATTTCCTGGGTAAATTTGCCTTTCACCAGCGAATCAATGCTGAATTTGGGTTTCTGCTGGAGATAACGGTTCTCATCCTCGGAAAATTCCTTATCCGGGACGATGAGCGTGGCAATCGAAAAGCCATACATCACCGCCAGCAGCCCGGCAATGGTTATGATATCGTATGCTTTATATTTTTTCATGGCAGATACCTCTTAAAACCGGAAATACAGGAAGGGATTGAACGTGGAGTCCACCAGATAGGCTACGCACATCAGTAGCGCGATGATCGTGCCGAAGGAGGCCATATAGCGCACTGCCGTAGACTTTTCGGTCAGCCTGTAATACAGCTTCTTGGGCAGCGGCGTGGATGCGATGGCAAGTACGGCGAAAAATCCCAGATTGCGGACGAGGTTGTAAACGTCCAGCCCACTGGCAAATCCGCTGACTCCGACGCCGAACATATTGCCGAGGTAAACCATACCCGCGCCAAGATCCTCGAAAACGAACAGCAGCCAGCCGAAAAGCACAAAGAAAAGCGTATAAATATGTGATACAAAAGCGGGCGCTTTCTCCAGCTTTTTGAGCAGGAACAGCTTCTCAATCATCAGCAGCACGAAATAATAAAGTCCCCACAGGATATAGTTCCAGCTTGCGCCGTGCCAGAAACCGGTGAGAAACCAGACCGCGAAAATATTGCGCAGCTGTTTCAGCTTCGAACAGCGGTTGCCGCCCAGCGGGATGTAGACGTATTCGCGGAACCATGTGCTCAGCGATATATGCCAGCGCCGCCAGAACTCAGTGATACTCTTTGAAATATAGGGATAATTGAAGTTCTCAAGGAAGCGGAAGCCGATCATCTTGCCAAGACCGATGGCCATATCCGAGTAACCGGAGAAATCAAAGTAAATCTGGAAGGCGTAACAGATCATGCCCATCCATGTGCCAAGGACGGTGCGATCGTCCAGCGGAACGGCTTTGAAATATTCCCACAGCTGTCCCGCCATATTCGCGAAGAAAATTTTCTTGCACATACCGGCGATAAAGGTGCGCGTGCCCTCGGCAAAGAGCGGAACGCTGTGTTCGCGGACGGTGAGCTGATCGTCCACATCCTTGTAGCGGACGATAGGACCGGCGATAAGCTGGGGGTAAAGCGTCACATACGCGCCGAAGGAGGCGACGTTATGCTGCGCGCCGGTATCACCGCGGTAGACGTCGATGACGTAGGACAACGCCTGAAAGGTATAAAACGAAATACCGATGGGCAGCCCGATCTCCAGCAGCGGAATCCAGTCAAGACCGGGTATCAGATGCAGGTTGGAGACGAAAAAATCGTAATACTTGAAGAAGCCAAGGATAGCGAGGTTGATGACGATGGCGGCAATCATATGCCCCTTCGCCCGCTTTTTATTCCCGGCGAGGAGATTTTTCTCCACGAACAGACCGAACACGTAGTCTACGGCGATGGTAAACATCATCAGGAAAACGTAGACCGGCTCGCCCCAGCCGTAGAAAATCAGGCTGACGATCAGCAGCACGATATTGCGCAGCTTCAGCGGCACGATAAAGTAGATAAGCAGCGTCAGCGTCAGATACAGAAACAGGAATTCGAGACTTGAAAAGACCATATCCGAGTTTACCCTTTCGTAATTGTGATACAGATATTATTTTACCATATCGCGGGCAGCTTTGCAACGGCTTTGCGGATTTTGGTGTGTAAAGGAATTGTGAACCAGAAAAATTTCTATTGCCAGTTTCGATGTTCCCGCGTTATTCTCTGATTCATAGAATCTCTCATGAAATGGACGATTGACTCTACCGTTGGTTTCGTGTATAATGAAACGGCGTTCGTTTTTTCAATTCGTCTGCTTATAATGCGCACAGATGTCAGCCATCGGACAGTTTGCGCCATTCGGCGCTGTGCAGCTCGGCGAGCGCGCCGTGCAGGTGTCCCGCCCGAAGATGACAAGGCGGTGGCAGAAGTCGGACGACTTCTCCGGCTCGATCAGCGGTACCAGAATCTTCTCCACCTTCGCCGGATCCTTCAGCAATTCCGGGTACAGCCCGATTCGCCCGCAGATACGGATGCAGTGGGTATCGGTGACGATGGCGGGCTTATGGTAGACGTCGCCCAGCAGCAGATTGGCAATCTTCCGTCCCACGCCGGGGAAGGTCAGCAGCTCCTCCATGGTATCGGGGAGCACGCCGTGATAATCGTCCACCAGCATTCGGCAGGCGTCCTTAATATTCTTCGCCTTGGTTTTGTACAGACCGCAGGGGCGGACGATTTCCTCCAGCGATGCAAGGTCAGCATCCGCAATCGCTTCGGCGGAGGGGTAGACCTCGAACAGCTCCCGGCAGACGATATTAACCCGGGCGTCGGTACATTGGGCGGACAGCCGTCCCATGATCAGCAGCTTCCATGCTTCCCCGCCGGCTTCCAGCGCACACTGGGCATCGGGATATATTTTTTCCAGCCGCGCGCAAAATTCGCGGGCCAGCTCAATTTTTGTCAGCATAATGAAATCCTTTCGATGGTTGATACTAATATTATACCGCATGGGACGCCGATTGTCAACCGGCATCCCATGCGGTATAATGTTCATTTGTTCGCCAGATCGTGGATAATCCCGGCGATGCTGTTGAATTGCTCAGGCGTGAGTTTGCGCAGGTCGGCGTTGACCTGACGCATGGCTTCGGGTATCACCTCGGCGTCGTCGAAGAATTCGGAGAACGTTATGCCAAAATATTGGCAGATATAGAGCAAGCCCGGGAGAGATGGAAACGTTTTTTTATTTTCTATGCGATTGATGTAGTTTTCATTCTGTCCAAGAGCCAAGCTCATTTCTCGTGCCGACACTTTCTTTGCAACGCGCAAAAACGAAACCCGTGCCGATATCCAATTTAAGCAATCATAATAGTATTCATCTTTCATGATAACATCACCTATTACATTATAAGTCATATTACCACTAAATATTTGATAAATCAGATTGTATGAACATTGACACGCAACATTTTATGTTGTATAATAATATTGTTATGGCATTCTATATCTTATATTCAAAAGGAGACTACAATTATGTCAATCGAAACATCCTGCGCATTCACCGGGCATCGTCCCACACATTTCCGCTTCGGCTTCGACGAAACCCATCCCGACTGCATCCGTATCAAATCCGCACTGAATGTTGAAATCGCCCATATGATCGACGCGGGCGTCACCAACTTCTACGCGGGCGCGGCGCTGGGCGTGGATCAATGGGCGATGGAAGCGGTGCTGGAACATCGGCGCACCAACCCCGCCGTCCGGCTGACAGCCGCCGTTCCCTGCCCGGAACAGGCAAAACGCTGGACTTATGAACAGCAGAAACGCTACCGCCGCCTGCTTGAGCAGTGCGACAAAGTGGAAATCGTATCCGATCATCACTGGCAGGGCTGCATGGCGGTACGCAACCAATGGATGGTCAATCGAGCCGCACATCTCATCGCCGTCTATGACGGCAGCCAAACCGGCGGAACGGCGCAAACCATAAACTATGCACGCAGACTGGAGCGGAATGTGATCGTTATCCCCGTTCCCGCAGATATTCGCCCGGACTCTGCCCGGTAATGCGGCGGAACATCCGGTGAAAGCTGCGCTCGTTGTTGAAGCCGCATTCCAGCGCGATATCCAGCATGGTGCCCTGATGGGTATGAAGCAGATGCTGGGCGTGCTCCACGCGCAGACTGCCCAGCAGCGTGTTCCAATTCATGCCGCTGGATTTCTGAATGCGGTGGGAGAGATAGTTTGAACTGTAACCCAGAGCGGCGGCGGTATCGGCGAGGGTAATCGGCTCAAGGTAATGCTTGCTTATATAAAAGAGCACCTGCGCCAGCGCGTCGCTGCCGTCGGTGGAAGCGTCAACCATCGGCACAACACGCAGATATTCGGACAGAATGGCGTAAAAGCAGGAGCGGAAGCGTGCCGACACCACAGGATCATTGTATTTGACAAAGTGCTGACCGGTGTAGTGCCGATCGGCATATTCTATTCCTACAGGAGGTTTTCGCACGACGATTTCGTCGCCCACCTCACCGCCGAGAAAGGTGCTTCTTACATAGCTTTCTACGCTTTCCATACATCGAAAGACCGGTACTTCGCCGGATTTCCCAGCCATTTCCGCCATGAGATCACTCACGAACATTCCCGAAAAGGCGCTCACTAAACAATTACACATTTCGGGCGTATGATAGCTGTGTACCTGCATCGGGTGTATGAAAATAAAATCCCCGACTTTCGCGGTATAGGTACGCTGGTTGACCGTAACCTCCAGCTCTCCGAATATCACATAGCAGATTTCCGGGAACTGATGAATATGCGCCGGATAATTGAAATTGTTCATGACAAAGTTATATTGCAGAATATGGCGCGGCCCGAAATTCTCCCTCTGAACAAACATGGCTTCCTCCGAAATATCACATTTTGTCTGTAATTATACCACATATGACCGATGTTGTCAACCTGTTTATGTTATAATGATTTCAGCGGGATAACCGCTGAATATTGATTTTTAGGAGAATAAGCTATGAACACGAAAATAAAATCTGGCATTGCACTGTTCCTTCTAGCTTCCATGCTTGTTGCTGTGGGATGCGGCGGAACGGAAACTCCCCCGGCAGCAGACGATACCACCAGCGGCGTCTCCGAAGACACTACCACCGCAGTTCAGGAATACGAATATCCCTATCCCGACACCGGCTACGGCGGAGAGGAATACCACATTCTGAACATGGGCGACATTTATGATATGCACAGCGTCATGGAGCGCGAGGAGCTGAACGGTGAAACGCTCAACGACGCGATTTACAACAGAAATCGTCTCATTGAGCAGAAATTTGACATCGTACTCAAGGAAACGGTATATCCCGTCTCCGACACGGAAAGCATCCGGGCGCTCTGCACAACCGCGCAGAACTCGATTCTGGCTGGCGAAGATGAATACGACGTAATGTATCTTCCCATGGGCGAGAGCGTATCACAAATCACCTCCGGATGCTTCCTCGACCTGACGCAGATTGAATCCCTTCAGCTGGACGAGAATTGGTGGTACACCAGCTTCAACGAGCAGCTGACCATCAACGGCGCGCTGTACAGCGCAGTGGGAAGCTCCAACATTCTGGTGCAGGACGCCATCCGTCTGATGGCATTCAACTATGACATGATGGATAATCTCAAGCTGGAACTGCCCTACGATCTGGTTCGCGAGAGCAAATGGACGCTGGACGAGTTCAATAAATACATCACCGCTGCGGCCAATCTGAACGGCGACGATACCGCCGCGTGGAACAAGGACGGCAACTGCGTTTACGGTTATGTTCACAATCGTTCCTCCATGCACAACTTTCTCATCGCGGCTGACGCGGCCGTGGTTGAAAACGAGAACGGCACGCTGGTCAGCAACGCCGATTCCGAGCGCTTCTACAACGTGGTTGAGAAGCTGTCCAGCATTCTGACCGAGGATGACGCCAAGGCATACCGTGGTCTGGTCGGCACCGATATGGACGCGGAAAACGGCGGCTATATCTACATTTTCAAGAACGGACGCGCGCTGTTCACCCAGGCTGAGGTCAACAAGGCGCAGGTCTTCCGCGATCTGAGCTTTGAATACGGCGTGGTTCCCTATCCCAAGTATGATGAAGCGCAGGAGAATTACTACTCCAACGCATGGTACGCGGCAACAGGCGCTTACATTCCCGCAACCTGCAAGGATCCCGAAAAGATCGGCAGTATCCTTGACGCCATGTCCTACGAAGGCGAGCGCACCGTCATCCCGGCGTTCCGCTCCATCACCGTCGAGCAGAAGGGTCTGCGCAACGACGATTCCATCGAAATGCTGAAAATTGTTACCGACTCGGTGGTTCCGGTCGTCTATGATATTTTCAACGTGGGTGAGACGCTCATGTCCAACATTGCCAACGAAGTCTGGAAAAAGAACGGCTCAACCGCCTCTCTGGTTGCCGCACAGAAATCCACCATCGCCGAGCAGATTGCCACCGTTATGGAAAACTGGAATCAGTAATTTTTCAAAATTCCCATGACAAACAGGGAATTCTGTGATATAATACAGACAATACCAATTATAAAGGAGCAGCGTCTCATGCTTTACACCAATCCCGACTTCGGCAATTTCGCCAAGGATCCCGCAGTCATCGAGCTGAATGGATATTACTATCTCTACCATTCGATCTTCGACGACCCTACGCTCAACATCGGCATTTCCCGCTCGGCGGACGGCGACAGCTTTGAGCGGATCGCCATCCTTCCCCGCACGCAGGAATGCGAACAGAAGGGCATCGGCGCGCCAGGCGCCATCGTGCTGGACGGCGTCGTCCACCTGTTTTACCAGACGTACGGCAACGGTAAGCTGGACGCCATTTGCCATGCTTCCTCCACCGACGGCGTGAACTTTGTCAAGGACGAATCCAACCCCATTCTTGCACCCCGCGCGCCCTGGGGAGAAATGCCCGCCTGGTCCTGCGGACGCGCCATTGACGCCGATGTCTGCGTCTTCAACGGCAAGCTAATTCTTTACTTTGCCACCCGCGATAAGGAATTCAAGCGTCAGATTGTGGGTGCGGCATGGGCGCCGCTGACCTCCGATTTCTCCGGCGGAAGTTGGACGCTCTGCCCGGACATCGTACTGGAGCCGACGCTGCCGTGGGAGCAGACCTGCATCGAAGCCCCCGCCGCGCTGGTTCGGGACGGAAAGGTCTATCTTTTCTACGCCGGCGCATATAATTGCTCGCCCCAGCTGATCGGATGCGCGGTATCGGAGGACGGCTTCCGGTTTGAGCGTCTGTTCGTGGACGAGCCGCTGCTTCGGAATGGCGTGCCCGGCAGCTGGAACGAGAGTGAATCGGGACATCCGTACATCTACGAAGCGAACGATGGGCGGATATGGCTGTACTATCAGGGTTCGCCGGATAAGGGCAAAACCTGGTATCTCTCCCGCTGTGAAGTCGGTTTCGCGGACGGAAAGCCTTATATAAAATAATAAAAGATCAGCAGACGGTGAGCGTTCGCTCACCGTCTGCCGTCTTATTCTTATTTAACCAGCTTCAGCTCGCCAAAAAATTCGGGGCGGTGGAAGTCGGGCGTGGGCGAGTCAATTTCCGCCCAGGAGCCATAGGGCAGCACCTGATGGTCTCCGCCGCACTTATACAAATTGGCCTTGAACACCGTCTGCTCATTCACCTCGGTAATGCCGAAAACCTTTTGCAGCACCGCCAGCGGAACAAATTCAAACAGCTCCCACGTGCTGTCGGTCTTATTCGATGTCAGCGCAAAGGGCTTGATGCCCATATCCATGATGGGCGTGCGGTCATAGCGGTCGTGCCCGTAAGCAATCAGCGTGGTGGGATCGGAGTTGGACTCGATGTTGATGTAACCGTTGGCGGACTTATCCGGATCGTTCATCGTGAAGAAGAATTCCATGCAGGAATCCTTGAACACCGGCTCGTTGTGCTTGTGATAGATGGCGCGGGGATTGGCTTCTGCGCAGAAAAAGTGGACGTAGACGCCCTCCTTCTCGTCCCCGGTCTTCACGTAAGCCACCTGCCCCCATGCCTCGGGCTGGAAGCTGCCGCCCCATTTGTAAATATCGATGAGCGCCTTCTCCTGCGCCGCCCAGTCGATATCGGCGGAGGAAAGAATTTTTACGTTAAGGGTTTTCATTTGGTACCTCCAAAACTGATATTTTAACCATTATACACTACCCGGCGTCCAATTGCAACCATCCCACAGAAATTTTTTCGACAAATTTTCAAAAAGGTGTTTACAAATCGGCGCGGATGTAATATAATATAGGTATAGACAAAGGCTATGAGCGGAAGGATGCCGTATGTGCCGATTCCAGAGAAACGCGCCCCACATGGTGGGTGCTGTGAGCGCGTATCGGCGGCTGTGGTAAAAGTGCGTCCGTGAGCCGGTCGGGTGAGCGTTTTGTTAGCCCGGCACGGGAGCTTCCCGTTACAGAGGCAGGATATATGCGGTCTGCCACTGTATCCCGAGAGTGAAACATAAAGTGGAACCGCGCCTGTCGCCTTTATGATCCGGTCTTGCCGGGTCAGGGCGGCTTTTTCATTATTTTTCGGAGGTATGCATATGCAGCTCAAATTCAATATCAACGTTGATCTTGATCAGATCAAAAACAATCTGATAACCGCGAAAAACGAAATCGCCAACGACATAAAAGTAATCCGCGAGCGTGATCCTGCCGCCACCAGCAATCTGGAAGTTGCCCTGCTCTACTCGGGCTTCCACGCGGTGCTGGCCTATCGTCTGTCCCACGCGCTCTACACACACGACAAGCGTTTCGCCGCCCGTATGGTCAGCCAGGGCGCGCGCTTCCTCACCGGCATCGAAATCCACCCCGGCGCCAAGATCGGCAAGGGGCTGTTCATCGACCACGGCAGCGCCGTTGTCATCGGCGAAACCGCCGAGATCGGCGACAACTGTACCATCTATCAGGGTGTGACCCTGGGCGGTACCGGCAAGCACGTGGGTAAACGTCATCCTACGCTGGGCAATAATGTGATGGTCGGTTCAGGCGCCAAGGTGCTCGGCCCCTTCAAGGTGGGCGATAACGCAAAAATAGCAGCCAACGCCGTCGTCCTCAACGAAATTCCCGCCGATTCCACTGCCGTGGGCATTCCCGCCCGCGTGGTTCGCACCAGCGGCAAAAAGGTGGGCGATCTGGATCAGGTGCATATTCCCGACCCGGTGGCGCAGGAGCTGTGCAGACTGAATATCCGGCTGGAACAGCTGGAAGAAAAATTAAAGGAAAAAGAAGCATCCGAAGGAGATAAAACCGAATGAAACTCTACAACACCGCAACCCGACAGAGAGAAGAATTTGTTCCCAACGACCCGAACCTGGTGAAGATGTACACCTGTGGTCCTACGGTCTACCACTATGCCCACATCGGCAACCTGCGTTCCTACATCATGGAGGATATTCTGGAGAAGGCTCTGCGCTACAGCGGTTACAATGTGAAGCGTGTCATGAACATCACCGACGTGGGTCATCTGGCATCCGACGCGGACACCGGCGAGGACAAGATGCTCAAGGGCGCAAAGCGTGAAAACAAGTCGGTCATGGAGATCGCCAAATTCTACACCGACGCCTTTTTCGAGGACTGCCGCAAGCTGAACATTAAGCGTCCCGACGTGGTGGAGCCTGCCACCAATTGCATCGCCGACTACATCCACATCATTGAAACGCTGATCGAGAAGGGTTATGCTTACGCGGCGGGCGGAAATATCTACTTTGACGTATCCAAATTAAAGCAGTATTACATCTTCAACGATCACGACGAGGAGGATCTGGCCGTGGGCGTGCGCGAGGGCGTGGAAGAGGACGCCAACAAGCGCAACAAGAACGACTTCGTGCTCTGGTTTACCAAGTCGAAGTTTGAGGATCAGGCGCTGAAATGGGATTCGCCCTGGGGCGTAGGCTACCCCGGCTGGCACATCGAGTGCTCGGGCATTTCCATGAAGCATTTGGGCGAAGATCTGGACATCCACTGCGGCGGCATCGACAACGCATTCCCCCACCATACCAACGAAATCGCTCAGTCCGAATCCTATCTCGGTCACAAGTGGTGCAATTACTGGGTACACATCCATCACCTGAACACCAACTCGGGCAAGATGTCCAAGTCCAAAGGCGAGTTTCTCACCGTCTCGCTGCTTGAGGAAAAGGGCTACGATCCACTGGTTTACCGCCTGTTCTGCCTCCAGTCCCACTACCGCAAGAATCTGGTATTCAGCTGGGAAAACCTCGACAACGCCGTGATCACCTACAACAAGCTGATCGCAAAGATCGCCGCCCTGAAGCCGGACGATGCCGACGAAATTGATACCGCCGCCTTCGACGAACTGAAAGTGAAATTCCTTGACGCGCTGGGCAACGATCTCAACACCGCGCTGGCCATTACCGCGGTCTACGATGTGCTGAAATACAAGACCAACGATAAAACCAAGCTGACCGTCATTGGTGATTTCGACAGGGTGCTGGGGCTTGATCTGATTGCCAAGGCTGACGTCAAGCGCCGTGAGGTCGCAGCCGCCGCTCCCGCCGCACAATCGGGCGACTATGCCATCATCCGCGAATCGGGCGACGCCGACGCCGCTGTCATCGCTGAAATCGAGGAAGCCATCAAGCAGCGCGCCGCCGCCAAGAAGGCGAAGGATTACGCCACTGCCGATAAAATCCGCGCCGATCTGGCTGAGAAAGGCGTCATTCTTGAGGATATTCCCAAGGGTACAAAATATCGTATCGAAATATAAACGATTTGATACAGATTAACTATTGCTTTTTTATACATTTTGGTGTAAGATATTATACAGCAATAAGTTTAGCTGACGTCTTCAAAATCATTTACAGAAGGAGTACAATCATCATGAAGAAATTTCTCGCACTCGCTCTCGCAGCACTGATGCTGGTTATGATCTGCGCATCCTGCGGCAGCAAAGAAGCAAAGGTCAAGGTTATTGAAATCGAACTGACTCAGGAAGAATACGCCTTCGGCGTTGACAAAACCCAGCCCGAACTGCTGGAGAAGGTAAACGCCTTCATCAAGAAAATCAAGGATAACGGTACCTTCGACGAAATCTGCAACAAATATTTCGGCGATGGCACTCCCTCTCCCGTAACCTCCGCCAAGCTGGACAGCTCCAAGGATCAGCTGGTCGTGGCTACCAACGCAGCCTTTGAGCCTTTCGAGTATATGGACGGCGAAAGCTATCTGGGCATCGATATGGAAATCGCCGCTCTGCTCGCACAGGAACTGGGCATGGAGCTGGTTATCAGCAACATGGACTTTGACGCAGTCTGCCTGTCCGTCGGTCAGCAGAAGTGCGACATCGCCATGGCCGGTCTGACTGTGAAGCCCGACCGCGAGGAGTATGTAACCTTCTCGGAATCCTACTACAGCGCATCCCAGAAGCTCATCGTCAAGGCTGACGATACCACCTTTGACGGCTGCACCGACGCCGCTTCCGTGGAAGCAATCCTTAACGGTTTTGATGCCACCACCAAGATTGGCGTACAGAACGGCACCACCGGTCAGCTCTATGTACAGGGCGACGAGGAATGGGAATTTGACGGCTTCGCTGTTGAGTGCAAAGGTTATAAGAACGGTTCGATGGCTGTTCAGGATATGATCAACGGCAACATCAACTACGTCATCATCGACTCCGCGCCCGCACAGTGCATCGCCGATGCTTACAACGAGCTGGGCTGATTCGTACGTTCACATAACCATATCCGGCTGCTCTTCCGTGTTCTGCGGGAGAGCAGCGGTTTCAATGAGGTATAATGGAAAATTCCAATAAAAAAGGAAGAAGAATTGCACTGTATATCATTCTGGCGGTGCTGGGCATCGCACTGCTTGCGATGATCTGCTATCTTCTCAAAGACAATAAAAAGGTGCTCAGATTCCTTGACGTGCTGATCAACAGCGGCGGCTATGTCAAGGTTCTGGAGGGTTTGCGCAATACGGCAACCATCGCGATTCTGGGTCTGGTAATCGGTATCGTCATCGGCACGCTGATCGCCACCGTCCGGGTCATCCCGAAATACAAGCTGCTCCCCCGTGTGCTCAACGGCATCTGCTCCTTCTATGTGGGCTTCTTCCGGGGCACGCCTATGGTGGTGCAGCTGCTGCTGTTCTACTACGTTATGCTTCCGTTGATGGGCATCAATATGTCCGGCGTCAACGTATCGATTCTGGTATTCGGTCTGAACAGCGGCGCGTACATATCCGAAATCATGCGCGCGGGCATTCAGTCGGTGGATGGCGGTCAGATGGAGGCCGGACGAGCCGTGGGTCTGTCCTTTCCCACAACCATGTTGAACATCGTCATTCCGCAGGCGGTGAAAAATATCCTGCCCACGCTGGGTAATGAGTTCATCACGCTGATCAAGGAAACCTCGGTCGTATCCTTCGTTGGTGCGGCTGACCTGTATGTGGCGTTTAATATGATCGGTTCGAACTCCTACGAGTTCATGGTGCCGTATCTGGTCATGGCCATGATTTATATTGTGATTATCATGCTGATCACGCTGGGCATCAAGCTGATGGAAAGGGGGCTGAAGAAGAGTGATCGACGTAATTGACCTGAAAAAGAGCTTCGGAAGCCTTGAGGTGCTCAAGGGCATTAACGTGACCATTAACAAGGGCGACATCGTGTGCGTCATCGGTCCGTCGGGCAGCGGTAAGAGCACTTTTCTGCGCTGCCTCAACTGCATGGAAGATCCCACCGGCGGACAGATCATTTTCCACAATGTGAACATTGCAGACATGAAGGTTGACATCAACATTCACCGCCGCAAGATGGGCATGGTATTCCAGCAGTTCAACCTGTTCAACAACAAAACGGTGATCCAGAACATCATGCTGGCGCCGGTGAAAATTGGCGTGTCCGACCTGCGCCGCGCGAAACGGCACAACTTCTTCCTTCCGCTGACCAATCTGCTGCGCGGCAAGGATAAAAAGCAGGCAAAGATTGAAATTACCGCCACCGAGCAGCAGATTAAAGCCGAGGCTCGCGAAAAGGCGCTCAGCCTGCTCAGACGCATCGGACTGGAGGACAAGGCGGACGTCTATCCCTCCACCCTTTCCGGCGGTCAGAAGCAGCGTGTAGCCATTGTGCGTGCGCTTGCCATGAACCCGGAGGTTATGCTTTTTGACGAACCGACCAGCGCCCTTGACCCGGAAATGGTGGGCGAGGTGCTTGATCTGATGAAGGAGCTGGCGAACGAGGGCATGACGATGGTGGTTGTCACCCATGAGATGGGCTTCGCCAGAGAAGTAGGCTCCCGCATCCTGTTCATGGACGGCGGCTATATTCTGGAGGAAAATGCTCCCGCCGAATTCTTTGCCAATCCCCAGCATCCCCGCACCCGCGAATTTTTATCCAAGGTGCTCTAAACGCTAATAGAAAATCCCGCCGGGTATTCCGACGGGATTTGATTTTATTCTTTCACCACCTGCTCCAGCATCAAGGCGTACAGCTCGGGGTTCGCCCGGCGCAGAGCCACGGGACGTCCCTCGCTATTCACAAAGCAGTGCGACGTTTCTCCCTCCGCCGCCAGCGTGCCGTCGGGCAGCGTCACCGCGTAAGCGAACCGGAAACGGATGCCGCCGCATTCCATCAGCTTCACAGCTACCTGCACCGTATCGCCGAAGCGGGCGGGCGACCGATACTCACAGGACACCGACAGCACCGGGCTTCCCAGCCCGCTATCCTCCAGCGCCGCGAAGCTGATGCCAAGCTGGTCGAGGAAGTCGATGCGCGCCGACTCAAACCAGCGGATATAGTTGGAATGATGGGTAATGCCCATCTTATCGGTTTCGTAATAGTCTACCTTGTGAACATAAGGGTTCATAACAGATTATCCTCGCTTTTATTGGTTTTGGCATGAATATCATATCACAGACAGAGGAATTTTTCAAGGAAAATATTGAAAACAAAAATTCATGCGCCATTCATAAAATTGTTATGAACCAGACATTTATCACACATTTGTAAAATAATTGCGACCTTCTCTCAAATGGTTGACAAACAATTGTTTGTGTGATAAAATGTATTTATAAGATTATTTTTGTCCATTGGTATTGTATAAAACGGAGATACTTCATGAATCGTAAAATCCAAATCCGTCTGTTGTTCGCCCTCGGGGCGCTGGCTGTCCTGTTTCAGGGAATTCCCGCCGTCAGCGCACAATCGGGCGGGCTGCGTACATATACATCGGAAACCACGGCCGCCGTCCAGACGACCGAAGTCGTCGCCGGTTCTCTGCCTGTGATGGAAGCGGAATCCCCTGCTCCTCCCGCCGAAACCGAACCGGCTCCCGATACCGATATTTCGGAAAACGATACGCCCGCTGAACCAGAAATTCTCTCCTTCCCGGATGTGAACGAGAGCGACTGGTTCTATACCGATGTGACCAAACTCGCCTCGCTGGGCATTATCAACGGCTATCCCGACGGCAGCTTTCTGCCGCATAACCAGATCACCAATGCGGAGTTCATCAAAATCCTGATGATCAGCGCGGGGATGGATCTGGAAGAAGTCCCCGAAGAACAGCTCTATGCCGAAAGCTGGGCATCCCTGTATATCAGCATCGCTTATGCCAATGGCATCATTACCGACGCCGATCTGGACGCCGGCTTCTCCCCGGACGATTTCATTACCCGTTCAGCGATGACCAAGATGATGATTCTCGCCCTTGGTATTGAGCCTTCCCGCATTGACGACCCGTTTACCGATATCTCGGATATGTACGCCAGCACGGCCTACAATGAATATCTGCTGCGCGGCTATCTCCAGCCGGACGACACGCGCATCTACGACGGCGGCAGTCCGGCGGCCCGGAGTGAAGCGGCGGCCATTGCCGTCCGTATCATCGAGTACCGTGAGGACGCATATAAATACAAGAAAAACGCCATTCTGGAAAACGCCTCCGAAAACCCGCTGAACAACGAATTTGAGCTGCTCAATCTCTTTTACATCCTCAACCGCGAATTCTTCACCGAATTTACCTTTGAAACTGCCATCCCCGCCGAGACGGTCAGCAGCTATTACACCCACTCCAACCTGATTAATCTGGAATATTTCTACAGCTCGGGCATTTATGCCACCCCCACCGGGAATGTGTACCCGCTGACCATTCAGTATGACACCGATATTGAGGTACTCAAGCAGTATCACGCCGAAGCCGAAGAAAAGGCGGATAAAGTGATTGAAGCCATCATCACCGAGGGCATGACCGATGCCGACAAGGTGAAGGCGATTCACGATTACCTGATCCTCAACTGTGAATACGATTACAACAATTATCTGATCGGAACCATTCCTTACGAGTCCTACATCGCTTACGGCGCGCTGTGCGGACGTATGGCAGTATGTCAGGGCTACAGCGCCGCCTTTAATATGCTCTGTGAGCGGGTGGGCATACGGTCGGTAGCCGTGGGCGGATACGCACCGGGCAGCACCGAAGATCACGCTTGGAACATGGTGCTGGTTGACGGACAGCTCTATCACATTGATGTGACCCATGACGACCCCGTTCCCGATCAGAAGGGGAAAATTTCCTATAAATATTTCTACCTGACCGATACCGAAATGACAAACCTTGGCTACACATGGGACAAGGAACAGTCCAACCTGAAATATTTCTATTGAACACATACGAACTCAAACAGCTGCGCCTGTACCGTCAGCATCTGACCGCTCCCGCCGACCGCATCACGGTGGTACGTGATCTCTGCGGCATACAGGCGCAGTTTTCATCCAACGTGCCGCACGCGCTGAAAATCCGCTGCGGCGAAGTGATCACCAAAGACCATTACGGCGACGGTCTGGTCAAAAACTGGACAATACGCGGCACAATCCACGCCTTCGCCGAGGAGGATCTGCCGTTGTTCAAGCATGGGCGGGAACGCTATCACAACACCGATTGGGCGGGATGCACCACATCCGGACGGCGCTGGGCGCTTACGCCCGAACGGCAGACATTTTGGTCGGAGTTTATCCTGCAAAAGATTGCCGCGGGGATTGGCGAGCGGGAGGAGCTGAAGGCGCTCTGCATGGAAGCAGGCATGACGACCGCCGAACGCGACTGTATGTTTGAAGCCTGGGGCGGCGGTATGCGGGATTTATGCGAGCGGGGCTTTCTGAATTACGCAGTACAGGAAAAGAAGGTTTTCGTCCTGTCAACGCCCTTTGAGCCGATGGACACGCCCGACGCCGAGCGGGAGATGCTGCGGCGTTATTTCGCCCATTACGCGCCCGCCACATTGCGGGACGCCGCCTACTATTTCGGCTGGTCGCAGGCGAAGGTGAAAGAGATTATGCGCACACTTCCCATGCAGTCGATTACCGTGGATGGCGTGGAGCAATATTATATCGGCGAGATTCCCGGCGATCTGCCGGAGATACCAGGCTGCATTCTGCTTGCGGGCTTTGACCCGCTGATGCTGGGCTATCGCAAGGAGGACAGCATTTTCCTGCCGCCCGAATATCTGCGGGGAATCTTCAATTTAGCGGGCATTGTGATGCCGCCGGTACTGCTGCACGGACGTGTCGCCGGACGCTGGCGGCGGAAAGGAAAGAAGCTGATCATTGAGCAATTCGAAGCACTGTCAGCAGCGGACAGGAATCTCGTCGAGGAGGAAGCCGTCCGTCTGTCAGAGTCATATGCGATTGAATGGAGGACAGTATGAAAATCAAACGCGCAATTCCTCTTTTATGTGCGCTGGGCGCGCTCATTCTGGAGCTGACGCCCTGGGGCGCGGTCTGTAACTTTGCTCTCGACGCCGGCGAAACGCTGCGCCAAACCTTTTCCTATTTTGACCCGGTGCCATTTGGCTACGCCAATTTCGGTCCCTTTCTGACGGGGATTCTGACCTGTCTGCTGATCCTGCTGACGCTGTTGTACGCCATTTTCGGTCGGACGTGGATGAAGCAGAGCTGCATCAGCGTTGGTGCGCTGGCAGCGTTTTTGTCGGTGACGCCGATTTTTTTGGGGCTGACATTTTACAGCGTCGTCGGATTGCTGATTACACTGCTGCTGGCGGGCTGTGCCGCCGCATCAACGATAGTAAAAATATAGTAAATGAGGCATGGACTCTCCGAAGTCCATGCCTCTTGCTTATTTAACTTGTCCGCACTTATTGTCATACTGCCGAAAAGCTGTCGCCGTCTCGACGGTACAGGCGGACGTTGCTGTACTGCTTGCGGTCGGGTGTGCTTCCATTTTCGGAGAAGTACCAATAACCGCCGCCCAGCGATATCATGCCGGTAGAACCGTGGGGAAAGCGGATGCCCCGGATTTCGGTCGGTTCATGCAGTTCGCCCCGCTCAGCCAGCGGAAGTCGATGCTTCCCATTCTCCTCGAAAGGACGGGAAAGATCGATGCAGTACATCGGATAGTTGGGAAATTGTGGTTTTTTGCCGCAGTAGACGGCGGCGTAGATGCAATTGGTGTCGGCATCGTATTCGAGATTCTGGATGCCGAAATTGGTATTGCCTGTGTACACGAAGATGCGCTCATCGGCGCGGATGCCATTGGTTTGAACACCCAGCGTCAGCGGCGCAAAATGCGCGTCCAACGCATCGAAATCGAAGCGCAGCAGCACCTGATCGTCGTTGTCATCCCGCGATACATCGCTGTAAATGCCGTAGGCCACAAACAACGAGCGCTTTCCGCCGAAATCGGGAACGATGGTCATGCCGTCGATTCCGCTGCACCCGTGGCGATGGTGCAGTCCGCCGTCGCTCCATGCGTAATCCTCACACACATCCTCCAGCTTGACGACGGTCATCACCTCGTCGGCGGACATATCCATGCGCGTGATGCGATCCACGTCAAAGCGGGCAATGTAGAAGGCGTCGGGATTAACCTCATCCCGTCCAAGCCCCCGCAGAATGCCCCGGCCGATGGAATCGTTCTTGTATTCCAGCGAACCGTAGACCCGGCGGTCGGTATCCGAATAGGCGATACAGCCCAGATGTCCGGTCAGACCGTTCACCGATCCGACGGCGTTGCCCGCCAGATCGGTTTTCAACAGGATTGTGGTAAACGAAAAATACATGAACTCGCCGTCTGTGGCGATCCCCTGTACATGGGGAGTGGACATATTGCCCGAGAAAATCAGATGCGGCAGCTTCGCGATATCCATGGCTTTTACCCCACGTTTTTGCAGGCTACCAGCGGGATGCCCGTTCCGACGAGGTCGGCACAGACTACATCGCCTATCTTAACCGGCGCACTGACTGTGATTTGATTCAGCACGGTCATGGCTTCGAACAGCTTGCCCTTGGGAATGGGCGATGCGGTGCGGACCGGAAGCAGGATGTCCGTGTCCGAGCCGGTGAGCTTCACGGTGGAGGTCAGGGTGCGGGTGGGATTGGTGAACTCGGTTTCGGCGTAAGCATAGCCCCGCTTGCAGGTGTTGCCGGTGATGTTCTGCACCTTGCCCTGCTCGTCCAGCGTAACTTCCAGCTGGCAGCCTACCGGGCAGACAATACAGGTGAGTGTTTTGGTTGTCATGATTCAGCCCTCCTTACGCGTTCTGAACGAGCGTGATTTCCAGCTCGCCCGCGTTCTTATCATAGACCTTCGCACAGTCTGCGGCGTTCAGAACCAGCGACTCCATCTCGCCGGGCGCTACCGAACGCTTGGAAACCGATTTAATCGTCTCGCCGCCGCAGCGAAGCTCGATTTTAACCTTTTTGTAAATGTTATCGACACGGAAAAAGAACTTTAATTCTTCGGGCGCTTTGGTGGATTTGACGATCTTCTGGGGCACAATGTAACGCACGCCGCCCGTCGCTCTGCACGAAATTTCGCCGCAGTCCTTGTCGTCTTCGCCGAACTTTCCGCCGTTCTGAACAAACTTTGCCGCCGATGCGCCCGCCATATAGGCCTCCTTGGTCACGAAGTCCACCAGATCGTGGACGTGCAGCGTATTGCCGCAGGCGAAAATGCCGGGAACGCTGGTCTCGTTGTACTGGTTGACCACCGCGCCGCCGGTAACACGGTCAAGCTGGATGCCCGCCGATTTTGCCACCTCATTCTCGGGAATCAGACCTACGGACAGCAGAAGCGTGTCGCACTCCACATATTCCTCGGTGCCGGGAATGGGGCGGCGGTTTTCGTCCACCTTGCTGATGGTGACGCCCTCAACGCGCTCCGTTCCGCGAATCTCGGTGACGGTATGGGACAGATACAGCGGAATGCCGAAATCATCCAGACACTGAGCGATGTTCCGCGCCAGACCGCCCGAATAGGGCATCAGCTCGCAGACGCGCAGAACCTTCGCGCCCTCCAGCGTCATGCGGCGCGCCATGATCAGTCCGATATCACCCGAACCGAGGATGACCACCTTTTTGCCGGGCATATAGCCCTCCATGTTGACAAAACGCTGTGCGGTGCCTGCCGAATAAATACCCGCCGGACGGGTGCCGGGGATGTTCAGCGCGCCGCGGGTGCGCTCACGGCATCCGGTGCAGAGCACGACGGCGCCCGCCTTCATGCGCACGAAGCCCATCTCCGGCGAAACAAAGGTGACGATGCGATCGTCCGAAACCGACAGCACCATGCTGTTCGTTACGTAACCGATGCCCGCTTTCTTTACGTCCTCGATGAAACGTCCCGAATATTCGGGGCCGCTCAGCTCCTCGCCGAACATATGCAGACCAAAGCCCGCGTGGATGCACTGATTCAGGATGCCGCCCAGCTCCCGGTCACGCTCGATGATCAGGATGTCGTCGGGAGCGATGCCCTGACGATTGGCTTCCAGCGCTGCCGCCAGTCCCGCAGGACCGCCGCCGACAATGACTAATTTTTTCTGTGTATCGAAATCCATGGTGGTACCCTCCTTATTTTGTCTTACCGTACAGCAGCTTACTGCCGCAGCCGCGCTTGGTGATGGCGTCCAACGGAACGTTCAGCTCTCGGGACAGCAGCTCGGCCACTCTGGGCGAGCAGAAGCCGCCCTGACAGCGTCCCATGCCCGCTCTGGTGCGCAGCTTCACCATGTCGATGGTTTTCGCGCCCAGCGGACGGTGGATGGCAGCCAGAATGTCGCCCTCGGTGATTGTCTCGCAGCGGCAGATAATCTTGCCGTAGGCAGGCTCACGCTTGCAAAGCTCAGCCTTTTCGGCGTCAGACAACTCGCGGAAGGGCTTGCGCATATGACCGTTTTCGGTGCGGTAAGGGTTATAGTTATCCTTCTTTTCCAGCTCAAGACCCATGGAAACCAGCATATCCACCGCGTAATCAGCCACGGCGGGAGAGGACGCCAGTCCGGGGGACTCGATGCCCACCAGATTGAGGAAATTCTTTGCCTTTACCGACGGCTGAATGTGGAAGTCGTCGGTGGTCGGCGTAGGACGGACGCCAGAGAAGGAGGTAATCACCGCCCGCAGGTTCACCGACGGAACCAGACGGCGTGCGCCTGCCGAAATTTCGTCCAGACCGGGTGCGGTGGTGGAGGTGTCGTCCTTGCAGGAGACTTCGTGCGCGTTGGGACCAACCAACAGGTTGCCGTCCACGGTGGGGGACACCAGAATGCCCTTGCCCGCTTTGCTGGGTACCATAAAGAGGGTGGCGGAAGCGGTCTTGCCCTCGGCTTTGTCGAGAATCATATACTCGCCGCGGCGGGGGATCAGTCGAATCGGAAAATCGGGATCAACCATACGCGCCAGCTCATCCGAGTGTACGCCCGCACAGTTTGCCACATAACGCGCCCTCAGGGAAAACTCGCCCGCGCGCACCGTGATCACATCGCCCGCTTCGATGGCATCCACACGGCGGTTGAAGAAGAATTCGCAGCCGTTGATGCAGGCGTTTTCAGCCGCCGCCATGGTCAGCTCGTAGGGGCAGATGATGCCTGCCGTAGGAGCCAGCAGCGCCGCTGTCGCATCAGGGGAGAGGTTAGGCTCCAGCTCGTGAAGCTCTTTCTTGCCAATGATGCGCAGACCGGGAACGCCGTTATTGCGTCCGCGCTCCAGCAGGACGTTCAGCGTCTGCTCGTCCTCCTCGCCGAAGGCCACCACCAGCGACGTATTGTTCTTATAAGGCACATCCAGCTGATGCGCCAGTTCAGGCATCTGTGCGCAGCCCTTGGCGTTCAGCGCGGCTTTCAGCGTGCCGTTGGCGGCGTCGAAGCCGGCGTGTACAATCGCCGAATTGGCGCGGGTCGCGCCGCTTGCCACGTCGCAGCCCGCTTCGATGACCGCGCAGCGCAGCTTATACTTTGCCAGCTTATGCGCCAGCATGGCGCCGGTGACACCGGCGCCGATAATCGCCACATCGTAAATCTGTTCCATAAGTTCCTCCAAATATATTTTGTGCTGTCAGTCTGAGTTCTCCGGCAGCCAGTATTCGTCCCATGCGTCCACAATCTCGTTCTGCATCTCCATCGCCTGATCCCGCCGCTGATAGGCGATATAGGCGCACAGCGTATCGATGATCATCAGCTGCGCCAGCCGGGACACGGTGGCCAGCCGCTTCTGTACCGCCTCGCCCGACACGGCGATCAGCGCCAGATCGCACATCTTCGCCAGCGGACTGTCGGCATAACAGGTGATGCAGAGGGTTTTCGCGCCCTTTTCCCGGGCGATGGACATGGTTTTGATAATATCGTGGGTTCGTCCCGTGTAGGAAATCGCCACCGCCAGACAGTCGGCGTCCAGATTCAACGCCGACACCGAGCTGATGTAGCTGTCCTTGACCACCACGGCGGGCAGTCCCAGCTTGATAAAACGGAAAGCCGCATCCTCAGCCAGCATGGACGAGCTGCCGATGCCGTAGACTTCAATCCGCTTCTTCGCGCCGGTCAGCAGATCGACGGCGCGCAGTAGGTCAGCCTCGGACATGGTTTCGTATGTGGCACGCAGGGCAGCCTCGGTATTGTCCCGCATCTTGGCCATTACGTCTTTGGCGCTGTCTCCGGGAGCGGCATCATCGTAAGTAAGCTCTTCCCCCGCAGGCAGACAGCGTACCAAAGATATTTTCAGCGCGCTCCAACCGTCATAGCCCAGGCGGGCGGCAAAATTCGCCACGCTTCCCTCGGACACGCCAGTTTCGGCGGCCAGACGGCGCATGGTCATATCCGCCACCTTCTGCGGGTCGGCGAGGATATAGGTTCCCAGCCGTTTCTCGGCGGCGGGCAGGGATGACAGCTTGCGTTTAATCAGGTTCAGGCTGTCTTGATCGGACATAACGCACCTCCCGTGAATCGTTTCTGCTATATATTGTATCACCAAAATCGAGGTTTGTCAATAAGTTTTACTCACTTTATTTTGAATATTATTGAGCAATAATCACTTTCGGCGGGATGGAGAATATCCCGCAATTTATTCGTTAAATTATTATGAAATGTGTTGCAATTTCATGGGGAAATGTGATATAATTATTCCAACGAAACTCTTTATAAACGTCGTATTGGAGAATTTTTCATATGGAACACACGCAGACTCAGGACAGCGCTCAGAACCGTGATTTTACCCGCGTCACCTTCGCAGACGTGGATGCCGATAAAGCCTACGCCGCCGCCAAACGGCTCGTCGATGAAATTGAGACAGTCATCGTCGGCAAGCACCATGAGGTGCTGCTGCTGGTCACTGCTTTGCTGGCCGGCGGTCACGTACTCATCGAGGACGTCCCCGGCGTGGGCAAAACTACCCTCGCCGCCACACTTGCCAAAGCGGCCGGTCTCGACTTCCGCCGCGCTCAGTTTACCCCCGACGTCACCGCCTCGGACATCACCGGCTTCAATCTGTACAACCGCCAGAGCGAGAGCTTCCAGTTCACCCCCGGTCTGGTTATGACCAACATCTTTCTTGCCGATGAAATCAACCGCGCATCGCCCAAAACCCAGTCGGCGCTGCTGGAGGCCATGGAGGAAGACCGCGTCACCGTGGACGGCAAAACCTACAATATTCCCGAACCCTTCATGGTTATCGCCACGCAGAACCCTTCCGGCTTTGTCGGCACCTATCCGCTGCCCGAAGCCCAGCTCGACCGCTTCAGCCTCAAGCTTTCCATGGGCTACCCCACGCTGGACGAGGAAGTAAAGATCGTCGAAAGCCGGAAGGAGCGCACACCCGCCGAATCGGTAAAGCCGGTGGTGGGCGTTCAGCTGGTACGCTTCCTGCGGGCGCTGACCGCCGACGTACATATTGATTACGAACTGTACAAATATCTGGTGTCGCTGGTGGCCGCCACCCGCACCCACAGCGCCGTTGCCCTCGGTGCAAGCCCCCGCGCCTCGCTGGCGCTTAAACGGCTGGTGCAGGCTTATGCCTTCATGCACAGCCGGAATTATGTCGTACCCGACGACATTTCGGAGGTCTTCAAGGTATCGGTGGGACACCGTCTGATTCTTAAGCAGGAAGCCCGGCTTCGTCAGATCAGCTGCGATGACGTGATCGCCGAAGTGCTGCGTGAGGTTCCCGCTCCCTTCCGGAGGCAGCGCTGACCATGCGCAAATCCGCCAAATCCCCCGACAGCCGCCTGTTGAAGCTGACGCCGCGAGTATGGATTTACCCGATTCTGCTTCTATCCGCCCTGCTCTTTGCACAGGCGCTGAAAATGTCGGTTTCCTACATGGTTTTCCTCTTCGTCCTGTTGCTTCCTCTGACCATCATCCTTCAGCTGCTGTGCGCCCGGCATTTTATCAACGTCGCCGTCCGATGCGACTCCGAAACCGCCGAAAAGGGACAGCCCCTGACGATGACCGCCATTTTCTCCAACGCCTGCATCCTTCCCTTCGCCTTTGTGGAAGCCGAGCTGCTGGTATCGGATGAACGGGGCGCGCGGACAGTTCCCCGCCGCTATACGCTGGCGCTGGCTCCCTGCACGGGCTGCGAGATTAATCAGACTGTCCGCTTCGCCTTCCGCGGCGAATATCTGGTGGGCATCCGCTGTCTGTATGTCTACGACTGCTTCCGCACCATCCGCATCCGCGTGGACGCGGAAAGCTACGCCAGCCTGTTCGTGCTGCCCCGGCGGATCACCTTCGCGCCCCGTCCCATCGCGGCTGAAAGCGAACTGAACACGCAGACGGTCATCCGCGCCATCGGCTCGGACAACACCGAGCTGTCGGATATCCGTACCTACGAGAGCGGCGACAGCCTGAAACGCATTCACTGGAAGCTGTCCAGCAAGGGTGAAGAACTTCTGGTGAAGGAATATTCTCGCAATAACGGCAACCATGTCTATGTGTTCAGTGATCTGGAGACCCATTACGCCAAAATCTCCGACGATACAGAGCCGGATCTGCTCCCGCCGCTCACACCGCTGCCCGAATATGCAGATGTGATCGACGAGCTGAACGCCGATCTGACGGTGGAACACTGTCTGGCGGCTGTACAGCGGGAGTTGTGGGCGGCTAACGAAGTGACGCTGTCCTGGTTCGCCCGGCGTCCGATGGGCGACGATTATGAAGAAATGCCCGTACAGCTTCGCATGGTGTCGCCGTCCGATCTGAATATGGCATGGCGGCGGTTCGCGGTCGCGCCGCTGACCGCTCACGACAAACAGGCAAGCGCCCTCTCATCCCTTGCGTCAGACACAACCGGCTCGTCGCTGATTTTCGTCACCGCCTGTCTGGACGCCTCCGCCGTTGCCGAATACACACGCATCGCTGGCGCGTTCAGCCATCTGGGAGCCCACGCGGTGGAACTGATCTACTGCGCCGATACCACGCTTTATACCCACGACGATGCCGCCGACGCGAAAATCGCCAGATACATCGCCCAGCTCAGCGGCGCGGGCATTACTGTTTACGGCTGCAACGCCGATACGTTTTCTTCCGTCCATCCCTGATCGAGGTATTCATACTTGAACACTGCCAAGTCTTCCCCCACTCTCATTCTGCCCGAGCGGCAGAACGGCGGCAGACGAATGCTCGCCGCCGGCTATATATGCCGCTGTGCCCTGGCGCTGCTGTGCGTATACGGCTTTTCGCTGTTTCTGTGCGATGCCCTGTCGCTGGGACTTCCCGCACAGTTTCAGTTTATCGTCTGCTTTATCATTACCCTCTGGTTTTCGATCATGGGCATCAACCGCTTCTTCTTTGTTGGAGGCGGCATCGCGGGCGCGGGCGCCATCACCGTGCTGGTGCTTCAGGCGTCCAATCCGCTTGTGCTGGGTATGTACTGCGTCATGTCGCTGATCAACGCCTACTACCGCAAGCTGATTTCGCTGGGCTACAAAGGGCTGAACTCGAAGGTGATGAACTTCGATTACACCCTCAAGCGAATGCGCATGACTGAAAGCGAGTGCCGCCAGATTGCCTATATCGCCATCGTTCTGGTGCTGGCGGCGCTGATCTGTGCCTGCCTGCTGCGCAAAACCCATATCTATCCGCTGCTTCTGGTGGGATGCAGTCTCTGCACTGTCGCGCTCTACTTCGGGCTTGCCACCGGCAATATCGGCTTTGCCGTTGTGATTGCCTCGCTCTGCGGCGTCATGGCGCTGTCCGGCTACGACAATATTTACGCCCGGCGCAAAACCATTGCAAACAGGCTGTCCCTGAACGGCAGTTCCGCGTCCGAGCGCGCCGAACTGCGAAACACCGTCCGCGCCAATTCGGCTCTGGGCGGCTTCACCGGGCTGACCGCGGCGCTGCTGGCGCTGGCACTGCTGATTATTCCCGCCGGGGTGGATCAGAGTATGTCCGATATTCCCGCCATCTCCGTACCCGCGCTGAAGGTGGAAAATTATCTGGTGGCGCTGGCCAACGGACAGAATCCCGACTTCCAGAGCCTGATCTTCTCAGGCATTGCCTCCATCGACAGCCGTTCCACCGAATCCTCCGACCGCGTCTATTCGGGGCAGAAGGTCTTTGAGGTGCTGACCGACACGGCCGTACCGGTCTATATGCGCAACTGGGTGGGTCTGGATTACTATGAAGACAGCTGGCATTCGGCCTCCTACGACCGCATCGCCGAGTACAAACGCATTTTCGGCGAGGGCTTTTCTCCCGAGCTGCTGACCTTTGAACTGCTGAACATCATGGATCCCTCGCTGGTCACACTCCCCGAGAAATCGGGCTACAAGGCGCATACCGAGCTGGGCTACGTCACCATGCAGGTCAATATCCGCAAGCTGACCCCTTCCGCCAATCTGGTTTTTCTTCCCTCCTATACCGATCAGAAGCAGCGTCTGCTGGAATTCGCCACCCGGGAACAGCTGGACACCGGTTACTCCAACTATTACGACGGCATTTTCACCGGCAGCTCCTATATGTTTCTTGATGATTATTCGGTCATTGCCAACGTGCAGCTACTGCGTGATTCCTCCTTCGCGGAAAATCTCGGGAAGCTGGTGGGCGAATTTCTGACCGAAAGCTCCTACATTGAATTTATACGCGCCATCGCGCAGGACGGCGGTTCCCAGCAGATGCTGGAGAAAACCTACGAATCCATGCGCAGCTCCAGCCGGTCGGAAAATTCGCTGGCTGATCGGTATGTCTACGAGATGACCGAGGAGGAACGTGCATCCGTCCACGCGATCATCGATAATCTGGCGCTTTATCAGGAATATGTCTACCAGAATTATCTCACCGGCTGCGAGGACTTCGAGCGTATTACCCGTCTGGCACAGAAAATCGTCAGCCAGACGTCCGCAGCAAGCGGCAGCTACGTGGACAACAACGGTATGCTTTATATTGCTCCGAGCAGCAATGTCAGCCTTTACGCCGAACGCCACCAGAAGGTAATGGCAATCATTGATTATCTCTCCGAGAATATGACCTACACCCTGACACCGGAGGAGCCGTCCGCGCGGACAGAATATTACAATGCCGTCTCCACCTTCCTGTTTGACACCAAGGAGGGCTACTGTGTTCAGTTTGCCAGCGCGGCCTGCATGATGCTTCGCTCGCTGGGCATTCCCGCCCGCTACGCCGAGGGCTACATCACCAATCAATATAACCGTCTGTCCAGCAAAAACGCAGTCTCGCGCTATTCTTCCACCATCCGCGACAACAACGCCCATGCCTGGATCGAGGTTTACTACGATTCCTACGGCTGGGTGCAGTATGAAGCCACCGCGCCCTATTACTCGGAAATGTACGAAGGCTATCAGGTTTCCGTCACCGACACCACCGAATACATCAGCTATGAGGAAACCACCTATCCCGAGGAAACCACCGACATCGAGCCGATTGTCACACCCGACCCCATCGACGATGACGACAGTCCGGTGAATCCGGCGGTGGTCATCATCGCGGTCTCGGCAGCGCTACTGGTTGTGCTGACCATCTGCATCCTGAAGCGCCGCGCCATCCGATGGGAGAAACGCCATGCCGCCATGCTTGCCGACGTATCCAACAACAGCTTGGACGCGGACGGACGTCTGAATCTGGCCGCCCGGCTGGACGACAGCATCCTTCATCTGCTCGCTTATAAAAAGCTCATCCCCTCCGGCGGTGAGCAGTACCGGCAGTTTGCAGCCCGTGTGGACGATACGCTGGGTGGATTCTCGAAATATTCCTTCACCCGCGTCAGCCAGGCTATGCTGGCCGGCGAATTCGGACGGGATATCTCCCAGGATGAACTGCGCGTCCTCGCCTCCTATCTGGACGATTTGACCCACTATGTCCAGCGGGACGCCGGATATTTTGAACGGCTCTGGCTCAAGTATTTTTATCTCCCGTCTTGATAAATCCACATAAATGTGATATAATGTTATATGAAAACGCATATGGGCGGAAGGTATGCTCCATCCGTTCCAGATGATATCGTTTTAGGAATATTATGCTACACGAAAGTGACTGATATGGATCAGAATTTCATCCGCAGCTTAAGCGGCGCCACCCTCGCTTATCTGGGGGACGCGGTGCTTGAAGTGATGGTTCGCCGTTATCTGGTGGGACTGGGCATTGCTGACGGCGGCAAGCTCAGCCAGCTGGCGCTGAATTTCGTCCGCGCCACCGCCCAGAGCGCCGCCATGAATCGTATGCTTCCCCACCTTACCGAGGACGAAGCATATATCTTCAAACGGGGCCGCAACGCACACGGCATTTCCATCCCCCACAGTGCATCCGCTGCCGAATACCGCCGCGCCACCGGTATGGAAGCCCTGTTCGGCTGGCTCGATCTGAACGGTCAGCAGGCGCGCGCCGAGGAGCTGTTTGCCCTCGCTTACAGCGATGTGATCGAGCGATTGAACAACGAAAAACTTGCAAAGGAATGTGACCATGATCAAAGTTATGTCCGTCTTCGGCACCCGTCCCGAAGCCATTAAAATGTGCCCTCTCGTCAAAGCGCTAGAAGCCGACCCGGTCATCGAAAGCGTCGTCTGCGTCACCGCTCAGCACCGGGAAATGCTGGACAGCGCCCTCGCCTACTTCGGCGTAAAGCCCGACTATGATCTGAACATTATGAAGCGCGGACAGACTCTGTCCAGCATTACCGCCGATGTGATCATGGGTCTGGAGCCGGTTCTCGCCGAATCCAAGCCCGATCTGGTGCTGGTACACGGCGACACCACCACCAGCTTTGCCGCCGCTCTGGCAGCCTTCTACGCGAAGATTCCCGTGGGGCACGTGGAAGCCGGTCTGCGCACCTTCGACCGCTATTCGCCCTATCCCGAGGAAATCAACCGCAATCTGACTTCCAAGCTGGCTACCCTGCACTTCGCGCCCACCGAACTGAACCGGGCCAATCTTGCCGCCGAGGGCATCACCAAAAACGTCTTTGTCACCGGTAACACGGCACTGGACGCCTTCGTCTACACGGTGAAGCCGGATTACACCTTCGCGGACGAGAAGCTGCGGACACTGGATTTTGAAAACAGGAAGGTCATCGTTCTCACCGCCCACCGCCGCGAAAATCAGAACGGCGGCATTGAGAATATCTGCCGCGCCGTTCTCGCGCTGAGCCAGGCCCATCCCGAGCTGCAGTTTGTATACCCCGTTCATTTAAGCCCCGCCGTCCGCAATGTGGTCTTCCCGATTTTATCGGACAAGCCGGGCATTGTGCTTACCGATCCGGTGGATGTGGCGGATATGCATAATCTGCTGTCCAAAGCCTTCTTTATCATGTCCGATTCGGGCGGCATTCAGGAGGAAGCCCCCTCCTTCCATAAGCCGGTGCTGGTGCTGCGCACCGAAACCGAGCGCCCCGAAGCCGTCGAAGCCGGCACCGTCAAGGTCATTGGCACCGATTTCGATCGGGTTTATGCCGAAGCCGAAACCCTTCTCTCCGACACTGCCGCTTATCGGAAAATGGCGGATGCCGTCAATCCCTACGGTGACGGACACGCCTCCCTGTATATCATTGACGCCATCAAAAAGGCACTGTAAACACTGACTTATCGCCATAGAAAGGAACCAGCTCCCAATGAACATCATGCACTTAAAATACGCCGTGGAGGTAGCCAAGACCGGCTCCATCACCCAGGCAGCGGAAAATCTCTTCATGGGACAGCCCAACCTGAGCAAGGCCGTCCGTGAACTGGAGGAAAATCTGGGTGTCACGATTTTCAAGCGCACCTCCAAGGGCATCGTGCCCACACAAAAGGGCGAGGAATTTCTGATCTACGCCAAGCGTATCCTGACGCAGATTGACGAGCTGGAATCGCTCTATCGCCGCGACCGCCAGACCAAGCAGACCTTCTCGATCTCCATCCCCCGCGCCAGCTACATTGCCCACGCTTTTACACGCTTTGTGGCCCGTTTGGACACATCTAAGGAGATTGAAGTCTACTATAAGGAGACCAACTCGGTTCACGCCATATCGAACATCATTCAGTCCAACTACAACATGGGCATTATCCGTTACCGGGATGTGTTTGAGCAGTATTTTGCCCGCCAGCTCCGGGAAAAGGATCTGAAAAGCGAGCTGCTCTGGCAGTTCCAGTATCTCGCCGTCATGTCGAAGGAGCATCCGCTGGCCGACAAGCCGGTGCTGTCGCTGGCCGATTTCTCCGAATCCATCGAAATCCTTCACGGCGACAACTCGGTGCCGTCGCTTCCCACCACCGAAGCCAAGCGCATGGAAAATATCGAAAACTCCAACAAGCGCATTTACGTTTTTGAGCGCGGCAGCCAGTACGATCTGCTGCGGACAATCCCCGGGACCTTTATGTGGGTGTCGCCGATACCGCAGGAGATGCTCGACCGCTCGGGGCTGGTTCAGCGAAGGGTGTCAGATTCGGACTACCGCTATAAGGATGTGCTGGTCTACCCGCGCTCCTACCATCTGAGCGATCTGGATCATATGTATCTGGAGGAGCTGGCAGCCATTAAGGCCGAGCTGGAACAGCTGGAAATCCACTGACATTATCACAGGCGGCAACAATCCGCTGCGTTTAGCGGACAGGTTTGTTTAATCTGACAGTTGACAGATGACCGCATTCATGTTATAATTAATCAAAGTTTTCATTCAAGGAAGTAAATCGATCATGCTTAACCGCAATTTCGCAGCTGTATACTTTTACTATTACTTTTTTACCCCGTAAAAAGTAATAGTGATTTGTGCTGCGAAACCGGATAGCTGGATTGAATTTCCACGATATAACAGGGCTGCGTAGTGAACAATCACTACACAGCCTTTTTATTTATATTAATTTTTATTTCAAGGAGAATACAAAAATGGTAGTAGTCGTAAAATCAAACACAAATGAGCAGAAGCTGGAGAATCTCATCGACCTCCTCAAGGCACAGAACGTGGCGGTACACGTGTTCCGCGGTCAATATCAGATCGTGCTGGGACTGGTGGGCGACACCGGTAACATCGACATCGACGCCATTTCGGGTCTGGACATCGTGGAATCGGTGAAGCGGATCAGTGAGCCGTTCAAAAACGCCAACCGCAAGTTCCATCCCGACGACAGCGTGATCACCATTCCGTCGGCGAACGGTGATGTAAAGGTCGGCGGCAGCGGATTCGTTTTCATCGCAGGTCCATGCTCCATCGAGAGCGAGGAGCAGATTATCGGGGTTGCAGAGGCCGTGAAGAAGTCGGGGGCACAGCTGCTCCGGGGCGGCGCGTTCAAGCCGCGCACGTCGCCCTACGCTTTCCAGGGACTGCGCAGCCACGGCATCGAGCTGCTGCTTGAAGCGAAAAAAGCCACCGGTCTGCCCATCGTCACCGAAATTATGGACGCGGCGCACCTTGACCTGTTCGCCGACGTGGACGTGATTCAGGTGGGCGCGCGAAATATGCAGAACTTCGAGCTGCTGAAGGAACTGGGGCACTGCAATAAGCCTATCCTGCTCAAGCGCGGTCTGGCCAGCACCATTCAGGAGCTGCTGATGAGCGCCGAGTACATTATGGCAGGCGGCAACGAGAACGTCATCCTCTGTGAACGGGGCATCCGCACCTTCGAAACCTGCACACGAAACACGCTGGACATCTCGGCGGTTCCGGTGCTTCACGAGCTGTCCCACCTGCCGGTAATCGTTGACCCCAGCCACGCCTGCGGTTCGGCGAAGCTGGTGCGTCCCATGGCCATGGCTGCGGCAGCCTGCGGCGCAAACGGCGTCATGATCGAGGTACACAACGATCCCGCGAAAGCGCTTTGTGACGGCCCGCAGTCGCTGACTCCGGCTCAGTTCGACGAGGTGGCGAAGAAGGTGCGCACCATCTTCGACGCGGCGCAGGATTAAAGAACGGCGGCGGAAAAATCAATCATCATGCGAACCAATGAAGGACGCATTGGTTCGCTTTTTTATTCGTAATCCCGCCGGAATGCCGTGGGCGGCATTCCGTATTTTTTCTTAAAGGCAGTGGAAAAATAGTATACATTATCGTATCCACACTGAACAGCGATATCGCTGATGCTGAACGTTGTGCTGATCAGCAGACGCTTTGCCCAGTTCATCCGCGTATCGTTTACAAACGCGCCCACAGACATTCCCAGCCCGCGCTGAAACCGCCAGTTCAGCGTAGACGGATTGGTATGAACCGCCTGACAAATGGTATTAATGTGCAAATCCCGTGACATATGCGAACGAATATATTCAATCGCCCTATTCAGCTGCTCATCGCCCGTCGCCGCCGGAAGCTGCGTTTCCGACGGCTTCATACTCTCCAGAAACAGCTGAAACAGGATGTCCTCCAGCAAATGCTCCTTGTAATATACAACCCGCCGGTCGGTCAGCGCCATGACCGCCTCATATGCGTGCAGCGTGGACAGAAACCGCTCCTTATCCGCAAACTCAATTTTGCCAACCGGTACATCCAAAGCAAACGGACAGCGCATATTTACGCGGAATCGAAGATAGACAAACACGATCGGCTGCACCACATTGCGCCGAAAACTGATGCTGTCATCAAAAATTACCGTGTCTCCGGCGGCAATGGTCTGCTTGCCATCGCCAAAGTCCAGCTCAAAGCTGCCTTCTTTAATATACAGCAATGCCCATGTAGGCTGTGTTCCATCCGTCACGGTAAATTCCTCGCGCCTTGTCAGCCGACAGTCGATCAGTATAAACGGCTTCTCCATTTTTGAACCTCCACTGATGAATTTTATAAATATTATTTTAACATATCTGATTGCGTTTGTAAAGGGGGCGGTGTATAATTAATAAAAATTATATTTCGGAGGTTACTATGTCAAAATCATCTGGACTCAGCGATACCGCTTTGAAGGATGAGGACGAAGAACGCCCCTCCCGGATACATATCAGGGAATACATGACGTTTGAAAATCCTACGGAGGCCATATCGGGAACACGCAGAAGCGTACAGGGATTTGCCATTCACGGCAGCATTGGCTTCATATCCTATCACACCGGAATTGTGGCCGCATATGATTTGGCCGCAAAAAATCCATCACCCATCGATGTGTTCACGCTCGGCTCCTACAATCCCGGCGAGCCGGACAACCGTTACACCAACCACGCCAATCAGGGAATGTTCAGCAGCCGTTATTATGACGACGGCGACGAATTTCCGCTGCTCTATGTGACAGCAGGCAACTCCGGAGACACGGATGAGCTGGGTTTTATCAGTCGGTGCGCAGTAGAGCGCATCACACGAAAAAATGGAAGATTCACGTCGGAATGCGTTCAGACTATTGTCTACAACAATAATGGTATTGAGGCGACCCCCTACGAAAGTCCGGGATGGGGCTGGCCAGCCTCTTTCGTCGATTCTGAGCATGGATTCTATTACACCTTCTCCGCACGTTACCGGACAACCGCAGCGTTTCTCAATCAGTATGACCAAAACGCTTATATCGTTACAAAATTCAGGCTTCCTGACATTGACAGACACAATCTGACCACGGTGCTGCACCCCACGGTTCTACGTCCCAGGGATATTCTCGACCAGATTATTTTTCCCTTTGATGTGCTTTTCACGCAGGGCGGCGTTCTGCGGGATGGGAAAATCTATTACACCTTCGGCGCCGGAAAAGATCCTTACCCGGATGCAATCCGGATATTTGATCTGAAAAAAAGACGCATCGTACAGCGAATTGATCTGTCCGACTGCATCTTCAAAAATGAGGAAATCGAATGTATCGATTTTTATAAAGACCACATTCTGGTAAACACACAGGCCTGCAAGCTGTACGAAATCGAGTTGGAATCGCCATTATAAAATTAAAAAATTCAGGAGGAACTTATCATGAATAAAAGAAACTCAATTCTCGCCCTGCTTCTTGTTGGGGCCTCGGCACTGACAGCGTGCTCATCAAAGGGCGTACCGTCTTCGCCCAGCGGCACGACCGCTTCGGAGGACACAACAACCGCCGCTGAAGAAATCTCCCCGCTTGATAGTTTGAATTACGGCGGACAAACCATCACCCTGTATGTCCGCGATGACCTGGGGTTTGAAGAATTCAACGTGGAAGAAGAAGCCGGCGATGTGGTAAACGACGCGCTCGTCAAACGAAACCGCAAGGTTTCCGAACGACTGAATGTCAAGCTGGAGTTTTTCAAACAGGCTGATGGCTTTGCCAACCGTCAGACCTTCTCGTCGGTGCTTTCTCAGAGCATTATGGCGGGCGACAGCGCTTATGACATCGTGGCGGGCTATTCCATGTCGGTGGCTTACATGGCAGCGGACGGAATGCTCTGCGACCTGACTTCCACCGCGTACATGGATTTCAGCAAGCCCTGGTGGTCAGACAGCCTGCTCAGCGAATCCGCCATTAATGGAAAGCTGTATTTCGCATCCGGCGATATCTCCATTGCCATGCTGAATTACCTGAACTGCACCTTCTTCAACAAAGAGATGATAGCAGATTTTAATCTTGAAAATCCCTACGAGCTGGTTGACAACGGAACATGGACTCTTGACAAGATGGCAGAAATGTGTACCGGCATATATTCCGATCTGAACGGAAACAATGAAAAGGATGCCGCCGACCGCTTTGGCTTCGTTACCAAAGCCAAATATCTCGACGCATTCTGGTTCTCCGCCGGATTGACCTATACAGAGACAGATGAAGCCGGACAGCTTGTCATATCCGATGATCTGGTTGGCGAAAAAGCCGCTGAGCTGGTGGAAAAGCTGTGCGGATTGCTTCATGATACCAATGACTTTATGATCTCGGAGGAAGGCAAAATCTTTAAGGAGGGCAATGTCCTGTTCCATAGCAACGACCTAAAGCTGGCATCTCCCACACTGCGCGACGCAACCTTCGAATACGGACTGCTGCCGGTGCCGAAGTATGACGAAAGCGACAACTATGTTACCACACCTTCCTTCGGCGTCACACTGTACGGCATTCCACTGGACGCGAAAGATATCGATATGTCTTCCGCCGTATTGGAAGCGCTGGCAGAGGAGGGCTACAACACCGTTTCTCCCGCTCTTTTTGAAGTCGCTATGAAGGTAAAATACAGCTCCGACGACGATTCCTCGCGTATGTATGATATCATTCGCGAAAACATCAGCTTTGACTTTGGCCGCATATTCAATGACAATCTGAACGGAAAAACCTATGGCATCTTCCGCGATGCACTGGTAACTAACACCTCAACCTGGTCGTCCACAGTAGCATCCGAAGCAGAGGCGGTGCAGACTATGCTGACATCTCTGCTGGAGAATTTTGAATAAGCGATTCTTCGAACATTCCGCATCATAAAAGCAACGGCTGCACATAAACTGTGCGACCGTTGCTTTTATATAAAATATCAGGAGCCGCGGCACTGCCGCGGCTCCTGCCGCAATGTATATCAAAGCGCAAAGCCTATATTTTCGTTTTTCAGAAGTATATATGTCAAACTCACGCAGGGCGGAGCAGGGGGTATATAGCAGCGAAACGAACCTGTATAGATAATCTCTGATTTATTTTGCGTAATCGATGGCTCTGCTTTCACGGATCATATGTACCTTAATCTGACCCGGATATTGCAGTTCGGCTTCGATCTTCTTCACGATGTCACGTGCAAGGACAACCATCTGCTCGTCGTTGACCTCCTCGGGTTTGACACAGATGCGCACCTCGCGGCCTGCCTGAATGGCGTAGGTCTTTTCGACACCGGGGAAGCTGTAGGTAATTTCCTCGAGCTTTTGCAGACGCTTGATGTAATTCTCCAGATCCTCGCGTCTCGCGCCCGGTCTGGCTGCCGAAATGGCGTCTGCCGCCTGCACGATGATTGCGGTGATTGTCTGAGGCTCCACATCGTTGTGATGTGCTTCCACAGCGTGAATAATCTCCTTGTTCTCCTTGAACTTGCGGACGATATCCACACCCAGCTGAACGTGCGAGCCCTCGATTTCCTGGGTCAACGCTTTTCCGATATCATGGAGCAGACCGGCTCTCTTTGCCATGGTGCTGTCCACACCCAGTTCGTCGGCGATCATGCCCGAGAGCAATGCAACTTCGATGGAGTGGTCAAGCACATTCTGACCATAGCTGGTACGGAAACGAAGCCGTCCAAGCAGCTTGATCAGTTCGATATTGATGCCGTGAATGCCGGTATCGTAGGTTGCGCGCTCGCCCGCCTGCTTGATCATGGCGTCCACGTCGCGTCTTGCCTTTTCCACCATTTCCTCGATGCGTGCCGGATGGATTCGTCCGTCCGAAATCAGGCGCTCCAGCGCGATGCGTGCCACCTCGCGGCGGACAGGATCGAAGCTGGACAGGGTAATGGCTTCGGGGGTATCGTCGATAATCAGGTCAACGCCGGTCATGGCTTCGATGGCGTGGATGTTGCGTCCCTCGCGGCCAATGATGCGTCCCTTCATTTCGTCGTTGGGCAGTGCCACCACCGAAACGGTGGTCTCGGCGACCGTCTCCGACGCGCAGCGCTGAATGGCCAGCGCCAGAATATCCTTCGCCTTCTGATCGGCATCTTCCTTGAACTGCTGCTCATACTCGATGAGCTTCTGTGCGGTTTCGTGCTTCACCTCGTCGTCGATACGGGAGACGATCTGTGCCTTCGCTTCCTCGGCGGTGAGTCCAGCGATTTTTTCCAGAGTCTCAAGGTGCTTGACCTTGATCGCCTCGATTTCATCGCGGGTATCGGAACACTCCTTCAGCTTCTTGTTGAGGGCTTCGTCCTTATGCTCAAGGCTTTCGAGCTTGCGGTCTACCTGCTCCTCTTTTTTGGCAGCCCGCGCTTCCAGCCGTGACAGCTCGGCGCGGCGCTCCTTGATTTCGCGTTCAGCGTCGTTCTTCTGGCGCAGGATTTCTTCCTTCGCCTCGATCAGCGCTTCCTTCTTCTTGCTTTCGGCGGTCTTTTCGCCTTCCTCGATGATTCTCTTTGCCTGTTCCTCAGCCGATCCTATCTCAGCTTCGCCGACTTTTTTTCTGTAAGTAATACCGAGAAATATTCCCAGCGGTATGCATACCGCGACCGAAATCAATACGCTAATGATAATTTCAACCAATATAGAACACCTCCTTAAAATGTTTGTTGATGGATTATATAGAAAACGCTCGTCACTATTGCTTCGGTGTATTCAATGATGATGATCGCTGTCTATCATAATAAGTGTACGCGCTTTTCCGGCGAAACAGAAAACGCATATACATATATTTTATACAAAAAACCGTCCGCTGTCAAGAGGATAAGGACAATTTCCGCAAATTCCTGCGAAAATCACACCAATATTCTCCAGTTTACTCCTCGTCAATGCGAATATCGTAGGTATTGAGCGTCTCAAACGCCTCATCGCAGAGGGCGTTGAAGTCCAGCTTCGCTTCCTCTGCCAGCACCTTGTCAAGCTCCGGACGGGTGCGGGGATGGCGGGGCGTGAAGACGGTGCAGCAGTCCTCATAGGGCTGGATGGACGTTTCAAAGGTTCCGATCTTCCGGGCGATGGAGACAATCTCCTCCTTATCAAGACCGATGCAGGGGCGCAGAACCGGCATGGACACCGCGTTGTCGGTGACGGCGATGGCCGCCATGGTCTGGCTGGCAACCTGCGCCAGGCTCTCGCCGGTAATGAGCGCACCGCAGCGGTACTTTTCGGCGGTACGCTGAGCGAGGGTCATCATGTAGCGGCGGAGGAGCAGGGTAAAGTAATCCTCGTTGCAGGCGCGGCGCAGCTCCTCCTGAATGTGGGTCAGGGAGATTACGTGTACCTTGATATGGGTCGAATATTCGCAGAGAATCTGCGCCAGCTCCAGCACCTTCTCACGGGCGCGTTCGCTGGTGTAGGGGAAGCTCTCGAAGTGCAGCGCTTCCAGCACTACGCCGCGCTTTGCCATCATGAAGCCGGCCACCGGGCTGTCAATGCCGCCGGAAAGAAGCAGCAGACCCTTGCCGCTGGAGCCGAGGGGCATACCGCCCGCGCCCTTGTACTGTCCGGCGTGGATGTACGCGCCATACTCGCGAATTTCCACCCGCACGATGATTTCGGGGTTGTACAGATCAACCTTCAGCTTTGGCATTGCCTCCAGCACCGCCGCGCCAATGTGGGCGGACAGCTCGGGAGAGGTCATGGGGAAGCGCTTATCGCTGCGGCGGGCATCAGCTTTAAAGGTGCGCACGCCGGTGAGGAACTGAGGCAGATACTCTTTCGCCGCTTTGAAGATGGCATCCGCGTCCTTTTCTACCACGCAGGCGCGGTCAACGGTGACGATGCCGAACACCCTGGTGGCGTATTCCAGCGCGGCGTCCAGATCGCAGCTGTCGTCCTTCGGCTCGATGTAGATCGTGCTCTGGGCTTTGTAAATATCGAAGTCGCCCGCCCGGCGGATGCGGGTTTTCAGCTCCTTTAAGAGCAGTCCCTCGAAATAGGAACGGTTCGCGCCCTTGAGGATCAGCTCACCGTATTTGCAGAGAAGAACTTCTTTCATATTGTTATTCCTTTCAGAATGTTAGTAGCAGAGTTGGTAGGCGTGGCGCAGGTTTTCTACGGTTACGGCGCCCTCGGTGCGCACGCATTCGCCGTCCAGCGACCAGCTCATGGCGCCGCAGTCGATGGTTCCCCGGTCAAAGCGGCCGAAGCGAATCATGCCGTCCCGGCTCGTCATATATGCACCGGTTCGCAGCTCATGGGCAATCTGTCCCAGCTCGGTGGGATTTTTCGGCATACGAATCAACAGATACTCATGCAGCCCGTCGTCGAAGGCTACCTGATCGGGGTTCAGATGAATCACGCCGCCGATGGAACGGGTATTGGCAAAAGCGCCGAAGGCAAACTCGCCTTCCATGACCTCGTTATCCGTAGTAAAGCGTATCGGGTAAGGCTTGATGCCCGGCTTGGCTACGCCCTCCAGCACATATGCAAAATGACCGAGGGAATTTTTCAGCGTCTGCGGCGTCTCGTAGGAAACCTCAGTGAACGCGCCGAAGGAAGCGATATAGTTAAAGCTGTGCCCATTCAGACGCCCGCAGTCCATGGGACGGGGCAGGGCGCTTACAATCCGCTTCGCAGCTTCCAGCGGGTCGATAGGAATGCCCAGGCTGGCGGCAAAATCGTTGGTGGTTCCAGCGGGAATATAGCCCACCGGAGGACGTTCACCGGGCGTCAGCGTGGTCAGTCCGGCAACTACCTCGTTCAGGGTGCCGTCGCCGCCGATACAGACAATCCGGTCATAATCCGGGCTGACGGCATTGGAAGCATCGCCTGCCGATTGGGTTGGGTGGACGGTACACGTCCATCCGGCTTTGGTCAGAATGTCAAGAATCTCCAGCAGTCCGGTTCGAAGTTCACGCTTCGCCGTGTGTTGATTAATGATGACCAGCGTTTTCATAGGGTTGCAGCAAATTCCTCTAAGGCAGATTTTTCATTGGGGACACGCCCTTCCATCACAGCGTTCAGGAGCGCGTCCAGTACGTTTCCGATTTTGTTTGACGGGATGCCCAGCGACAGCATCTCACGTCCGCCGACCGCCAGCTGCGCAATGCTCACGCAGTCCCCGTCGGCGAGAATTTCAAGAAGCCAGCTCTCCGCCTTCCTATCGCCGCGCAGACGCATCAGCTCCCGGGCGGCATCATGGCCGATATCCCGGCAGAGGCATTTCACGTCCAGCTTGCATGAAAGCGGGCGGTTCCGTTCCCGTGCGAGCAGCGCCACGCGGGAACAGGTTCGGCTGTCGAAGCGGAGCCGGAGAAGATCGCTTCCGTCCGCCGACAGCGCCGCCAGCAGCGTGGTCAGCGGCTCTCCGTGAAGCCGGGTCAGCAGGGGGACATCCACCACCGCGCCGGGCAAAATCTGCGTCAGAACCGGCGTAAAACGGCTCAGAACCGCCGCTGCGTCCCTGCCGCAGAGCAGCTTTGCCAGTTCTGCGCTGACCCTTTCCCGGGAAATTTTATCAAGCAGTCCCCGCAGAGCGAGCAGGGCATCGGCGGTGGCGTCGTCGATGGTAAACCCAAGCACCGACGCAAACCGCAGTGCCCGGAGAATGCGCAGCGCATCTTCCGAGAAACGTTTTACCGGGTCGCCTACGCAGCGGATAATCCCCGCCGCCAGATCGTCCGCGCCGCCGTAAGGGTCGCGCAGACCGGCAGTGGGCGAATAAGCCATGGCGTTGATCGTAAAATCCCGGCGGACCAGATCCTCGGTCAGGGAGGACGTGAAGCTCACCGAATCGGGGCGGCGGCAGTCGGTATATTCGCCGTCCACACGATAGGTTGTGACCTCCACCGGCTGACCGCAGGAGAGAACTGTGACCGTACCGTGGGCAATGCCGGTGGGAACGGCCTTGAAGGGCTTCTCGCCGTCGGCACAGAACACGCCGTCAAACAGGGCGAGGGTTTGTTCGGGCAGCGCCGAGGTAGTAACGTCCCAGTCGTTGGGCACACGCCCCATCAGCGTATCGCGGACACATCCGCCCACGCACCAGGCTTCATAGCCCGCTTTCTCCAGCCGTCCGACCACCCGGGCGGCATATGCGGGAATCTCCATCAGACGGTGGCGGGTTCGCGTGCGGGTTCAGCTGCTTTCTCAGGTGCGGCAGCAGTGCCCATGTTTTCCCGTGCCACGGAAAGCATCAGCTTGATGCGGTTTTCCTGATTCACGCGGGTTGCGCCCGGGTCATAGTCGATGGGAACGATGTTGGATTCAGGGTGAAGCTCCCGCAGACGGCGGATCATGCCCTTGCCCACGATATGGTTGGGCAGGCAGCCGAAGGGCTGTGCGCAAACAATGTTGCCATAGCCGTTCTCGATCAGCTCCAGCATTTCCGCGGTAAGCAGCCAGCCCTCGCCCATCTTGCAGCCGTAACCCTCGATGCCGTAGATCAGTTCGCGCAAATGAGAGTACGCGGTGGGGGGATTGAATCTGCCGACTTCGCGGACCACATCAATCATGATTTCCTCGATACCCGCGAGATAGTTATAGAGCACCTTGCAGACGGCGAATTTCGCCTTGCTGCCGCCGTAGAGCTTAATATCCTCCATGCGGTTGTCCACCTTGAAGAGAATAAAGCTCATAAGTCCGGGCACATTCACCTCGCAGCCCTCGGAAGCGAGGAATTCTTCCAGGTGATTGTTGGCCAGCGACGAGAATTTAACGTAGATTTCGCCGACAATACCCACTTTGACGCATTTTCTGGAGCGGTCAACGGGAATCGCCGCGAAATCTGCCACGATCTGCTGCATATAGGAGCGCAGCGCACCTTTCGCAAAGCCCTTGCCCGCGTCAAACTCGGCGACCAGCTGATCCGCCCACCGGTCAACCAGCGCGTCAGCCGCGCCTTTGACCGTCTCATAGGGACGAACCTGATTTGCCAACAGCATCAGTATATCGCCGTAAGCCATCGCCGCGATCAGACGGCGGATAAGACCCAGCGTCAGCTTGAAACCGCTGTTCTTCTCCAGTCCCGACAGGTTCAGGGAAATGACCGGAATCTGGCTGAGACCCGCTTTTTTCAGCGCTTTGCGCAGCAGGTGAATGTAGTTGGATGCGCGGCAGCCTCCGCCGGTCTGGCTGATAATCAGCGCCACCTTGTTCAGGTCGTATTTGCCGCTTTGCAGAGCGTCGATCATCTGACCGATCACGAGGAGCGCGGGATAACAGGTATCGTTATGTACGTACTTAAGTCCGCACTCGACTACCGATCGTCCCTCGTTGGTCAGCAGCTCCACGTTGTAGCCCTCGTTTGCGAAAACCTTCAACAGGAGCTTGAAGTGGTTGGAGAGCATATTCGGAACAAGGATGGTGTAATCCTTCTTCATCTCCTTGGTAAATTCTATGCGCGTTTCCTGATTCATTTCACAGGATTTGCAGTTTTCACAGCTCATGCTCTCGCCTCTCTTTCCTTTGCCTCGCAGGCTGCAAACAGGCTGCGCAGGCGGATTTTCACAGCGCCCAGATTAGTGATCTCGTCGATCTTAATCTGGGTGTAGATTTTGCCCTCTCCTTCGAGGATTTCACGCACCTCGTCGGTGGTGATGGCGTCCACGCCGCAGCCGAAGGAAACCAGCTGCACCAGATTCATGTCGGGCTGCGAACCGATGTACTTCGCCGCCGCATAGAGGCGGGAATGATACGTCCACTGGTTCAGCACGTGTACCTTGAATTTTTCCACATGATGGCTGACCGCGTCCTCGGTCACGACCACCGCGCCGCATTCGCAGATCAGGCGGTCAATGCCGTGGTTGATCTCGGGGTCAACGTGATAGGGACGTCCGGACAGAACGATGATGGGCATCTTCTTTTCCCGGGCGATTTTGATATATTCCTCGCCCTTTGCGCGCACCTTCGCCAGGAAGGCGTCCCGCTCGGCGTAAGCGGCGTCGCAGGCTTCCTTCACCTGCTGTTTATCCAGACCGTCAAAATATTTGGACAGGATGCCGTAAATCTTTCCGGGGAAATCCTTCGGACGGTGAACGCCGATGTAATCGTTGATAAACTTGATATTGCGCAGGCCGGGCACATTGGCGCCGATGACCTCGGGATAATAGGCGACCACAGGGCAGTTATAATGGTTGTCGCCCAGATGCTCGTCGAAGTTGTAGGTCATGCAGGGGTAGAAAATCGCGTCCACGCCCTCGTCCAGCAATGCTTCAATATGACTGTGGAGCAGCTTGGCGGGGAAGCATACCGTATCCGACGGGATGGTCTGCTGTCCGCGGATATAGAGCTTGCGGTCGCTTCGCGGCGATACAACCAGCTCAAAGCCCAGTTTGGTGAAGAATGCGTGCCAGAAGGGAAGCATTTCGTACATATTCAGACCCATGGGCAGACCAATGCGCGCGCGGGGCTTATCGGGCTTGGTGTTATAGCCGCCCAGCAGTTCCAGCTTGTACTCGTAGAGATCGTAATGCTCGGCGTGACCGCCCTTTGCCGTGGGACGCTCACAGCGGTTGCCGCCAATGAATTTGCGTCCGCCGTCGAAGGTGTTGATAGTCAGGCGGCAGTGATTCTCACAGAGACCGCAGGTCGTGACCTTCACATCGTGCTTGAAGTTTTTCAGCTTGTCCGCATCAAGGAGCGTGGACTCACCTCTGGAGCAGTCCTTTGCGTAGATTGCCGCGCCGTAGGCGCCCATCAGTCCGGCAATGTTGGGGCGGACGACATTGCGCCCGATCTCCTGCTCAAAGGCACGGAGCACCGCGTCGTTCAGGAAGGTGCCGCCCTGCACCACGATATGCTGACCCAGCGAATCGGCGTTGGCGGCACGGATGACCTTATACAGCGCGTTCTTGACCACGGAAATGGACAGTCCGGCGGAGATGTTGTCCACCGTAGCGCCGTCCTTCTGCGCCTGCTTCACCGAAGAATTCATGAACACGGTACAGCGGGAGCCGAGGTCAACCGGCGCTTTGGCAAACAGTCCTTCCTTCGCGAAATCGGCGATATCCTGTCCCAGCGCGCCCGCGAAGGTTTGCAGGAAGGAGCCGCAGCCCGACGAGCAGGCTTCGTTGAGGAAGATATTATCAATCGCGCCGTTGCGGATTTTGAAGCATTTGATATCCTGTCCGCCAATATCAATGATGAAATCCACATCGGGCATGAACTGCTTGGCGGCGAAGAAGTGCGCCATGGTCTCCACCAGACCAAAGTCGGCGGCGAAAGCGTTCTTAACGATCTCCTCGCCGTAACCGGTGACGGCGGAGGAAACGACTTTGATCTTCGGATATTTCGCGTAGAAGTCGGTGAGGAATTCCCGGATGATCGGTACGGGATTGCCGCTGTTGGGACGGTAGAGCGAAAGCAGAATATCCCGGTTTTCGCTCATGACCACCGCCTTGACGGTGGTGGAACCGGCGTCGATGCCGATGTAGGCGTTTCCTTCGTAGGCTTCGGGGGAAGCGTACTCCACCTTGTCGGCGGCATGACGGGCGGCGAACTCGTCATACTCCGCCTGCTCGCGGAAAAGCGGCGGGCAGGAGAGGTAGCGTCCCTCGGTATGATAGTTTGCGATGCGCTCCAGTCCCTCGGCCAGCGTTGCCTGGGTAGAGCCGATATCCGCGCCGAAGGCCGCGCCCATGGCGACGAAATAAAGCGAGTTATCGGGGCAGGTGCCGGTCAGGTTCAGCGACTTGTCGAAGGCCGCTCGTAGACCGTCCATGAAGGTCAGCGGGCCGCCCAGATAAACGACCTTGCCGGAAATGGGACGTCCCTGCGCCAGTCCGGCGATGGTCTGATTAACCACCGCGTTGAAGATGCTGGCGGAGATATCCTCCTTGCGTGCGCCCTGATTGATCAGCGGCTGAATATCGCTCTTGGCGAAAACGCCGCAGCGAGATGCGATGGTGTAGATTTTCTCGCAGCCGTGGGAAAGCTCGTTCAGCTCGTCCGGCGTAATGGCGAGCAGCGTGGCCATTTGGTCGATGAATGCGCCGGTGCCGCCTGCGCAGGAACCGTTCATACGGACTTCCATGGTGCCATCGAGGTAGAGAATTTTCGCATCTTCACCGCCCAGTTCGATGACCACATCCGTGTCGGGGATAAGCCGCTTGACGGCAAGACGGGTGGCATAGACTTCCTGTACAAAGCCGATGCCGCTGGCTTCCGCCATACCCATGCCGGCCGAGCCGGACACCGACAGCAGGGCATCCGCCGCGCCGGGAACCTCGTCCCGGAGGGTGCGGAGAAGCTCCACGGTGGTTTCGGTGATCTGCGCAAAGTGGCGTTTGTAAGTTTTGTATATGATATTGTTTGCGTCGTCCAGCACGACACACTTGAGCGTGGTCGAGCCGACGTCCAGTCCGATTCTCATTTCACCTTTCTCCTTTTCGGAAAAAATATGGTACCAAAAAATTCGATACATTATATTATATCACATCCTGTTTTCAGGTGCAATGAACTTAGTGTAAATTCGTCGATTTTTTTGAAAAATATTTTATGTATAAAAAATCGTATTAGTCCAGCCACAGGGACTAAAGTTACAAAAAAATAACATATAATATTCATAAGCACATTCGAAGGCGGTGATAGTATGCAATTAAATATGGCTGTCAGTTTGCGTCTGAAGCAGCTGCTTGAACAAAACAACATGACGCAGTATATGCTATACAAACGCAGCGGCGTACCAAAATCCACAATCAACAATATGATCAACTGCTCATATGACAGTCTGAAACTCCGTGTGATTCATGAGATATGTCAGGGATTCAACATCAGCATTGAAGACTTCTTCCATTCTCCATTGTTCAACGAGAACAATCTTGAACCGTAATCAATATTGCATGGCGAAATCAGATTTCAAACGTTGTGCGCCTACATTTAATTCCATCTCGGGCAACCGCAGGTCGCCCTTGCGAAAAAGGGGAATGCAGCGCATATCCAACCAATTTCCATAAAAAACAGGGCATCCGCCGCTTCGCACCGGATGCCCTTCTATTCAATTTTCACTATTCAATTTTCATCCATGTCCGCCGGCTCACTCACGCGCATGAGCGCCACGGTCATGTCATCGCTGCGCTTATTGTTCAGCGCTGCATTGTCGAGAATCTTCTCCGCCATCAATTGCAGATTATCCTCCCATTCGTATGTAAGCAGATTCGCAAGCCATACGCCGTCTTCCAATGACTGTGCCACTCCGTCGCTGAGCATGATAATAATATCCCCCTCCGTCAGACTAAACCGTATCTGCTCCGCGTCCAGCGCGGACATAATGCCGATTGGCACGGTTTTTGACTGGAGTTTGTACAGATTACCGCTCCGCAGAATGTATGAGGGCGCAGCCCCACTTTTTACAAAACACGCCTCCCCTGTGATCAGGTCAATCTCCGCCAGGTCGATGGTGGCCGAGCATTCGACGCCGCGGCTGCGTATAAAGCCGTTCAGCATCTGCAATGTGACCGCCTTGCCGTTTCCGGCGCCCAGCATCTGTTCGGTGAATACCGCGCACAGCTTCGATGTCACGGCAGCCTCGCGACCGCTGCCCATGCCGTCCGAAATCAGTGCGTAGTAATAGTCTTCGCCATTCTCAAACATGGTCGCCGTATCTCCGTTCGCGCTCTCCTGTTCCTTTACGCTCGTTGCACGGGCGTTCTCGACGCGAAAGCGTCTGCGGGCCGACAGGGTTACGGTGACATTCTCGCCCTCGATGGCGAAGCGCGGTTCGGTGAGTTTCGTCTTCACCGTGTTTTCCACCGCACGTCGAAGCTCATCCGCGCCGATTCTGACACGCGCCAGATCTACGCCGCCGATGATGACCTGTTTTTTTCGTGAGCCGTAGCAGATTGCCCGCGCCGACGCCATATCCATATAGCGCAGTGAACGGCGCAGCTTCTTGGTCAGCTCTTCGTCAATGGTATATTCGTTTTCGCCCTCCGAGATCGACTCGGCAAGCAGCTTGGACAGCGCTTCGTAATCGACGGCAAAAGCCTCCGTTTTGTCGTTTGATACGAGCCGTTCCACCAGCGCCGCCACATCAAGATTAATCTGCGATACAATCTTTTCGATGTTGTAGCAGCGCTCGCGGATATATCCGGGAACCTCCGACACCTCAATTCTGCCTTTTGTGTACAGCTCGGTGGTAATTTTGCTCTGCGCGTCCAGCGTCGATGTGCACTCGCGCTCCCAGCAGAGCGAAGCCAGCGAACACTTGCTGCAGCAGGCGTCGAAGGAGCTGTCGCATACCTGCTTGAGATCGATAATTCCCGGCCTGCGCAGGCGGTCGGACAGGGTATAGATCACGTCGGACAGCCGTCCAAACGCCTCCGACAGCGCGTTCATACGCAGCACCGTATCCTTTTGTTTTTTCTCAAGAATCATCGCTTCCTCCGAACGGTTGTCCGTCTGCTGCACGAATACGGGCAGACGGGGCAGAATACCGTAATAAGCCAGCGGCAGGTAAATCACCGCCGCTCCCAGCGTATCGGGCAGCAGACGCTGCAGCACTGCAAAACCGTCGCCGGATATACCCAGCGCCAGTCCTGCCACGCAGGATGCCGCTATCGCCGCGACCTTTGAGAATTTCCATAAAAGTCCCGTTACCAGTCCGGCGGCGGCTACCATACAGGGCACCATCGCCGAAACCTCACTGCCGGACGCAATGCCGGCAACCAGTCCCACCGTACAGCCTCGCAGCGCGCCGCCGCCCGATGCCGCCCAGAAGGTGACAAACAGTGCCACCACCAGCGCGGGCGAAAATCCGAAGAATGTATAGCCGCGCAGGGCGTAGACGGTGATAAACATCAGCGTCCCGGCGGAAATTTCACGATAAGCCGCCAGCTGCTCGTTTTTCGTGAACAGCCCCGAAAGCGCCAGCGTCAGCGCCGGGCAGAGAAAGAATCCCAGCAGCAGCCCGAACAGATCATAGTACAGGAAGCCGCCCTCAACCAGACGATAGAGTCCGAATACAAAAGCCGAAAAGCAGGAAACCGCGCATCGCAGCAGGATGCTTTCGCCGAACATCCCCTCTCCCTGCATCAGGGTCGCCAATCGGTCGCGGATGGGGATGTGTCCCCGTTTTTTCTCCACGTGCACACTTGCTGCAGCCAGCTTCTCCGCCCGGATGCGGCTGCCTTCGGGGCGGGCTGCCAGCCAGCGTCCCAACCCGAAGCGCAAAGCAAACGCCGCCGTATAAATTGACGCCGTGATGACCGCGTATCCGCGGCTGAACAGGGAAGAGACCAACAAACCTATGTAGCTCCAGGGAACCATCCGATCGACGACACAGAGGAACGATATTCCGAAGGGATAACAGGAGAACGCCGCCTGTGCGCTTCCCAGCAGGAAGGAGAACAGCGCCATGCCCACGCCCTTCACAAAACGCAGCAGATCGGCCGCTCCCAGCGTGATACCCTCCGCGCCGTCGCGCTTTTGTCCCTGTGTAAATCTGACGTGAAGCAGTTTTTCAAGTGCCATGATTTTGTACCATCCTTTCGCTGCACCTCGTCGCTTGCGGGGAGGTGCTATGCAGCTTGTGCGAATATTATACCAGATTTGGCTGATTTGGTCTGTCGATTGATGGATGAACTTTTCCATCGCATCCCGCCGCCATTGGGTGGGGAATGGCGATATGTGCGATTTCCCGGTCGCTTTACGCTGAAATCTATCGAGGAGAATTGAAACAGAAAAATTTCGGTCGAGCGATGCGTGGGAGCAATTTGTTATGGATAAATGTTTATCGATTATCTGAAAATTCATTAACCTTTATGCAAAAATCATCTTGCAAGTACCCACACAATGTGATATAATATATGTTGACCCAAAATAACCTGGGCTTATTTTCGACTAAACGCCGGCTCCGCGCTCCCGTGCGCAGCCGGATTCGATAGGTAAGGAGATTTTAGAGTATGTACAAAATCGTAGCGAAAAAATGTCTCAATCCCACCGTTACCATGATGGATATTGAGGCGCCCTTCGTCGCAGCCAAGGCACAGCCCGGTCAGTTCATCATCCTGCGTACCGACGCGGACGGTGAACGGATTCCGCTGACCATCGCCGGTTACGATCGCACTGCCGGCACCGTGAAGATCATTTTCCAGATCGTCGGCGCCACCACCGAAAAGCTGAATCACAAGGAAGCCGGCGACTTCCTTCAGGACTTCGTCGGTCCGCTGGGTATGCCCACCGAAATCGAAGGTCTGAAGAAGGTCTGCATCGTGGGCGGCGGCGTAGGCTGCGCCATCGCGCTTCCCATCGCGCAGGCTCTTCATGCAGCCGGCTGCGAGGTAACATCCGTCATCGGCTTCCGGAATAAGGATCTGCTGATTCTGGAGGACGAGTTCAAAGCCGCATCCGACCGTCTCTTTGTCATGACCGATGACGGTTCCTACGGCCGCCACGGTAACGTCTGCGTACCGCTGAACGAAATGTTCGAGGCGGGCGAGAAGTTTGACAAGGTGATCACCATCGGTCCCCTGATCATGATGAAATTCGTTGTCGCCGCTACCAAGCCCACCGGCATCCCCTGCGTCGTTTCCATGAACCCGATCATGATCGACGGCACCGGAATGTGCGGCGGCTGCCGTCTGATTGTCGGCGGCAAGACCAAGTTCGCCTGCGTGGACGGTCCCGATTTTAACGGCTACGAAGTGGATTTCGATTCCGCTATGGAGCGCGGCACCATGTTCCGCGACTTTGAGCGTCACGCCCATGAAGAAACCTGCAACCTGTTCAACAAGGAGGTAAAATAAAATGGCTGCTAATATGTCTCTTAAAAAGAACCCCATGCCCTCCCAGGAGCCGCAGGTTCGCGCACACAATTTCGGCGAGGTCGCCCTCGGCTACAGCGAGGCTGCTGCCCTCGACGAGGCCGCACGCTGCCTAAACTGCAAACATATGCCCTGCGTCAGCGGCTGCCCTGTCAACATTCATATCCCCGAATTCATCGCCAAGGTTAGAGAAGGCGATTTCGAGGGCGCTTATCAGGTTATCAACCAGACTTCGTCCCTGCCCGCCGTATGCGGACGTGTCTGCCCCCAGGAAACCCAGTGCGAATCCAAGTGTGTTCGCGGCGTCAAGGGTGAGCCGGTAGGCATCGGTCGTCTGGAGCGTTTCGTCGCCGACTGGCACAACGCGCACGCTACCGAAGCTCCCGTACCCGCACCGTCCAACGGTCACAAGGTAGCCGTCATCGGTTCCGGTCCCTCCGGTCTGACCTGTGCAGGCGACCTTGCCAAGAAGGGCTACAAAGTCACCGTTTTCGAAGCGCTGCATACCGCAGGCGGCGTGCTGGTTTACGGTATTCCCGAGTTCCGTCTGCCCAAGGCAATTGTCCAGAAGGAAGTGGACAACCTGAAAGCTATGGGCGTTGATGTGAAGACCAACATGGTCATCGGCAAGACGCTGACCATCGACGAGCTGTTCGGCATGGGCTACGAAGCCGTATTCGTAGGCTCCGGCGCGGGTCTTCCCAGCTTTATGAACATCCCCGGCGAGAGCCTGAAGGGCGTTTACTCCGCCAACGAGTTCCTGACCCGTTCCAACCTGATGAAGGCTTATCTGGACGACCCCGTCACCCCGATTTCCAAGGGCGGCAAGGTAGCCGTAGTCGGCGGCGGCAACGTGGCTATGGACGCTGCACGCACCGCACTGCGTCTGGGCGCGGAGAAGGTTTACATCATCTACCGTCGTTCCATGGACGAGCTTCCTGCCCGTCATGAAGAAGTGGAGCACGCTATGGAGGAGGGCATCGAATTCAAGCTGCTCAACAACCCTGTGGAAATCCTGGGCTACCACAATCCCGACGACAAGCGCGACCCGAAGAACGGCTGCGTCACCGGTATCAAGTGCATCCGCATGGAGCTGGGTGAGCCGGACGAGCGCGGACGCCGCCGTCCTGTACCGGTAGAAGGCAGCGAATTCACGCTGGATGTGGATACCGTGGTTATCTCCATCGGTACGTCCCCCAACCCGCTGATTAAGTCCACTACCGTAGGTCTTGAGGTCAACAAGCACGGCGGCATTATCGTGGAAGAGACCACCGGCGCTACCACTAAGAAAGGCGTATACGCAGGCGGCGATGCCGTTACCGGCGCTGCTACCGTCATTTCGGCCATGGGCGCGGGCAAGGTCGCTGCCAAGGCCATCGACGAGTATCTGTCCAAGTAAACAGCATATCTCATAATATGACAGCCGACAGGCATTCATGCCTGTCGGCTGTTGTTTTGTTATATGGATTTTTGCGTAATTCTGTCGCATTTTGTTGTTGCAGTTTTGATGAATGTTAGATTCATTAAAACTGCATTTAACTGCATTTGAATGAAATGAAAAAGGTTTCGGCACGATACGCTCGTGCCGAAACCCAATAAATCACATAGTATTCCAATTCAGCTGCTTTGATTGACCCGAACCCGGTGACGTCCGCTTCAGTGGTTATCCTTGCGGTTGTAGTCCGACTTCGGGTTGACTATCTCCCGCCAGTCCAGCCCTCCATTCTCGAGGGCGCACACAAGCACCTCGGCCGTAGCAATGTTGGTCGCAACAGGAATGTTGTAAACATCGCACATCCGCAGCAGGTTGTACGACTCCTCGTCGAACACAACCTCCTTGGAAGTGTCACGGAAATAAATGAGCAGGTCGATCTCGTTATAAGCCACACGCGAGGTGATCTGCTGCGCACCGCCGTGAGCACCCGAAAGCAGGCGTTCGATCCGTAGTCCCGTTGCCTCGGATATATACTTGCCTGTGATGCCGGTGGCACACAGATTGTGTTTGCAGAGAATGCCGCAGTATGCGATACAGAACTGCGTCATAAGCTCTTTCTTTTTGTCGTCAGCGATGATTGCAATTTCCATTTATATCAATCCTTTCGTTTATTTCCGATTATTGTTTTCCGCGCTCACATTTTCGCCAGCAGGCGCTTGATCTGCCCGCGAACCTTCATACCGTGAAAGCCATGGAAAAGGGGGACGTACTGTCCGCAGAGCCGGGCGGCGATATTATCAAATGCCGCGGCTGCCATGGAATTTTTCAGCTGGCAGGCCAGCTCGCCGGTTTCCGCAGCGATCATCAGCGCCCTCTCATAAGGCACGATGCCGCAAAGCTGGATAAAGGAGCGGTCGATGATTTCATTGATGCCCGGGCGGCTTCCGCCCAGCGCGCCGTCGAAATCGAAGCTGTTGATCAGCAGGCGCTGCCAGGAAATCCGCTGGCGAGCCAGAAACTCGCCGGTTTGCCCAGCTGCGCGGATGCTGGAGGGTTGGTGAGACGCCACTATAATTGCGCTGTCGGCCACTCTGGAATCGAGCACCGCCGGAATATTCAGCTGCCCCGGCGTATCCAGCAGGATTACGTCATAGGCATCCGAATCCGCCGCCTCGGTGATGATCTTTCTGAACTCGTCCGCCGTAATCTCCCCGCCGTGCTGGAAGGGAGCCGCCAGAAAATGCAGGTTCGGCGACCGTGCGTCAGTGAGCAGCGCCCGCTCCAACGGGATCCGCCCCTTCGCCAAATCAAAAATGTCGTATATGATTTCGTTTTCCACGCCGAGCACCAGATCAAGACAGCGCATCTCAAAATCGCAGTCGGCGAGCAGGACCCTGCGGCCCCGGCGTGCAAGCGCCATCGCCAGATTTGCCGCGACGGTGGATTTCCCCACGCCGCCCTTGCACGAGGTGATTAGCAGTATCTTTGTCGTAGACTCCGACCTCCGATGTAAATTATACCAAGTCTGAACACCGCTTCGCAACGGATTTGTTGCATTTAACAGTTTCGTCAATGTAACAATAATATGATACCATAATTTTGTGGGTTCTGTCAATAGCACAATCGATATTTTTATCGCTATTTTTGATTTTTTACATTTTCGACAAATTTGACGCCCCATATTTGTTATTTTGCGGAAAATAAGGGCGATTTTTTGTAAACTTTTACCTCACCATTCGCAGAGTGACGAAAATATGAGCCCGCAGCATCAGAATATTTACAAAATCCTTATTGTAATTTTCGGGGTTATAATGTATAATTATTCTTAAATACTTTCATCCTGAAGGAGAAACAAAAATGGTAAAAGAGAACATCGAATTCATCAAGAGCTTTGACCCCGAAATCGGCGAGGCTGTCGCAAAGGAATACGCCCGTCAGCAGCGCGGCCTTGAGCTGATCGCTTCCGAGAACGTGGTGTCCCCCGCCGTTATGGCGGCCATGGGCACCGTCCTGACCAACAAATACGCCGAGGGCTATCCGGGCAAACGTTACTACGGCGGCTGCGAGTGCGTTGACATCGCGGAGAACATCGCCATTGAGCGCGCAAAGCAGCTCTTCGGCGCCGAGCACGCTAACGTGCAGCCCCACTCCGGCGCACAGGCTAACACCGCCGTTTATCTGGCTCTGCTGAAGCCCGGCGACACGGTTATGGGCATGAATCTGGCTCACGGCGGTCATCTGACCCACGGCAGCCCGGTCAACATCTCCGGCATCCTGTACAACTTCATTCCTTACGGCGTGGATGCGGACACCGGTCGCATTGACTACGACAAGGTGGAGTTCCTGGCAAAGGAAAATAAACCCAAGCTGATCGTTGCGGGCGCGTCCGCATATCCCCGTGTCATCGACTTCAAGCGCCTGTCCGAGATTGCCAAGAGCGTGGGCGCATATCTGATGGTAGACATGGCGCACATCGCCGGTCTGGTAGCGGCTGGTCTCCATCCCAATCCCGTACCCTACGCCGATGTGGTGACTACCACCACCCACAAGACCCTGCGCGGTCCCCGCGGCGGCATGATTCTCTGCCGTGAGGAGCTTGCCAAGGCCATCAATAAGGCTGTGTTCCCGGGCACTCAGGGCGGTCCGCTGATGCACGTCATCGCTTCCAAGGCCGTCTGCTTCGGCGAAGCGCTCAAGCCCGAATTTAAGACTTACCAGCAGCAGATTGTCAAGAACGCGAAGGTTTTGGCGGATTCTCTGGTTGCCGAGGGCTTCAATCTGGTTTCCGGCGGCACCGACAACCATCTGATGCTGCTTGACCTGCGCTCGATGAACATCACCGGCAAGCAGCTGGAAAAGCAGCTGGATGAAGTTTACATCACCGTCAACAAGAACGCAATCCCCGACGATCCTCAGTCTCCCTTCATCACCAGCGGCGTGCGCATCGGTACTCCCGCCGTCACCTCCCGCGGTCTGGTTGAGGAGGACATGAAGAAGGTCGCTCACCTGATTAAGCTGACCGCCACCGACTTCGAGAACTCCGCTGATTATATCCGTTCGGAAGTCACCGCTATCTGCAAGAAGTACCCGCTTTACGAGGGTTAATTTACCCGGAGGCGCGGCGTGATCGACGATCTCAACCTGTATACCGTCTTCATGGCGGTGGCTGAATCGGGCAGCATTTCCCGGGCTGCGGAGCGTATGTACGTTTCCCAGCCCGCGGTCAGCGCCAGCATTGCCCGGCTGGAGGGCGCGCTTGGTACGAAGGTGCTTCTGCGCACAAGCCGGGGCGTCGCTCTTACCGACGAAGGAAGCACGCTCTATAACCGGCTGAAAGACATCTTCGCCCGGATTGACAACACCGAGGATATCCTGCGGGATATCGCCGGGCTTCAGGGTGGAACGCTGCGCATCGGCGCCAGCGATATGACGCTGCGCTTCTTCCTGCTGGATTATCTTCAGCACTTTCGTGACCGCTATCCCAAGGTGCATCTGAGCGTAACCAACGCACCCACGCCCCAGACCTTGCAGGCGCTTTACCGGGGGGATATTGACTTCGGCGTCATCAGCGACCCCTGCGATCCGGGCGACCGGGCTTCGCTGGAGCTGATTCCGGTGCGCGAGATCCGCGATGTGTTTGTCTGCACCGACCGCTACCCTCTCCTCGGACGGAAGGTGTCCGTGCGCGAGCTGGCTGATTATCCGCTGATTCTGCTGGAACGGCAGACTAGCACCCGCCGCTATGTGGACGAGGTTCTGGGCGGTCAGATGCCCTCGCCCGCCATTGAGCTGGCAACCAGCGACCTGCTGCTGGAGTTTGCCCGGCGGGGCATCGGCATCACCTGCATCGTGGAAGACTTCGCCCGCGCCGATCTGGAAGCAGGACGGCTGTACAAAATCGATCTGCTGGAAGAAATCCCTCCCCGACGCTTTCTGTTGGCATATTTGAAAAAAGGCTACCTGCCCTCATCCGCCCGCAGCCTCATCGGGGAAATTAATCAAACGCTTTCGGGGGAAGCTCCCCCGACCATCTGAAAGGACGGCATCCGTCAATGATACAAATCCGTTCGGCCGAAATCCTCTGCGTCGGCACCGAGCTGCTGCTCGGCGATATCGTGAACACCGACGCCGCGTTTCTCTCCCGCCGACTGGCAGCGCTGGGCATCAATCAGTATTACCAGAGCGTGGTGGGCGACAATCCCGCCCGTCTGGAGGAAATGCTGACGCTGGCGTTGGGACGCAGCGACCTGGTGATTCTCACCGGCGGTCTCGGTCCCACCTACGACGATCTGACCAAGGAAACAGCGGCTCGTCTCATGGGACGCAGTATGTATATGCATCAGGAGAGCCTTGACCGCCTGATCGCGCGAATCAACCGTTACGGCTTCGCAATTACCGAGAACAATAAAAAACAGGCTATGATGCCCGAGGGTGCCGTGGTATTCAAGAATAACTACGGTACCGCGCCGGGTCTTGCCATTGAGGACGAGGAAAAAGGGAAGATCGTCATTCTTCTCCCCGGTCCGCCTCGGGAGCTGGAGCCGATGTTCACCGAGGAAGTGGAGCCTTATCTGAAAAAGTTCTCCGATCACATTCTCTATTCCCGCTGCGTGAACATCTTCGGCATGGGTGAATCCAAGGTGGAGGACATCCTCCGTCCCATGATGCTGGCATCCACAAACCCGACCATTGCCCCTTACGCAAAGGACGGCGAGGTGCTGCTGCGCGTTACCGCGTCAGGCAAAACCGAGGACGAGTGCAGAGCGCTCTGCGACAGGGTCATTGAGAAGATTTGCGCCACCGAGGTGGGCGGCTTTGTCTACGGCGTGGACGCAGGCTCGCTGGAAGGGGCACTGGTGAGCGAATTGATCGCGCGTCACCTGACCGTCGCCAGCGCCGAGTCCTGCACCGGCGGTTATGTATCCAAGCGCATCACCAACGTCAGCGGCGCCAGCGAGGTGCTGGAAGGAAGCATTGTTACCTACGCCAATCGTGTCAAGGAGCAGTTCGTTCACGTTTCTCACGAGACGCTGGAGGCTCACGGTGCGGTTTCCCGTGAAACTGCCGTTGAAATGGCGAGGGGCGTCCGGGAGCTGTTTGGCGCGGATGTGGGTATCTCCACAACCGGCATTGCCGGACCGGGCGGCGGTACGCCCGAAAAGCCGGTGGGACTGGTCTATGTGGCCGTTTCCACGAAGGACGGCGAAGACGTGCGGGAGCTGCGCATTGGCAACGGTCTTGCCACCCGCGAATATGTACGCTATGTATCCGCAAGCAACGCCCTTGATCTGGCGCGGCGGGCGGTACTGAAATTATAACTATCCTGATTCATTCAGAAAGGACAATCATCATGAACGCAAAACAGACCATCGCCGCCATTGAAAGCGGCAAATATACCGCCATCTTCACCGAGCTGTACGGCGAAGAGAACGTAAAGGCGCAGGAACAGCGTTACATCGGCGTCGTCAATGAGTTCGCCTCCCTCTTTGGCGGCGAGCGCGAAATCTCCCTCTTCTCGGTAGCGGGCAGAAGCGAAATTTCCGGCAACCACACGGACCACAACTACGGTCGTGTGCTGGCTGCTTCCATCAACCTCGACATCATCGCAGCCGCATCCCCCCGCGATGATCTGCACATCAACATCAAGTCCGAGGGCTTCCCGATTGATGAAGTGGACATCGCCAATCCCACCGTGGACGAGGCACTTTACTACACCTCCAAGTCGATTATCTCCGGTATGTGCAGCGGTTTCCTGAAGTACGGTCACAAGGTGGGCGGCTACGACGCTTACACCACCTCCAACGTGTTCAAGGGCTCGGGACTTTCCTCCTCCGCGGCCTTTGAGGACATGGTGGGTCTGATTCTCAACGGCTTTTACAACGATGGCAGCGTGGAGAACGCCGAGATCGCCAAGATTGCTCAGTATTCGGAGAATGTGTTCTTCGGCAAGCCCAGCGGACTGATGGATCAGACCGCCTGCGCTGTCGGCGGCTTCGTCGCCATCGACTTCAAAAATCCCAAGGAGCCTGTCATCGAGAAGCTGCCCTTCGACCTGACCGCAGCCGGCTACAGCCTCTGCATCGTCAACACCGGCGGCAACCACGCCGACCTGAACGAGGACTACGCTTCCGTTCCCGCTGAAATGAAGAAGATCGCCTCCTACTTCGGCAAGAGCGTGCTGCGTGAGGTAACGCTGGACGAAATCATCGCCAACGTACCCAAGCTGCGCGAGCTGGCAGGCGACCGCGCTCTGATGCGCGCCATTCACTTCGAGAACGAGAACGAGCGCGTTGCCGCTCAGACCGAGGCGCTGAAAGTCGGCGATATCGACGGCTTCTTCGCGGGTGTCATGGCTTCCGGCAACTCCAGCTTCAAGTACTTACAGAACGTCTACACCACCAAGAACGTGTCCGAGCAGGGTCTGTCTCTGGCGCTTTGTCTGGCTGAGAACGCGCTCAAGGGCAAGAAGGCTGCTTACCGCGTCCATGGCGGCGGCTTTGCAGGCACCATTCAGGCGTTCGTTGCCAACGAAGACGTTCCCGCCTTCAAGGCTGCGCTGGACAGCGCTTTCGGCGAGGGTGCCACCACCATCCTCAAGGTTCGCCCCTACGGCGCAATCCGCATCCAGTAAGCCGTACCGATGTCCAAAAAGAAGCATAAGAAAAAATCCGTGTCCCTGTTTGACCGGCTGTCCACAGAACAGTCGGTCGCAGCAGGCAAGGATGTAAAGCGGGCGATGAAACGGTTCAACTGGCAGCGCGCCCTCGGGCTGATGCTTGCCACCATCGCCGCCTTCGCTGTGTTGGAAGCGTTCATCAGTCTGGAAGCCTCTAAGGGGATGACCTACAGCATCGTTACCATCGTTTACTACGTCATCGTCACGGTGCTGCTGATTGCCATTGTGCTGCTCAACGGCGGCTTTTCCAAGGAACAGCTGACGCCCGACATGATCAGTGAAAGCGTGGATCGGGAGGAAGCCGCGCGAATCTGTGAGCGCGCCAATCAGCGCAAGCAGTACGCGAAAAAACTGATGCTGGTGCTGGTTCCCTTTCTCTTCGCCGTCTTTTTTGACATCGTGTATCTCTTCTATGGCGACGTGCTGAAGCAGATTTTCTCCTTCCTCGCGCCGGGCAGCTGATTTTATGAACGAATTCCATGTATGCACCCTCGCCTCCAGCTCCAAGGGAAACGCCGTCTGGGTAAAGCTGGGCGAGGACGAGATTCTCATCGACGCGGGCATCAGCGCCAAACGTCTGGAAACCGCGCTGGCGGCACAGGGTTCCTCCCTTGCGTCCATTAAAGCAATTTTCATCACCCACGAGCACAGCGACCACGTGACTGCGTTGGAGGTTGTTTCTAAAAAATATCAGATTCCCATCCACATTACCGAGCCGTCGGCGAAAGTCTATCTGTCATCCCCCAGGACGGAGCACGCGGCTGAAGCCATCGTGATTCATCCGCCGCAGTTCAGCGTTCAGGTAGGCGCGCTGGAGGTGCGATCCTTCGTCACCTCCCACGACAGCGCCGCCAGTGTGGGCTATGTGGTTACGGACGGCACGCCGTCCCATACATTGGCGCTGGCGACGGATATTGGCTGTATTACCGAGCCGGTGGAGCAGGCGCTGCTGGGGGTGGAGAATGTGATTCTCGAATCGAATCACGATGAAAATATGCTGCTGTGCGGGGCATATCCCTACCAGCTCAAGCGGCGGATTCTGTCACCGAAGGGGCATCTGTCCAACGAATCGGCGGCGGCATTTGTGCGCCGTCTGGCGGAATCGGGAACCAGGCGGATTCTGCTGGCTCATCTTTCGCCCGAAAACAATATGCCGGAGTTGGCTGAACAATCGGCAAAATGCGCCCTGTGCGGTCATGAAGGCTGCATCGTCTGTGTGGCAGCCATGAGCGAGCCGACGCGGCTGATATGAGGTGTGGCTATGCTGCGTATACATATTCTCCATGTGGGAACAATCAAGGAAAAATACCTGACCGACGCGGTAGCTGAGTACGAAAAGCGGCTGTCCGCTTACTGTACGCTCAATCATATCGCTATCCGCGACGAGCGGCTGCCCGAGCGGGCTTCGGAAAGCGAAATCGCCGCCGCAGTCAAACGGGAGGGTGAGCGGATTCTCGCCGCCATTCCGCCCCGCTCCTATACGGTCGCCCTCTGCGTGGAGGGAAAGCAGCTTCCCAGCGAACAGTTTTCCGCCCGGCTGACCTCACTGGCCGCCGAGGGATACTCGGATATCTGCTTCATCATCGGCGGCTCGGACGGGCTGTCCGACGAAGTGAAGCGCGCCTGCCGCTGGCGGCTTTCGATCTCCGAAATGACCTTCCCCCACCAGCTGATGCGGGTCATTCTGCTGGAACAGCTCTACCGCGCCTTCAACATTGCGGCGGGCGGGAAGTACCACAAATAAGCAATAACGCTCTGTGAAAGGATAACGTATCTGCATGAAAATTTTCAAAAAAATAGCGGTTCGCGTGATACCGGCGGGTGTGCTGGCGTTTTTAGTATTCGCCGCCATCGCATATCAGCGCGGCGTATACGATATCACCTTCATAGAGCGTCCGACCACCGACACCACGGCTGACACCACGGCGCCTGCCGATACCGAACCGGTCGATACTGCGGAACCTGTCGTTACCGATCAGGCAGACACGACGGAGAATCCACAGCCTGTGGAAACGAACGTTCCTGTCGCGATCGATCCGGTGGACGAGTTTCTTTCCACGCTCCGCACGACCAGCGATATGACTGCAAGCGGCTATACCGTGACCGACGCGGAATACGCCCGGTCCACCACAAAGCTGACTCTGCTCAACGCATCCATCACTCTGCCGTCCGCTTATACCTACCGTCAGAAAACGGTTGAGGTGCCCGAGCGGATTCCCGACGAATACAGCGGCTACACCACAAATCTGGTGGAAACAGCGGTAGATCGTCCGGCGGTGGAAATTTACATGGACTATCTGGTGGTGGACAACGGCAGCGGGTATACACTGCTGAAAAACGATGGCAGCGTACTGGCCCCAAATTTTGATCTTGCCACCTACGAGCCCGCTTACACGCGGGACAAAAACGATCTGGCGGTGTTTGTCCAGACTATCCCGCCCAAAACGCTGAAAGCCGGGGAAACCTATAAATATTACACATTTAACGACGCGGGCGAACTGGTGGAAAGCGATTACAACGACGCGGCGGACAACCGCGGACTGTACATCAACTATCCCTCCTACTTCGGCAAAACGGACAACGACAACTATCACCGCTATTATTCCAATGGCTACTATGGCTACGGCTACGCCAACGGTACCATGCGAAGCTATTTTAAGTATGCCAAGGCGTACAATTATTCGGAAGGGATCGCTGTTGTCTGTGATGAAAATGGGATTATGTCTTTCCTGAATCAGAATTTTTACCCGACGTTGTCCAGGCAGTATTTCTATCAGAAAGCTGCTTACGGCAGAACAGATCAATACTTTAATCTGTCCAATCGCCGCATTTACGCGCACTATCGTGCTCCCGACACAAATGGCATTGAGTCGCTGGGATTCTATTATTTTGATCACGGGCTGATACGTGTCCGCCGATGGGAGTATGACGCCTTCCACTACGAATATTACAACGGAAAAACCGAGACGCTGCTGGATACTGACACAATCATCCGCAGCGACGGCACCGAATTCCCCATACCTTCGGGGTATACCGTCAAAGCCTACTCCAATGGCGTGATGCTTCTGGAAAAAGATGGGCTGTACGGATTTCTCGACTACACGGGAAAATGGATTGCACAGCCGATCTACACCTACGCGGAGCCTTTCAATGAAGGGCTGGCGGTTATCGGCGATACCAACGGCAAAAAAGGTGTGATTGATACGAGCGGCGAATTTGTGATTCCCCAGCTGTTTGACGAAATTGGCAGCGCATCCGGTGGTCTGATTACCGCTTACAATGAGGGCAGCGGCTGGACGCTGTTCAACAAGGTTCAATAAGAATATATGCAGGTGCATTTTCGTGCACCTGCTGTTGATATGTAGATGCATTTATTTTGCACTAATATTGCATTGTGTAACTGGAAATAAATTATGGATAAAATCAGAGAATATTATGCCGGAACGGTGGACGTATGCGTCATCGGTGCCGGACACGCGGGCGTGGAGGCAGCTCTGGCCGCGGCGCGGCTGGGACTTTCCACAGCCCTGTTTACAATTAACTTAGACGCGGTGGCCAATATGCCCTGCAATCCGTCCATCGGCGGAACAGGAAAGGGACATCTGGTCTATGAAATCGACGCGCTGGGCGGCGAAATGGGCGTTGCCGCTGACCGGGTTATGCTTCAAAGCCGGGTTCTGAATTTAGGCAAAGGCGCCGCAGTCCACTCCAAGCGGATTCAGGCCGACCGCGCCATGTACCGTCGAATTATGAAGGAAACCGTCGAAAATACCCCCAATCTGAAGCTGATTCAGGCAGAGATTACCGACATCCACTGCGAGGAAACGTCGGAAGGGAAGCAAATAACATCGGTGGTCACGAAGCTGGGCGCGCGATGGGACTGCAAGGCAACGATTATCTGCTCGGGAACTTATTTAAGAGGAAAAGTGATCGTCGGCGAGGTATCCTATGCATCGGGGCCAGACGGAATGCTTCCCGCCACCGAGCTGACTGCCAATCTGGAGCGGGAAGGCATCACCATGATGCGCTTCAAAACCGGAACCCCCGCCCGGGTTCACAGGGATTCCATCGACTATTCCAAGCTGGAAATCCAGCCGGGCGATGATTATGTTGACCCCTTTTCGGTGCAGTCGGACAGGGAAGAGCTGAACCGTCGGGAACAGATCCCCTGCCACATTGTCTACACCAACGCCGAAACCCATGCCATTATCCGCGCAAATATGGATCGTTCGCCCCTCTATTCGGGTATGATCGAGGGCATCGGTCCGCGTTATTGTCCCAGCATCGAGGACAAAGTCATGCGCTTCGCCGATAAGGAACGCCATCAGCTGTTCGTGGAGCCTATGGGACTTGATACCAAAGAAATGTATATTCAGGGATTTTCTTCCTCGCTTCCAGAAGAAGTTCAGGTGCAGATGCTCCATTCTCTGCCCGGCTTTGAGCACGCGCAGGTTATGCGCACCGCTTACGCCATCGAATATGACTGCATTGATCCCACGCAGCTTCATCCCACCCTGGAATTCAAGGCTATATCCGGTCTGTACGGCGCGGGGCAATTTAACGGAACGTCGGGCTACGAGGAAGCCGCCGCGCAGGGGTTGGTTGCCGGTATCAACGCGGCGCTGAAAATTAAGGGGGAAGAGCCAATGATTCTCACGCGGCAAAGCTCCTATATTGGTACGCTGATTGACGATCTAGTGACAAAGGGCACAAAGGAGCCATACCGCATTATGACCTCCCGCTCCGAGTATCGGCTTCTGCTTCGTCAGGACAACGCCGCCGAGCGTCTGACTCCCATCGGACGGCAGGTTGGGCTTATCAACGACACACGGTGGGAGGCTTTTCAAACCGAGCAGGAACAGGTCAGGGAAGAAGTCGAACGTCTGGAGAAGACCACGATTCCCCCCAGCGACACGCTGGCCGCCATCCTCGCCAAAAACGATTCCACTGCCGTTACCACGGGCGTGCGCGCCGCCGATTTGCTGCGTCGTCCCGAGCTATCCTACGAAAAGCTGGCCGCTGTGGATGCAGGCCGCCCCGAACTTCCATACCGCGTGCGCGTCCAGGCGGAGACTACCATCAAATACGCCGGCTACATCAAACGCCAGTTGGCCGAGGTAGCACGCACCGCGAAGCTGGAGGATAAGAAGCTGCCCGTTCCGTTTGACTACTCCGCCATTAAGGGAATTCGCCTGGAAGCAATTCAGAAACTGAACAAGATTCAGCCGGTCAGCATCGGACAGGCTTCGCGCATCAGCGGCATATCGCCTGCGGACATCTCGGTGCTGCTGATCTGGTTTCATGCACACAATCCCAACAACAAGGAGACAGTATGATAGAGTTATCCACATTCTGTGAAAAATTTACCCGCATTCTTACCGCCAATAAGCTGGACGAGTTTGCTTCCGGGGAACTGGCAGAAAAGTTTTGGCGGCTCACCGTCCGAATGCTGGAGGTCAACGAATATATGAATCTGACCGCCATTACGGATCCGGATGCGGTAATTTGCAAACATTACGCCGATTCGCTGACCGCGTCCGCCTATATAAAGGAGGGCGCGTCGGTGATTGATGTAGGCTGCGGTGCGGGGTTTCCCTCGCTGCCGCTGGCGATTGCGCGTCCCGACCTTCGCGTTACGGCGCTGGACAGCACGGCGAAGCGTGTCAACTATATTCGCGAGACAGCGGAAATATTGGGACTTGACAATATTACCTGCATTGCCGCCCGCGCCGAAGATGAAGCGCACAATCCGGCTCTGCGGGAGAAGTTTGATATTTCCTGTGCCCGCGCGGTGGCACGGCTGAACGTGCTGTGCGAGCTGTGCATTCCTTATGTGAAGGTTGGCGGGCAGTTTGTGGCTATGAAAGCCAACGCGGAGGATGAATTGGAAGAAGCGAAGCGCGCAATTCCGACGCTGGGCGGGCGGCTTCTTCGTGCCGATCACATCGAGCTTATTTCCGGGAACGGGGAAGAGCCAAATCCGCGAACGATTATTGTCATCGAAAAAATTTCCCCTTCGCCAAAAAATTATCCGCGTAATAACGCACAAATCAAAAAAAAGCCGCTTTGAGCGGCTTTTTTTGATAGCGAAACGTGGGAATACAAAGTCTTTCCCGCACATTCGACGGCGGGCATTATTTTTTGTCACCGCAGATTCGTCAGATTTTTCAGCGCTTTTGTGATATCATTAGTGCATCACACAAAACAAAGGAGAGTGCAAACATGACATCGTTATTCGCAAAACCCAAAAAAGAGCTGGAAATGGAACGGGAACGGCTTCGCCGCCAGTGGCAGGAGCTTGCTGAACGGGAAAAAGCCCTTCAGCAGAACGATGAGTTCGGGCGCATTCATATGCTGTCCCCCGACCTTATCCGCCCCAACCCCGCACAGCCGCGCAAGCAGTTTGAGGATGATGCGATCATCCGCCTTGCCGACAGCATCCGCCGTTATGGAATCCTCCAGCCGCTGACCGTTCGCCGTACCAACGACAGCTTCGAAATCGTAGCCGGGGAACGCCGTCTTCGTGCGGCGCAGCTGCTCGGAATGGAAAGCGTTCCCTGCATCATCGTCAACGTAGACAGCAGAAAATCAGCCGAGCTTGCCATCATCGAAAATATTCAACGCGAGAACCTGAACATTTTCGAACAGGCAAGTGCCATCGCGTCGCTGATCGATATGTATGATCTGACCCAAGAGGAAGCCGCCCGGCAATTGTCCACCAGCCAATCCTTCGTGGCCAACAAGCTGCGTATCCTCCGCCTGACCGCGCCTGAGCGGGAGAAAATCCTCGCTTATGAGCTGACCGAGCGTCACGCCCGCGCACTTTTGAAAGTGGCGTCGGTGGAACAACGCATCCGCATCATTGACTATATCAAGGCGCACAACCTGAACGTAGCCACCACCGAAGCATACATAGATCGTTTTCTCGCCGAAAACGAGAGTGCCAAGCGTCCTCGCGCGCCCCGCAGGATGATTTTGAAAGATATCCGCATCTTTTATAATTCCATCGACAAAGCCGTTTCGCTGATTCAGCAGGCGGGCATTCAGGTGGAAAGTGAGCGTGTGGAGGAGGACGACACCATTGAGCTGAAAATCCGCATCCCGAAGTATCAGACCACGCCCGGGCATACTCCCGTCCCGGATTGTGTAACCGAAAACGTGTAATGTTTCACGTGAAACATTATTCGACATAACCTTTTCATTCTTTTTATACGTCATCTTTCGTATATTTACAAAATACCATTGACTTTTCGGCAGATTCCTGATATAATAATAGGTACGAAAGGTTTAGCGATACACGGAGGATGGCAATGGCATATACAATTTCACTGGCGAATCAGAAGGGCGGCGTGGGTAAAACCACATCGGCTGTCAACTGCGCGGCTGCGTTGGGCGCTCTGGATAAGCGCGTTCTGCTGGTCGATCTCGACCCCCAGGGAAACGCTACCAGCGGTGTCGGCGTACAGCGCAAAAAAATCAAGCTGTCTTCCTATGATCTTATTATCGGCCGCGCTAAGGCATCTGAGGTTATTCAGTCCACCGGGTTTAAGAATCTGTCGGTGATTCCGTCACAGATTTCACTTGCCGGTGCGGAATTTGAGCTGATCGATATGGACAAGCGTGAACTGCTGCTTAAAAATGCGCTGGACGAAGTAGCGGATGATTTTGATTACATCGTTATTGACTGTCCGCCTTCTCTGGGCATTTTGTCCATCAACGCGCTGGCAGCCAGCAGCGGCGTCATTATTCCCATGCAGTGTGAATTCTACGCGCTGGAGGGATTGTCGCAACTGATGCTGACCATCAAGCAGGTGAAGAAGCTGTATAACCATTCGCTGGAGATTACCGGACTGCTGATCACTATGTACAACGGTCGTCTGAATCTGTCCATGCAGGTGTTGGATGAGCTGAAAAAGTATTATGCCGACAAGTTGTTCAAAGCCAGCATTGTCCGCAATGTAAAGCTGTCCGAAGCCCCCAGCTATGGCGAGCCGGTCATCTACTACGACAAATATTCCAAGGGCGCCAAAGCCTATATGGACGTGGCGCAGGAAATTGTCGAGCGGACGCTGTAAACCTTTCCTCTTATCGCAAATTATCATACGGAAGTGAAGTTAATGGCAAAAAAACAGGCACTCGGACGAGGTATGGATGCGATTTTTCTCGATAACTCCATCGACGCACCCGAGAAAACAAGCACCCTCCGTCTCTCCGAGATTGAGCCGCGCCGCGGACAGCCGCGTAAAAATTTTGACGCGGAAGCCCTGTCACAGCTCGCCGATTCCATCGCGGCAAATGGTCTGATTCAGCCGATCATTGTGCGCGCGCAGGAGGGAAGCGATTTCTATCAGATTATCGCGGGCGAACGGCGCTGGCGGGCTGCTAAAATGGCCGGGTTATCTGAAGTGCCGGTGGTTATCCTGGAAGCGGACGATCGCAAAGCGGCGGAATACGCGCTGATCGAAAACATTCAGCGTGAGGATCTCAACCCCATCGAGGAAGCGGAAGGTTTCCGAACCCTCATCGAAGAATACAATCTGACGCAGGAGCAGGCTGCAAAGCAGGTTGGGCGCAGCCGCGCCGCCGTGACAAACTCGCTGCGGCTTCTGGAACTGCCCGAAAGCGTGCTGTCCTATGTGGCGGACAAATCGCTGTCTGCCGGTCATGCACGGGCGCTGCTTGGCTTACAGGACAAGGAGCAGATTGCGGAAACAGCTGTACAGGTAATCAGCAAGGAGTTGTCGGTACGTGCTACCGAGGAACTTGTCCGCAAGCTGAACGCCGAGCCTGTCGAGCCTGAAACGGATGAGCAGGATGAGGTGGAAAACGGATATTACGCATCGCTGGAGGAAAAAATCACCGAAGCTATTGGTTGCAAGGTGAAAATTTCACACAGCAAGCGCAAAAAATCCATTACTATCGCATACAGGGACACCGATGAACTGGAAGGGCTGATCTCCCGCCTGATGGGCGGGGAAGCGGTTGAGCAATTATTCGAATAATGTAGTAAACAATTATGAAACATTGCAAGGGAGTATAAACAAAATGCTGGATATCCGATACATCAAGGAAAATACCGAGGACGTAATCACACGTCTTGCAAACAAGGGCAAGGACGCTAAGGAAGAAATCGCGCGCATTCTGGAGCTGGACGCGCAGAGACGTTCGATGATTTCCGAATCCGAAGCGCTCAAGGCTGAGCAGAACAAGGTCTCCAAGTCGATCCCCATGCTCAAAAAGCAGGGGCAGGACGTAACCCCCATCTTTGCACAGATGAAGGAACTGTCCGAAAAGATCAAGGCCGACGAAGAAAAGCTGAAAGAGGTTGAAACCGAGTACACCAATCTGATGCTTGGTCTGCCGAATCTGCCCGATCCCGATCTGAAAGCCGGCGGCAAGGAGAACAACGAGCCTCTGCGTTATTACGGCGAGCCTCACAAGTTTGACTTTGAGCCGAAAAATCACGTGGACATCTGCACCGATCTGGGTCTGATCGACTACAAGCGCGGCGTTAAGCTGTCCGGCAACGGCTTTTGGATTTACCGCGGCATGGGCGCGCGTCTGGAGTGGGCGCTGCTCAACTACTTTATTGAAACTCACATCGGCGACGGCTACGAGCTGGTGCTGGTTCCCCATATGCTGGGCTATGAGTGCGGTCTGACAGCCGGTCAGTTCCCCAAATTTGCCGATGACGTTTACTGGATGGAGACTGCCGAGGACGAGCGCCGCCGCTTCATGCTGCCCACCGCCGAAACCGCCCTCGTTTCGCTCCACCGCGACGAAATCCTTACCGAAGCTGATCTGCCTCGCAAGTATATCAGCTACACGCCCTGCTTCCGCCGTGAGGCTGGTTCCTACCGTGCGGATGAACGCGGCATGGTGCGTGGTCATCAGTTCAACAAGGTGGAAATGGTGCAGTACACCCGCCCCGAGGATTCGGACGACGCTTTTGCAGAGCTGGTCGGCAAGGCTGAGGCGCTGGTAAAGGGTCTGGGCTTCCACTTCCGCACCGTCAAGCTGGCGGCTGAGGACTGCTCGGCTTCCATGGCACGCACCTACGACATCGAGATTCACATTCCGTCCATGGACGGCTACAAGGAAGTCAGCTCGGTATCCAACGCCCGCGATTATCAGGCGCGCCGCGGCATGATGCGCTTCAAGAGAGAATCCACCGGCAAGATCGAGTTTGTTCACACGCTGAACGGCTCCGGTCTGGCTACCAGCCGCATTTTGCCCGCCATCGTGGAGCAGAATCAGCAGAAGGACGGCAGCGTGGTCGTTCCCGAAGTGCTTCGCAAGTGGGTCGGCTGCGACGTTATCAAGAAGAACTAAGAATTTGAAGAATCCCCGCACCTCTGCGGGTGCGGGAGATTCCGACGCTTTGATCACAAAAGCAAGGAGGGAAAACTGTGGATTTTTTTGAAGCGTTGTGGAATGATCTGAAAAGTATCGGCGGAGAAGAAATCGCACTCGGTGATCAACCTATAACAACCCTCAACCTCATCGTCTGGTCATTGTTCATCGTCTTTGTTATAGGCATCGGTGTGACGATCTACAACAAATTCGTGCTCGGCGCGGTGGTGCGCGGACTGATTGAGCGGGAGGCCTTTACCGAGGAGGGCGCTGTGACGGCGTCGGAAATCGGCTGTGCGAACATCTTTGTTCGCTTTGCCCTGCGTGACAGCGGCTCCATGCGGCGGATTGTTTGTATGGTAGGCGACACCGAGGCGGAGAAAAAGAAGGCGCCCTTCGATACGGCGCGGTTCTACATCCCCGACGAGCAGGTACACCGCGCCGAGATCATCTACGGCAAGGCGGGCGCTAACGCCATATCGGTGCTTCTTTCGGTACTGGCGTTCTTGATTGTGGTATTTATTTCCTTTACGGTAATACCCGATCTCATTCAGATGCTGACCAACTTCATCGCCAGCATCACGCCTCAAAGCAATATACTCTGAAAGCGGAGGAAAGAGCCGGTATAACGGCATTGATATTTGTTGAAAATGGATTATAAACAAACCAACAAGCGCGGACGGCGGCACCGTAGCACACTCAGCATTTTTCTGACCATCCTGATCATCGCGGCTGTAGCCGTGGGTATTATCGCCGCAGGCATCTATTTCAGCGGCATCCGCTACATCAAGATGAATACCGAGGACGGCGGAACGGTCAAATTCTTCGGCAGAGTCGATTCCGATGGCGATCCGCTCACCGGCAAGCTCTATTATTCGGACGGCATCACCGCCGAGGTCGATATGGAAAAGAACTCAGTCGTTTACTCAAACGGCGACACCTATGAGGGTGAGCTTGACAAGCTGCGCCGCAACGGCAGCGGAAAGCTGATCTTCGCGTCGGGCGATGTGTACGAAGGCGAGTTTGAAATGGACAAGATCACCGGAAGCGGAACCTACACCTTCTCCAACGGCGATGTCTACACCGGTACCTTTATCGATGGTAAGAAGGAAGGGAAGGGCACCTACACCTGGGCAGACGGCTCCAGCTACACAGGCGGTTACACCAACGACATGAAAAACGGCGAGGGTGTTTACACCTGGGCGGACGGCTCCAGCTACGAGGGCACCTACGTCAACGAGCTGAAGGAAGGCACCGGCACCTACATATTCGCCAACGGCGATAAGTACGTGGGCGATTTCAAGGCCGATGTACGCACCGGCTACGGCGTCTACACCTGGGCGAACGGCGAGATTTACGAGGGTCAGTTCGCAGACAATAAGATGCAGGGACAGGGCAAGTACACCTGGCCCAGCGGACGTGTTTACGAAGGCTACTTTGAAAACGGCAAGATTGTTCGCGAAGAGGAATAAACAAAGCTGCTGCAAGCAAAAACACTTGCAGCAGCTCTTTATTCAAATTTTTGCTTTCATTTCGGCATCCATCCCGCGCCTGCGGTCAGCTTGATCAAAAGATTGATATCGTCCGGCTGTACCTTTGCGGGATAGGCTGCTTTGTTTCGAACCGTGGCGCCGCATTTTTCACAGCGATAGACGATAATATATCCCTTTTTGGGATCGGGCAGCACCTGTACCGGGCGCAGCGTTCCTAAACAGTCGTTGGCGCGGTCGCCGGGATTGATGTCGATGTGAATCGAGCAAAGACAGCGAGGGCAGTGGTCGCGGGATGTCACACCCAACGGCTTCACCTCATGACCGCAGTTACGGCAGGTGAATCCTTCATCATTTTTTTGAAATCGCTTTTCTTCCATTTTATTTCTCACATTCTATTTTATACTATTCTTTTGTTGTATATTTATTTGTCCTTCGGCAAATACTTACCATGAACGAAACCGAAAGGATTAGTGTAAATGAAAAATATCAATATACGCAAACCCATCCTCTGTGTCCTCGCCATCGTTCTGGCGCTGACAATGCTGACGCTCCCCGCGCTGGCTCTGACACCTCGCGAAGGCGGCAACAGCGCCGCTGAAGGTTCCGGCGATGTAACGCAGAACGGCACCGATACCACCCATTCCAACATTGACAGCGGCACCACCGCCGTCGGCGACACCAACGCGGCGGACAGCCATGATACTTCTCACGATGGTCTGGTTTCGGGAACCGACACTGACGGCCCGGCATCCGGCGATACCACACAACACGAGACTACCAATCATGACGGCACATCTTCCAACGGTACAACCGACGGTCACGATGGCAGCGGCGTTATCCATGACGCTACCAACGCCGTCAGCGACGCGGTCAACGATGTGGAAAATGGTGTTAAGGATGTAACCAACGGCATGGGCGGTATGTGGGGCATTATCATCGCCATTGTAATCATCGCGGTGATCGTTGTTCTGGTTTTCGCTTTCCTGCCCAAGAAGAAATAACGCAGATCGGGAGTACCTTCACGGTGCTCCTGATTTATTTTCCCACGCAGAAATGGTGGAAGATTCCGTCCACGATTTCCTCTGTGACCTTTCGTCCGTCCAGCTCGCCCAGCTCGGACAGGGCGGATTCCATATCCAGTCCCGCTGTATCGGGCGTCAGACCGCCCTGAAGCGCGTTCAGCGCTGACTGTACATATTCCAGCGACCGGGCGGCTGAGGCATACTGACGGGCGTTGAGGACGGTGGTCTGACGGTCATAGTCGATATCGCCGTCAATGAACAGCCCCTCGATAGCGGCGCGAAGGTCGTCCACGCCTTCTCCTGTTGAGGCCGACATATGGGTGACAGCGGAAAATCGCTCGCCAGGCAGATCTCCGAAGCGCTCCGGCAGATCGGACTTGTTGCAGACGGCGATGCAGGGAACATTCAGCGATGCCAGCCGCTCCAGAAGCGCTTCGTCCTCGCTGTCGCATTCCGTCGAAAAATCGAACACTGCCAGCACCAGCTCGGCTTCCTCTAACGCTTGAAGCGAGCGTTCCACGCCGATACGCTCCACCGCGTCGTCCGTTTCATGCAGTCCGGCGGTATCGCACAGGCGCAGCTGTATACGTCCCACCGTCACCGTTTCCTCGATGGTATCGCGGGTTGTTCCGGCGATGTCGGTCACAATGGCTCTGTCGCGCCCTACAAGACGATTGAGCAGGGAAGACTTCCCGGTGTTCGGCTTGCCCGCAATCACCGTTCGTATGCCCTCACAGACGGCTCTGACGGTGCGATAGGAATCCACCAGCATCTGCAAGCCCTGTTTTACCGCCTCAAGCTCGGCGATTACCTGATCGGCGGACAGCAGCGATAAATCCTCATCCGGAAAATCGATGCCCGCGTAAACATTGGTGACAACCGTTTTCAGCCGCTCATACAGCGCATCGGCATGAGCGCGGAAAACGCCCCTCTCATGGGAGGATGCCAGCGCCAGCTGTTCCTCGCTTTTGGCATCGATCAGCATCCCCACCGCTTCCGCCTGTGACAGGGACAGCTTGCCGTTGATAAACGCACGCCGCGTGAATTCGCCCGCGCCCGCCTGAACCGCGCCCGCCTCAAAAACGGCAGCCAGCACCAGCTCGGTCAGCAGAATGCCGCCGTGACAGCTGATTTCGACCACATCCTCGCCGGTATAGGAGCGCGGCGCACGGAAGGTGGTACACATACCGTCGTCAATCTGCCGTCCGCCTTTGTAAATATGTCCGTAGATACACTGTCCCGCCGGAATGTCGTTCAGGGCGCGCTTGTCTGCGGGGATGAAAACCCGCGCTGCCACCTCAATGGCTTCGCTGCCCGATATGCGTATAACCGCGATTCCGCCCCTGCCGTAGGCAGTGGAAATGGCGGCAATGGTATTGTTCATGCTACCTCCGATAACAAAGGACTGCCGCATCGGAATGCAGCAGCCCTTTCTGTGTTTATTTTTCTTCGCTGTCCGAACCGTTTCCAGAGTCAGACAGACCGCCGAGCAGGCTGTTCAGATACTCGTCGAAATCCTTGAACTTCTTGGGCTGCTCACGCTGAGGCTTTTCCTTGGAACCATAGGTCGAAATCAGATCGGAAAGCTCCTCGGTTGTCAGCTTCTCGCCGTCGTCGTATAGAGGCTGCGCCACCTTCGGCTTCTTCTGCGCGGAGGAGTAGGAGGAACGCTTCCGCTCCGAACGGCGGGATTTCTCCCGTCGGCTTTCGGATCGCTTGCCCTCCGAATGGGGAACCTGCGCGCCGTTGGGAAGGCTGAAGCCCTCGCTTTCCAGATAAATCACCACGCGGCGGTTGTTTTCCGAACCGACCGAATTGGTGGACACGCCCTCGATGCCCTGCACCTCCGAATGGATAATCCGGCGCTCGTAAGGGCTCATAGGCTCGAGCATAACGCTCTTCTTCGACTTCTGCACCTTGGAAGCCATCCGTCTTGCCAGCGAACGGAGAGTAGCTTCGCGTTTGGAGCGGTAATTCTCCACGTCCACGGCGATGTGTACGTAATCGCGGGATTCGTCTTCCTCCCGCTTGTTGGCGGCCAGATTGGTCAGATACTGGAGCGCATCCAGCGTATCGCCGTGATGACCGATGAGCACGCCAGCGGCGTCTCCCTTGATGTTGATGGTGCGGTCACTGCGCTTGGCGGGGATAACCTCCACCTCTGCTTCAATGTCCATATCCCGAAGCAGCGTTTCGACGAATTCCTTCGCCACAACCTCGCCTGCCACGGTGCGTTCCACTTTGATTTTTGCCGGAGCAGAGCCAAGTCCCAGGAACCCGGACTTTTCCTGCTCCAGCACCTCGTATACGAGCTTATCCTTTTCAACGCCGAGCTTCCCGGCGGCTTCCTCAAGCGCAAGCTCCACCGATTTGCCCGTAAAGATAATATCCTGTTTCAAAGCCTACACTCCTTTCGGTTATTCCTTATTTTCGTTATCGCCGCTGTTCTTTTTGCGGTCGTCTTCCTTGAGCTTCGGCGCTTCCTCCGCGGAAACACCCTCGCGAAGCTCAGGCTTGTCCGACTTCTCCTTCGGAGTCTCCGGGAGATCGTCGTCCTCATCGATACGGTGCAGCGAGCGCACCTGCTTCTTCTGCTGTTTCTTGGACAGCGGCTTTACCTCACGCTCGGCAGCCTTGTAGTCCTCCTCCGTGAACTTCGGCACAGGGAACATCTTGGAAAGCACAATCTGCTGAACGGTGCTCAGAATGTTGCGGTAAATCCAGTACAGACCGATGGCGGCGGAGATGGTGAAGGTGATATACACCGACAGTAGCGGCATGGACCACATCATAATCTTCATGGAGGTATCCTGCTGTGCCTCGGGATTGGGGTTATAGGTAAACTTGCGGGTAATAAACTGGCTTCCCAGCGTCACGACCAGCGTGAGCAGCGGGATGAGCAGCAGCAGATTGAAGTTATTGAAGCTGGGAACCTGCGACAGATCCATCGTGCCGCCCAAAACCGTAAAGTTGGGCAGAACTTCTTCGGTAATAACCTCGCCGTTGTCTCCCACGAAGTTGGAGACACCCAGCTCGCGCATCTTGGTAACAAGGTCAATCTGACGGGCTGAAACACCCTCAGCGAACTTCTCCGCGTCTGCCGCGCCGGCAGCACTCAGAAGCTCGTAAATCTTCGCCTGAATGTTGGTGATGGTTTCGGTGGCATAGCCGCATACATATTTCAGCGGGCTTACCACGACGTTGTACAGCGAGAAAAGGATCGGCATCTGAATCAGAAGCGGCAGGCATCCGCCCATAGGATTGAAGTTTTCGCGCTGATAGAGATCCATGATCTCCTGATTCATTTTCTGCTGAGTCACCTGATCGGTGCGTCCGGCGTATTTTTTGCGGATGGCTGTTTCCTTGGGGCGCAGGGAAGCCTGCTTGACCGAATTCTTCTGCTGCTTAATGCCCAGGGGGAACAGAAGAACCTGAAGCACAACCGCAAAAAGCAGCAGTGCGACGGCGTAGTTCTGTGTCAGCTGGTAGCTGATTTTGATAATCCATCCCAGCGGCACATTGATAATATCCCAGATACTCATCTTCCTATGTATACTCTCCTTGTTTTTTTGCAGCCTGACGGCAGCATCGTTACTTTTTCGATTTCTTCTCGGGAACCGGGTCATATCCGCCCCGGCAGAAGGGGTTGCAGCGCAGAATCCGCCAGACGGTCAACGCCAGACCGACGAAAAAGCCGCGCTTCTGGAACGCCTCCACCGCGTACTGCGAGCAGGTCGGCACAAACCGACAGCAGGGCGGCTTCAGAGGCGAAAGATATTTCTGATAGAGCCGGATAAGCCAGACGGCGATATGCTTCATCTGCTGTTTTTCGGCTGGCCGTTATACGACCTTGTGCCGCGCAGTCCCAGCTTATCGAAAGCCGCCGACATATCGTCACGGATGTCCTGGGATTTGGCCTTCACAATCCCGGAGCGGGCGACAATTACAATCAGGTTGCCCCGCCGGATGGGAGACGCGGCGTCAGCCTGACGATAGCCCTCGCGGATAATCCGCTTGGCACGGTTGCGCACCACGGCGCCGCCCAGCTTTTTGGTGACGGTGATGCCAACCCGGTTGATCCGCTGACCGGTAGGATTGGCACGCGCCAGCTTCGCCGCCGCATAATCGGGCAGCAGGTAGACGACCACGTGGCGTCCCACAAATTTTTTTCCCTTGGCATACGCCTTGGAATATAGATGGTTTTCACGTATGGCGCGCAGCTTCATGATCTGTTACCCCTTATCTGTTGAATTGGCACGGGTAAATTTTCTTCGTAAAATTCCGCCATATACAATAAAAACCCCCGAAATACGGGATTATTCCCCGACATCTCCGGCGGTTTCATCGGCGCATATACATTTGCTGTCAGAACAGCACACTTCAATACAACCCGCATGGAATCGGGTTGTATTTCTGTCTGCTATTTTCCCGCGGGCTTCTTGTTTTGGCAGGAAGCCCGGCAGCTGTGACGTTCAGGCTTAATAGGTGAGTCTCTTTCTGCCCTTTGCGCGTCTTCTCTTCAGGACCTTTCTTCCGTCAGCGGTTCTCATTCTCTTTCTGAAACCATGCTCAACCTTTCTCTGACGCTTCTTCGGCTGGTAAGTTCTAAGCATTGATTTGACACCTCCTTGATAGTTTGTGGTTATCTATGCGCCCTCCGATAAGGATGACGCTTTGATGCAAATAGAATTTCACACAATAACACCTATTATTATACACAATGAACCGGCCTTTTGTCAAGAGCTTTTCGAAAATTTTTATTTTTATATGTAAATTTTTTGACAGGGCGTTCCCTTAAAATTCTATCCGTTTGTGCTTATAATATTGCCGGAAAGGCTTGAATTTTCGGCGGAAATATGATATAATATTTAAGGCTATATATTTATTAGGAAAGTTTTGCGCGGCGCGGCACATATCACGGCGTTGTCTGCGTGAATGCTTTGTCATGAAAATTCAAGGAAAGGAAAAATCTCCATGCAGTCCTTCAACGATATATGGAATCTCGCGCTCAAAGAGCTGACGGAAGTCCATGGCTCCACCGTTTCCGATCTATGGTTCACCGGGCTTTCCCTCTGCGACCTCACCGATTCGCGGGCAGTCATCGTCTGCGATATGCCATTTAAGTATAAGATTCTCAAGAGCAGGTACATAGAATCGATCTCTGACGCCATCGCTAAGGTCATAGGCTTCTCGGTGGAGGTGGTGATCGTTTCCAAAACCAACGATCCTTCGGAATACGCCAGCTTTGTACCGCCCACCGGCAGCGTGCCCGAGCCGGTGAATCTGGCCGACCTGCCGCAGACCCACGCCCCCGAGCCTGCACGGGATGAGAATCCCGCCGCAGAGGACGAGGTGAGCTTCTTCTCCTCGGGCGAGGAAGCCCCTGCCGCAAAGAAGCCCGAACAGCCTGCCGCCAAGCAGCAGAATACCTAGAACTCACAGGGCGAGTATACCTTCGAAAACTTCATCGTCGGCAATTCCAATAAGTTCGCTCATGCCGCCTCCATCGCCGTCGCCAACGAACCGGCCTGCAAGGCGACAATGGAGTCCTATGCCTACAACCCGCTGTTCATCTACGGTCCCAGCGGTCTGGGAAAGACCCATCTGCTGTACGCCATCATCAACCACATCCGCAACACCCGCCCCGAGCTGAAAATCGTCTACGTCAAGGGCGAGGAATTCACCAATCAGCTGATCGACAGCATTTCCAAAAAGACTCCCGAGCAGTTCCGCGAAAAGTATCGCACCGCCGACGTGCTGCTTATCGACGACATCCAGTTCATCGCCGGACGGGACTCCACGCAGGAGGAGTTTTTCCATACCTTCAACGCGCTCTATGAGGATCACAAACAGATCATCCTCACCTCCGACCGACCGCCCAGAGATATCAAAACGCTGGAGGATCGTCTCAAATCCCGCTTCGAATGGGGCATCACCGCCGACATTCAGCCGCCGGACGCCGATCTGCGCGCCGCTATTCTGAAAAAGAAGGCGTCGGCCATGAACATTCAGCTGTCCAACGATGTGGTGAATTTCCTTGCCGAGAATCTCAAGAGCAACATCCGGCAGATGGAAGGCGCCATCAAGAAGCTGGGCGCGCTCAGCCTGTTGACCGGCACGCCTATATCCATTGAGCTTGCTAAAAACTCCATCGCCGACCTGATGACCGGCGGAGAGCCTGTCAGCGTCACCATTGACCGAATTCTGGAGAAGGTGGCCAAGAAAAACGGCATGACGGTGGACGATATCAAAAGCTCCAAGCGCAACAAGGAAATTGCCCACGCCCGCCATATCGCCATTTATCTGGTGCGCAAGCTCACCGATATATCGCTTCCCCAGATCGGCAAGCTGTTCAAGCGCGACCATACCACGGTGCTGAACTCGCTGAAGACTGTGGAGCGGGAGCTTGGCTCCAACTCGGAAATCGACATTGAAGTCAACGAGCTGATGAAGGAAATCAAGAGTCAATAACAGGATATCAACAAGTTTTCCACAGGGTGTTGTAAAGTTTGTGGAGAAACCGTGCGGATTTGCAGCAGAAGTTTTGGAAATCCGCTTGATTCCTGGATTTATTGGGCTGTCGAAAAATGAGGAAAAGTGCTTTGCACAACTCTTGAAAGTCTGTTTTTTCCCATCGTCCGGATATAAACTTGCGGGCTTTTCAACAATGGGCGCGCTGAACAGATTCCACATCCCCAATCGGCGGACAGGCGGACCGATCTGCGCTTTCAACAGCACCATCCACATCTTAACAGCGAGCTTTCCACATTCGTCCACAGGCTGCGCCGGAGCGCCCATAGCTTCCCACAGGCATCAACAGGAAATCAAGGCGATTCTAACAGCTGAAATCGGTGAGAGAAGTCGAAAAATTCCAGCTGGGAAGCCGATCGGCGGGTTTTCAACAATTGCCACACCCCCTACTACTACGACTACTACTAAAATTAAAATTAATTTATTCTATTTTTCTTTTTAATTTTTTATTTATTAAAATTCAAACTGAGGAAAATTCTTATGAAGGTTGCTTTTAATCAAAACACATTGCAAGACGCGGTTAATATCGCGATGTGCTGCGTTTCAACGAAAAATACCGTCACTGCTGTTGAAGGCATTCTTATTGATTGTACCGGCAGCCGGGCGGTGCTGATTTCATATGATCTGGAAAAGGGTATCCGCATTGAACTGGATGCCGACATTATCGAACCCGGCTCCTGTATCATTAACGCACAGAACTTTTACTCGATTATCCGCCTGATGCCGGCAGGTTTAATTAATCTGGAAGTCAACGAGACCTGGCGCGCACGTCTGTACAGCGGAAAGAGCGAATTCGAAATCAACGCCATGAATCCCCATGATTATCCCACGCTGCCCGATATTTCGAACCAGAAGGGCTTTAATATTAAGCAAGGTGATCTGAAAAACATGATTGCGCAGACCCTTTTTGCCGTGGCGCAGAACGATCAGCGTCCCACCTTTAATGGTGCGCTCTTCAAAATTGACGGCAAGCGGATTACCACCGTGGGCTGCGACAGCTTCCGCCTTGCCATCCGCGAGAAGGTATGCGAGCTGGAAAACACATCGGACGAGGAGCTGAAGGTGCAGTTCATTGTTCCCGGCAAAACTCTGTCCGAAGTATTAAAGCTGCTCTCCGAGCCGGAGGAGCAGGTCTCCATTAATATCAGCCGCAAGCAGGTGATTTTCCGCTTCCCGGCCAAGGATATCGTCTTTTTCTCCCGTCTGATTGAGGGAGAATATGTTGAGTACGAGCGAATTATTCCCAAGAACAGCACAATTTTTGTGGACATCGATACGGCCAGCTTCGAAAGCGCGCTAAGCCGCGCTTCGCTGGTAACTGACGAATCGGCGGGACGGAACAACTCGCTGGCCAGATGCCATTTCTATGACAACAAGCTGGAGGTTATGTCGATCTCGGCCAGCGGCAAGGTGCGTGACGAGATTGCCACCAGCCATGAGGGCGGCGATATTCTCATCGGCTTCAACTGCCGCTATCTGACCGACGCGCTGAAGGCGTCCCAGTGCGAAAAGCTCCATCTCTCCCTGTCCTCTCCCTTCATCAGCATGGTCATCGAACCGATGGAAATCGACGAGAACGACCGCTTCACCTTCCTCGTTCTCCCCTGCCGCATCAAATGATCGCCAAACGGATCGTTTACCGGGATTTCCGCAACATTGAGCAGGCCGACATCAGCCTGTCTCCCGGCGTGAACGTCTTCCTCGGCAACAACGCAGAGGGCAAGACCAACGCGCTGGAGGGGATTTACCTGATGGCGGCGGCGCGCAGCTTCCGCACCCCCAGAGAGCGGGAAATGGTTCGCTTCGGCGCGCCGTTCTTTGAAGCGGCGCTGACCATGGAGGATGTGCGCAGAGAGCAGGAGCTGACCTTCAAGGTCTTTTCCGCAGACAGCGGTCATCGCCGAATCTGCACCAAGAACGGCGTCGCGATTCCCAGAATCTCCGAAATGGTAGGCGTATTCCGGGCGGTGCTTTTCTGTCCGGAGCATCTGGCCATTGTTAAGGCAGGACCCGCCGAACGGCGCGGCTTTCTGGATATCGCCATCTGCCAGCTTCGTCCCCTTTATTTGCAGGCGCTCCAGCGGCACAATAAGATTCTGACCCAGCGAAACGCCCTCTTAAAGCAGCTGGCCGACGGAAACGGGGAACCCGGTCTGCTGGACATCTACTCCGAACAGCTTTCACGGGAGGCGGCGCTGATTTATGTGACGCGGCGGGAATACATCCGCAGACTGGACGAATATGTGAAGCATTTCTTCGCTGAGCTGTCCGGGGAGACTGAGGTGCCGTCGCTCCTTTACAAGAACAGCCTGAAAACGGCGGAGAGCGATAATTTGCTGGAGATGGACGCCGCCTCGCGCTATATGACGCTGCTGACGTCGAACAGGGCGCGTGAGATTGCCGCGGGGGCTACCCTCTACGGCTCGCATAAGGATGACGTGGAAATCTCCCTCAACGGCAGAGAAGCCCGCCTGTACGCTTCCCAAGGACAGCAGCGGTCGCTGGCGCTTGCCATGAAGCTGGGCGAGGGCGAAATCTCAATGACCTATACAGGCGAATACCCGGTCTTTCTGTTCGACGACGTGCTCTCCGAGCTGGACGGCCGGCGACAGGAGTTTCTGCTGTCAAGGCTGGGCGAGCGTCAGGTGATTATGACAGCCTGCACGCCGCCGGATACCCCCCATCTGGGCGATGCGAAATTCATCACCGTCCGGGGCGGACGTTATGAGGAGGCTGACTGAATGTACGTTCATGCCGGGAATAATAGGATTATACGGACACGCGACATCGTGGGCATTTTCGATATGGACACGGCTACCATGGAGCCGGTCACACGCAACTATCTGCGCGCCGCCGAAAAGGGCGGGCGGATGGTCAGCGTCAAGGAAGAAATACCAAAATCGTTTATCGTGACAAAGAGCCGCAGGGGCGGCAGCGATACCATCTATGTTTCCCCCATCTCCAGCAGCGCGCTGCTGGGCCGCGTCAACGCGGGCATAAAGGGAAACACGGATTAGAAAGGAACAACAGTAAAAATTATGGCAGAGCAGATACCGAATCATTATGACGAAAACCAGATACAGGTGCTGGAAGGTCTGGAGGCTGTACGAAAGCGTCCGGGTATGTACATCGGCACCACATCCAGCCGGGGATTACATCATCTGGTCTATGAGATCGTCGATAACGCCATCGACGAGGCATTGGCCGGCTATTGCGAATCGATCATTGTAACGCTGCATACCGATAACAGCGTATCGGTGCAGGATAACGGACGCGGCATTCCCGCCGGCATTCATCCCAAAATGGGCATTCCCACCCTGGAGGTGGTTTATACCGTTCTGCACGCTGGCGGCAAGTTCGGCGGCGAGGGATACAAGATTGCGGGCGGTTTGCACGGCGTGGGCGCGTCGGTGGTGAACGCCCTGTCCGAGTGGGTCGAGCTTGACAACTGCTACGAGGGCGAACGCTATACCGAGCGCTTTGAACGCGGCAAGGTGGCGCGTGCCTTTGCCCATATCGGCTCCTCCGAGGGAAAACACGGTCTGTATGTCCGCTTTAAGCCGGACGCCGACATCTTCGAGGAGACCGTCTTCGATTACACCACAGTCCTCAATCGGCTCCGTGAGCAGGCGTTCCTGAATGCTGGAGTGAAGATTATCCTGAGAGACGAACGGGGCGCACAGATCGTCTCAGAGGCCGTAGAAACGCCGCAGGACGGCGAGCAGGAGAAGAATCCCTCTGACAGCGCTCCCAGTATTTCCGCGCCTACCATCGGCAAGGAGGAGGTCACGCTCTGCTATGAAGGCGGTATTCGCAGCTTTGTGGAGCATCTGAACAATGTCCGCCGTCTGGCGATGATTCATCCCGACGTGATCTATATGCGCGGCGAGAAGAACGACTCCATCGCCGAGGTTGCCATGCAGTACAACGACAGCTACAATGAGAATGTGATGTCGTTCGCAAACAATATGCACACCATCGAGGGCGGTACCCATGAGACCGGCTTTAAGATGGCGCTGACTACCGTTCTCAACGATTACGCGCGCAAGCACGGCATTCTCAAGGCCGACGACAAGAATCTGACCGGCGAGGACACCCGCGAGGGTCTGTGCGCCGTCATCAGCGTTAAGCTGACCGACGCGCAGTTTGAAAGCCAGACCAAGGCTAAGCTGGGCAACTCGGAAATGCGCACGCTGGTGGCTTCCATGGTCACTGAAAAGCTGACCGAGTATCTGGAGGAGAACCCCTCCTCGGCCAAGCAGATTCTTGAAAAATCGCTGGCCGCCTCCCGCGCCCGTGAAGCCGCCCGCAAGGCGCGCGAGCTGACCCGCCGCAAGAGCGTGCTGGAAGGCTCCACGCTGCCCGGTAAGCTGGCGGACTGCCAGGAGCGCCGCGTAGAGCTGACCGAGCTGTATCTGGTCGAGGGAGATTCGGCAGGCGGTTCGGCAAAGAGCGGACGGGACAGCAAATTCCAGGCCATTCTTCCGCTGCGTGGTAAGGTGCTGAACGTGGAAAAGAGCCGCCTTGACAAGGTTTATACCAACCTTTCGCTGATTCCGATCATTCAGGCGCTGGGCTGCGGCATCGGCGAGGAATTCGACATCAATAAGCTGCGCTACGGAAAGATCATTCTGATGGCGGATGCCGATGTGGACGGTTCCCATATCCGGATTCTGCTGCTCACCTTCTTTTTCCGCCATATGCGCCAGCTCATCGACGACGGGCATATTTATCTGGCACAGCCGCCGCTCTATAAGATTACCAAGGGCAAGCAGATCCGCTACGCCTTCTCGGACGCCGAACGTGACGCGGCCATCGCCGAACTTGGCGGCAATGTGGAAGCCGAACGGTACAAAGGTCTTGGTGAGATGGACGCCGAGCAGCTTTGGGATACGACCATGAATCCCGAAACCCGCACGCTGCTCAAGGTGAACATTGAGGACGCCATGGCCTGCGACGAAACCTTCTCGGTGCTGATGGGCGACAAGGTTGAGCCTCGCCGCGAATTCATCGAGCAGAACGCCGTTTATGCGACCAACCTCGATATCTGACGCCGGTTTTCAACAAGATTTTTCATGTGCGTAAGTTTTCCACAGGGTGTTTGAAAACTTGTGTAAAACCCTGGTGCGAATTGGTGCACATTCTTTGGAAAGCAGTCCGGCAAGTCAGAAATAACAGCAGCTTGGGACTGTGAACAGAGAAAACAGAGTTATCCACAGGGTTACGAGCAGATATGTGGATAAACCGTGGAAAAAGGTATATTCCACATCATAACAGGCCGTGCTTTTCAACAAGCTCCGCCGTGATAGAATAGGATACATTGAATTATGGATAAGAAAGACAAGGAAAAAAATCTTGAATTCCCCGATCAGAAGATCGTGGGCGTGGAGATGGATCATGAGGTGAAAAGCTCGTTCATCGCCTACTCGATGAGCGTTATCATGTCCCGCGCGCTGCCCGATGTGCGCGATGGTCTGAAGCCGGTTCACCGCCGCATCCTATATGCCATGTATGAGGATAAGCTCACCTATGACCGTCCCTTCCGCAAGTCGGCGACGACCGTCGGTAATGTGCTCGGTCGTTATCATCCCCACGGCGATACTGCCGTTTATGACACCATGGTGCGTCTGGCGCAGGATTTCTCACTGCGCTATCCGCTGATTGAGGGTCACGGCAACTTCGGTTCCGTGGACGGCGACCCCCCTGCCGCTTACCGTTACACCGAGGCGCGCATGGCGAAGATCGCCAACGAAATGATGTCGGACATCGACAAAAACGTGGTGGATTTCGACCCCAACTTCGATAACCGCCTCAAGGAACCTCGTGTGCTTCCGTCACGCTTCCCGAACCTGCTGGTCAACGGCTCCATCGGTATCGCGGTCGGTATGGCAACCTATATTCCGCCCCACAATCTGGGCGAGGTTATCGACGGCACCATCCATCTGATGGAGCATCCCGACTGTACCATCAAGGATCTGATGCAGTTCATCAAGGGTCCGGACTTCCCGACCCGGGCTACGCTGTACGGCTCCAACGGCATTTACGAGGCTTATTCCACCGGACGCGGACGCGTCATGGTGCGCTCCAGATGCAACATCGAGGAGGATAAGCGCCGCATTATCGTCACGGAAATTCCTTATCAGGTCAACAAGAGCCAGCTGGTGGAAACCATCGGTCATCTGGTCAACGAACGGCGGATTGAGGGCATCACCGATGTCCGCGACGAATCCGGACGCGACGGTATGCGCATTGTCATCGAATACCGCCGGGACGCCAACGGTCAGGTTATCCTGAACCAGCTTTACAAGTATACACAGCTTCAGGACACCTGCGCCATCAATATGCTGGCGCTGGTGGACAACGTGCCGAAGGTGCTGAATCTGAAGCAGATTCTTCAATATTACGTCTCCCATCAGGAGGAGGTCATCACCCGCCGCGTCAAGTTCGATCTGGACAAGGCGAAGCGTGAGGCGCACATTTTCGAGGGCTACAAGATTGCCATCGATAACATCGATGAGGTGATTCAGATTATCCGCGGCAGCGCGTCGATTCCCGATGCCAAGGAACAGCTGATGGCACGATTCGGGCTTACCGACATACAGGCGCAGGCCATCGTCGAAATGACGCTGGGTCGTCTGTCCGGTCTGGAACGGCAGAAGATTGAGGAGCGTCTGGCCAAGCTCTATGAGACCATCAAGGAGCTGGAGGGTATCCTCGCCGACGAAGGCAAGATCAAGCAGATTATCAAGGACGAGATGCTTTCCATCAAGGAGAAGTTCGCCGACGAACGCCGCACCGAGCTTGTGGCCGCCGAAGACGATATTGTCTACGAGGATCTGATCGAGCGTCACTCCTGCGTCATTACCATGACCCACGCGGGCTACATCAAGCGTCAGCCTGCCGACACTTACACCGCCCAGAAGCGCGGCGGCAAGGGTATCATTGGCATGGGCACCAAGGAAGAAGACTATGTGGAGGACGTAATCGTAGCCAACAGCCATTCGCTGCTGATGATTTTCACCAGCAAGGGTAAGGTTCACACCCGAAAGGCCTATCAGATTCCCGAGGCGGGACGTACAGCGAAAGGCTCCAATGTGGTCAACATTCTGGAGATGGAGGCGGGCGAGAAGGTGACGGCGATCATCTCGGTGCCCGGATTCGCCGAAAACGAGTACCTGCTGATGGTCACACGGAACGGCATTGTAAAGAAAACGCTTCTGTCCGAGTTCGAGTATCAGCGCAAGGGCGGCAAAATCGCCATTTCGCTGGACGAGGACGACGAGCTGGTATTTGTCAAGCACACGAAGGGCAATGACAGCGTTATTATCGCTACTCACAACGGTATGTCCGCACGCTTTGACGAGAACGATGTGCGTCCCATGGGACGGAGCGCACGCGGCGTCAAAGGCATTACACTGGCTGAGGATGACTATGTGGTAGGCTGCGTGCTGGTGTCCGAGGATCGGGCGCTGCTGACCGTCACCGAAAAGGGTTACGGAAAGCGCTGCTCCTTTGACGAGTTCTCGTCCCACAACCGCGGTGTCAAGGGCGTTATGTGCCATGGCATCGGCGAGCGAACCGGTATGCTGGCGGGCATCGCAGCCGTTTCCGAGAGCGACGACGTATTGCTGATTACGGGCGATGGAACCATTATCCGCACACCGGTAGACGGCATTCCCTTCTATAAGCGTTCGGCGGGCGGCGTTATTGTGATGCGTCTGTCCGAGGGGGCGTCCATCGTGAATTTGGCCCGTGTGGAGAACGAAAAGGAGACCGAATCGGCCGCGCAGGCTGCTGAAACCGAAATACAGAATGAAAACGAGACCGACTCTGATCTGACTGAAATCGATGTGGAACCGACCGAATCCGAATCCGACAGCGGGGACGATGAGATTTGATTGGGAGGATATGTTTGAAGAAACTCACGGTTTTTCTGCTTCTGCTCGTTTTGGCGGTGGGATGCGTTTCCTGCGGCGGTTCGGTGAACGACGATGAGCTGCTTTCGGCGCTGGAGGAGCTTGCTCCAAAGGCGCACGAGCTGTACGTAATTATTTACGGCGACGCGACGCCCCATGACGATACCGAGAGCGGCTCCTATTATAAGGTATCGGAGGATGCGGTCTATCATTCGATCAACGAAATGAAGGCCGCCATGCTGGAGGTGTTTTCGCCGTCGTATGCCCAGGTGCTGTACAACACGGCTTTCAACAACGCTTCCATCGACGACGGTACGATGATTTACGCGAAATTTATTGAAAAAGAGGACGGGCTTTACGTGAATCCCAGTGCAACCGAGGGATTCGCGTCGCCCCGCACCTTCAATCTGACGGGAGCCAGCGTGGTCAAGAAGAATCCCTACAAGGCGACGATTTCCATCCCCACAGAGGATGGCAGCCATGAGGTTACGATGCAGAAGGTGAACGGCGTCTGGCTGATCGATACCCCGCTGTTCTGAATAAAATTTTTCGATAGAAATTTTCGCAATCCTCTTGCATATTTCGCGGATATCGTGTATAATAGTAACATACAGAAAATTTGTTCGCCGAAAATTCGGACGAATGTTCGGCAGAGAGGTATGGTAATCCAATGAAAGCAAAAACACAGTCCAAGCCGATCCCGACCAAGATCGTGGACAAGGAAGAAAAACGTAAGGCTATTGAAGGCGCAATCGGACAGATTGAGAAAAACTACGGCAAAGGCACCATTATGCGCATGGGCGAAGCCCCCGAGCTGGAAGTCAGCGCTATCTCCACCGGCTCGCTGACCCTCGATATGGCGCTTGGCATCGGCGGCGTTCCGCGCGGACGCATCGTCGAGATCTACGGTCCGGAATCCTCCGGTAAGACTACCGTTGCGCTGCACGTGGTGGCAGAGACGCAGAAGCTGGGCGGCGAGGCTGCCTACATAGACGTGGAAAACGCCCTCGATCCGGTTTATGCTAAGGCGCTGGGTGTGGACACCGACAGCTTGCTGGTTTCGCAGCCCTCCAGCGGCGAGCAGGCGCTGGATATCGCCGAGGCGCTGATCCGTTCGGGCGCCATCGACGTGGTGGTCGTTGACTCGGTGGCGGCGCTGGTCACTCAGCAGGAAATTGATGGCGATATGGCGTCCTCCCACGTGGGTCTTCAGGCCAGACTGATGTCTCAGGCGCTGAAGAAGCTGTCCGGCGCGGTGGCAAAATCCAACTGCGTGATCATCTTTATCAACCAGCTCCGTGAGAAGATCGGCATTGCCTATGGCAACCCCGAAACCACTCCTGGCGGACGCGCGCTGAAATTTTACGCTTCCGTCCGTATGGAGATTCGCCGCTCCGAGCAGCTCAAGGACGGCTCGGATGTTTACGGCAACCATGTGAAGTGCAAGATCGTCAAGAACAAGGTGGCGCCCCCCTTCAAGACTGCCGAGTTTGATATCATCTACGGCAAGGGCATCTCCAAGTCGGGCGAGATTGTGGACATCGCCATCGAGCTTGGCTTTATTACCAAGAGCGGCTCATGGTTCTCCTACGAGGGTCAGCGCATCGCTCAGGGTAAGGAGAACACCAAGAAGTACATTGAATCCAATCCCGAGCTGATGGAGGAGCTGACCGAAAAAATCAAGGCGCAGAGCGCCGATGTGGAGGCCATGATCAGCCAGGATTACGGCGAGGACGATCTGGATGAGGAGGGCGGCGATCCCGACGACGAGGAGCTGGACATCCGCATCCTCGAGACCGATGACTCCGACGAATAATCTCCGCATTGCCATCACCGCTCTGGAAGCAAGACAGGGCGGTGATGAGGTCGTTCTGACCATCCTCACCGAGTCAATTCGGGAGGGGCAGATTCAGCACAGCGGCAGTGTAAAGCTGACCGTGGCGTCGAAGATGCTCTTTGAGTTGGGGAACATCGGGGCAGGAAGCCTGCCTTATGCGCTGAAGCCGGAGCAGTACGATCAGCTGGAATATTCCGCTGAGCTTTGGCAGGCGGTGAAGAAGGGGCTGGATCTGCTGTCATACATTGACAATACCCGGGCTTCGCTGATTACCAAGCTGCGGGAGCGTCAGTTCAACAAGGATATCGCATCGGATGCCGCCGATTATATTGCCGATATGGGATATATCGACGAACGGCGGATTTTAGCGCGGGCGGTGGAGCAGTTGGCGGGAAAGCTGTACGGCAGATCAAGAATCAGGCAGGAACTTGCAAAGAAGGGGATTTCCCGGGAAATTCTGCGGGAGGAGCTGCCGGAGCTTTTGGACGCCATCGACTTCGGGGTCAGTCTGCGCCGGCTGTTGACACGCAAATGTGACTTTTCGCGCCTTGATGACGCAAAATACCGCGAGAGCCTTTACGCGACCATGTATCGTCTGGGCTACACGCCGTCCGAGACAAGGGCGGTAATCAAAGAATTACAGGAAGAATACGATGAGTAAACAGAAAATCAAGGTAGGGTTTGTTTCGCTCGGCTGCCCGAAAAATCAGCTTGACACAGAAGTCATGCTCCACGAGCTGTACGACGCCGGTTTTGAGATTGTCTCCGAGGACATCGACGCCGACGTAATTGTCGTCAACACCTGCGCGTTCATTGAGAGCGCCAAGCAGGAATCCATCGATAATATCATTGATGTGGGCTGGCTGAAAAAGAACCGCACGCTGAAGGCGATTGTGGTCACTGGATGTCTGGCCGAGCGTTACCGCGACGCTATTTTCGATGAGCTTCCCGAGGTGGATGCCGTTCTCGGCGTGGGAAGTATCCATCATATCGTGGAGGCGGTGAAATCGGCGGCGGCCGGAAAGCGCTTCTCGTCCTATGAGGACAAGAACGATGTAAAGCTGGGCGGCGAACGTATCGTCACCACGTCCGACTATTTTGCCTATCTCAAGGTGGCCGAGGGCTGCGACAACCATTGCGCTTACTGTGCCATTCCGTCCATACGCGGACGCTACCGCAGCCGCACCATGGAGGAGCTGGTCGAGGAAGCAAAAACGATGGAAGGATTGGGCGTTAAGGAGCTTTGCGTCATTGCGCAGGACACCACACGCTACGGTCAGGATCTCTACGGCGAGTTTAAGCTGGCTGAGCTGCTGAACCGTATCACCGAGGAGACATCCATTCCGTGGATTCGCGTACTTTACTGCTATCCGGACAAGATTACAGACGAGCTGATCGATGTGCTGGCAAACAATCCCCGGGTGCTCAAATACATCGACCTGCCTATTCAGCATATCTCCGACCATATGCTGAAAGCCATGAACCGCCACGGTGACAGCGCGCTGATTCGTTCTGTGGTGAAGAAGCTGCGCGAGCGCGTGCCGGGTATTGTTATCCGCACCACGCTGATTGTAGGCTTCCCCGGTGAGACCGAGGAGGATTTCACCGAGCTTTGCGAGTATGTGAAGGAAGCGAAGTTTGACCGTCTGGGCGCGTTCCCCTATTCCCGTGAGGAAGGCACGCCTGCCTATGATTTCGACGATCAGATCGATGAGCAGACCAAGCAGGATCGCTATGATATCGTTATGCAGACCCAGGGCAATATCACCGACGAGCTGAAGGAAAAGCGTGTGGGGCAGACGATTGAGGTTCTCTGCGAGGGTTACGATCCCGTTTCCGAGACCTTCTACGGACGCAGCGAAGCAGACGCCGCTGAAATCGACGGCAAGGTCTACTTCCATGCGAAGAAGAACAGCGTCGCCGAGGGCGAGTTTGTCAAGGTGAAGATCACCGAGGCGGTGGACTACGACCTGGTGGGCGACAAGATTTAAGGAGGAATGGTTATGAATCTGCCAAACAAGCTCTCGCTGATGCGGGTTATCATGGTACCGCTGTTTATGGTGGCGGTGATTCTTCCCGAGTCGGTGCTGCCCGACACGTGGTCGCGCATCATCGGCGCAGCCATCTTTATTCTCACGGCGTTCACCGATTTCCTCGATGGACAGATCGCACGCCGCTGCAACATGATTACCGATTTCGGCAAGTTTATCGACCCGCTGGCCGACAAATTCATGGTCTTTGGCGCGATGCTGGCAATTCTGTATAAGTATGATTATATCCGTTCGGTGTTTGTCTGGGTGGCGCTGATTGTGATCTTCCGTGAGCTTGCCATTACTTCCATGCGCATGATTGTGTCCAACAACGCGGGCGTTGTTATCGCTGCGGCGTGGCTGGGCAAGGTGAAGACCGTGACGCAGATTATCTGCATTGTAACCATCCTGCTGGAGCCGGTGATCATTCCCGAGACGGCGGGGATTTATGACTGGCACCTGCTGTCCTACATCACCATGGCGGCAATGACCGTTATGACCATCTGGTCGGGTGTGAACTATCTGAAGGCTTACTGGAAGTTCCTCGACCCGACGAAATAATGAGTGAATACATTTCTCAGCTTGACGGGGTTCCTTTCAGGCTGAGGGAGCCGTTTGACTTTGATTTTATCCATGCCTATGGGCGGGTTTTCAAGGTATACGACGATCAGGATTCGGGCAATATCTGCTTCTGCACCGAAAAGGACGGGCAGCGGTATTTTGTGAAATTCGCGGGCGCTCCCACGGCGCGCGGCATCGGAACGCCGGGGGAAGCGGTGGAGCGGTTGAAAGCGACACTGCCGGTTTATCAGGCGCTGCGCCATCCGAATCTGGTGGAATTTCTTGAAGCGAGAGAAGTGGGCGGCGGCTTTGCCATGGTGTTCCGCTATACGGACGCCGAGTGCATGGGGCGGATGTATCCCGAATCCCGGGCGAAATTCATGGCGCTGCCCCTTGACACGCATAGGAAGGTGTACAGCGAGGTTCTGGATTTCCTTATGTACACGGCATCGCAGGGTTATGCGGCCATTGATTTCTATGACGGCAGCATTATGTATGATTTCGCGGCCGGGAGAACGGTGATATGCGACATTGATTTCTTTCGGAAAATGCCCTGTGTCAACGATATGGGGCGGATGTGGGGAAGTTCCCTCTTTCAGTCGCCGGAAGAATATGTTCTGGGCGCGGTTATCGATGAAGTGACCAACGTTTACACGGCCGGGGCGACGGCGTTTGCGCTGTTTGCGGACTATCGGCGCGACCGGGAGTCGTGGAAGCTGAGCGGCGCGCTGTACGATGTGGTATGCCGTGCGGTAAGCGCGGACAGAAGCATCCGCCAGCAGTCGCTGGCGGAGCTTATCCATGAATGGAATCAGGCAGATGGAGTGTAGTAAAATGAATCAATACGATGTTATTGTGGTTGGCGGAGGTCCTGCCGGAACCGCGGCGGCCGTTACGGCGGCAAAATGCGGCGCAAAGACGCTGTTGGTGGAGAAGAACGGTTATGTGGGCGGTGTGAGCACGGCGGGACTGATGACCGTATGGTGCGGCAGCTCATCCAGCGGATTTTACCGCCGGGTGCGTGAAGCGACAACCGAGCAGCGCGGCTCACGGTGGGTATACAATCCCGAAATGCTCAAATCCTGCTATCTGTCCATGCTGGAGGAAGCGGGCGTCGAGCTGCTTCTGCACGCTTCCTTCCTGCGGGCGAATCGCGTGGGACAGCACATTGAAAGTATTGACGTACTGGGAGCGGGGGAGGTTCTTACCCTGACCGCGCCGGTATTTATCGATGCCACGGGCGACGGCTATGTGGCAAAGGACGCGGGCGTCAGCTTTATCAAGGGACGCGAGAGCGATCACCTGATGCAGCCCATGTCGCTGATGTTCACGGTGGGCGGCGTGGATGAAACGAAGGCGGTTTATCCGACCTTCGGCAAATATCACGAGCTTCAGGCAAAGATGCAGGAGTATGTGGATTCGGGGAAGATCGATCATCCGGCTGGACACGTAATCCTCATTGAAGGCTACATACACGGTACCGCCAGTGTGAATATGACCAACCTGATTCGGGTGGATGGGACGGATGTAAACGATCTGACCCGCGCCGAGCTGCTAACCCGCCGTCAGGTGCCGCAGATTGTGCGCTTTCTGCGCGAATGTGTGCCGGGGTACGAAAACTGTTATCTTTTGCAGACGGCGGACACCATCGGTGTTCGCGAAACGCTGCATTTTGAGGGTGAGTATCGGCTGAACGAGCAGGATATTCTGAATCAGGAGATTTTCCACGATTGGGTGGTTTCCAACGCCGCCTTCAACTTTGGCAATCACAATCTGACAGGAAGCGGCGCGGATAAATCCAATCTGCATTACAGTGGGCAGCAGTATACAATTCCTTACCGAAGTTTGCTGGCGAAGGGTTTGGATAACCTGCTGCTGGCTGGGCGGAATATCTCGGGTACACATATGGCGCACGCCAGTTATCGCGTGATGCCCATTTGCATGGGTATGGGCGAAGGCGCTGGTGTGGCTGCCGCGCTGGCAGGTACACGGGGGATAGCGCTGCGCGCGGTGAATCCGAAGGAAATTCAGGAGATTCTGATGCGTGACTGCGGCGTGTCCCTGCCGGAAAAGAAGCAGCTGAAATAAGATAAAACGGGAGCGTGCGCTCCCGTTTTTCACAGAGGTTTGATTATGATTATTCTTATCGCCGGGGCATCTCACTCCGGCAAGACGGCGCTGGCACAGCGTCTGATCGAAAAGTACCACTATCTGTGTCTGTCCATCGATCACCTGAAAATGGGACTGATTCGCAGCGGACATACAACGCTCACGCCCTCGGACGACCGGGAGCTGACAGCCTATCTGTGGCCGATCGTGCGGGAGATGGTGAAGACAGCCATCGAAAACAGACAGAATATGATTGTGGAAGGGATATATATCCCCTTCGACTGGGCGAAGGATTTCGATGTCGAGTACCTGCATCATATCCGCTATCTCTGCCTGATTCTCTCGCGGCGCTATATCGAGACCCATGCCGGGGACATTCGACGCTATGCAAACGCGGTGGAATCGAGGCTGGAGGATGACTGCGATATGGATGAACTGATTGCCGACAACGAGGAAGCGCTGCTCCAGTGCCAAAGATTCGGCTGCGAGTATCTGCTGATTGATGAGCGGTATCCCACGGATTTCACATTATAACGAAAAAATATCCATCTGCGTGACTGCGTCTGAGCGGCAGTCACGCTCTTTTATGCGGTCATCCCCGCCCGGCGACAGGCTCACCCGGCTTACCTGCCGGGGATTCATGGGATTTCGGATCAATACATAACCTTCACGAAGACGGTGCAGCATCCACTCGCCGAAATAGGCGGGGATGTCGCACCGTCTGCTTGCACTTATAATCATAACAGCGATTTCATCGCTTCCACGGCGACTCGCGCCGCAGCCAGTTCGTCGTTATCCGAGGGATCGTGAATGCCTGCTGCTGCGCGCTCCTGATTCCAAACGACGCGCAGAATACCTCCGGCGCGGATGTTCAGCGAAGCCGAAACGCAGAACAGGGCTGCTGTCTCCATCTCGGAAGCGAGACAACCGGAACGGATCCACGCATTCCATTTGTATTGCAGTTCCTCCGCTGCCGGCATACGACCGGGGGAATGCTGGCCATAGAAGGAGTCCTTGCAGTGAACCACTCCCACATGACAGGTGCGTTCCGTCTGTTGGGCGGCGTTTTTCAGGGCGGCGGTAACGTCAAAATTGGCAGCGGCGGGGTATTCGATGGGCATATATTCCCGTGAAGTGCCTTCGGCACGGATGGCGGCGGAAGCGACAACCAGATCGCCTGCTTTTACGTTCCTATTCATGCCGCCGCAGGTTCCGACGCGGATGATCGTTTTTACCCCCGCCATATGCAGCTCCTCGATGCAGATCGCTGTTGAGGGACCGCCAATACCGTGAGACATGACGAGGATGCGCTGACCGTTCAGTCTGGCAGAAAAGCTGGTGTATTCACGTTTGGATGCCAGAAACGCGGCATCGTCCATCAGGCGGGCAATGGGTTCAACCCGTCCGGGGTCGCCGCAAATAATGGCGGCTTCGGCGCCCTCACTGGGGCGGATTCCAATGTGGTAAAGTGTGCCGTTGTCTGTCAGCATGGGAAGCCTCCTTTGTTATGTGTCGATGCGTACCATTTCCGTAAGAGTAAGGTTGCGGTAGGTGAGATCGTCGCGGACGGTGAAACCTAGCTTCTCCCAGAATGCGTTTCCGTCGGCGTTGCGGGCGAAGACAACCAGCGCGGCTTTGTGAATGCCGATGGCTTTCAGCGCGTCCAGCGTTCTTTGCACCAGCGCCGAGCCGATGCCGCGCTTTCGATGGGCTGGATGGACGGCGGTGTGGTAGATATATCCGCGCCGTCCGTCGCTGCCGGTGAGAATAACGCCGATGATGCCGTCCTCCTCGGCAACGAAGCAGGTGTCAGGATTGCGCGCAAGAAAGCGCTCGATGCCCTCCCGCGAATCATCCAGATTGTTCAGCCCCATGCCCGTGCAGGACATCCACAGAGCATAAACCGCATCGTAGTCGGCGATGGTCATTGGACGGATGGTCATGCTCAGTCCTCGCGATAGTCGAATACGCGCTTCGATTTCTTCTCCGAACGGGGAAGACCGCCGATGTCCAATGCCTCGCAGTCAATCTTAATGCCGATTTTTGCCTTGAAGGTGGTGATAACGCCTGCGGCGACGGTGTCCTTATCCGCGCCCGGCTCCACTTCAACGCGCATGGTCATGGTGTCCTTGCCGTCCGTATGGGCAATGACGATCTGATATTCGCTGGACAGACCGGGGACGGATTTGATGATATCCTCAATCTGACCGGGGAAGATGTTCACGCCCTTGACCTTGATCATATCGTCGGTGCGTCCGATGATGCGGTCGATGCGGGGATAGCTGCTTCCGCAGGGGCACTTTCCGGGGATGATGCGGGTCAGGTCGTGGGTGCGGTAACGAATCAGGGGCGCGGCTTCCTTTTTCAGCGTGGTGATGACCAGCTCGCCAACTTCGCCGTCGGGAAGCACCTTGCCGGTAGCCGGGTCGATGATTTCAAAGTAGAAATAATCGTCCCAGTAGTGCATACCGTCATGGCACTCGCAGTCAATTGCGATGCCTGGGCCGTAAATTTCGGTAAGTCCATAGATATCGAACAGCTCAATGCCCAGATCCTCTGCAATGCGCGCGCGCATCAGGTCGCCCCAGCGCTCCGAACCGATGACGCCCTTTTTCAGCTTGATTTTGTCGCGGATGCCGCGCTTGTTGATCTCCTCAGACAGGAGCAGCGCGTAGGAGGAGGTGGCGCAGAGAACGGTGGAGCCTAAATCCTGCATCAGCTGAAGCTGCTTTTCGGTATTGCCGGGACCTACCGGAATCGCCATAGCACCCAGTTTTTCACAGCCTGCCTGGAAACCGATGCCCGCTGTCCACAGACCGTAGCCGGGGGTAATCTGGATGCGGTCGAGGTTGGTGATGCCCGCAGTCTCGTAGCAGCGGGCGAACATGGTTGCCCATGCGTCAACGTCGTTGGCGGTGTAAGGAATGATTACCGGGTTGCCGGTTGTTCCCGAGGAGGAATGAATGCGCACGACCTTTTCGTCCGGCACTGCCTGAAGTCCAAGCGGATAAGCGTTGCGCAGGTCGTATTTGTCGCTGAAGGGGAGCGACTGGAAATCTTCGATGGTTTTGACGGTGTCTACGTTTACGTTTTGTTCGGCGTAGAGCTTTTTATAGAAGCTGCTGTTATTGGCGGCATAGTCGAGTGCTGATTTCAGTTCGGCGAAATCAATGTTTTGCATGATAAGTACCTCGGTTCTTTATTTGCGTACAAGCGCTTCGCCGGCGGCGAAGGCACGCTCGTTCAGTTCATGGAATTTGGGAGCTACGTTCATACGGATGGCTTCCAGAATGCTCTCGCGGCGGATGTCCAGCAGTCCCAGACCGCAGGCTGCACCCACAAGCAGCGTGTTGACCGCCTTGACCGAGCCAATCTCTGCCGCTGCGGCGTTGGCATCGATAAAATGCGCGTCGGAGCGGGCGGTAATGGCGGCGCGGATGGCGTCCTCGTCGTAGGTGCTGGCGCCCAGCGCTACGGTCAGCGGCGTGATTTTTGCCGTATTGATGACGGCAACGCCGCCCTTTTTCAGAAAGGGCAGGTTGCGCGCTCCCTCGCAAAGCTCAAAGGAGAGCAGCATATCGGCCTTGCCCAACGGAATGTAGGGCGAATTTGCATCGCTGCGGACGTGGCTGACCACGCAGCCGCCCCGCTGGCTCATGCCGATGGTTTCGCCGGTACGGGCGTTGTGTCCGTCCAGCATCATGGCACAGGCGAGAATCTTGGACGCGAGAATCGTGCCTTGTCCGCCTACGCCGGAAATCAGGATATCCATGGTTGCTTCCTCCTTAGTGAATGCGCTTTGCCTTGCAGACCTGTTTGCAAAGTCCGCAGCCGGTACACAGCGTGTCGTTGATTTTTGCCTTGCCGTCCTCGATGTAGATGGCGGGGCAGCCGATTTCCTTTACGCAGCGCATACAGCCGATGCAGTCCACGATTTCGCAGGCTTTGTCCGGCTTGACCAGCGCGATGCAGGGGGATTCGAAGATGACAACGCTGACGCCGTCGCTTTCATAGGCTCGCTTTACGGTGTCCACCGCTTTGTCAAGCTCCAGCGGATTGCAGCGCTCCACAAACTTCACGTTCAGCGCGCGGACGACCGCTTCGATGCTGATTTTTTCGGACTGGGTGTCCATCATGGTCTTGCCGATGCCCGGATGGGGCTGATGCCCGGTCATTGCGGTGGTGGAGTTGTCCAGAATAATAACGGTGATTTTGTTGTTGTTGTAGACCGCGTTGGCGATGCCGGTCATGCCCGAGGCGAAGAAGGTGCTGTCGCCCACAAAGGCGAAGGGCAGAGTGTCCGGCTCGGCTTTAGCGATGCCCTGTGCTACCGTAATACCGCCGCCCATGCAAAGGCAGGTATCGGTGGTTTCCAGCGGTTTTGCGTTGCCAAGGGTATAGCAGCCGATGTCGCCGCAGTAGACGGCTTTCTTTCCCGATTTTTTCGCCGCCAGCTTGACCGCGTAGAAGCTGGCGCGGTGGGGACATCCGGCGCAGAGTACGGGCGGACGGGCGGGAAGCTTCAGATCGGAGGGCAGGGCGGCTTCGGATTTGGGAAGCTGCACCCCCGCGAATCCGGCGATCAGTGAGCGGACTGTGTCGTATTTCAGTTCGCCTGCCGACGGAACAAATCCGTTATGCTTGCCCTGAATCATCAGAGAGAGATGCTTCTTTCCGGCCACATGGAACAGCTGGTTTTCGATGACTGCGTCCAGCTCCTCCAGCACAAGGATAGCATTGGCTTTTTTGATAAATTCGGTTTCCAGCCCCTCCGGCGCGGGGAACGCGGCGCCCACCTTGAGCAGTGTAACGTCTAGCCCCAGCTCGTCGATCACATCCCGTGCAATGGCGTAGGTAACGCCTCCTGCCGCGATGCCCAAAGTCCCGCTGCCTTCAATGCGGTTGAACGAAATTTTATCGAACTCGGCGGAGATTTCGGTCTGCTGACGCTCGATTTCCACATGGCGGCGGTAAGCGAGAGGGGGGAAGATGCACCATTTGGGATCCTTCACGAAGCCCTCGAGGGTGTATTCGTACCGGGGCGCGTCGGATTCAATGGGAGCGGAGGCGTGACATACCTTCGTTGTGGGACGGACGATGACGGGAAGTCCCACCCGCTCGGACAGGTCGAAGGCGTATTTTGTCATTTCGTAGGCTTCCTCCGGGCTGGAGGGATCCAGCACAGGCAGGTTGGCGTACTCGGCGAAATGGCGGGTATCCTGCTCGGTCTGGGAGGAGATGGGGCCGGGATCGTCTGCCACGAGCACCACCATGCCGCCCTTGATGCCGATGTAAATCAGGCTCATCAGCGGGTCGGAGGCTACGTTCAGTCCCACCTGCTTCATAGTCACCATGGTGCGCAGTCCGCAGTAGGATGCGCCTGCCGCAACCTCCAGCGCTGCCTTTTCGTTGGTTGACCATTCCACGTTAATTGATTTATCTTTGTTGTATTTTGCCACGGTTTGCAGCACTTCGGTGGAGGGGGTTCCGGGATAGCCGGTGACGACCTTCACACCCGCCGCGATGGCTCCCAGCGCGATGGCGCCGTTGCCCAGTTGAATTTGTTTCATATATACCTCCGAATAAACAAAAAAGCCCGTCCTTCAAAATAAAGGACAGACGTAACATATACAGCTATATCTGCGGTACCACCTTAATTGACGATTGCTCGCCCACTCACGGAAATGCAGCCACATTTCCCGCCGCTAACGCCGGCCAGCGTCGCAGATACTGGGGGATATCTCCCTTTTCTCATTGCCCTCGGCGACCCATTATTCCGAACCGCGTTTCCATGGGACTCTCATCCATCTCCCACTCTCTGTACGGAGCGCATTCGATTTTACTCTCGCCTCATCGGTTTATACCTATTATTATAGCAGAAGCGACGGTTTTTGTCAAGGCTTTTCGGGCAAAAATTTCGAATAAGAAGCGCTGCGTAAAAAAACGCTGCACACCCGCGATCGGTGTGCAGCGTTTCTCATCCGACCTTGTACATCGTCACGCCGCCAAGCCGCATGACCCGTTCGTCCAGTGGTTCCAGCGCCATTTCGTAGATTCGTCCGTCCTCTTTGGTGACGGTGACGGTATCGCCGTCCAGTGCCCAGTGCATCACCGTGTCGCCGCTAATCAGCTTGCCGGAGGAGGTGAATTCGTAATCGAAGCCGCAGCTTTCCCATTGTCCGACCAGCGAAAATTCGTCCGCGTCGGCGGATACGGCGAGTGCCGGTTCCTCCAGAACCGCTTCGGAGGGCGGAGCCGTTTCGGCAGGGACGGCGGGAGCAAGACTGTTGATGATGAGGTTGCAGACGATAAAGAAAAAGGTGGATACCGACAGTGCAATTTCTTCAAGCATGGGAATACCTCGATAGCAATAAAATAGCAGACCGGTTTGTGCCGGTCTGCTATTATTATCGGTGACAGAATTTCTGTCTATACGAAGTGAAATTTTCCGCTTGTGGAAACCGATTACGCCTCGGGAGCGTACAGGTCTACCAGCTTCAGCAGGCGCTCGTACTTCGCCTTTGCGTTGTTCTCGGCATCTGCGAACAGCTTCTCTGCGCGCTCCGGGAATGCATTGACCAGGCGGCTGTAGCGGTTTTCGGACTTGATGAAGTCAACGTAGCTTGCGGTAGGTGCCTTGGAATCCAGCGAGAAGGGATTCTTACCCTCAGCCTTGAGAGCGGGGTTGAAGCGGAACATCTGCCAGTAACCAGCGTCAACTGCTCTCTTCATTTCGAGCTGGCAGTTCTGCATGGTGCCCTTGATACCGTGCATTTCGCAGGGAGCGTAACCGATGATGATGGACGGTCCCGGATATGCCTCAGCCTCAGTCAGAGCCTTGAGCAGCTGGTTCATGTCTGCGCCCATTGCAACCTGTGCAACGTATACGTAGCCGTAGGACATAGCGATCTCAGCCAGATTCTTCTTGCCGATTGCCTTACCTGCTGCTGCGAACTGAGCGACCTGACCGATGTTGGAAGCCTTGGAAGCCTGTCCGCCAGTGTTGGAGTAAACTTCGGTATCGAATACCATGATGTTTACATCCTCGCCGGAAGCGATGACGTGGTCCAGACCGCCGAAACCGATGTCGTATGCCCAGCCGTCGCCGCCGAAGATCCATACGGACTTCTTAGCCAGATAATCTTTCTCAGCAAGAATCTTGGGAGCTACAGGGCAGCCTGCTGCTGCGGCCTTTTCAAGCTCAGCGATGAGTGCTGCTGCAGGAGCTGCGTTTTCCTTGGAGCTGTCCTTGGTGTCGAGGAATGCCTTTGCGGCAGCCTTGAACTCGTCGGAAGCCTTATCGGAAGCCATCATTTCCTCAATGTAACCGATCAGACGGCTGCGGATAGCCTTCTGACCAAGGTGGATACCCAGACCGTGCTCAGCATTGTCCTCGAACAGGGAGTTGCCCCATGCCGGACCCTTGCCGGACTCGCGGTTTACGGTATAAGGAGTTGCGGGTGCGGAGCCGCCCCAGATAGAAGAACATCCGGTAGCGTTGGAGATGTACATACTCTCACCGAACAGCTGAGTGATCAGACGAGCGTAAGAGGTCTCAGCACATCCTGCGCAGGAGCCGGAGAACTCAAGCAGAGGCTGCTTGAACTGCGAACCCTTAACGGTGTTGTTGATGAGTTCCTTCTTCTCGGAGACGTTTGCGACAGCATAGTCCCAGGGAGCCTGCTGGTCAGCCTGCGTAGCGGCGGGAACCATTTCGATAGCCTTCTTGCCGGTGCCGTCCTTTTCAGCCTTAGCGGTGACAGGGCAAGCCTTGACGCACAGGGTGCAGCCCATGCAGTCAGCGGGCGAGATAGCCATGGTGAACTTGTAGTTGGTCTTGAGAACCGGCTTAGCGGTGAACTTGGTCGCTGCGGGAGCGTTTGCTGCCTCTTCCTCGGTCATAGCGTAGGGACGGATTGCAGCGTGCGGGCAGACGAATGCGCAGTTGTTACACTGTACGCAGTTCTCCGGAATCCAGCTGGGAACGTATACGGCTACGCCGCGCTTCTCGGATGCGGTGGAACCCTGCGGGAAGGTACCGTCAACATAATCGGAGAATGCGGATACGGGGAGGCTGTCGCCTGCCATTGCATTGGTAGGAGCAACGACGGTATTGACAAACTTCTCCAGGTCTGCGCGATTGCTCTTGAATGCGGCCTTGGGAGCGTCGGGAGTGCTGTTCTTCCAGGACTCGGGAACGGCAACCTCAACCAGAGCGTCAGCGCCTGCATCGATAGCGGCATAGTTGAGGTCAACCATAGCCTGACCCTTCTTGATGTAGGACTTGTAAGCAGCCTTCTTCATGTATTCGATAGCTTCGTCCTTGGGCAGGATGTTTGCCAGCGAGAAGAACGCGGACTGGAGAACGGTGTTCTTAACCTTCGCGTTGCCGATCCGCTTGGTAGCGATGGTGGTAGCGTCGATGATGTAGAACTTGATGTTGTTCTCGGCGATGTAGGACTTAACCTTAGCGGGCAGGTGCTCGTCAAGTTCGTCCACGCTCCATGCGCAGTCAAGCAGGAAGGTTCCGCCCGGCTTGATGTCGCTTACCATGTCATACTTTCTCAGGTAAGAGGAGTTATGGCAGGCAACGAAGTCAGCCTTGTTGATGTAGTAAGGAGACTTGATGGGGTTGTCACCGAAACGCAGGTGCGAGATGGTGATACCGGAGGTCTTCTTGGAGTCGTACTGGAAGTACGCCTGAATATACTTGTCGGTGTGATCACCGATGATCTTGATGGAGTTCTTGTTTGCACCGACAGTACCGTCGCCGCCCAGACCCCAGAACTTACATGCGATGGTGCCGGGAGCTGCGGTATCGGGAGCGGGCTTTTCCTCGAGGGAGAGACCGGTTACGTCATCGACGATACCGATGGTGAAGTTTGCCTTCGGCTCATCCTGTGCCAGGTTCTCATATACAGCGAAGATGCTGGAGGGGGGAGTATCCTTGGAGCCGAGGCCGTAACGACCGCCGACAACGGTTGCCTTGACGCCCTTGGAAGCCAGAGCGGCAACAACGTCGAGGTAGAGAGGCTCGCCCAGGGAGCCGGGTTCCTTGGTTCTGTCGAGGACAGCGATCTTCTTTGCGGTTGCGGGGATTGCTTCGATGAGCTTGTCAGCAACGAAGGGACGATACAGTCTGACCTTAACCAGACCGACCTTCTCGCCGGCTGCGAGCAGATAGTCGATAACTTCCTCTGCAACGTCGCAGATGGAGCCCATAGCGACGATGACGCGGTCAGCGTCCGGAGCGCCGTAGTAGTTGAAGAGCTTGTAGTCGGTGCCGATCTTGGCATTGACCTGATTCATGTAATCTTCAACGATAGCGGGCAGCGCATTGTAATACTTGTTGCAGGCCTCACGGTGCTGGAAGAAGATATCACCGTTTTCAGCGGAGCCGCGGAGAACGGGGTGCTCAGGATTCAGCGCGCGCGCACGGAATGCGGCGATAGCGTCCTGGTCAACCATTTCGGCCAGATCGTTGTAATCCCATGCTTCGATCTTCTGAATCTCGTGAGAGGTACGGAAGCCGTCGAAGAAGTTGAGGAAGGGAACGCGGCCCTTGATGGTGGACAGGTGAGCGACGGCGCCGAGGTCCATAACTTCCTGGGGGTTGGATTCAGCCAGCATAGCAAAGCCGGTCTGACGGCAGGCGTAAACGTCGGAGTGGTCGCCGAAGATGTTCAGTGCGTGGGATGCTACGCAGCGAGCGGATACATGGATAACGCAGGGAAGCAGTTCACCTGCGATCTTGTACATATTCGGGATCATCAGAAGAAGACCCTGCGAAGCTGTGTAGGTGGTGGTGAGAGCGCCGGCTGCCAGAGAACCGTGAACGGTACCTGCAGCACCTGCCTCGGACTGCATCTCCATGACCTTTACTTTGTCACCGAAGATGTTCTCAAGACCGGTAGCAGACCAGGAGTCGGTCAGCTCAGCCATGACGCTGGAAGGCGTGATCGGATATATGGCGGCAACTTCGGTGAACGCGTAGCTTACGTGCGCGGCAGCGGTATTACCATCCATGGATATCTTTTTTCTTGCCATGTTTGGAGTTCCTCCTATATAAATAAATTTTGACGTGGGTTATGTTTGTGGCGCGACAAAAGAGCGCAGAAACGCCACATTAATATAATACCACTTTTTCGGGCGATTGTAAAGGCTTATTTCAAAGAAAGTTGTGAAAAAAATCGAAAACTTTTTATAAACGGACATGAACAGGAAAAATATAGGAGGAAATATGCGCTGTGGATGCAGCTATCATCATTCGCCGCCGATTTCCGCTTCCAGCTCGGCGCGGATATCGCGCAGTTTTGCGGCGTCGATCTTGCCCTTCGTCTTTTCGAAGTATGCAACGCTGTTGCGTGCCATCAGCAGGAACTGGTTGTTCAGCGAGCGTCCCTCGCTTTTTGCCACATAATACAGCTTCTCCAGCAGGTCATCGCTGATGCGCAGGGGGACGGTTTTCTGATTTTTCATGGTTGTGATATCCTTTCGTTTATGGTCGGAATGAAATTCTACTTAAATCATACGATAAAATTTATAATAACGTATTGTAATATTGTGTCGGATGTGTTAAAATTATAGTAGTACAGCGATGAATGGAGACAAAATTTATGCTATCAATCGTATATTCCGCAGGTCTGGCGGGCATTGACGGCTTCCTTGTCAGCGTGGAGTGCAGCGCTCAGGAAAAGCTGCCCCAGTTTGAAATTATAGGCCTGCCCGACGCCGCCGTCAAGGAGTCCAAGGATCGTATCATTTCCGCCATGGAAAACAGCGGCATCGATTTTCCCGAACTGGCTCTGACCGTCAATCTTGCCCCTGCCGACCGCAAGAAGGAAGGTTCTTCTTATGATCTGGCTATTCTTATTTCTATCATGAAATCCACGCAGATTCTTCCCGGCGCGGTGGATTTATCCCGCAGCTGCTTTATCGGCGAGCTGTCTCTGTCCGGCGAGGTTCGCGGCGTGAAGGGCGCGCTTTGTATGGTGCTGGCGGCGAAGGCTGCGGGGCTGACCGAAATTTACGTCCCCGCCCGAAACGCCGGGGAAGCGTCGGTGGTGGACGGTGTGCGCATTTATGGTGTGCGCGATGTAGGGGAGTTGTTCGATCATCTGAGGGAAAAGCGGGCAATTGAGCCGATGTGCTTCAATCGGGAGCGCTTCCATGCCGATGTGCGGCGCACCGACTGCGATTTTTCCGACGTAAAGGGACAGGAAAAGGTCAAGCGCGCGCTGGAAATCGCTGCGGCGGGAGGTCATAACATCCTGCTCATCGGACCGCCCGGTACCGGCAAATCCATGCTGGCCAAGCGTCTGCCCACGATTCTTCCCGAGATGAGCTTTGAGGAAGCGATTGAGACCACAAAGATTCATTCAATTACGGGGATGCTGCCCGACGGCGTTTCGCTGATTACGGCGCGCCCTTTCCGTTCGCCGCATCACACCATGTCCGCGCCTAGTCTGGTGGGCGGCGGTTCCAACCCTCAGCCGGGCGAAATTTCGCTGGCGCACAACGGCGTGCTGTTTTTGGACGAGCTGCCCGAGTTTAACAAAGCTGTAACTGAGTCGCTGCGCCAGCCGCTGGAGGATCGGCGTGTGACGATTACGCGCACCAGCGGGAAGATTACATATCCTTGTTCGTTTATGCTGGTGGCGGCGATGAATCCCTGCAAATGCGGATATTTTGGTCATCCAACTCACCCCTGCTCCTGCAAGGCAGGGGATATTAAGCGATATCTGTCCAAAATCAGCGGTCCGTTAATTGATCGTATCGACATTCAGGTAGAAGTGGCGTCGCTGACCTACGATGAGCTGTCCCGTCCGGGAAAGGGGGAAAGCTCGGCGGCTATCCGGCAGCGTGTCAACGCGGCGCGGCAGTTTGCACAGCGGCGTTGTGAGGATGCCTGCGCCGAGGATGACACCGTTCCGATGATCTTCAAGAATGCGGATATGACTACCCGGCATTTGGCTCGGTTTTGCCGTCTGGAGGGCGAGGCAGCGTCCCTGCTGCGCAGTGCTTACGACAAACTGGGACTTTCGGCGCGGGGTTACGACCGTCTGCTGCGTGTGGCGCGGACGATTGCCGATCTAGCGGGGAGCGAGATGGTGGAATCTGCGCATATCGCCGAAGCGATTCAGCTGCGCAGTCTTGATCGTAAGTATTGGTGAGCCTGTCAACAGAATTGTGGAAAACTCTCCCGTAGCCTGCCCGAATTATGTGGATTTTCCGTCGGATTTTGTCGGCGGGCTGTGGATAACCGTGTGAAAGATGTGTATAAGTGCATAAAATAAGGCTTGAGTTTTCCACAATCTCAACAGGTGGAGATGTGGAGAATGTGCAGAAAAGGGCTGTGGAAAATGCAGAAGTTCCACTCCGTCAGGATATATTATAGAATCAAAAGGTATGGGATGACGAAATGATTGTTTATCTTTGGATATTCTCTCTTTAGTTCATAAACGATTTTTGCACACATCCATTTAAAGACGCCCATACCACCATTTGGAAAAACAACATTATTAGCTGTTATAACATCTTTGTAGTGTATACAGCTTTGCGCTATTGCATCACTAATAGGAGGTATTTCGGTGGAACTTGGTTCTATTGGAAAAAACATCAGAAAATTTCGAATTGCAAGGAAACTTCGCCAGGATGATTTGGCGGAGAGAGCGGGATTAAGCACAAATTATATCGGGATGTTGGAACGTGGAGAAAAGGTTCCCTCACTGGAGACGTTAGTTGAAATTATAAACGCATTGGAGGTCTCGGCTGACATGATTTTGGCCGATGTGGTCAATACCGGATATGCAGTCAAAGCGTCTCTGCTTACTGAGAAGCTGGATAAGCTGTGTGATGAGGACAGGGCGCGGATATATGATGTGATTGATACACTTGTGCGCCATTCAAGACAGATTAAACCATAATAAAACGGGTACAGCAGAGCTACTATGACTTTACTGTACCCGTAAATATTCATAAAATCAAAAAAACCACTTGACAAACAACCGTGTCAGGTGGTATAATAATATTTACAGCCGAATAGTACGTGCACATATCTATCCAGCATAATTATTATATCACATCCGTCTGTGATTGTCAAGTACCTATTTCATTTATTTACATTTTGTTCACAAAGGAGCGTGTACCCATGAATGAGCTTACCCTGCTTAACCGCATATTCAACCTGTCCGAGAGTGCCTGTATGTTCGACGCGAAGCAGCTGTATGCGCTGAACGACATTACATCACGCCGCGGGTTGACATTAACCCGCGAACAGGCGGTGGAAGTGGCAAAGACCCGTTCGCAGGCGCTGTATGAAAATGAGCGGGTGGAGATCGGCGTGGGCGCTACAGACAAGATTATCCGCACCTTTTCTTCCTCATCTTATGCCAATGCCCGGAATTGGGCGGAGATTGTTCTGGAAATCGTGGAGCGCTTCTATTTTATTAAAAGCGAGGTTCACGATGCCATCAGCGACAATGAGCTGATCGATTTTATGTACCACACCTTTGAAAATGTATGCGGCGGCGCGCTGGAGATGCTGGCCGATGAAACCGAGGAGCTGATCCGTCATCTCAACGCAGGCGGTTCGGTGGATATCGAAGCCGAAATTGATTTATCGCTGAAGATTGATACCGTATTTTTACTGGATAGCATTGCAGCTCCCTCCGAGCGGGCGGCGGTTTACAATAAGCTGTCCGACTGTTATTTCGACATCAAAAAGCAAATCGGCGGCACAATGAACGATTATGCCATACTTGGCGGTATGTATCAGGAATATCTGTCCTGCGGCGGTACGTTGGACGGACAGAGCGCTGAGCGCGTGATGAAATTGCTGAAGGGAGACCCACAGGAATGAATGAAATGATGTCCATTGAGCGGATTATGCTTGATCCCAGCCGCATTGACCGGGGAAATTACACGCTTACGCTTGCCGCCGAAGCGCTGCGCTGCGGTACCTGCACGGACGAGCAGCATATGGCGCTGCAGAATGATATCTTTACCTGCCTTGCCGGGCAGATCAGCCGCTACACCGGCGGCGAGTCCACATCGGTGGAGAATCGAACCGCCGTGAAGCTGATGGGCTCGATTCTCTACAACACCGATTTGGCACTGCTGCTGATGCCCATGACGCGGGCGGTGCAGCGGCTGTTTGCGGGGGATTTTGAGGCGCTTCACGCCGAGGGAATGCAGATCAACCGGCAGTATACGCTCAAAGCCCATGCCCGCCTGCGTGAGGCAAAGCGCGGACGCATCCGAACCATGTGCGTCTATTACAACGAGCTGCTGAACAAAACTCTTCGTCAGCTGATTCACAGCAACGATATACGGTTCGATGCCAAGCGGAATGTGACATGGGTTGACTACACCATGCCGACGGTAAACCGAAAGGTCTGCGGCATCGGCGGTATTCTGCATATGCTGGACGAGCTGATCACCGAAAATGCTTTTGTCAATTCCTTTGACCCGCAGGAGCTGAGCGATCTCCAGAATCGTTTTGTGAAGGAGCTGGCCAGCCCCACCGGTGAGCGCATCAATCTGGGGCAGCTCTGCTTTGAGCAGGCGATACTATCGATGCTGGCGGGGCGGGAAAAGCCGGGGATTCTGCTGAATGAGGATGAGGTTCGCACGCTGACCGGGCTTGGGCTTTCGGGAGACGAATGCTATTATGCGGCCATGCAGGTTGTCCATCGGCTGGGCGGTCGGGCGCCCGAGAAGTATCTGACGCGGCTGCTGGAGCTTTCGAGGGCGTCCTTTGCGGCGGTTTTCAGCGGCGGGGAAGCGGCGATCCGCCGGTACGCGGGAATAATATGAAGAAGATTTTTGCCCGGTCAGCGTTCAGATAATCATACGAAGCGCTGTCATCAGCTGCTGATGCTCCTCCTCTGTCGTGCCTGCCATGGCAGAGGATGCGAGCATTTTTTCGTAGAGCAGCGTGCGGTTGGCGTCGCTGCCTTCCACGCCCATTTCGGTCAGCGAAACAGCCATGCCGCGGCGTTTCATGTCGTCGCGGAAACGCTCGGCTTCCTCCATGCTTCCATTATAGGCGAGCTGGACGATGAGACCAACTGCCACCACTTCGCCGTGGAGATAACGACGCACAGGTTCCGGGAAAAGCGCACGGGAGGATTCATAGATTTTATGCGCCACTGCCGTCTGATTGGAACCGCGCGCCATGCCGCTGACCGCGCCGGTGAGGCAAAGAGTCAGCCAAACGCAGTCGTAGACGGCTTTGGAGCAGATTCCCTTCTCCAGATCGGCACAGGCTTTGTCGAAGTCGTTCAGCAGGCGGTCGTAGAGGAAGATGCTCAGCTCGTAGGACGAACGCAGACCGATGTCAATCTCGTTTTCATCCTTGCCGATGATCCGCTGCCGGGTCTCCATCCGCTTGGCCAGCGAGTCGTAGACGCCGGATTTGAACAGGCGGGGCGGCTGGGTGGACAGTACGTCCATGTCAACAAGGACGCAGTTCACCTCGCGGGTGTGGTGCTTTGTACCGAGGGGCTGCCCGATTTCATTGTAGGTGACGCTCAGAGGCGCACAGGCGGCGCAGGTCGCGCTGGAGGTGGGAATGCAGATTACCGGCAGTCCGCCGAGGACGGCGCACAGCTTGGCCGCGTCCATAACCACGCCGCCGCCAATGCCGATGACGATATCGCAGGCGCGGAAGTCTTCGCGCTCGGTGACAGCCTGACAGTGGTCGGGAACACAGAAGCCCTTGAATTCGTAGAATACGCCTTCCATGCCGCTGTCGGCAAGGCTTTTTGCGACCTTTTCCCGGGTAATGGACAGCGCGGTGGTTCCGCCCAGCACAAAGGGCTTTTTGCATCTGAGGCGTGCCACCTCGTCGCCGGTGCGCGAGAGGGCACCGTTCTCCTGTATGTACCTTCCGCAGCCAATGCGGAAGGAGCTTTCGACAACTCTTGATTTTGTAGCCATGTTATTTCTCCTTCTTGACAATTTTGTTGGATTGCTGTATAATGGTTATAAGATTTTCACTCATGGAGCTGCTATGAATTATCTGTACAAAAACATCCTGTCCGCTCAGCCCATTCACACGATACACAAACGGGAATGCCGCCCGGATTATGACCGGCTGGATTTCCATCCCCATTATGAACTGTACCTCTGCCCGTCCGCCTGCGTGCAGCAGGTGACGCTGAACGGTACGATTTACCGGATTGATCGACCCTGTGCGATTATCAGCCGCCCCTACACGGTACACTATATGCTGCCGGAGGATGCGGGCGCGTCAGTTTTTGAACGATATGTGGTCTACTTTGACGAGACCTTTTTATCTGCGTTCGGCGACTGGATTTTCCCAAAGACGCTCTTTGCGTCCAGCCGCGTTGCTCAGCTGAACTCGGCGGATATGCTGCTTGAGACGCTTCGTCCTGTCTTTGACGAGCGACGCACCATGGGGGAGCGCGCCGCCCATCTGTCGGCATTTTTTGCAGCGTTTGCCGCAGAGGAAACGGTTTGTACCACCATCGTTCCGCCCGAGGACGGAATCTCCCGGATTCTGGAGTACATCAGCTCCCATCCCGGCGAGGATTTGAACGGCGATACGCTGGCGGCGCGGTTTCACGTCAGCCGCGCAAAGCTGGATCGGGATTTTCGCAGCTTTGTGGGGCAGTCGGTGCATCAGACGGTGATGGACTGCCGCCTACACGAGGCGATGGTTCTCCTGCGGGGGAGCGATCTGGCGATGCGGGAGATTGCCCTGCGGTGCGGGTTCGAGAGCGAGCAGTATTTTTACGCCTTCTTCCGGCGTCGCACCGGCAGGACGCCGGGGGATTATCGGAAGACGGTGGAATCATTATAGCAGATGGAGCGCTTTTTGTAAATGGAAAAACACGTCAAGCAGTGGCGGAAAAATATGATTTTCAATCAAAACAAATTATTATGGTGAAGGAAGGCTTGACAATAAATTTTATACCGTTTGCAGAATTGTTGAGATTGAGCATGAAATTCTGTTGGTAAGGCACGGAGTACAATGAAACAAATCCGCAGTGAATCAATCACTGCGGATTTGTATGTTTACTGTGGATTACCGAACCTGCCCGTCGCCGGTAATGAGATATTTGCCGGTGGTCAGAGCGTCCAACCCCATGGGACCGCGGGCGTGAAGCTTCTGGGTGGAGATGCCCAGTTCGGCGCCGAAGCCGAATTCGCCGCCGTCCGTGAACCGGGTGGAGGCATTGACATAGACTGCCGCCGCGTCGATTTCACGCTGGAAGCGGGCGGCGTTTTCCATGCTGCGGGTCATGATGCACTCGCTGTGCTTGGTGTTGTAGCGGTTGATGTGGGCGATGGCTTCGTCTACGCCCGACACCACCTTGACGGCCAGAATGTAGTCGTCATACTCGGTTTCCCAGTCGGATTCTGCCGCCGGATGCGCGTCTGTGAGAATTTCGCAAACCTTCTCGTCGCCGCGGATTTCAAGGGCGCGTCCATTCAGTGCGTCCCGGAACATGGGCAGGAACTTCGCTGCCATGTCCTCGTGTACCAGCAGCGTCTCAATGGCGTTGCAGACCGAGGGGCGGGACATTTTCGCGTTGATTGCCACATTCACGGCCATGGGCAGGTCGGCGGTGGCATCCACGTACAAATGGCAGTTTCCCGCGCCGGTCTCGATGACCGGCACCGTAGCGTTTTCCACCACGCTGCGGATCAATCCCGCGCCGCCTCTGGGAACGAGCAGGTCTACCAGACCGCGCATTTTCATCAGTGCGGTGGAGCTTTCGCGGGTTGTGTTGTCAATCAGGCAGACACCGTCGGCGGGAAGTCTGTTTTCCTCCAGTGCCTGACGCATGAGAGCGGTCAGCGCGCGGTTGGTCGCGATGGCTTCCTTGCCGCCGCGCAGAATGCAGGCATTTCCCGTCTTGATGCAGAGCGCCGCCGCGTCCACGGTGACGTTGGGGCGGGCTTCGTAAATGATGGCTACCACGCCCAGCGGGACGCGGATATGCTCGATGATCAGCCCGTTGGGGCGGGTTACGCGGCTGCCCGAGCCGATGGGATCCTCCAGCAGCACCAGCTCACGCAGACTGTCGGCGATGGACGCGATACGCTTCCCGTCCAGCTTGAGACGGTCGAGCATGGGGGCGGGAACGCCGTTTTCTTCGGCGTGAGCCAGATCGTCGGCGTTGGCGGCGATGATTTCGGGGGTATGCTCCACAAGCAGTGCTGCAATGCTGGTGAGAACGGCGTTCTTCACCTTCGTGCTGGCTGCGGCCAGCGGCGCTTTCGCCGCGCAGGCGGCTTCGCAGAGGGAACGGACATATGCGGTTGTTTCCATATTGTACCTCAGATTCGGACTAAAGTTTTCAGCGAGTTTTCCAGCGCGTCGAGGAAGCGGTCTGCCTCCTCCATGGTATTCTGCGCGCCAAGGCTGACACGGATGGAGCAGTCGGCTTCCTTATCGGTGAGACCGAAGGCTTTCAGCACATAGCTGCCGTGACCGGTATTGGACGAGCAGGCCGAGCCGCTGGAGACGTAGATACCGGCCTTCGACAGATCGTGGAGCATGACCTCGCTTTTGATGTTGGGAAGGCGGATATTCAGAATATGCGCGGCGGCTTCTCCGGCGGGGAGATTCAGCTTAACCCCGGCAAAGCGGCTTTCGTCGGACAGCGCTTCGATCAGATGAGCGCGGATGGCGCTCTCACGCTCCAACGTTTCAGAAAGGCGTGCGAATCCCGCCTTCGCAGCCGCGCCGAAGCCAGCGATGCCGATGACGTTTTCGGTGCCGGAACGTCTGCCTGACTCCTGTCCGCCGCCCCATATGATGGGCGACAGCTTTTTTGTCTTGATTACGTCGGGGGTGATGTAGAGCGCGCCCATACCCTTGGGACCGCCGATTTTATGGGCGCTGATTGTCACCATGTCGGCTCCCAGCGACTTCACGGTAAAGCGGCGCTTCAAAAAGCCCTGCACACAGTCGGTGTGCATCAGCGCGTCGGGGTTGGCGGCTTTGACAATCCGCGAGATGCGCGGGATGTCGTAGACCGCGCCGATTTCGTTGTTGACCAGCATGAAGCTGGCGAGGATGGTGTTTCTGTCGGCGGCGGCTTCGATCTGTTCGTAGTCGGGAATGCCGTTTTTTGTGGCGATGCGGACAATTTCAAAGCCCCGGGCTTCCAATGCCTTCACGGTTTCCAGAATGGCGGCGTGTTCGCTATTCGAGACGATAATCTTCTTCCCGGCGGGGAAATTCTTGGCTGTCGCCGTGCCGGTGAGGGCAAGGTTATCCGCCTCGGTGCCGCTGCCGGTGAAGATTAACTGGCGCTCATCGATTTTGGTTACGCAGCGAACGCCCAGCGCCGACAGAATGGCGCGGCGGGAATCTGAGACGATTTTTTCGGCTTCCACGCCCAGCGTATGCAGGGAGGAGGGGTTTCCATAGCAGTCCATGGCGACCAGCATAGCCGCTCTGGCTTCGGGGCAGAGCGGGGTTGTGGCACTGTTGTCAAAATAGATGGCTTCCATTATTTTTTGAAAGAGAAGTAATCGAGAATGGCGATGACATCTTCGATGTGCGTGTCATACTTTTCAGCGGTGGCGGTGTAGGTGAAGATATAGACCTGACCCTGACGCAGGGCGATCACCTGCATGAACTTGTACTGGATATCCGACATAGTGGCGGTGTAAATATACTGCATGGCTGCCACGTCATCCAGCGTGCATTCCACTGCGTCCACATATTCCATATCCGGGAAGATTGCCTTGAAGTCGGCTTCGTAGAGCGCCCAGTAGTCGGCGACGCTGGTAACGGTACCGTCCAGTTCAAAGGCGGTCATGGAGATGTTGGAGGGATCGCGTCCGTCGTAGTAGGCGGAGGTCATGCCGGTGGAGACATCGGTAATCCACTCATCCGGGACGTACAGGTGGTAGGTGACTTCGGGGTCGGAAATTTCCTTGAAGCCCATGGGAGCGGTGTCGGAGCTTGTGCCGCAGGAGACCAGGGAACAGGTCAGGATCACGAGTGCGGTGAGCAGGGATAAAATGCGGGTGCGTGCTTGAATCATAATTATCTAACCTCATAAAAATATATATTTGAATTATTATACACTGTCGGGGCGGTCTTTGTCAACCCGAACTTTGTAAATACTGTTGGATGCATTTGTTAATGAAAGAAAAACGACGCTTTCACGAGGTATGTGAAAGCGTCGGACGAATGCAAAATAGCACGACTGAGCCTGTAAGCCGGGTTCTGTAATCGGCAATCATCTATCTCTGCGCGCCGTTGCCGGCACGCTCCAAGGCTAAGCCTTGTGCCACCCGCGGGATCTGCCGGGCCGGCAGCCATGCGGTTCCGCATGGATCCACGCATACGGTGTTGCTTCGGATAGGGTTTACAGCGGACCTATGTTGCCATAGGAACTGGTGAGCTCTTACCTCGCCTTTCCATCCTTACCGCGCCGACAGGCGCGGCGGTTTATTTCTGTTGCACTTTCCCGGAGGTCGCCCTCGGCGGACGTTATCCGTTATCCTGCCCTGTGAAGCCCGGACTTTCCTCATGATAATACCTTTCGGCAACATATCACGCGATTGCCCGGCTCAGTCGTACAGATTATTATACCATACCGGCGGAATGTTGTCAAGAGTGAGAATGGACGAAAATTCTGTATGACGCTTGACAAGACCACGATGCTGTGATATAATCGTTGCAATCAAACCTCTTGGAGGATATCAACATGAAAAAAACGGCGATTATATACGGTACATACAGCGGCGTGCAGAAAAAGGCGGTGGAACGGCTGACATCCATCATTCTGGATGGGACAGGCGAATATCCGTCCTGCTTCCGGGGGGCGGATTTCACCGACGACGGCGGATTCCGCTGCTTCTATATTGGCACGGCGGCAGACAATCCCCATATCCGGCGGCTGTCGGATGTGCATCCTGATGGGGCGGAGGGCTATTCGATTGTCGTGCGCAACGACACCGCAGTTATTGAAGGAAGCGACGATGCGGGCGTGCTGTATGGCTGTGTCGATTTTGCTGACCGCTATCTGGCGCAGGTCGAATGCACCCACGATTCCGAGCAATATTTTCGGGATGTGTGGAACGGCGTGATGCCTGATTTTACCTGTACATCCGCGCCTTCGGTGAAGCAGCGCGGCATCTGGACGTGGGGACACGTGATCTACGATTACAGGGGCTTCTTTGACAATTTGGCGCGTTTGAAGCTGAACACGGCGGTGATCTGGAACGATTTTGTCCCGGTGAACGGGGCGGAGATGATTGCGTATGCGCACGACTGCAATGTGAGCGTGATCTGGGGCTTTTCCTGGGCGTGGGGTACCAACTGTGCGGCGGTCAATCTGGCAGCGCTGGACGAGCAGACAGATGCCATCTGCGCGCTGTACGAGCGGGAGTACGCAAAGCTCGGCGGTGACGGCATCTACTTTCAGTCCTTCACCGAGCTGAATCAGGAGCGGATCGGCGGCGTGCTGATTGCCGAGGCGGTGACTGACTTTGTGAACAACACCGCCGCGCGTCTCTGGGAGAAGCATCCCGGGCTGGAGCTGCACTTCGGGCTTCATGCCACGTCGGTGGCGGAGAAGCTGTCGTATATCGCGAAGGTTCACCCGGATATCCGCATCGTGTGGGAAAACTGCGGCGCGTTCCCGTTTTCCTATATCCCCAGGGATGTGGAAAACTTCGACGAAACGGTGAAATTTGTCCGCAGGATCACGCACCTGCGGGGAGAGGGCGAACGGTTCGGCGCGGTGACAAAGGGCTTTACCAAGCTGGATTGGGGCTGCTTTGAACATCAGCCCGGCTCGTATGCCATTGGCGGCGGCTCGGAACGCTGGATGAGGGGGCGTGCCATCCGCAAGGAGAAAATCTGGCGGTATATACAGGCTTACTGGCTGGCGAACGCTGACCGCGCGCTGGAGATGGTTCGCGTGATGTGCGGGGAGACGAAGGGGGACACCTGCATTACGGCGCTGGTGGAGGATGGGCTGTTTGAGCGGAACATCATGTATCCGGTGGCGCTGTATGCAGAAATGCTGTGGGACTGCGGCGGTGACATCAAAGAGATGATGAGCCGCGTGGCGCTGCGGGATTATGTAACGTTCGCATGAATTAAGGCTGCCGATAGCCCTGACGGGCTTTGGCAGTTTTTTTATATCAAAATCTTTGACAATTTGAAACGATTCGGCGCTGTTCTCACGCATATTAAGTGAAGGGGGTGAGAGGTTATGGATATCGACGAGAGCTTTCGGCAGCTCTATCAGCAGACCTATGTGCTGGCTGCGTCTCTTGTGACGGCTCGGTGCAGGCAGACGGCGGATGCGGGCGATATCATACAGGAGATCTATCTTGAGGTTTACCGGATCCTGAAAAAGCACGGCGCTGCTTATATAAGGGAACCCGAAGCCATGGTGCGGAGGTTGGCGAAGCAGAAGCTGTTCTGGTATTACCGTGAGCTGTTGCGTCATCGGAAGGTATGCGTGGAGCCGATGGAGGATGGGGCAGTACCGGAGATGGCGGATATCGAATCGCTGTCCGTGGAGGAGGTTTGCGAGGATCGTGAAGCACATCATCGCTGATCTGTGGGGCACTGGTTCAAAGCCGCTTGACGATGAGGCGGAAAGCTATCCCGTGGACGATGGACGCTTCGAATCCTGGAAGACAATCATCGAAATTCCGCTCAGATAGCATATTAAGCATAGGAGCTGCTGCACATTCGTGCAGCAGCTCCTATAAATATCCGGATAAAATCAGACGCCCGAGTAGGCAGCGAAGCCGCCGTCTACGGGGACAACCACGCCGTTGACAAAGCCGGACGCGTTGTTGTCAACCAGCCAGAGCAGAGTGCCGATCAGGTCGTCGGTCTCGCCGAAGCGGTTCATGGGGGTGTGGTTCAGAATCTTCTGCGAACGAGCGGTGTAGGTGCCGTCGGGATTGAGGAGCAGAGCGTGATTCTGATTGGTGAGGAAGAAACCGGGAGCGATGGCATTGACACGGATACCAACCTTGGCAAAGTGTACGGCCAGCCACTGGGTAAAGTTGGACACAGCGGCCTTTGCACCCGAATATGCGGGAATCTTGGTGAGCGGGCGGAACGCATTCATGCTGGATACGTTCAGGATTACGGCGTCGCCCTTCTTTGCCATATCCTTGGCGAAAACCTGGGTGGGAAGCAGCGTGCCCAGGAAGTTGAGGTTGAACACGAACTCGATACCGGCGGGATCCAGATCGAAGAAGGTCTTGATGTCCTCAGCGGTGCCGTCCAGGTCTTCCGGATCGAGATATTCCTTGGTAGTGGTGCCCTTGGGGTTGTTGCCGCCGGCGCCGTTGAGCAGGATGTCTACCGTGCCGAACTCCTTGAGAATCTGCTCGCGGGCTGCTTCAAGGCTTGCCTTGTCCAGCACGTTTGCGGCTACGGCCATGGCGATGCCGCCGTCGGCTTTAATTTCGTCGACAACCTTCTCAGCTGCTTCCACGCGCAGGTCGCAGACCGCTACCTTTGCGCCGGATGCCGCCAGCGCTTTGGCAAACTCGGAGCAGAGCACGCCGCCGCCGCCGGTAACGAGAGCAACCTTGTTGGATAAATCAATTTTGAACGGAAGTTTCATGATGTTTATCTCCTTAATATTTGTGATGACGCGGACATTAGTCGTCCACGCTGTAGGCGATGGTGGTCATCAGCGCCATTTCGGGCTGAGCGGTGTCCAGACGGCTGTACTGGACGACAATGGGGGTGCTGGATTCAATCAGCATGGCATAAGGAACGTTGCGCGGAATTTCCTCGCCCGCGTCATTGCGCAGACGGTCGAGGCGGATGTGATGGGTGCGCATGGATTTGCAGGACGAATGGAAGGAAGTGTCGGCGTCACGATCCTCAAAAAAGAGGGTGAAGCGGATGTCCGCGTCCTCGGGGGAAGTGTTGATGCAGCAGATGGCTTCATGGCTGATCTGGCGGTTGGACACCGGATCCAGGAAGCAGTCGGGGATGAGCCAAGTTTTCTTGCCGTAGGTTTTCATGGGAAATTCTCCTTTCAATTTAGGGGGTACTATCTATATTGTAACGCAAAACCGGCGATTTGGAAAGAGGTTCTGCGAATTTTTTCAAAAAATTTTACTGATATATAAGAAATCGCGCATCCCGGGGGCGAAAACGTGGGAATTCGACTTGACATTCATCATTCCTCGCTGGGGCTGCGGCCGGTCGCTTTTTTGTAGAAGCGTGAGAAGTAGGACGGGTCTGTGAAGCCCAGGGATTCGGCTACCTCCGCAACGGTCATGACGCCGCTTTGCAGTCGGGCGCGAGCCTGCGTCACCTTCAGGTGGTTGACATACTCCAGCGGCGGCATACCGGTGTATTCCCGGAACAGGCGGCGGAAGCAGGAATCGCTGATGTGGCAACGTTCGGCGAGGGTTGCAGTGTCCAGCTCGGCAAGGTCGGTTTCGCGGATGTATTCGATGGCGGGATATATGGCTGCGTAGTTGCGGGTCATAATGTCGTGCTCCTGAAGCTCCAGCGAGATATCGCAGAGCAGATTGTACAGCATACCCTTGACCCGGGCGGAGGGGTACAGACCCTTGCGTCCCAAGGAATCGATGCGGCGGAAGGTGTCCAGATAATAGCGGGTATTTTCAGGGGTGATAACCATGCGGTCGTCAGAAAGCCGCAGTTCCTCGCCGATCTCGTCGATCAGAATGAAATTGATCAGGTAGTCGGCGACATATTCGTTTTGCTGTATGTTTGAGCGGGGGAGAAATCGGCACGTGTACTGCGAACCTCTGGGTGAATATACAATCTGTCCGGGAAGCGCCCGGTCGTAGACACGTTTTTCTGCGTCGATATACTCAAAGGCACAGTCAACCATCATCATGATACCATTATCGGGACGGCCGTTTGGGGAAATGGTGAAGGACTGACCGTTTTCCCAGTGCTGGTTGAGTATGATGATATGGTGTATATCAAATGCGATCTTGTGCAGCTCATTGAATGGGATGGTTTTCATGGAAGCCTCCGGGATGAATCATGTTTTCATAATTATATCATAAAATGCCGCCGCAGGCAAGCAAAAATAAAGATAATTATTTAACAAATTAATCGGAATATCCTATAATCCGAACGGAATGTGCATGGAAAAAATAGCTGGCATACGTTATAATTAATAACAGCAAGGCGAAAGACTTTATTCTGGAGGTAAACCAACATGACAACATTCAAACCCGTGAAAGCCGCGATTATCGGCTGCGGCATGATCAGCGGCATCTATCTTGAAAACTGCGTCAGAAAGCTGAAGGTGCTGGACGTGGTGGGCTGCTCGGATATCAAGCCCGACCGCTCCAAAGCCAAGGCCGAGCAGTTTGGCATCCGGCAGATGACCAATGAGGAAATCTGGAACGATCCCCAAATTGAGCTGGTCATCAACATTACCAACCACACCTCTCACCATGAAGTGTCAAAAAAATCACTGCTGGCGGGCAAGCATATTTACGGCGAAAAAATGATGGCAGTGGAGTTGGAAGAAGGCGCGGAGCTGGTTGCGCTGGCAAAGGAGAAGGGGCTGTATCTCTGCGGCGCTCCCGACACCTATCTGGGCGCGGGATTACAAACGGCGCGGAAGATCGTGGACGCTGGTCTCATTGGTACGCCGGTGGCGGCCAACATTACATTGGTGCGCGGTTATCACCATGAACGTTATCGTGAGGATCCGGAAAGGCGGTTTGCCTTTTGTCCGGGAGGCGGCATCATCTTTGATATGGGCTGCTATTATCTGATGGGGCTGATCAATCTGCTCGGCCCGGTAAAGCGTGTATGCGGCTTCTCACAGATTCGCGAGCCGGACAGCCGCCGGTATATGAACCCCTCCAATCCTGAATACGGCAAGGTGATGAAGATTGAGACCCCCAACAATCTGGCGGGCACCATTGAGTTTGAATGCGGCGTGCTCTGCAATATTCTGACATCCTCCGAGTCCATCGGCTGCAATCACTTTATGCTGTTCGGTACCGAGGGGCAGCTGAATCTGGGAGATCCAAACAACTTCGGCGACGCGCCGGTATTGACAACCAAGGGCGGTTCAGCCGCCATGCCGTTTACCCACGCTTTCAAGGAAAACAGCCGTGGTATCGGTCCCGCCGATCTGGCGTATGCCATCCGCAACGGGCGCGAACCCCGTTGCTCGGCGGAACGGATTTATCATATGTTCGAAATTGCCCACGGCATCATGATCAGCGATAAGACCGGCGAAATCTACACGATGAAATCCACCTGCACCCGTCCCGAGCCGCTGGCTCCCGGCTGCACCGAATATCCTGAAATGGTATTTGATCTCTAATAAACGAAAGGAACAACAGCATGAGCAGAATCGGATTACAGATGTACACCCTCCGCGATTATACCAAAACGCCGGAGGATTTCAAAAACACGCTCCGCCGCGTGCGCGAAATCGGTCTGGAAAATGTGCAGATCACGCCGCCGGGCTTTTTCCCGGTGGAGGAGACGGCAAGACTGCTGGCGGAAAACGGTCTGAAGGCGGACTCGGTATTTCGTCCTACCGGCAAGGTTGTGGCGGATATCGAACAGGCAAAGCGCGACGCGGAGATTTTCGGCGTCGATGTGCTGCGCACCGACTCCATTCCCGAGGAAATGCGCGGTGATGCGGACGGCTATCGCCGCTTCGCCGAGCAGATGAACGCCGAGGGACACGCCTGCAAGGCGGCGGGGCTGCGTTATATCTATCACTTTCACGCCTTTGAGTGGATTAACTTCGGCGATGTGCGCGGCATTGACATCCTGCTGAACGAGACTGATCCCGATGCGGTAATGTTTCAGCCGGACGTATTCTGGCTGACTAACGCGGGCACGGAGCCGTCCGTTTCGCTGAAAATGTTCAGGGGACGCGCGTTCACCATGCACGTGAAGGATTATGCCATCCGCAGGCTGCAAGGCAAGATCGAGGATGTGCCGTTCCACTTCGCGTCGGTTGGAACCGGCAATCTGAACTGGCCGGGTATCATCGCTGCTGCAAACGAAATCGGCATCGAGCGCTTTGTTATCGAGCAGGATATATGCGACGGCGATCCGTTCGACGCGGTGAAGATTAGCTTTGACAACCTGAATAAAATGGGAATTCACTGATAAAAATGACCGTGACAGGCTTTTGGTCTGTCACGGCTGCTTTTATCCTTTTGTCAGTTCAATCAGCTGACCGACGGGCGTCAGCGCCGCGTCGATATGACCGTCCACCGTCACGGTGTGGGCGATGTAACGGTCGCCTCCGGTGAACTGGGGGTGGGGATCCATATGGTAGGGGTTCTGCTTATCCGGCGCGTTCCAGCGGGGATTTTCGGTGATGATGCGGATATCCTTCTTTGTTTCGTAGTTATAGAAGCGTACCGCTGACTCACAGCCCCGGAAGTTCTGCTCCACCAGATCGATGTCGGTGACATAATAGCGTTCATCCTTCGAGCAGTGTCCGTGCCATGCCTTGCCGGGAACACGCAGCTCCCAGCTTTTGTCCGCCAGCGTATAGCGGCAGAGTCCCATGGTCATATCCACGGAATAGAGGGATTTTCCGTCGGCAGCCCACCATTCGTGGGTGGCGCGTTCTTTGAACATGGGCGGAACCATCTCAACCTTGCCGTCCCGTGTGACGAGAATAATGCGGCAGAGGGTGCCGTCGTCCAGACGGCGGATCAGGTGATACTCGCCGGTGATGGCGTCGGTATAGAAATCCTCATTGACCATGCCAAGGTTGGAATCCACCGGGTTGATGGCGGCATGATTGTAAATCCGCCCCTCGACGCTCGTCCATTCGGTGTAATCGCCGGTTTTCACGTTGATGGTGCCTACCTTCGTACCGTTGACGCGAAGCTGGGTGTCGATCATGACTTCGCTGCGGTCGGCGGAGTAGGTTAGGTGGGTGGCTGATACGCCGCTGCAGGGTTTATCGCCTTGCAGCGATTTCTGGAAGCGGTCAATGACAGAATGAGAAACCTTACTGGCGGTGGAGAGGGTGACGGCGCCCTCGGGATCATTTGCGGCGGTACGGTAGAGCCCGCTCCCGTTGCAGAAGGTAATATCGCCATTCGCGGGATTGATTTCGGGAATGCCGGCGCTGATGGTCTCGGGGTGCAGGGTGATTTCGTCGGTTTCAAAGTCGAGAACGGCGTACAGCTTTGTGACGGACGGCGGATAGGTACACATGAACCAGAAGAAGCGTCCATCATCGCTCATGGAGGAATTGGTGAAGTAGAAGGATTGCTGCACCGGAGCGATGCGGGTGGTCAGAATATAGGAAACCACACCGCTGGGATCGATATACTTCTTGAAATGTCTGGAGGTTTCGGGAGTATACATGAGAATGTTCTCCTTTCAAAAATGAATTATATTCTTTCGAGCTTCAGCAGCCAGATACCGAACAGTGGCAGATTCAGATAGGCGTCCATACCGCCGGTGGTGAAGGTTTCCTCCCGAACAAGCTCATTGTCGTGCGTTTCGTCCAGCAGCTGACAGGACAGCTTCCACGTTCCTGCGGGCAGACCGGCGAGAGAAATTTTCACCTGCTTATCTGGTGCGCAGTCGTCGTCGGTATAGTAGGTCAGCAGGACGGCGGCACGGTCTGTTCCCATGGCGGCCAGCGTGTAGAGCGTGCTGTCATCTGATTGAGAAGAAACTTCGCTGCCCAGCTTGTACAGCGTATCGAACATGGGGAAGGCGTAATATCCCTTGAGGGGCTTCAGCGTATCGGTGTCGAACAAACCGCACCACATACCGGGACGGGCGTCATAGTACATGAAGTGATCGAGGGGGGAATGCTGGGCGGTGATCATCGAGCCGACAATAAAGGAAGCACCCTTTTGCAGCTTGCTCTGCACACGGGAATAGGTGTAACTTTCGCCCACCCAGGAGCGCACATAGTTCCACTCGTTGAGAATCAGCTCGGTGTCCGTGTAGCCGTACTTATCCATGACCGCTCTGGCCTTGAAGCCTGCGTCCGCGTAGGGCTGCGGCTCTTTGGCATAGCCGTGGAAGGAGAAGAAATCCAGAGGAAGTCCGCGCTTTTTCATTTCGGAGAAAAGCAGGTCGTTGTAGTTGTCATTCCAGGCGCTGCAGAAGGCGGGACCGCCGATTTTCAGGTTGGGAAAGCAGCTCTTGAGGTGAGCCACGGCGGTGCAGAAGAATTCCACGAACTGTTCGTCGGTACCCTGCCAGCAGGGGTTGGAGCCGTCGCGGTTGCGGCAGTCCGGCTCGTTCCAGATCTCCCAGTATTCGATGCCGTAATGGAAGCCGTTTGCCCAGCCCTCGTTGTAGTGGCGGATGATATGCTCGCAGATGCGTGCCCATTTGGCAAAGTCCGCGGGCGGATAGGTACCGTACTTATAGCCGTGCTCGATGGACGCGCCCAGACGGTAGAAAACCTTTGTGCCCGCTCCAACAATACTGGCGATGTAGCCGTCGGTGGCCTCGAAGGCGTAGGACGCGGGATCGTTTTCGTCCAGCTCAAAGCGCTTGAAGATGCGGTGGACATCCACAGTGTGCTCTCCGCCGTAGCCGCTGTAGAAGGATGCGTCATGGTTGCGGGCGAAGGGGATGTTCGCGGCTTTATAGGCATCAAAGTTGCTGATGCCGCGCACGCGGGAGCCTGCGGGACCGTTGTTGACCGAGTGCATGGGCTTGATTTTGCCGGTGATGGTCGAAAAGTCGATGTTGATCTGATTCATGGATAGCCTCCTTGTTCGCATATCGCGTAATGGTAGCTTCATTATAGCATTTGCACATTGCTTTGTCAAGCACAAACCAGCGAAACATTTTCGTAAAAGGATACTATCAAAAATTTCCCGGAAAATAACGATAATTTCAGCATATTTAACTCTTTTTTGAAAGGCAAAAATGTGGTACAATATATTGTTACCATACGGAATCGTTATGAATAAATGTAAGGAGAAATCAAAGTTGATTCGTGAAGATTTAAGAAACATCGCCATTATCGCCCACGTTGACCACGGCAAGACCACGCTGGTTGACGAAATGCTCAAGCAGGGCGGTATTTTCCGTGAGAACCAGGCCACCGAAGACCGCGTTATGGACTCCAACGCCATCGAAAAGGAACGCGGCATCACCATCCTTGCCAAGAATACGGCCGCTCACTACAAGGGCGTAAAAATAAACATCATCGATACCCCCGGTCACGCCGATTTCGGCGGCGAGGTGGAGCGTATCCTGAAAATGGTCAACGGCGTGCTGCTGCTGGTGGACGCCGCCGAAGGTCCCATGCCTCAGACCCGCTTCGTTCTTCAGCGCGCACTGGAGCTGAACCACAAGGTCATCGTGGTTGTCAACAAGGTTGACCGTCCCGATGCCCGCATCAACGAGGTGATTGACGAGGTGCTGGAGCTTCTCATCGATCTGAATGCTACGGACGAACAGCTGGACAGCCCCATGATCTTCGCCTGCGGACGGGACGGCACCGCGTCTCTGTCTCCCGAGGAGAGAGGCACTGACCTGAAATGTCTGTTCGATACCATTCTTGAATATATTCCCGCTCCCGAGGGAGACGATGAAGGTCCGCTGCAGATGCTGGTTTCTTCCATCGACTACAACGACTATGTGGGACGCATCGGTATCGGTCGTATCGAGCGCGGTGTGCTGAAGCAGAATCAGGAGGTTATGATCTCCAACTTCCACTCGGAAGAGCCGCCCAAGCGCACGAAAATTGTGTCGATCTATCAGATTGACGGCTTACAGCGTATTGCCGTGGATTCGGCGAAGATGGGCGACATCGTCTGCTTCTCCGGCGCGTCGGATGTGACCATCGGCGATACGGTAACATCCGTTGACTGTGTGGAGCCGCTGGAATTTGTCAAGGTAAGCGAACCGACGCTGGAGATGACCTTCTCGGTCAACGACAGCCCCTTTGCCGGACGCGAGGGCAAGTTCGTCACCTCCCGCCAGCTGCGCGAGCGTCTGTACAAGGAACTGCTGCGCGACGTGTCTCTGCGTGTAGAGGACGGCGAGACCACCGACTGCTTCAAGGTTGCCGGCCGGGGTGAAATGCACCTGTCCATCCTGATTGAAAATATGCGCCGCGAGGGCTACGAGCTGACCTGCTCCATGCCGCACGTGCTTTTCAAGGAGATCGACGGTCAGCTCTGCGAGCCGATGGAGCATGTCACCATCGATGTTCCCGAAGGTTCCGAGGGCACCGTTATCCAGAAGCTGGGCGCGCGTAAGGGCGACCTTCTGGAAATGAATCTCCACGGCAGCCGCATGAGAATCGAATATCTGATTCCCGCCCGCTGCCTGTTCGGCTATCGCAGCGAATTCCTGACCGACACCCGCGGCGAGGGCATTATCAACTCGGTGTTCGACAGCTATCAGCCTTATCGCGGCGACATCACGCTTCGCTACACCGGTTCGCTGGTGGCGTCTGAGGACGGCGAGACCACGTCCTACGGTCTGTATCAGACCCAGGATCGCGGTCAGATGTTCGTGGGCGTGCAGACGCCGGTTTACGAGGGCATGATCATCGGCGAGTCGCCGAAGGTGGGCGACATCGCGGTGAACCCCTGCAAGAAGAAGCATTTGACCGCCATCCGTTCGTCGGGTGCGGACGAGGCGCTGATTCTGACCCCTGCCAAGATCATGAGCCTGGAGGAGGCCATCGAGTTCCTTGCAGAGGACGAGCTGATGGAGGTTACGCCCAAGTCGATTCGTCTGCGCAAGAGCATTCTCGATACGCCGACCCGTCTGAAGGCACAGGCCAAAGCGAAGAAGTAAATACAAAATCGACCCCGCCGTCATGGCGGGGTCGATTTGTTTCTATGGCTGTTTTGCCGCTTCCTTGGCGGCGTTGACGGCGGATTCCAGCAGCTTCATGTCCTCGCACAGGTTGGCAAGGCGGAAGCGCAGCTCGCCGTGCTGACGTACGTCGCCGTCCGCTTCGCCGCGGGGAATAAAGTCGCCCGGACCGCGCTCGGACAGGTCGAATTCGGCGATTTTGAAGCCGTCGTAGGTGGTGCGCATGACGTCAAGGCGCTGGCGGGCGGTACTGCCCGATTTGGCGTCCGATACCAGCACGCAGCAGGATTTGGCGGCGCCCCGTCCTACCCGTCCGCGCAGCTGGTGCAGCTGGGACAGACCGAAGCGTTCCGCGTTCTCCACGATCATCAGCGTGGCGTTGGGGACGTTGACGCCCACCTCGATAACCGTGGTCGAGACCAGCACGTCCAGTTCACCCGCCGCAAAGGAACGCATGACTGCGTCCTTATCGGCGGCTTTCATTTTGCCATGGACGCAGCCCACGCGCCGTCCGGGAAGAGCTTCGGCAAGGGTAGATGCCCATGTGACGGCAGCCTTGGGTTTGGACTGGGGGCGCATCAGTTCTTCGGCGTCGTAGCCGAAGTCGAACAGGCGGATATCCTCCATGGTCACTTCGCCGCCCTCTATTTCTTCCACCGAGGGGCAGACTACGTAAACCTGATTCCCGACGGCGCACTGTTTCTCGATAAAGGCGTTTAGGCGCTCCCGGTAGCCCTCGTTGACGACAAAGGTTTCCACGCGCTGACGTCCGGGGGGCATTTCATCCAATGGCGACATAGCCAGATCGCCGTAGAGGAACATGGCCAGCGTCCGGGGAATGGGGGTAGCGCTCATGGTGAGCTGGTGGCAGGTGACAGACGGGTCGTCCGACGCCTTGGCAAGCAGGGCTTCCCGCTGTCCCACGCCGAAACGGTGCTGCTCATCGCAAATTACCAGTCCCAGCGCGTGAAAGCGCACATCCTCGGTGATCAGCGCGTGGGTGCCGATGATTACACCCACACTGCCGTCGGCGAGGGCGGGGAGCAGCTTCTTTCGCTCGGCAGCTTTGATGGAGCCGGTGAGCAGGCGGCAGCCGATACCCAGCTTTTCGAACAGGGGGGCGAGATCGTTGTAATGCTGGGTCGCGAGAATTTCGGTGGGCGCCATCAGCGCGCACTGGAAGCCGTTCTTCGCGGTCATATAGGCGGCTGCTGCGGCGACGATGGTTTTACCGCTTCCTACGTCGCCCGATACCAGACGGCGCATGGGCTTGCCGGACGAAAGATCGGCGGCGATATCGGCGATGGCGCGGGTTTGTGCGCCGGTGAGGGTGTAGGGAAGGGGAGCTATGAGCGGCGCTGTGTCGGTGTCGGCAAGCATGGGCGCGCGGCGGGTATCCTCACCGCGTCCGGCGGCGCCGAGGGCAAAGCGATAGAATTCTTCGAAGATCAGGCGGCGCTTGGCGATGGACAGCGTATCAAAATCGGGAGGAAAATGAATCGCTGTCAGCGCGTAGGAGATGGCGCAGAGGTTGTTTTCGGCGCGCACCTTGTCGGGCAGCAGCTCGGGAATGGCGCCGGGCTGGGCGATCAGCTGATCGAGGGCGTTCTTCACCAGCTTTGCCAGCAGCTTCTGCGTAATGCCCGCCGTCAGCGGATAGACGGCAACAAGATTTGGCAGGGGCTTGTTCTCCTCGATTGGCTCTACGACGGGGGAATTCAGCAGGCGCTTGCTTCCCTCCACAATCAGCTTGCCGTAGAAGCGGTATTCACAGCCCTTGTGGATGCTGTCCTTAATGTAGGGCTGATTGAAGAAGGTAATCTCACAGCTGCCCGATTCGTCGAAGGCGCGCAGCCGGGAGATGACCATGCCCCGGCGCAGCATGGTGTTGCTTACATCGGTGGCGGCGACGAGGATGAAGGAGGCGGTCTCACCCGACGGAACGGTGGCTACGGCTTGCACATTTCCCCGGAATTCATAGCCCCTGGGAAAATGATAGAGCAGCTGTCCCACGGTGGTGATGCCCAGCTTTGCCAGACCGGCGGCACGGGCTTCGCCAACGCCGGTCAGATATTGTACGGGGGTATCGAAGGTGATCGGCATGGCGTCAGATCAGCCTACAGCCGAAGCCTTCGCTCAGCATAATGCGAAGCCGGGCGATGGGCAGACCGACCACATTGTAATAATCGCCGTCGATTCCGGTGACGAAGATGCCGCCGATGCCCTGGATTCCGTATGCACCCGCCTTATCCATGGGTTCGCCGGTGGCAACATAGCGTTCGGCTTCGTCGCGGGTCAGCCTGGAAAAGCGGACGGTGGTGCAGACCGCATCGGTGAGGATTTTATCACAGCCCACGGCGGCGATTCCGGTGTAGACCTTATGGCTGTGACCGGACAGGGAGAGCAGGGTTTCCACCGCGTCGGCTTCGTCGCGGGGCTTGCCCAGAATGCGCCCGCGGTCGCATACCACTGTGTCTGCGCCGATGATTACGGTGCCGATGGGGAATGGGTTATTTTCTGCGGTCAGCAGCGCTGCCGCCGCGTTGGCTTTGCGCAGTGCCAGCTCCTGCACCATCTGATCGGGGGGCGTGCCCTTCTTCACGTACTCGTCGCAGTCAGCGGTGAGGACGGTGAAATTGGCGCCGATCATGGCTAACAGTTCCCGGCGCCGGGGTGAATTGGAGGCGAGTATCAGTTTTGATTGATTCATTTGGACAATATCCTTCCTATGACCAGCGACAGGATTACAAAAATCACCACCGCCAGCGTGAGATTGATGCTGATGCCGAAGGTCAAGCTCATAATGCCCAGATTCAGCACGACGGGCGATTCCAGCCCGAAGTTGACGCCGAACGCCAGCCAGGACAGGGTGGGGACGCCCTTGCATATGTAGCCGACAAAGGTGCCCAGCACAATGCCGGTCAGCACTAAAAACAGGTTGTACAGCTTTCCGCCCATCGCTTACTCTGCCCTTTCCGCGAAGTCACGAGCCAGCAGCGCCCAGCGGGTGGACTCGATGGAAGCCTCCGCGCCGCAGTCACAGGGGACGCCGTGAAGCAACTCCTCAAGGAAATCGGCGAAGATGTCCTTGGGCGGATCCAGCGGGACGTTTACCTTGCCGCCTGCCGCGTCGGAGAGAAGGGTCAGCGCGCCGTCGGTAATCTCAAGGATGCCCTTGGTTCCCACCAGACGCACCCGGTCGTCGCCGTGGGACGGCGCGGACGCGGGACGGAACATATCGGCGGTGATGGTGGCGAGAACGCCGTTTGTCATCTCGTAAGTGGCGAAGGAGGTGATGTCCATGTCGCCGTTACCGCCGTTTTCCCGGCTGGAATGGGCGGCGTAGACCTTGGTGTAGTGCTCGCCCGAGAACCAGCGCATCCAGTCGATGCCGTGGATGGCTACCCAGGGCAGAATTCCGCAATAGGTTTTCCGGGAGCTGTAGAAGGCGGGGCGTTTGCCCAGCTTGTAGGATTTGCGGGAATCCATCAGGCGGATTTCGCCAATCTCTCCGGCGTCCACCAGCCGCTTGGCGGTAACGAAGGGGGCTTCGTAGCGGATGCCGAACATGGCGGCGAGGCGGGCTTTGGACGCCTTGCAGGCGGCGTCCAGGCGGTCGAGGGAGGCAAGATCGGGGGCAAGGGGCTTCTCGCAGAAAACGTGGATGCCCCGCTCCAGCGCGGCGATGGCCACGTCGGCGTTCTCAGTGAATTGCGGGTTGACGATGGCGATGTCGGGGCGTTCTTCGTCCAGCATGGTAATGTAGTTATCGTAGAGCTTCGGGGCAAAGCCGCGTTTTTTTACAACCTCCAGCGCGGCTTCCGTGCCCTCGGCGGCGATGCCTGCGCTGCCGCAGGAGAGGGCGGCGAAGTCGAGTCCGTAGTTTTTTATGGCTTTGTAGGCGTAAAATGCGTGTCCGGCGGTGCCGATTTGTACTGCTTTCATGATTAGTGTCCTTTCGAGGTGGTTTTATTCTTTGGAGGGCTGCCCTTTGATTTTTTCCCAGTAGGCGCGGGCGGCCTGTTCGGTTTTGTTGGGACCGTATTCATAGTAGGTGCGCCCGGCCAGATTGGGGGGGAGGTATTGCTGGGCGACCCAGTGGTTCTCGTAGTCGTGGGGGTAACGATAACCTTCAAAACGGGGACTGCGCAGGTGATGGGGGACATCCTGTCCACGTCCGGCGTCGATGTCTTCCTTGGCTTTGGCGTAGGCCATGTAGGCGCTGTTGGATTTGGGCGAGGTAGCCAGCATGACGGCGGCGTTGACCAGCGGAATGCGGGCTTCGGGCATACCCAGCTCCCGGGCGCTTTCCACGCAGGCTCGGGTAATGACCGCCGCCATGGGATAAGCCTGTCCGATGTCCTCGCTGGCGATGACTTGCAGTCTCCGGCAGGCGGACAGCAGATCGCCGCCCTCCAGAATCTTCGCCAGATAGAAGACCGCCGCGTCCGGGTCGGAGCCGCGGATGGATTTTTGCAGGCAAGACAAAAGATCGTAGTGTACGTCTCCCGCCCGGTCAAAAGCGCCCAGCACCTTGGGCGTCAGCGAATCCACCAGCGTCTTGTCGATGATGCCGTCCCCGGTTTCTGCCAGATGGAAGGCGTTTTCCATCAGCCCGATGGCGCGGCGGACATCGCCTCCGCCGTCTCCAGCCAGCAGACGCAGCGTGGCGTCGTCGATGGATACCGGGCGGATGGCTTCGTCGTTGAGGATGGAAAGGGTACGGCGGAGGGCACGCTCGATTTCCTCAATGGGTACCGGGCGGAATTCAAAGACCGCTGATCGGGATAGCAGGGCGTTGTAGACGCAGAAGTAAGGGTTCTCGGTGGTGGAGGCGATGAGGGTAATCCGTCCGTCCTCCATGTATTCCAGCAGCGATTGCTGCTGCTTTTTGTTGAAATACTGAATCTCGTCCAGATACAGCAGGATTCCGCTGCTGCCCAGCATGGTGGAGGTTTCATCGATGACCTCACGCACATCGGAGAGGGAGGCGGTGGTGGCGTTGAGACGGCGGAGCGTCATGCCCGCGCCTTCGGCGATAATGCCGGCGACGGTGGTTTTGCCGGTGCCGGGCGGACCGAAGAAAATCATGTTTGTGATGTGTCCCGATTCCACCATTCGGCGCAGGATGCCGCCTTTTCCCACCAGCTGCTGCTGTCCAACCATGTCGTCGAAGCCGGAGGGACGGATGCGGTCGGCGAGGGGGCGCACCATCACTTCACTCCTGTGGAGCCGAAGCCGCCCGCGCCTCGGGCAGTTTCGTCCAGCTCGGTCACGGGAATCAGGTTGGCGTGCAGCACCGGCATGAACATGAGCTGCGCCACCCGGTCGCCGGGCGCGATGACGGCGGGGGCATCGCCCAGATTAATGACCGCCACGGCGATTTCGCCCCGGTAGTCGCTGTCAATGACGCCGATGCCGTTGACCAGCGTTACGCCCTGTTTGGATGCCAGACCGCTGCGGGCGCAGAGGACGGCGACCACGTCCTTTGATTCAGGGGCGATGGCGATTCCGGTGGGGATTTTCGCCCGCTCGCCGGGGCCGATGGTAAGCGGCGCGTCGAGGGATGCGCGAAGGTCGAGGGCTGCCGAGCCGTCGGTGGCGTAGGCGGGGAGCGCCGCGTTTTCACGCAGCAGCTTGATGTTGACGTTGATGGACATGATGTTCTCCTTCATTGTTGAATGCCGATGCGGCGGATGGGGGTTCTGGATGGAATGCCTTTTTCGTAGGCGGTGAGAATGGCGCGAATTTGCTCGGGGGTCTCGTCGGTGAAGATGAAATGCCCGCCGATGATACGGCTTCGGGTCAGCTCATCCATGCGGTCGGCCATATAAATCGGCACGCTGTTGTAGAGAATATTGCGGTGCTCCCAGCTGCGAACCAGCGGGAACGACGCCTTTTTGCGGTCGATTAAGGGCAGAAAGCCGCTCTTTTTGCAGGCTTTGCAGCCGTACAGGTCGCGGATGACGCACTTTTCCAGCACCATCAGCGGGAGCCGTCCGTAGAGTACGGCGGGAAGCCCCAGCGTGCGCAGCTGGGAACGGTCAGCTCGGGGGAGACCAGCAGGTCGGCGAAGCCCAGCTTCAGCAGGGATGCGGCGGTATGGCGATTGTAGATGTTCAGGCGGAAATCGCCGTGGGGAATCATGCCCGCGTCCTTCGCCAGCGACAGATGCCCAAGGTTTGACACCAGCGCGTGGCGTATGCCCGCGTCGGCGGCGGTTTCCAGCATGGCGGCGGCTTTGCTGCGGTCTGAATCCAGGATGACCGGGGGCAAAATCACGCCGCTGACGCCTTTTTGCACATCCTCCGGCGAAAAGCGCTCCAGCGGCACATAGAGGATGTCGAAGACATCTAGCCCTTCCGGAATCTGTGCCGCCGACTGGAAGCGTGCGGTGCGCAGCGGGACGGGAAGGTCGGGGGAAGGCTCGTCGATTTTATCGGGGAGCTTCGGCGCGTTTTTTTCGGGCGGGGCACAGGCTTCGGCGAGGGCTGCGACCGCGTCACGGCGGAGGGCGTTCAGCGCCGATACGGGCAGCATCAATCCGTCGTCGAGGGCAATGGTCACGCTGCCTGCCTGCCATGGCGTGCCGCCGAATTTGGTCAGGCTTTTGACCGCTGCTTCCACGGTCAGCGGACAGGTTTTCGCGGGCTGGGGCATCATACCGGCGGTGGTGACGCTTTGCTCGCCAAGGGTCAGGGTCAGCGTGGAGGGCTTGTCCGCCTGAATGCAGGCGGAGATTGCAACAGCCGGGCGGTTGGCGTCGGAACGTTCCCGGCAGAGGCGGGCGAAGTCAATGGAAGCGGCGGCGCGTCTGGTGTCGTTCTTATCGGCATCGGTGCGCACACCGAGCATGGAGCGGTCGATACGGCGGGTGAAGTATCCGTCGGTAAAGCCGCTGCGGGAGAACAGGGCGCGAAGCTCTGCCATTTCGTCGGCGTCGGCGTTGCGACCTTCGTCTAACAGGCGGCGGTAGATTTTCGCCACGCCGTAGACATAATCGGGACCTTTCATCCGTCCCTCAATTTTCAGCGAGGATACGCCAAGCCCGATCAGCTCGGTAATATGTCCGGCAAGGCACATATCCTTGATGCTCAGAGCATAGGTTTCCGCGCCACTGCCTGACCGGTAGGGCAGGCGGCAGGGCTGGGCGCACTCGCCGCGGTTTCCGCTTCGCCCGCCAATCATGGCGCTGGCAAGGCATTGTCCCGATTGAGACACGCATATGGCGCCGTGAATGAACATCTCGGTTTCGATGGGCGATTCCCGGCAAAGGATGGCGAAGTCTTCCATGGACAATTCGCGGGCAGCTACCATCCGTGAAAAGCCCAGCTTTTGCAGTTCGACGGCTGCGGCAGCGTTATGTCCGGCGGCCTGTGTGCTGGCGTGGAGGGGCAGCTCGGGAAAATAGCGGTGAATCAGCGACGCCAGTCCCAGGTCGGCGACGATAAGTGCGTCCGCGCCCAGATTCGCCAGCTGCTCGGCAAAGCGGAGGGCGTCGGGAATTTCCCGCTCGTGGATGAGAGTATTGAAGGTAATATTCGTTTTTACGCCGCAGGATTGACACTTGCGGATGGCGTCGCCCAGAGCGTCCCCGGCGAAGTTGCGGGCGTTCATGCGGGCGTTGAAGGCGCCGCCTCCGAAATAGACGGCATCCGCGCCGCCTGCGATGGCGGCATCCAGCGCTTCGGGGGAGCCGCTGGGAAGCAGCAGCTCGGGGAGTGGGGAGTGTTTGGTCATGATTTTTCCTTGGAGGTGATTTATTTTTGATTTAGCTATTGAAATTTTCGGTGAATCACGTTATAATAGTATAGTGACGCGCCCGGTTGGGACGTACATAATACTATTATAATATACTTTCGGCAATTTTGGAATACCTTTGCGTGAATTTTTTGAAAATGTTCTGCCGAAAGAGGAGAAACTACTTATGAGTTTACTGAATAAGAAATCGAAAATCGTCGTGAAGCTCGGTTCAAACACCCTGACCCACGAGACCGGCAGCCTGAACCTGCGGCGCATGGAGCGGCTGGCCTGCATTCTGTCCGACTTCAAAAATCAGGGACATCAGATTATTCTGGTCAGCTCGGGCGCGGTGGCGGCGGGCATGGCGCGTCTGGGACTGGAACGCCGTCCCGATTCCATTGAGGAAAAGCAGGCGCTGGCCGCTGTGGGTCAGGCTGAGCTGATGCAGGTCTATGAACGCTTTTTCGCGGCTTACGGTCATGTGGTGGGACAGCTTCTGTTGACCAAGGATGTGATTGACATTCCGGCGCGCCGTCAATCTGCGGAGAACACCTTCCGCCAGCTGCTGGAGATGCGCGTGATTCCGATTGTCAACGAGAACGACCCGATTTCCATCGAGGAGCTGAAATTCGGCGGCAACGATACGCTGGCGGCTTATGTGGCGCTGATCTGCGGCGCGGATATTCTGATCAATATGTCGGATATCGACGGTCTCTTTGACAGCGATCCCCGCAAGAATCCCGACGCCATGCTTATCACGCGGGTGGATGAGATCAACGACCGCATTCTTTCCTACGCGGGCGGCGCGGGCACTGACCGCGGTACCGGCGGTATGATCACCAAGATCAAGGCGGCGCAGATTGTGACCGAAGCGGGCATTCCCATGCTGATTGTCAACGGCAAAAACCCCGCCGTGCTCTACGATATCAGCGACGGCAGGCATATCGGAACCTATTTCGCGGCGAAAAAGTCATGAAAACGAAAATCAAGGAATATCTTCTCTGTGTAGCCGGTGCGTTCTGTGTGGCTTTGGGCGTGTACTTTTTCAAGTTTCCCAACAACTTCTCCACCGGCGGCGTCAGCGGCATCTCGGTGATTCTGGGCAACTATTTTCACCTGTCCTCTGCCAGTACGGTGGCGACGGTGATCAATATGGCCATGCTGGTGCTGGGCTTTGCGGCGCTGGGACGGGGCTGCGGGCTTAAGACGGTTATTGGCTCGGTGACGCTGTCTGGCGGTCTGATGCTGCTGGAGTGGCTTTTCCCCATGGAAGCGCCCTTCACCGATGAGCCGCTGCTGGAGCTGATTTTTGCCATTCTGCTGCCGGCTGTCGGCTCGGCGCTGCTCTTTCACTGCGACGGCAGCACCGGCGGCACCGACATCATCGCGATGATTCTGCGCAAATATACCCGCATGAACATCGGCACCGCGCTTTTGATCAGCGACGCGGGCATTACGGCGCTGGCGTTCCTGTTCGGTCCGAAGACGGGGCTTTTCTCGGTGCTGGGTCTGGTATTCAAGACCATGCTGGTGGACTCGGTGATTGAAAGCATCGATATGTGCAAGTGCTTTTCGATCATCACGGATTCGCCGGATGAAATCGCGCAGTACATCACCGGCACGCTGGGACGAAGCTGCACCGTGCTGGAGGGTGCGGGCGGCTATACGCATCAGCAGAAATATGTGGTGCTGTCTGCCATGCGGCGCTGGCAGGCGCTGAAGTTGCAGCGCTATCTGAAGCAGGCGCATCCCGAAACCTTTATGATGATCACAAACTCGTCCGAGGTCATCGGCAAGGGCTTCCGGGGACTTTAAGATATCAAATTCTGGAGAGAACTATGAATGAATATAAACTGCTGGCGCTGGGCGACGTGGTCGGTCAGAACGCTGTCAATGCCATTGGGCAGCGGCTGTGGGGCTTCCGCAAGGCGCACAAGATTGATCTGGTGGTCTGCAACGCGGAGAACTGCGCTGTGGGTAACGGTGTCGATCCCCAGAGCGCCGACCGTCTGATTGAATACGGCTGCGATGTGCTTACCGGCGGCAATCACAGCTTCCGTAAGCGGGAAATCCGGCGCTATCTGGACGATAATGACTTCATCCTCCGCCCGGCCAACTATCCCTACGGCACGCCGGGAAGCGGGTACACCATTGTGGATATTGCCGGGCAGCGGGCGCTGGTGATCAACGTGATGGGGACGATTTATCTGGAGGCGCTGGCCTGTCCTTTTGCCACGGTGGAGCGGATTCTCGAGCGGGAAGCGGGGAAGTACGATCTGGCGGCGCTGGATATCCACGCCGAGGCTACCAGCGAAAAAATTGCGCTGGGCTGGCATTTTGACGGTCGGATTCAGGCGATTTGGGGTACGCACACCCATGTGGCGACCGCTGATATGCGAGTGCTTCCGAAGGGAAGCGGCTATGTGACCGATCTTGGTATGTCCGGTCCTCAGGACGGCGTGCTGGGCATCCGCACCGACATCATCATCGACAAGCTGCGTACCAAACTGCCTGTGAAGTTTGAGCTGGCCGAAGGTGAGCCGGAAATCAATGGGTGCATCTATACGATCAATCCCGATACGAAGCGCTGTATCAGCGTGGAGCGGGTGAGATTTTAAGAAGAGGAAGGACGTTGTGTGAACAGCAATGTCGTTTAGATAAGCCCAACGCGAAAATCCCTCGGTTGTCCAAAGCAATCGAGGGATCTTTTTTCAATAACGGAACAAAGCTGTGCCGTGCTCAACCAAAATAAGAAAATGCCCCGCACAAGGCGGGGCTGGAATCATCCAAAACACTCGGCATATTTTTCATTTTTGCGAAGCTCATTACAAATATTATCTGGAAATCCCTCCGTAATCTTTCTCCAAAATTCCTCAGTCATTTGAGGAATTTCTCCTTTTTCTATACCTACCATACCTGATACCAGTGGAGCGGAATATTTGAACCCGCCGTTGTTATAAATACGCTCATATTCTTTGTAATGTTCAAAGGCTTTGTCAAAATATATGAGAGCTTTTTTAAGTTCTCCGTTATACATTGCTTCGTATCTCGCTATAGAAAAATACAAGTGTCCGATATCCCAATGATGAAAGCCGCATTTTCCGTCGATAAAAACCGTCTCATACAAATCTATAACGGATAACAATATTTGTCTTCCGTATTCCGAAGAAAACAGCGATGGTCTTAATGAAACAGTTTCCGAAATGGCAAAGCTCAGATTTGCAAGAAGATTGGTTATTCTTTCTCCTTGATATCTCGCCTTTTCTTCACCGACGGTTGCGAGAGGCAGCAACACTTCTTTGCAAATAATAATACTGTTTTGATTATTGGCAAGAGCTTTTGCCTTTTCGTATTCACCGATGCTGCAATAAAGCTGGGCAAGCTGTCTAATCGCCTTTTCTCTGTCCTCGGGAGCCGGATTCGATTTCAACAGTTTCTCATAAACGCGTATAGTTTCCATCCAATAAATGTTTTTAGAATTGTACTCTGCATCGTCTTCTATGATTCCGGTAGAATCGTCGGTATGTCCTTTCGCTCCAAAATTGAACCATCCCCACATTTGAAGCACTTGACCGAGAGCCAAGAGAATTTTGGGTTCATTAGGGAATTCCTCTGACGCGGCGCGAAGCATATTGGCGCACTCAACAATGTCATCGGTTAACCCGCCTTGATACATTGTGCGGTGTTTTGCGAGAGTTTCGCTGGCACGTTTGAGAATTTCTTTGATTTTTTCTTCTCTGTCATCGTGATATCCGAATAGTTCATCGATTGAAACATGAAAAAAGTTTGCAATGGCAGGTAACAGCTCTAAATCGGGATAACTGCCGTTTGCTTCCCAACGGGACACCGCTTGATTGGTAACACCGAGGGCGTTTGCCAAATCTTCCTGTTTTCGCCCGTCACGGCGGCGCAGTTCTTGTATTTTGTCTCCTATTTTAATTTGCATATGATCGCCTCCATAATTATCATCACCGGTGTGATTATATTATAACATGGCGATTTGACATAGTCAATTATCAATTCGTTGTTTGGAAATCAAGTGACGATTGGTTGAGATGAGATTTACTAAATTTATTTAAACTTGTACGGTTTTATCTATATGACATTGGTGTGAACAGCGTCTTTTTTCTGTTCATAATCACTGCATTGACATTCTCCGCAAAATATGGTATAATGAGCAGTGACCTGCCGGTTTCGCTTCCTGCGGACGGCGGGAATGCGTGTTTTCTCACAAAAAACACAGAAAGGAGTATACTGTATATGGAACAGAATCAAGCGGTCACGACGGCGGCACTTTACGACCTGTCCCACACCATTGCGGCGGAGCTGCTGCGGGATACGCGCTATCCGTGGGAAGCGCTGGACGGGATTAAGGAGTTTATCCTTACTTTGGGCGAAACCCTTGACCCGGCGCTGTTCGAACAGCGGGAACCGGGTGTCTGGGTCGCGAAGGACGCAAAGATTGCGCCTACGGCTTATATCGGCGCGCCCTGCATTATCGATTCGGGAGCGGAGATTCGGCACTGCGCGTACATACGCGGCTCGGCTATTGTGGGCAAGGGCGCGGTGGTGGGCAATTCCTGCGAGCTGAAAAACTGTATTCTTTTTGACGGTGTGCAGGTGCCTCACTTCAACTATGTGGGCGATTCAGTGCTGGGATGGAAGTCCCATCTGGGCGCGGGTGCGGTGACGTCCAACGTCAAGAGCGACAAGTCACCGGTGGTGGTCAAGGATGATCCGCCCATTGCAACCGGACGTAAGAAGTTCGGCGCGATGGTAGGCGATTTGGTGGAAGTAGGCTGCAACAGCGTTCTTTGCCCGGGCAGCGTGCTGGGACGGTGCGCAACCGTTTATCCCCTGTCGCGTGTACGGGGCGTGGTTCCCGAAAACGCGATCTTCAAGGCTCCCGACAACATTGTGATTAAAAATCAGAAAGGAATTTGAACATGGGAAGATTATTCGGTACCGACGGTGTGCGCGGAATTGCAAACACCGAGCTGACCTGTGAGCGTGCGATGCAGATCGGACGCGCGGCGGCTGAGGTATTATCCAGCGGACGGCGGTATCTGCCGACGGTGCTGGTGGGTATGGACACCCGCGTTTCCTCGGAAATGCTGGCGAGCGCGCTGGCGGCAGGTCTCTGCTCAGTGGGCGCGGACGTGATTATGCTGGGCGTTGTGCCTACGCCTGCGGTGGCTTATCTGGTGGGCAAGTACAAGGCGCACGCGGGTATTATGATCTCGGCGTCGCACAACCCCTACGATTTTAACGGCATCAAGATTTTCAACGAGGACGGCTACAAGCTGGAGGATGAGCTGGAGGAGCGCATCGAATCCATCGTTCTGGACGGCAAGCCTTCGCCCAGACTGGCGGCTCCCGCCAACATCGGACGTGTTACGCACGCGGACAACGCGGTGCGCGATTATGTGGAGCGTCTGCGTTCGACGGCGCTGTTTGCGCTGGACGGTATGCGGATTGCCATCGACTGTGCCAACGGCAGTGCCAGCCGGACCGCAAAGCTGCTCTTTGAGGGACTTGGCGCGGAGTGCCATATGCTGTCGGATGAACCCAACGGCGTAAACATCAACGAAAACTGCGGTTCCACCCATCTGGAAAATCTGCGCGCTTATGTGCTGGAGCATCAGCTGGACGCAGGTATCGCATTCGACGGCGACGCTGACCGCTGCCTGTGCATTGACGACAAGGGACAGGATGTGGACGGCGACATGATCATGGCGATTCTGGCGCTGGACATGAAGGCTCGCGGCAAGCTGAACAAGAACACCGTTGTGGGTACTATCATGACCAACTTCGGCTTCAACAAGTTCTGCGAGGAAAACGGCATTCACTTCGAGGCTACCAAGGTGGGCGACCGTTATGTGCTGGAGGAGATGCTGCTGGAGGATTATTATCTGGGCGGCGAACAGTCGGGACACATTATTTTCCGCGACTTTTCCACCACCGGTGATGGTCAGCTGACGGCGGTACAGCTGCTTTCGCAGCTCAAGCGCACCCATGTGAAGCTGTCTGAGGCTGCGGCGGTTATGACCCGCTATCCACAGGTGATCATCAACATTACCTGTACAGCTGAAGAAAAGCTGGCGTTCTACACCGACTACGAGGTGAAGGCAATTCTGGAGGAAGCGAAGAAAACCATCGGCAGCGGCGGACGACTGCTGGCGAGACCCTCTGGCACCGAGCCTCTGATCCGTGTGATGGCTGAGGGCGACGATCCCGATGTAATCCGCGCGGTTGTGGAGGACACGGCGGCAAAGATTCAGAAACAGCTGGCAACCTACGCGGTATAACGCGGAGGTTTGCCGCAAGACAAGCGCCTGGACTTTCCACAGTGGTGTGGAAAGTTGACGAGGAGAAAAATGATCGAATATGGTTTCTCTGTTACGTTATAATATATAGGGAAGCTTTCGGCGGATGTTTTTCCGGTGCGGCTCTGCCGCGTCGTAAGTTCGACAGCAAAACCCGCAGGTGACTGTGGGGACAAAGGGTCGGACAAAAATTACAATATTAAGAGTAAAGACGGCAAAACCGCCTTCGGGCAGGATTTTGCCGACATGGTTTGTTGTCTGCTGCAAAATTCTGTCTATAATCACACAATGGCGGTTTTCCGCGAATACGCCTATATAAAAGGGCAAAGGAGAATTCTGTTTTATGTGTGGAATCATCGGATATATCGGCAGTGACAATACGGTTTCGCGCCTGATCGAAGGACTGCGCGCGCTGGAGTACCGAGGGTACGATTCGGCGGGCGTGGCTTGGTATGACGGCGGAATGCGGGTGGTGAAGGCGTCCGGCAAGCTGGACAATCTGGCGGCAAAGCTGGGTGACGCTCAAACCACCGGCATCCACGCCGGCATCGGGCACACCCGCTGGGCTACCCACGGCGCTCCCAGCGATACAAACGCGCATCCTCACGGTACGCCTGCACTTCAGCTGGTACACAACGGCATCATCGAAAATTATGCCGCGCTGCGCGCCGAGCTGACAGAGCTGGGATATACCTTCCAGTCAGATACTGACACCGAGGCGGCGGCAAAGCTGCTGGATTATTATTATACGGTAGAAAAGCGGTCGCCGCTGGACGCGATTTCCAGAACGGCAGCGCGGCTGGAGGGGTCTTACGCTCTGGGGATCCTGTTTGCCGACGACCCGCTGCGGCTGTACGCGCTTCGAAGCGGATCGCCGCTGATTGTTGGTCTGGGCGAGGGAGAGAACTTCATCGCGTCCGACATTACGGCTCTGCTGCGGCACACCCGCGATTATTATCAGCTGGAAGAAGGCGAAATCGCGGTGGTGGAGCAGGAGAACGTCTGCATATACCGGGACGGCGTTCCGGTGGAAAAAGAGCGCAAGACTGCCCTTTGGGACGTGCAGGCGGCTGAACGGGGCGGATGGCCTCACTTCATGATCAAGGAGATTCATGAGGAGCCGACGGCCATCAAGGCAACGCTGCATCCCCGTGTGAAGGGCGGGCTGCCTGATTTTTCGGGAGAGCGTCTGGACACATCGGTGCTGGCAAAAGTATCGCGGCTCCACATTGTGGCCTGCGGTACGGCTATGCACGCGGGATTGATTGCGCGGGGGCTTTTTGAATCGCTGGCGGCTCTGCCGGTGACGGTGGAGGTAGCGTCCGAATTCCGCTACAATAACCCGCTGATCGATGAAAACGACCTTGTGATTATCATCAGCCAGTCGGGCGAGACCGCCGATTCACTGGCGGCGCTTCGCCTTGCCAAAGAAAAGGGCGCGCCTACGCTGGCGATTGTTAATGTTATCGGCTCATCCATTGCAAGAGAAGCGGATTCCGTTCTGTATACCTGGGCGGGTCCGGAGATTGCGGTGGCCAGCACGAAGGCTTACTCGGTTCAGACGGCACTGTTGGCGCTGCTGGCGGTTGAGACGGCGCTGCTGCGCGGTCGTCTGGACGAAGCGCGCGGGCGTGCGCTGGTGACGGCACTCTGCGAGGATGCACCTCTTGCGGTGGAAGCGATTCTTGACCGGGAAGAAGAGATCAAAGCGCTTGCGGCGTCGATTGCCGGATGCGAGGATCTGTTCTTCATTGGACGCGGCGCCGGATATTATCTGGCTGCCGAGGGTTCGCTGAAGCTAAAGGAGATCAGCTATATCCATAGCGAGGCTTATGCGGCGGGAGAGCTGAAGCATGGCACCATATCGCTGATTGTGGACGGCACGCCGGTGGTGGCGCTCTGCACGGTGCCGGAGCTGTACGGAAAAATGGTGTCCAACATCCGTGAGGTGAAGGCGCGTGGGGCAAATGTAATTGCCGTGGTGTGTGCCGATGCGGATACGAACGGCATTGGTGTGGACTCCGTGGTGCGGCTGCCTCAGCTTTGCGAGGAGCTGTTGTTCCTTCCGGCGGTTACGGTGCTGCAGCTGCTGGCGTATTACACGTCGGTGGCGCGTGGCTGCGATGTGGATCAGCCGCGAAATCTGGCGAAATCGGTTACTGTTGAATAAATATGTTCGATACGAGAGGGTGCGTTTTACGCATCCTCTCGGGCTTTTTGCGGGTTTCGAAAAAAATCTGAAGAATTTTTCAAAAACCTCTTGACAAAGTGGAGGAGATGTGGTATACTATATAAGCTGTCAGCGAGGCCGAGAGGCCGAGGGGCTGAGAAAAAGTTTTTGAAAAAACTTTTGAAAACCCCTTGACAAGCGAAAGAAAATATGATATAATATCAAGGTCGGCTCAAGAGCGAG
>JAFUQU010000036.1 GCA_017472255.1 Clostridia bacterium | reverse complement strand
GGGTATGGCGGAATTGGCAGACGCGTTAGATTCAGGTTCTAATAGTCGCAAGGCTGTGGAGGTTCAAGTCCTCTTACCCGCACCAGACGAGACAAGCTGTCACGCGATGCGTGACAGCTTGTCTCATTTCAGTGATATTCGCCTGACGGCGAGTGGTATGCGCTGCGGCGCGCTGACGGTTTGCCGCACCGCCGTCGGACGGGGCAGGGCGTTCGGCTACACCCTGAATCTGGGGTGAGGCTCCGCGTTGTTCGCACAAACTCGCCGTAATCCAACTACCCGGTGGTCGGCGTCGCCCCCGTCGCCGACCGACCGAACAAGGGAATAGATGCGCTTTTCCCCTTGAAGCACATTCGAACGCCGCTGCCTCAAGGGGAAGAATTGCTGCCCGCTCGGCGGAGCGACGAGGGCGTCGCTCCCTACAAAAGAAAGAGGAGGAGGACCTCCTTTTGTTCACATTTGCTAAAATATCCGCGCTCTTTTCGCCATCCCGCACAGCGAAAGGAGCGCTTTTTTCATTGCAATTCCGCCCGATTTGTGCTATAATAGTAATATCAAACATAAAAGGATGCCGCCACATGAAACTGCTGACCATCATCTTCCTCCTGTCCGCACTTCTCCTGCTCCCCGCCTGCGCGGATGAACCCGCGCCGCCGGAGGATACCACCGCCATAACCGAATCCGCCCCCGCCGAGCTTCGCGTCACCGAAGGCGGACAAACCGATTTCTACATCATCCGCGCCGATTATTCCAGCCAGGCCGTCACCAATCAGGCAATCCGCCTGCGCAAGGCGATCATCGATGCCACCGGCGCCACCCCCGGCATCAACACCGACTGGGAGAAAAATCCCACCTATGAGCATGAGCTGATCATCGGCGAAACCCTGCGGGAAACCGAAGGCTTTATCGACCGACGGGCGCTTGGCGAAAGCGGCTACATCATCCGCGAATCGGGCGGGAAAATCTACATCTCCGGCGGCTCGGACAAGGGCACAAAGCTGGCGATGGACTTTTTTCTCGACACCTTCGTGACGTCGGGGAGCGACGTAATCGTTCCCGTGGGCTACGAATACGTGGTCTACCACCAGTACGACATCCCCGCGCTGTATATCGACATGGTGCAGCTGGACGACAGCCGGACAATCGTTCTTCCTCCGTCGGCGGACAAGACGCTTACCAAAGCCGCCGAAACCCTGCGCGACACGCTTTATAAAAAGACCGGGCTGTATCTTTCCATCGTCACCGAAGCAACCGATGCCTGCGCCATCCTTCTGTCCGAGGAAAAGCCCGAAACAGCGGGCGTCCATGAGATTTACGTGGACGGCGGACGGCTGGTTCTCACTTCCGGCGCGGGCACCGGGCTTGCCGGATGCGCCGAACGCTTCGTTTCCCTCTATCTGGAGGGCAAAACCGGCAGCTGGAATTTTCCCGCCGACTTCCGCTATCTGGATTTGGGCGACCACATCGTCATCAAGTTTCCCGAATGAGGTATAAATGAATGAAGAAAATTGCACTGATTCTCGTTTTTGCAATCCTCCTGACCCTCGTTTCCTGCGGGTCGGAGCCTGCCGCCGACGTATCCGCGCGGGAACTGCTGGACGCTTCGCTGGCGCTGTTCGACAGCGCCCAGACCTGGGATCCCAGCGTCTACTATTCCGACGCGGAGGAAGGCTCCGAGCACCATCTGGACGAGGGCTACATGAGCTATCTTTTCTACGGCGAATACGACGCGGACATTCCCGCGCTGCCCATGATTGCCCAGTTCGCTACCGCCATTCACGCGGGACAGGTTCTGCCCTTCGAAATCACCATCGTCAAGGCGAAATCCACCGCCGCCGCCAACGAAGTTAAGCTCATGCTGGAATCGCGGCAGACCATCAAGGAAGCCGGGCGGGGCGAGATTCAAAACTACGATTCGTCGCTGCTTGGCGTGCTGGACGCCTGCGAAATCTATAAAAGCGGCGTGTATGTTATGCTCATCGCCACGCCGGACAACAGGGCGGTGAAGGAGGTTATTTCCGGGCTGCTTGGCGGCGGCGATGCCCTCGCCCTTCCCGAGGATTCGGCGGAGACAACCGCTCCAGCAGACGCAACTCGTCCAGCAGACGCTTCGCGTCTGCTTCAGAGCGTCGGCAAAATCAGCGACGCGGCAAGCTATATCAACACCGGGCTGACGGACGGGAAAAGCACCGCCGCCGCATCCGCCGACCCCAGCCAGCCCCTCTCCGAGGACAGCTTTTTCTACACATGGAGCGGCAACAATCTGCTGATTTTCGGCGGACGCTGCGTGGAGGGCGCGAAAATCCACGTTCGTGGCGGCGCGGCGGACATGACCTTCGGCACGGACGGTACAAGCTGGCTTGTGGAGGTGGAGATTCCCGCCGGGGTCAGTACGCTGACCATCACCCAGCAGGAAGCGGGGAAGGGCGAATCCGCCCCCGTAACCGTTACCGTTCAGCCCCGCACAGACGTTGACCTGTCCGGCGAAGGCGTTTGTCAGGTGGCGGTGGGCGATCAGATGCAGGGGCATTTTTTCGGTCAGATGGCGGACTGGATGGGGACGAACCTGCTCACCGACAAGCAGGTGGAGGGAACCACCTCCCGCGTTCGGGAGAAAGTGGACTATCTATCAAATCTCGGCTGTGAGCTGATCTACGTCATTGTTCCCAACCCCATCGCCATCTATCCCGAAACCGCCCCCGCCCGCTGGGAACGTTCCACCGCCGATACCACCCGCACCGAGCAATTCTGCGCCGCCGCCGAAGCCGCCGGGGCTACCGTGATCGAGCTGACCGACATTCTGAACGCTCACCGGGACGACGAATACAAAATCTACCATAAAACCGATTCCCACTGGACGGATTACGGCGCGTACTGGGGCTATTATGCGCTGATGAACCACATCGCCGCAAGCTATCCCGACGCCGCGCCGGTTGAAATCGGCACGGACATCGAGTTCTACACCAAGGAAGTCATCGCGGGGGATATGATGACCCACCTGCGCCTGAAAAACAGCCTGCTCACCGAGCGCGCCACCTTCGTGCGCTGGAAGATACCCGCTGCCGCCGCGCCGAATATTTATCTGACCGACAGCAACGAGCTGACCTTCGACCCGATCAACCAAACCAAAACGGTGAAGAATTCCCTCGCCGCCGGGAAGAAGCTGCCCACGGCGATGATTGTCCGCGATTCGTTCTCGACTAACTTTTACCAATACGCTTGCCAGAGCTTCGCCGAGGTCTACTGGCAGAAGATGTGGAACTACAAATTCGACCGGGACTACATCGAACGCACGAGCCCCGATTATTACATTATTCTCGTCACCGAACGCAACATCAACAATATCTTGAGCTGACAAGGTTGGAAAGGAGCCATGAATATGAAAAAAGCGAAGAAAATCATCCTAATCGTAGTCTCGGTACTGCTTCTGCTGGCAATCATCGGCGGCGTGGGGCTGATTATTTACAGCAAGAACGGGCGGTACATCCTGGGATATCTGTCCACGGAGAATGTAGAAAAAGTCACCATGACTTATACTGGCTGCTGCGGCACGGAAGACCGTGAAATACGGGATTATGAAGTTGATATCAGCCTGATTATTCCTGAGGTCAGAAATGTGAAAGTTACTTTCCCCTATGAACGGCAGAATAATTACTTTTATGGCGGGGTTGCTGTGACGTTCACGATTTATATGAAAGACGGAACGATTCACAAGGTGAGTCCGCTCGGTATTCACGACGAATACGAGAGCACAGGCTATGAGGTGGAAGCTGACGATGGCAGATATCCAATCATCAAGCACTCGGAATATTTTCTTGTCGAAATCGACGGCGTTACCTATGACACCCATGACCGATGGACATATCGTCCCCTGTGGGAAGTCGCTGATATCGCGAAAAAGCAATTCCATAATGAATACGGCAGCGATCACAGCAAGGTACCATCATGAAAAAAGTAAAAACAATCATCCTAATTACAATCTCCGTGCTGCTTCTGCTGGCCATCGCCGGAGGCGTGGGGCTGTACGTGTACAGCAAAAATAATCGCAGCGAGGACGAGTGGTATCATATTTTCGACCACCTGACGCAGGAAAATGTGGAAAAGATCACGCTGTCCTACACGCCGTACATGGTTGACCATCCTGAACTTATCGACTACGAATTTGACTACTCTTTGGATTTCAGTATGTTTACCCAGATTCAGGTTAAGTCTCCTTTCAAGGAGCAAAACGTGAATTTCTACGGAGATTCCTATTTTTGCTACAAAATCTACACGAAGGACGGCACCGTTCACGAGGTTCGCCCCCTCGGCACCCAAGATGAATACGAGGATACCGGCTATGAGCTGGCAACCCGTACCGAAGACGGGTATGGCTGCACCTACACCCCCATCGTCCGGCACAATGAATATCACCTCGTGGAAATCGACGGCGTGACCTACGCTGTGCAGGATTATAACACCCTTGATACGCTCTTTGACTTAGCTCGTCCGATTATCCGCCAGTATGAGAAAGAAATCGGCTACAAAACCGATGCAACGAGATATTAACTTCCCCCGCCCGCGCACCGCGCGGGCGGATTCCTTTTTATGACAGCAAGATTGTGTCAATTCCGGGCAAAAAGTTGTAACAGAAAAGCGTTGACATCGGGCGGATATTATGATATAATGTAGACACCGCAAATTATTGCGAATATGGAGGTACATATTATGAAAATCAGTGTAACATCCTACAGCTTCGGCTCGTACATCAATGAAGACAAGCTGGGTCTGATGGGTATCATCGATAAGGCCGCCGAGATGGGCTTCGAAGGCATTGAATTCTCCGAAGGCGGATGGTCCAACGGGCTTGACCCCAAGGTCGCAGAGGCGATCAAAGAGCGCTGCGCCGAGAAGGGTCTGGAGATCGTTTCCTACTGCGTGGGCGCGAACTTCCTGTCCGCCGACCTGGACGCCGAAATCGCCAAGGTAAAGCGCCACGTGGACTTTGCCGCCGCCATGGGCACGAAGAATATGCGCCATGACATGGCCGGACGCCAGCTGCTTACCCGCAAGTATTCCATCGGCTACGACGACGCGCTGCCGATTTTTGTCAAGGCAACCACCGAAATCACCAAATACGCCGAGCAGAAGGGCGTCGGCACCATGACCGAAAACCACGGTCTCTTTTCGCAGGACGCTCAGCGCGTGGAAAAGCTGATCAACGCCGTGGCGCATCCCAACTTCGGCGCGCTGGTTGACCTGGGCAACTTCATGTGCGCGGACGAGGATCCCACCCTCTCCGTGGGCATCATGGCTCCCTACGCAAAGCACGTTCACGCCAAGGACTTCCTCTGGAAGAGCGGCGTGGAAATCAATCCCGGCGAGGGCTGGTTCCGCACCCGCGCGATGAATTACCTGCGGGGCGCGATCATCGGTCAGGGCGAAGCGAAGATTTACCAGTCCATTCAGATTCTCAAGAACGTGGGCTATGACGGCTACGTCACCGTCGAGTTCGAGGGCGCTGAGGACAACCTGAAGGGCATCCGCATCGGCAAGGACAATCTTGCGCGCTTCATCAACGGTTGATGCGCATGGATCAGAACGCTCAGAATCAGAACAACAAACGACAGAAGAAGAAAAAGACCATCGCCGCCGTCATGGCGGCGATGTGCGGCATCTGCGTGATCGGGCTGTTTTTCCTGAACACCACGGATATGACCTTCGATTTCGATTTCGGGAGCGGCAGCAGCGACACCGAGGTGGTGCAGTACGTCTACGACGGCAAGGGAGTCCACCGCATCAGCCTGTACGACCCGGACTGGGAGTCGGATATCTTCGAAAACCGGGAATGGCTGGATCAAAACCGCTGGCTGACCTATGTGGAGGGCGGCATGGCGATTACGCTGGTGGACGAGGATTACGATGCCTACGGCGACACGATTGTGATGTTCGCCGACTATTTTGACGCCCTGATGCACGGGGACGCCGAGCGGCTCAACGGCTTCTACGAGGATCGCTATTTCGAGAGCCACGACCGCTGGGAAGCCATCACCATGCAGAAGATTTACAACATCCGCGTGGAATATTTGACCAGCGGAGACATCGAGGACGCGGAGCTTGGCACCGTGACCCGCTATTATTACAAAGTAACCTACATGATCATGGAGAACGACGGCACCTTCCGTGACGACGTTCAGAGCGACGCCGAAAAGGCGCAGTTCTACGAGCTGATGGACACCGGACCCAAGGTCTGGATTACCAACGTTACAAACTCATACATCGTACAGTAAAGGACACACACATGAAACTATATGTATTCCGCCACGGACAGACAACGCACAACCTGCACGGCTGGCATCAGGGCTGGGGACCCATCGGGCTGACCGAGCTGGGCTTTGAGCAGGCGGCGAAAACCCGGGAGCTGATCGACGGCATCCGGTTCGACGCCGTTTACGCTTCCGACCTGCTTCGCGCCCGTCAGACGGCGGAGGTGATCTTCCCGGACTGGTACCGAGAGGGGCGGATTCACTTTGACGAAAATCTGCGGGAAATCGACACGGGCGCGTTTTACAAGATGACCCGGGACGACCTTTACAAACGCTACGGCTTCGGCGAAGCCTACGACCAGCACCGGCGCATGATGGACTACGCACCCTTTGGTGCGGAAGGCTCGGCGGCGGTGCTGGCGCGCGCCCGGGCATTCCTCGACGAGATGGAAGTTCTGGCGCCCAAATCCGCCAAAGCGGTGGATTTAGAGGGTGCAAATCCGCTTGCGGTCAGCGCTGCGGATGGGCCGGAGAAGATCGCGGTAGTCACCCACGGCGGCATTGTGCGCGCTCTTGCAACCTGCATCGCGGGTATGCCCGAAGGCACGCAGCTGGGGCACATTCCGCTGCTGATCTCCAACTGCTCGGTGAGCGTGTTCAGCTACAATTCCAAATCCGGCTGGCTGATTGAGCAGCTGAACTATACGGGCGGGTTGAAGTAAATATGATATAGGGCGACCGCACGCGGCCTTTGGCTGCACGCCGCCCCATTCCGTACAAAAAACACAAATCCCCCACGGATTTGCCTATTGAAAAATTCGCCAAAACGTGGTATAATATTGTCACCCTACAATTATTCCTGAAAGGCGTACCATGCTTTTTACCAATCGTGACCTGAAAAAACTAATCTTTCCGCTGATTATTGAGCAGCTGCTTTCCATATCGGTGGGTATGTTCGATACGATGATGATCTCGTCTCTGGGCGAGAGCGCCGTGTCGGGCGTATCGCTGGTGGATATGCTGAACGTACTGATGATCAATATCTTCTCGGCGCTGGCAACCGGCGGCGCGGTGGTCTGCGCCCATGAACTTGGACAGGCAAAAGCCTGCGACGGGGCGGGTCATGCCGATCACGCTGCGGATGCCCGTTCCCGGGCGCGTTCGGCGGCTAAACAGCTGCTGCTCGTATTGCTTGTGGCGTCCGTCGGCATCGCCGCTTTGGCATTTATCGCACGGCGGGGGCTGCTTCGGCTTTGCTTTGGCGCCATCGAGGACGACGCGATGGGATATGCTGTTACATATTTTGAGATTTCCGCCATTTCCTATCCGTTCATCGCCATTTACAACGGTCTGGCGGCGCTGTTCCGCACCATGGGCAATTCAACGGTCACGATGGTTGTCTCGCTGATTCTAAACCTGCTCAACATCGGCGGAAACGCGCTGCTGATTTACGGGCTGGAATGGGGCGTGGCGGGCGCTGCCATCGCTTCCGCCATTTCGCGCTTTGCGGGAATGCTGATGCTTCTGGTGGTGATCGCCAGCAAAAAGCAGGTGCTGTACATCGACTGGCGGGAACGCTTCCGTCCCCAGCTTGCCACGATCAAGCGGATTCTGCGCATCGGTCTGCCCAACAGCCTGGAGAACAGCGTTTTCCAGCTGGGACGGATTCTGGTGCTATCCATGATTGCCGGCTTTGGAACGATTCAGACCGCCGCCAACGCGGTGGCGAACAACATTGACGCCATGGGCGTGATTCCCGGGCAGGCGATGGGGCTTGCCATGGTCACGGTGGTGGGACAGTGCATCGGCGCGGGGGATTACAAGGCGGCGCGGCAGTATGAGCGCAAGCTGATGGGCTTCGCCTACGGCTCGCTGGCGGTGACGAATCTGACGATTATTGCGGGACTTCCGCTGATTTTGAAGCTCTACGACCTTTCCGAGGAAACGCTGGCGCTGGCGACGACGCTGATTCTGCTGCACACCGGCTTCGGCATATTGATGTGGGCGCCCTCCTTTGTGCTGCCGAACGCCCTGCGCGCCGCGCAGGATGTACGCTTTACGATGGTGACGTCGATCTTCTCGATGGTCGCTTTCCGCATCGCTCTGACGTGGGTTATCGGCGTGCAGATGGAGATGGGCATCGTGGGCGTGTGGATCGCCATGCTGGTGGACTGGCTCTTCCGCGCCACCTGCTTCTGGTTGCGCATTAAGACGGGCAAATGGCTCTCAAATGTACAGCGGGAGAATGTTGCGTAGGATGGGGGATTGTTTCGCTATTATACCGATATTTGCCAAAATCCCGGACAGCGTAGGCTGCCCGGGATTTTGGCATGACAGAGGGTTTATTAGCGATAATGATATCGAGGGGCGGCGACAACGCGACCGTAGGTCGCATGGCGACAGGCCGCCCATAAGGTAGTTATTTTTGGATGCGGCGTGTCGATGATAGAGATATTGATACGTACAAATGATATTGGGGCGGAACGACAAAGCGACCGTAGGTCGCATGGTGTCGTTCCCTACAGACGGAACAGCACAATCCCTTCGAATATACAATCCCTTCGTGTGATATATTTCGTTTATATCCGCACAATATCCGCAAGCGGCGCCAGCATGGCGCCGAAAAGAAAACAGAGACGCATGAGGAAGTCATGCATCGCATGACTTCCTCGTGGAGACGCGGCGCATAGGTTCGCTGTACATCCCAAGGGTGTTTACGCGATATTATAACGTGAGCAATAAAGTCTTGCCTAAGAACGCGGCGTCTGCAATATGTCCCGTAAGCGTCGCTGAAGGAAGCGCGGACTGAAAAAATTCAGCCCGCGCTTCGTGGGTAATTCTCTTAAAAAAATGCCTAAAGCTTTTGCACAGCCTTTTCTACGCCCTCGCAGGGCGAGGGCATGAAAGCGCGTACCCCTTATCAAACGATATTAAACCCAAAATAATCCTTGGTGTTGTTGTAGCAAATATCCGCCACCAGCTGAGCGAGGGAGTCCATGTCGCAGGGGTATTCGCCGTTTTCGACCCATTTGCCGATGAGGTCGCAGAGGATGCGGCGGAAGTATTCGTGGCGGGTGTAGGAGATGAAGGAGCGGGAGTCGGTGAGCATTCCGAGGAAGTTGCCGAAGGCGGAGAGGTTGGCAAGTTCGGTCATTTGGCGGCGCATACCGTCCAGGTTATCGGAGAACCACCATGCGGAGCCTTGCATGACCTTGGGCTTGCCGTCGCCGGACAGCTCGAAGCAGCCGCAGAGGGCGGCGACAGCGGCGTTATCGGAAGCGTTGATGGAATAGAGAATGGTGCGGGGCAGCTTATCGTCCGCGTCCATCTTGTCAAGCAGGCGGGAGAGGGGAGTGATCATATCGTAGTTGCCCACGGTGTCGAAGCCGGTGTCCGGACCGAGCTTCTTGAACATACGGGCGTTCTGGTTGCGGAGCACGCCGAAGTGAATCTGCATGACGAAGCCGCGCACCTTGTACTGGGATGCGAGGAACGCCATCATCTCGGTCTTGAACTTGGTCAGCTCCTCATCGGAAATGGCAGCGCCGTCGGACGCGAGGGCTTTCTTAAGGATTTCGGTCAGCTCGTAGTTGGAGGCTTCGCCGAAGGCGGTGTAGCCGTCCAGACCGTGGTCGGCGGTCTTGCAGCCCAGCTCAGCAAAGGCATCCAGACGCTGCATATACGCCAGCTTCAGCGAATCCACGTCGGTGATTTCGATGCCGGAGACGGCGGACAGCTTGTTCATATACTCGGTGATGCCCGCGCGGTTGATGTTCAAACCCTTGTCGGGGCGGAACGCCGGGAGCACCTGCACGTCGAAGGAATCGTCCTCGGCGAGCATTTTGTGCCACTCAAGGGTGTCGGCGGGATCGTCGGTGGTGCAGAGCGCCTTAACGCCGCTGTTCTTAATGATGCTGCGGACGCTCATTTCAGGGGTGCGAAGCTTCTCGTTGCAGATCGTCCAAATCTCGTCGCAGTTCTGCTCGTTGATGATGAGATCGCAGTCAAAATACCGCTGAAGCTCCAGATGCGACCAGTGATACAGCGGATTTCCGATCAGCTTGGGCATGGAAGCGCACCACGCCTTGAACTTGTCGTAGTCGGAAGCGTCTCCGGTAATGTACTCCTCCGGCACGCCGCAGCATCTCATCGCTCTCCACTTATAATGATCCCCGCCCAGCCAAAGCTCAGTAATATTCGAATACTGCTTATCCTGTGCAATCTCCTTTGGCGACACATGACAATGATAGTCAATAATCGGCAGCTTAGCCGCATAATTATGATACAGCGCCTTCGCTACCTCCGTCTCCAGCAGGAAATTCTTTCCCATAAACGTTTTCATGTTGGTTTCTCCTTTGTATGTGAAATTTAGTTTTATTTGGGTTGGGGTACACGCTTTCATGCCCTCGCCCTGCGAGGGCGTAGAAAAGGCTGTGCAAAAGCTTTAGGCAGGGGGGAATAAGGAATTACCCACCAGCTGCTGAGCGTCTTTGACGGTCAGCTTTCCCTCAACGACGCCTCCGGGACATATTGCAGACGCCGCGTTCTTAGGCAAGACTTCTATCGCGTCGTAATGAGGAAGTCATGCGTCTCTGTTCTTTTTTCGGCGCCATGCTGGCGCCGCTGGCGGATGTTGTGCTGATATAAGCGAAATATATCACACGAAGGGGTTGTTATTGACACGCCGCCTGATTTATACATCCAACATCTTTATCATACCACAAAATCGCAGCAATTTCAATATTATTTGAAAAACTTTATCGAATATACTTGCCGAACGGGCAAAAATGTGCTAAAATATAAAGAAGAACCTAATTTCACAGAGGAAAAAGATTATGTACCATTTTGATTCCCATGTACACACAAAATATTCCTTCGACGGCGCGCGGGACGGAAGCGGCGAGATTGACGCTATCGCTCAGACTGCCATCGATCGGGGGCTTAATGAGATATCGCTCTGCGACCACTGCGACATCGACGACATTCTGGACGGCATCTATCCCGCCTATCCGCTGGCAGACCTTCAGCGCGAGCTGGCGTCGGCCAAGGAGCGTTGGGCAGGGAAGCTGCGCATCAACTTTGGCATTGAGCTGGGGCAGCCTCACGCCCGCCCGGAGGAATCCCGGAAGCTGCTGGCTGAAGGCGGCTTTGATTTTGTTATCGGGTCGCTGCACAACCTGCGCGGCTATCCGGACTTCTCCTTTTTGAAGCTGGAGCGTATGCCGCCCGAGCAGATCGACTACTTGATTCGCCGCGCCATTTCCGAGCAGATTGAAGTGGCGGAGTTCGACGCCGCCGACGGGCGCGTCGGCGTACATACCCTTGCGCACATCACGTACATTCAGCGTTATATGACGCTGGCGGGGGTGGAATTTGATCACCGCCCGTACATAGACGAGTTCAGCCGGCTTCTGCAAACGGTCATCGACCGTGGGATTGCGCTGGAAGTGAACACGTCGGGACTTCGCCGGAATTCGATTACCATGCCGGGGCGGGAACTGTTGGAGCTGTATCGCAGCCTTGGCGGCGAGCTGATCACCCTCGGCTCGGACGCGCACACCGCCCGCGACGTCGGCGCGAACTTGGACGATGCCGCCGATATGCTGCGTGACATCGGTTTCAAGTGGCAGGCGGTCGTGCGAGAGGGGAAGATTGAAGCGGTGGCGCTGTAAGCCGTGAAGCGGGATTTTCGGTAATAGAGATTTTATCTGTGCAGCCGGGGGGCGGTCGACAACGCGACCATAGGTCGCATGGCGACAGGCCGCCATAGGGTAGTTATTTTTGGATGCGATGTGTCGATGGCAATCCCTTCGTGTGATATATTTCGTTCATATCCCCACAACATCCGCAAGCGGCGCCAGCATGGCGCCGAAAAAAACAGAGACGCATGAGGAAGTCATGCGAGGCATGACTTCCTCATTACGACGCGGCGCATAGGTTCGCTGTACATCCCAAGGGTGTTTATGCGACATTATAACGTGAAGATAGAAATCTTGCCTAAGAACATGGCGTCTGCAATATGTCCCGGAGGCGTCGTTGAGGGAAGCAGGCTGGAACAAGTCCAGCCCGTGCATCGTGGGTCATTCTCTTAAAAAAATGCCTAAAGCTTTTGCACAGCCTTTTCTACGCCCTCGCAGGGCGAGGGCATGAAAGCGCGTACCCCTTCGCCCCCCAAAAAAATAAAACTAACATAAAGGAAACAAACAAAATGCTTGATTCAACATTTAGCCTGCTGTACCCGAACGGGGAAGAGACGGCGGGAGAGAAAGTGCGGATTTCGGATGATGTGATCCATGAGTTGGGATTGGATTTTCTGATTGATTTGAAGAATTCTAATTTGTCGGAATATTTTACGACGGACAAGGCTACCATCGAATATCGGATTGATACGATGAATGATATGATGGAGAATCCGACAATTGTCGATACGTTAAAAAGCGTGTTGAAGTTGCTAAACGATATTATTGAGCTGCGGCACATCAAGAGCGAGACGGAGGTCGGCAAGAATTATTTGTACAGCATCACGGAGATTGAGCTGTATATTGACATTGTTTCGCGGCTGGCGAAGGGATTTTCGGCGGTGCGGGATCGGGTGAAGTCGTCGGCGTTCAAGCGGATGACGGAGACGGTTATCGAGCTGTCGGAGAGCGATTATTACCGCGATCTGAACCGCCAGCTGGGCGAGCTGACCGCGAAGGTACACGAGGTGAAATCCATCACCATCGGCGTGAATTTGGACAGCGAGTTCCGCCCCGTGGACGCGGGCGTGGTGAGCCTGAACGCGGAGCAGTTCAAGTCGGGCAAGGTCATTGACAAGATTCTGCGCATGGATTTCAAGGATGATGATTACACCTGCATTGCGCCGCTGGTGCCTTACACCCGCTCCAACACGGACAACGCGAAGATTGCCTTTACCAACGCTTTCAACAACGCCATGAACGACATTTTCAAGTCGGACGTGCGGCAGTGGCGTCAGCTGGTGCAGGGCTACGTGCTCTCCAACACCGACTTTCTGCTGCGAATCATGCCGGAGATTGAATTCCTGACGAAGGCGCTGCATATGCTGCTGGCGCTCAAGAGCCGCGGGCTGAATTTAGTGCGCCCCGAAATCGCGGACATGGACGCGAACCTGTTCTGCGCGAAGGGCATTTACAACCCCTGCGTAGCGCTGCGCGTGGACGCGCCCATGGTGAAGAACGACATCGATTTCGACGACAACGCGAAGATTTACGTGCTGACCGGACCGAACCGCGGCGGCAAATCGGTCATCACCTGCGCCATCGGACAGGCGCAGGCGCTTGCGCAGCTGGGACTTCCCGTTCCCGCTGACAGCGCCGTAATCTCCCCCGTGACCGCGATCTACACCCATTTCCCCAGCGAATCCGGCGACACCATTGAAAAGGGACGTCTGGGCGAGGAATGCGACCGCCTAAACAAAATCTTCGACGTAATCGACCGCCACAGCCTTGTTCTTCTGGACGAATCCTTCAGCTCCACCGGCTCCTACGAAGCCTCCTACATCGCCTCCGAGGTTCTCACCGGCTTCTCAATGATCGGCTGCCGCTGTCTTTTCTCAACCCACCTTCACGAGCTTTCCGCCCAGCTTGACGAAATCAACGCCAAATGCGCCGCTCAGGGCGGCGTCAAAATCGACACCCTCGTTGCCGGCATCAAAGGCGCCGAACGCTCCTTCGAAATCACCCGCGCCAAGCCCGACGGCAAGTCTTACGCCCGGGATATTGCCGAGAAGTTCGGGTTATCGTATGACAAGATTATGGCTCGGGCGAAGGCGAGGAGGTAACGAGGGGGACGCGCTTTCATGCCCTCGCCCTGCGAGGGCGTAGTAAACTGAGGCGGCCGTCGCCCTCGTCGGCCGCCTCCCGGCTGCACAGAACAACATCACTGTTATCCCAACTGCCGTTTCCGAAACCATCATCACTACACAACATCTCTATCATGAACAAACACACAAAATTCATCCTCACCATCGCCGTCGCCGCCATCCTTCTGATCGCGGCGGGCATACTCATCTACAACAACGTCGCCGCCCCGTCGCTGGCGCGGCGGGAGATCGAGCTGGGCGAGCGCTATCTCGACGAGCTGGACTACGAATCCGCCATCCTCGCCTTCGACCGGGCGCTGAAAATCGACCCGCGCAGCGTGGACGCATACCTCGGCAAAGCCGAGGCGCTGACCGCGCTGGGACGCGCCGATGAAGCCATCGCCGTTCTGCGGGAGGGCTACAATCTCACGCAGGATGTGCGCCTTGCCGAGGCGCTGGCGGGGCTTGGCGTAACCGT
>JAFUQU010000035.1 GCA_017472255.1 Clostridia bacterium | reverse complement strand
GGAGCAACAGAAAACTAATGCCAAGGCATTTGTCGCAGCGGTGAAGAAGTACACGGATATGCAGGAGCTTGACGCGGCAGTTCTCCGAGAATTTATTGACCGCATCGAAGTGTCCCACGCAGACAAGAAATCCAAGACAAGAGAGATCACCATTGTCTATAACTTCATCGGTGCATTTGACTTTACACGGGCTATCGAAGAAGCCCACAATACAACTGAAAAACAGCAAAAGACGGCATAGCCGTCAAGCTAAACCGTCTTTTGCTTCAATGTTTTCTTAAGTCACCGCCCCATTGGCGAGGTTTTTTCAGTTATATTCGCCTGACGGCGAGTTCTATTGCTGCGCAGTGATATTCGGCTGACGCCGAGTGATATTGGGCTGCGCCCAGTTTTGAAGTGACTTTATTTTTGCGGCTGTATTGACAAATGGCGCGGGATGAGTTATAATAGATAGAAAAGATTATCCATGAAAGGACTTATTCCAAATGAAAATTACCCCTGTTAAAGGTACGGCGGATTATCTGCCGTCGGAGGTGCTTATCCGCGATTATCTCCAGAATACCATTCTGGAGACGTATCGCTCCTGCGGCTTTGAGCGGATTACTACGCCGATTATTGAGGATATCGAAAACCTTGACAAGAGCGACGGCGGAGAGAATTTGAACCTTATCTTCAAGATTCTCAAGCGCGGCGAGAAGATGGACGAGGCGGTGGCTTCCGGCGATCCCAAGGAGCTGTGCGATATGGGTCTGCGCTACGACCTGACCCTGCCGCTGACACGATACTATGCCAACAACCGCGCCAAGCTGCCCTCTCCCTTCAAGGTGATTCAGATTGACAAGGTTTACCGCGCCGAGCGCCCCCAGAAGGGAAGAATGCGCGAGTTCGTGCAGTGCGATATTGATATTATCGGCTCGAATTCCTATACTGCCGAGGTGGAGCTGATTACTACCACTGCCAAGGCGCTTCAGGCCATCGGCTTCGACGGGTTCAATATCCGCATTAACGACCGCCAGCTGCTGCGCGCTATCATCATGAGCGCGGGCTTCGCGGCGGAGGATTGCGATTCTGTCTGCATTTCGCTGGACAAGCTGGACAAGATTGCCGCCGAAGGCGTGCGCGCCGAGCTGGTGGACAAGGGCTTTGCCGCGGACAAGGCGGATCGGCTGATGGCTGCTATCGCTGTTTCTCCCTTCACGCTGGACGACGCTCAGCGTATCTGCGGCGAGCTTGACTGCATCGCCAACCTGCGCAGAATCATGGAGCTTGCCAACTCGCTGGCAGGCGGCAAATACGCCGTGGAGTACGACATGACGTTGGTACGCGGGCAGGGCTATTATACGGGCACGGTCTTTGAGATCAGTAGCCCGAAGTTCCGCGGCGCCATCGGCGGCGGCGGACGTTACGACAATCTGATTGGCAAATTCCTGGGCGAAAGCATTCCGGCGGTGGGCTTCTCCATCGGCTTTGAGCGGATTGCGGGCATTCTGCTGGAGCAGAATTATCAGATTCCCACCCGCAAGCAGCGGCTGGCGGTGATTTATAATGACGAAAACTTCCCCGAGGCGCTGAGACGCGCCGAGACCCTGCGCGCGCAGTACGACGTGACGCTGGTGGAAGCGCCGAAAAAGCTGGGCAAGCTGTTCGGCAAGCTGGAGGAAGCGGGCTACGCGGGCTGCGCCATCATGGGGCAGGACGAGTTGAAGCTGTTCGGCAACTGACATATGACAAAAGCAACGTGGATGGAAAGGAGATGTCGCACCTTGGTGCAGCATCTCCTTACGCTTATGATGTTGCTGGCGCTGTCCGGCTGTGCGGATGAAGTCGAGCTGCCGGAACTGCCGCAGATATGGCAGTTTGAGGCGGCGAGCCTGTCCGATGAGACGGCTCCGTCGAAGGTCACTTTGAGCACGGGGACGTCCTCCGCCGTCATTGATTATGTCGCCACCGACGCGGGCAACGTCTGGTATGTGGAGGATAAAAAGCTGGTCGGCGTCACGCCGGACGGCGAAAGGCTTGCCAGCATCGGAATGCCGGACGATATGTCCGAACTGTCGGTGGTGAAGCCCGCCGTTCTCTCCGACGGGCAGGGCGGGGCGCTGCTCTGCTATCCGGGCAGAGGAAATTCCCCGGTCAGCTGCTACCGCCCCATCGATGAGGAGCTGCTGACGCTGGGCGACCCTCTCGCCCTGCCGGAGATTTCGTCGGCGTATACTGTGGTTTTCGGGTCGGGCTATGACGTGTGGTATTATAATTCCATCGGATTGTACGCGCAGAATCTGGGGGGAGAACCGGTTACGATATGCAATTGGCTGAACACGGGTGTGCCGGGAGAAGTGGCGGAGGTCGTCATTTCGTCCCCCGAGCGGATTCAGATTCGCTTGAGCGGCGGCGAATCCGGCATTCTGACGCCCATGCCGGAGACGGAACAGCTGCTTGAGGTTGCTGTATGCGGCGGGAAATATTGGAAGCTTTGGGAAGCGGCTGTGGCATTTCGCGAATCGAGCGAGCTGACGCCCGTTTTTGTCGAATACACGGACGAACAGCTGACCGTCGCGCTGCAATCGGACAATCCGCCTGATCTGGTTGTCGGCTGTGATGAAAGCTTTGACGAGGACGCCTTTCTCGATTTGTACACGCTTTTGGACGGGGCGGACGGGCTGGGGCGGGACGATCTGCTGGACTGTGTGCTGGAGCCTTTTGAGCGGGAGGACGGCGGTCTGGCGTGGCTGACGCAGAGCTTCACGCTGTCCACGCTGGCAGGAAGGACGTCGGCGCTGGGCGGCGGATGGACGATTGAGAGTCTGGCTGACGGGACGCCGGGGTATCTGCTGTACAGGGACACGACCGGCAGGGACACGTCGGACAATCTGCCGGATTGGGCGCAGGAGCTGACGCGGGTCAGCGATTCCAGCGTCCTGCTGGAGCTGATGCTGGGCAGTCTGTCGGCGGACGAACTGGACAAGGAGACGCTGACGGCGCTGCTGGAGCTTTGCGCCGGGTCGCAGCTGCTTGCCGGCAAAGGCGAAACCAAGGTGGGGCACTATCAGGATGGTACCATCCGTCTGCGGCAGTGTGAATTTGAGACGGTGATGGATTTTCTGTTCGACGTCAGCTTTGTCTTTGAGCGGAATATTGCGGTCAGCTATTGCTATGTGAACCCGGCGGTGCAGTTTGCCATTCCGGCGGGAAGCGATCAGGCGGGAGAAGCGTGGGCGTTTGTCTGCCGGAGCATGAATCCGGCGGGTACGTCGGTGACGGACAATTTCCCGGCGCTGCGCGAGGGGATGTCCCGTTTGCTGGAGTATGCGGGGGAGATGAAATACCGCTTCCGGCAGAGCGAAGCCAGCGGACAGGTAATCTATACCAAAGCCTGCATCGACGTGGAGGTGAAGGTGGAGCAGCGCGCCCGGCTGGATCGCGACCGGCTGGATTGGTCCGACTACACGTACCGCTTCACCGACGTGGATAAGGCGCTGTTTGAGGGTCTGCTGGAAACCGCCGTCCGCCGCCGTTCCATCGGCGAGGACGCGCTGGCTTTGATTCTGAGCGAGGCCGAAGCCTGCTTTTCCGGCAAGCGTTCCGCCGCGGACGCGGCAGAGCGGATCATGCAAAAACTACGAGACCGTCCTTAGAGGACGGTCTCGCAAAAAAAATCTCGAAAAAATTCGAAAAACCTATTGACAAACGCGGCGAGATGTGCTATAATATAGAAGTCGTCAGGGAGAACACCTCGGACGGCAAAAAGAATAAGCGGGTATGGCGGAATTGGCAGACGCGTTAGATTCAGGTTCTAATAGTCGCAAGGCTGTGGAGGTTCAAGTCCTCTTACCCGCACCAGACGAGACAAGCTGTCACGCGATGCGTGACAGCTTGTCTCATTTCAGTGATATTCG
>JAFUQU010000034.1 GCA_017472255.1 Clostridia bacterium | reverse complement strand
CTCTACGTATAGGGATTCACGTAGCGCCTCGTCGCTCATGGGGCGCACGACGCCACTTGTTCCGAGAATAGAAATGCCGCCGACGATACCCAGACGGGGATTGAACGTCTTTTGGGCAACCTCTTCGCCGCCCGGAACAGAGACCGTCACCTTGACCGCACGATCTCCATAAAAGCTGCGGACGGCTTCCTCAATCATCTGTCGGGGTACCGGATTGATAGCAGGCTCGCCAGCCGGAATTTTAAGACCGGTTTCTGTCACCGTACCAACACCTTCTCCTGCACAAAAAACAATAGACCCATTCCCGTCAAGCAGTTCGACCTTCGCGATCACTTCCATGCCATTTGTGATATCCGGGTCGTCGCCGCTGTCCTTGATCACGCCGCAGCTGCCATCCGCATGGGGGATGATGACGGGCGTGTATACCTTGCCTGCCGGCACAGTCAGGCTTACCTGAGAGGGACAGACTCCGTCCTTTTGCCAAAGGCAGCAGGCCAACGCTGCCGCCGCCGCACAGCTGCCGGTGGTAAACCCTTCCCTCAAAACAGCCATATCATCACTCCTGCCAGCGCGGCAATCCCTGCCATCAGTGTGGAGGCAACATACAGCAGGCGGTTGGCTTGCAGGATGTCGCACTTTTCCACCGACCTGTCATCATCGCCAATGGTCGGTTTTTCTACAACTTTTCCAAAATAGGTATGGGTACCGCCCAGCTGAATGTGCATCGCGCCTGCTGCTGCGGATTCACTCCATGCGCAGTTGGGACTCAGGTGATTGGCATGATCCCGCTTCATGATACGAATGGCATTTTTGCCATCCAGCTTTACAAAAAACGCTCCAATGCACATGAGCCACCCGCAGATGCGTGCAGGAATATAATTCAGCACATCGTCAAACTTCGCGCTGGACCAGCCGATATCCCGATACTTCTCATCCAGATAACCCACCATGGAATCCAGCGTGCTGGCGGCCTTGAAGCCCATCGCCAGCACCGGGCCGCCGATAACCAGATAGAACATGGGCGAAATCACGCCATCGGTCGTGTTTTCAGCAACCGTCTCTACGGTTGCGCAAACGATCTCTTCCTCTAAAAGTTCCGTTGTATCCCGACCGACGATGCGCGCAACCTGGGTGCGGCCTTTTGCCATAGAAACGCCCAGCGCACGATATACACCCTTCGCTTCCACCGCCAAGCATTTGGCAGACAGGCACCACCAGGAAATGATGCACATTCCGGCGAACAGCGCCGCCTTGTGAACCAGTACCAGAATTCCCAGCACCGCTGCCGTCGCCGCCATAGAAAGAAGCACCGTTGACGCCGTCAGTACCAGCGCGGAACGCCGCAGATTGCCGCCTTTCCTGCGCAACCTTTTCTCCATGAATGAAATCCACTTGCCGATCCAAATGACAGGATGAGTCCATCCCTCGGGGTCGCCAATGATCAGGTCCAGCAGAAAACCTGCCAGCATCGCCGCGATATTCATTTCAAAAAAGCTCATCAGTATCAACCTCGTTTCAATTTTCCGGACTGTTTCGCCAGCTCAAGTAAT
>JAFUQU010000033.1 GCA_017472255.1 Clostridia bacterium | reverse complement strand
CTGTGGTATAATTGGTATTGTCCATAGTGACGATCCTTTCGGAATTGTAGTGTAGCAACCCAATTCTACCACAGAATCGTTACTATGGATATTCTTTTTTTGAAAATTGTCTATTGCAACTTCATTTTACAACGCGCGCAAACAAAATGGATTATGGTATAATAGAATACAGAGAGGAGGGATTGCAATGTACCGGGTCATTTCCATTGGTTCCCGCAGCAGCGCAAAGCAGGGTTCGGGCTATCACCAGCACACCATGTGGGAATTCGTCTACTACACGGACGGCTTCGGAACCGTTACCAGCGGCAATAACGAATATGCGTTCCACCCCAACTTTCTAATCTGCCATCCGCCTCATACGCCGCACAGCGAGTGTATGGACGTCTCCTTCTCCAACATATACATCCTGCTGGACATCGGCGATCAGCTTTCGCCGCACACCTTTGTTTATCAGGATCCGGATATGCGGGAGGTGGAGTGCATTTTCAAGCAGCTGCGCTACCACTTCAACCGCCGGGGCGACAACTGGAAAGCCATCAACCACGCCCTGATTGCCCTGCTGCTGGAACTGCTCCGCGCAAAGCCTACGGTGGACAGCACCGAAGCCTTCGTCGATACCGCCATTATCGCCATCATCAACGGTCTCACCGACCGCAGCTTCGATATCAACTCCATCTACAAATCCATCCCCATGTCCCACGTCTACTTCAATTCCCTGTTTAAGCGCTCCACCGGCATGACGCCGCTGGAATACCTCACCCACAAACGGATTGAAAACGCGAAAAATCTCCTGCTTCAACGCGGCGAGATAAACTGCACGGTCGGTTCCATCGCGGAAATGTGCGGCTACGACGATATTTACTATTTCTCCCGGGTGTTCAAAAAGATCACCGGTCTGTCGCCGCTCAACTGGCTGAAGGCAAATCCTCCCGAACAATAAGCAATCCCCGGTGCCTTCACGGCTTCCGGGGATTGTTCATGAAAAAGCTTTCCCTTTCAAGGAGATTATCTGCGTTTCTTCGACAGCGTGCAGCCGATAGTCAGCGCGCCAGCCATGCCGAGGAGCGCCAGTGCCAGCGAATCGGCAGTCTGAGGCGCGTTTTCGGTCACAGCTGCGGGCTTCTCCTGTAAAACGATATAGTCCATCTTGGTGACGTCGTAGTTCGCAGCGGTGAAGTCCTCGTTATGCCGTGTTATCGTGTCACGGACATTGTCATCGTTGGTATCGTTGTGCATCAGCGAGTAGATGCCGATTTCCTGTCCGGCTGTCGGCACAACGCCTGTGTTGTCACCGAACACGGGGAGCTTCAGCTCCACCGTCCAGCCCTTGTCGGTCATCTTTGTCACGCAGACATTGCCGGCTTTAACAGCCGCGTTGTCCGCCAGCAGGCTGTAAACATCGATCTGGCTGCCGTACATAGGCGCTGCCAGACAGATACCGCAGTCAGCGATTTTGTGAGGATCACCGGTCTCACCGGCTTCCGGTGTCAGATTGATGCCAATTTCGATGCAGTCGGTCTTCCAGATATCGGCCAGCACATCGGTCTTTGCATTGGTAGGGAGCGTGTCATCGGTCACATCGGCGAACACATAGAGCGCGCTCTCATCCCACAGATAGTATATATTCGCCGTGGAATAGGAGGCATCCTTACAGTATTTCACTTCGTAGGCCTGACTTTTTTCATAGGCTGCGTCCATGACACCGTCCACCTTGGCGCTTCCGTAGGCAGCGTTCAGCCGATTATCCTTAGCGGCGGCGGGAAGCGAGAGTGCGGTCAGCAGCATTGCAGACGCAAGCAAAAGGGATGCGAATTTTTTCATTGAAAATCCTGCCTTTCAATCATACGGCGCGCGGTATCCATAATTTCGAGCTCATACATATTATATCATCCGATTGTACAAAAGTAAATGGAACATCGCAAGGATATTTTTTGGATGATTCAAATATGCTTTAATAGGTATTCCTGATTTGTCCGTATTTTTATCAATTTTATTTTTGCACTTAAATTTGCACAATTTCAAGAATGCGCGTTTCATCCCCGGTGCGCGAAAAAATTTACCATTCCGCCATTGATATTTTCTCCCATATCGTTTATAATATAATGTACGCAACTTTTACACAAACGGAGGAACGCTATGTCAAAGCTCACCGATTTCTATACATCCATCGGCGGCAAGCACGCCGCCGTCGTCGGCATCGGCATTTCCAACACGCCGCTGATCGACTTTCTGCTGGCGCACAACGTCCGCGTCACCGCCCGCGATATCAAAACCCGCGAAAAGCTGGGCGAACTTGCCGATGCGCTGGAGGCAAAGGGCGTGAAGCTTGTCCTCGGCGAAGGCTATCTTGAAAACATGGACGAGGATATCATCTTCAAAGCCCCCGGCATCCGCTGCGATCTGCCGCAGTTCGTCAGCGCCGTGGAGCGCGGCGCCATTCTCACGTCCGAGATGGAGCTTTTCTTCGAGCTGTGTCCCTGCAAAATCTTCGGCGTCACCGGAAGCGACGGCAAAACCACCACCACGACCCTGACCCACCTGCTGATCGCATCCGCCAACAAGGACCGCACCGTCCGCGTGGGCGGCAACATCGGCAAGCCCCTGCTGCCCGAAATTGAATCGATCCAGCCCGGCGATTTTGCTGTACTGGAGCTGTCCAGCTTCCAGCTTCACACGATGAAACGTTCGCCCTTCGCGTCCGCCATCACCAACGTGACCCCCAACCATCTCAACTGGCACACCGACATGGAGGAATACACCCTCTCCAAGGAAAATATCTTCCTTCACCCCGGCAACCAGCGTCTGGTGCTTAACTGGGACAATACGCTGACCCGCTCTATGGCCGATCGAACCGACGCGGAAATCACCTTCTTCTCCGGAAGCTGCCGCCCGCCGCTGGGACGCGCATCCGCCGTTGTTTATGAACGCGACGGCGTGATCGTCCGCGAGACGGCGGAAGGCATTGTGGAAGTGCTGCCCGTCTCCGACATCATTCTGCCCGGACGTCACAACGTGGAGAACTATATGACCGCCATCGCCTTGACTTGGGGCTATACCACCGTGGAATGCATCCGGGACGTGGCCTCCCACTTCGGCGGCGTGGAGCATCGCGCTGAGTTTGTCCGTGAAGTGGGCGGCGTGAAGTACTACAACAGCTCCATCGATTCCAGCCCCACCCGCACCGAAGCCGCCCTGCGCGCGTTCAAGCAGAAGGTCATCGTCATCTGCGGCGGCTATGACAAGCACATCCCATACGAGCCGCTGGCAAAGCCGCTCTGCGAATGCGCGAAAACCGTCGTCCTCGTGGGCGCCACCGCTCCCAAGATTAAAGACGTGCTGCTCGCTTCGCCCGACTATCACGGTTCTCCCGCCATCATCGACGCCCACACCTTTGAAGGCGCTGTCACCGCTGCCCGCGACGCTGCTGAATCCGGCGATATCGTTATTCTCTCCCCCGCTTCCGCCAGCTTCGACCTGTTCAAAAACTTCGAAGAACGCGGCAATTATTTCAAGGAGTTAGTACGTAAATTTTAAGTTTCCCCGCATCAAATACAGAAAGGACAACAAAATGCCAACCATCGATTTCAAGGCGCTCACCGCAAAGGCGGAACGCGACCTTGCTGACATCTTTGCGGATATTGACCGCATTTCTTTTGAAAATACCGAGCGCGTGCTCAACTCCTTCCGTGAGCACCGCATGGACGACAGCTGCTTTGCCGGAACCAGCGGCTACGGCTATGACGATAAGGGACGGGACACCCTCGACGCGATCTACGCCGATGTGTTCGGCGCAGAGGCCGCCTTCGTCCGCCACAGCATCGTCAATGGTACGCAGGCCATTGCCATCGCGCTGTATGGTCTGCTCCGTCCGGGTGATATCATGCTTTCCGTCACCGGAAAGCCCTACGACACGCTGGAACAGGTCATCGGCATCGCCGGGGACGGCAATGGCAACGGTTCCCTTGCCGACTTCGGCGTGGAGTACCGCCAGGTCGATCTCATTGAATCGGGCATCGACTTCTCCGCCATCGAACGCGCCCTTGCAGAGGGCGGCGACCGGGTGAAGGTAGTCTTTCTCCAGCGCTCCAAGGGCTACATGACCCGCCCCACGCTCACCGTCGATCAGATCGGCGAGGCGGCTTCCTTCGTCAAAGCGCGTTCCAAGGCTTATGTGGTTGTGGACAACTGTTACGGCGAATTCACCGAGACCCGCGAACCTACCGCCGTGGGCGCTGACCTGATCATGGGCTCGCTGATCAAAAATCCGGGCGGCGGCATGGCAGAGTCCGGCGGCTACATCGCCGGAAGCGCCCGCGCTGTGGAATTGGCAAGCTACCGGCTGACCACCGTAGGCGTCGGTCTGGAGTGCGGCTCCACGCTGGGTCAGAACAAAAGCCTGATCAAGGGCTTCTTCTTCGCACCCCATGTGGTGGCGCAGGCTATGAAGACCGCCCACTTCGCCGCGTACATCTTCGAGGAGCTGGGCTGCGACGTCTTCCCCCGCTGGAACGAGCGGCGCGCCGACATCATCCAAACTGTTCGCTGCGGCAGTCCGGAGAAGCTCATCGCCTTCTGTCAGGGCATTCAGGCAGGCTCGCCCATCGACGCCTACGTCTCCCCCGAACCCTGGGCCATGCCCGGTTACACCGACGAGGTAATCATGGCCGCCGGAACCTTCACCCAGGGCGCGTCCATCGAGCTTTCCGCCGACGGACCGCTGCGCGCGCCTTACACTGCCTATATGCAGGGCGGTCTTACCTATGAAAGCGGCAAGCTGGGCATTCTGTCCGCCGCGAAGAAAATACTGGAGTTGAACTGATTCATGAATCTGCGGCTGTTATCCATTTTCGTCCGCGATTATAAAAACACCTCCGATCCCCGTGTGCGGGAGCGCTGCGCATCGGCGGCGGGATTGGTGGGCATTGTGTCCAACGTCTTTCTGTCGGTGCTGAAAATCCTCATCGGCGTTCTGACGCACAGCATCGCCATCACCGCCGACGCGATGAACAACATCGCCGACGCAGGCTCGTCGATTATCACCCTCATCGGCTTCCGTCTGGCCGGCAAGCCCGCCGATAAAAAGCATCCTTACGGACACCAGCGCATTGAGTACATCACCGGGCTGATCGTGTCCATGGTCATTACCATTCTCGGCGTGCAGTTCTTCCTCAATTCAGTACAGACCATCTTCACGCCCTCCGAGACCAGCTACACCACCGCCGCTTTTGTCATTCTCGCCGTCTCCATCGCCGTGAAGCTCTGGCAGAGCCGCTTCTATGTCACCGTCGGGCGGCACATCGATTCCACCACGCTGATTGCCACAGCCTCCGACAGCCGCAACGATGTGATTTCCACCGCCGCCGTTCTGGTAGGCGCGCTGATTTCCCGCTTCACCGGCGTGAATCTGGACGGCTGGCTGGGCTGCGCCGTAGCCTGCTTCATCGTTTGGTCGGGCATCAGCCTGATCATGGAAACCTCCCAGCCGCTTCTGGGATTGGCGCCCTCCCCCGAGCTGATTCAATCCATTGGCGACCGCATTCGATCCTACAAGGGCATTCTGGGCTACCACGATCTGGTGGTTCACAACTACGGTCCCGACCGCTGCTTCGCGTCGGTACACGCCGAAGTGCCCGCCGAACAAGACATTCTGGTCAGCCATGACATCATCGACAACATCGAGTTTGATTTCCTGCGGGAAACCGGCATTCATCTCGTCATCCACCTTGACCCCATCGTCACCGCCGACGAGGAAGTCAACAGGCTGCGCTGTCAGGTCAGCGAAATTCTCCTGCGCGTATCCGGCGAACTGGGCTGCGAGCTTACTATGCACGATTTCCGGGTGGTCAGGGGCACGACCCATACCAACCTCCTCTTTGACGTGATCGTTCCCTTTGAACTGGGCATCACGGACAAAGCCCTCTGCACCATGCTGGACGAACGCATCAAAAAGCTGTCGGACAGCTACAACGCGGTCATCACCTGCGACCGAAGCTATGTTTCCACAACCAGTGGAAAAGAAGAACAATGAATAATCCCCCGCAATTGGTCGATACTGTTTGTACCAAATCCAATCGCGGGGGAATTTTCATATGCGAACCAAAACCGACCGGCTCACCGTTTTTCTCGTCACACTTTCCATACTTACCCTTTTCGTCCTGCCGCTGCGCGCGCTGCTTCCAACGGCGGAGGACGCCGCCATCTACGACAGCATTCTCCGGCTTCACGTGCTGGCGAACTCCGATTCGGCGGAGGATCAGGCGCTGAAATTAGCGGTGCGGGACGGCATTCTTGCCACCGTCGCCGGGCTGGTGGAGGGGATCCACGATTTCGATGAAGTCTGCGCCGCCGTCGATACAGGCATTCCCGCCATCGAAGCCGCCGCCCGGGAAGTTCTGGCGCGGGAAGGCTCGGACTACGACGTCCGCGTCACGCTGACCAAGGAGCACTACCCCACCCGCACCTACGAAAACGTGACCCTTCCATCCGGAACCTACACGTCGCTGCGGGTGCTGATCGGCGAAGCGGAGGGCGCCAATTGGTGGTGCGTACTCTTTCCACAGCTCTGTGTAAATATGGCGTCCGAAACCACCTTCGACCGTCCCGCCGTCATCGACGAAACCGACGAGATGGGCGCGCTGATCGAAGCGGGGCTGACTCCCTCGCAGATCGAGCTGATCACCGGCAGCGAACCGCGTGTGATCATACGCTTCCGGCTGCTGGAATGGCTGGATGAGCTGCTCAGCCGCGGCTGAGCTTTACGGTGAAGCTGCCTTCGGTGAATTCGCCGGATTTCAGCAGCAGGCGGTAAATGGTCAGCCCATACCAGCGCTGACGGATGGAACCGTTCTCCATCTCCATATCGAAATCGTCCAGTACCGCCGTCAATGCGGACGGATAGCGAAGCGTAAAGCCGCCGTCGAAGGTAATCACGCCGTCGCCAATGATCGGCTTTCTGCCGCACATCAGCGTGAAGACCACACTGCCCGGAGCGCTCAGCTTCACATCGTCGCTGACTGAAATCACGCCGTCCGCCATCTTTGCCGTCCGTTTCAGCGAAACCAGCCCGGCTTCGGCGGGATGAGCGGGCGCGATGTCCAGCGTCAGCGAATGTCCGTCCTGATCATACACCACGTCCTTCGCCCTGTAATTACCGCCGGGCTGTTGGGTGCAACCGTTGACCGTGGGCAGGTTGTGATAGTCCGAGCACATCGACCAGATGGTGTAGCGCTCCGAGCTGAAGGTTTTCTTCGTGTACTGCCCCACGCCCGCGTCGAGAATCAGCGGCTCGCCGTCGGCGTAAATGATGAAACTACCCACATCGTTATGGTTATGGCTCTCGGCGTTGTGACCGCCCTTGCAGGCAAGGAACAGTCCGTCCGCACGTTCGCTCATAACCTGAATGCCGTTATACCAGCTCTGGGCGGCGGGCTGATAGTTCTTACAGTCAGGCTGTATCTCGCAGATACTCTTGATGGAGCGGTACAGTTTCCAGTGCAGAGCGCAATCGGACTGCTTCATGGCGGCTGTAAAATACGCACCGAAGTCAATCATCCGCCGGGAACCGGTGCGCCGTCCGTAGCGTCCGATCAGCCGGGCGGAGGGCATCATATGAGCCGGACAGTCGGCGAAATTGATGAAGTAATCGCCGTCGATGTGGAAGTCCACCTCATACTCGCCCATGCGGCGGACGAGTTCTTCGCCGAAGACGTCCACATAGCCGCCGGTCATATCCCAGAGCAGCTCCAGACAGTCGAACATGGACGCGCCCGCCGCCGTCCAGTAGCTGGGACCTTCGTCGCAGCCGCCGTCCGTATAATAGCCGTCGATGAAGCTGTCAAGGCTCCTGCATACCCGGTTCACCACCTGCTCGCGAACGGCGGTGTCGGTCTCGGTCAGCGCGCAGACGGACAGCACGTTGGAGAGAATCCACGGGTTCCAGTTGTTCACCCGCCTGCCGTCCAGACCCATCCAATACATATCGTGCGCCAGGAAGGGTTTGATAATCCGCTCCCTCAGACAGTAGAGCAGGCGGTCGCAGATCTGGGGCGTGACGGCGTTCAGCGCATCCCTGACCAGCGCATAAATCCACGCCAGCGTGGAGCCGGTCTCGGCGGCGAACAGATCGATATAGGGATGCTCCTCCTTATACCAGGGCTGGAGGGCATACTCGTGCGGAATGTGGGCGGGAATCACCCAGTCGGCTTCATCGCAGATCAGCCAGACGCCGTCCATGATGCGGTCGGTGAAGCGCCCCTTCCCCTCCAGCGCCTCGGCAAGAGCGAAGCGGACAGCCATATCCCGGCGTGTGAAATACTGCGCCTCGAAGATTTCCCGGTTGCCCGCGCGGTAAAAGCGGATGAAATCGCTGGCGAGGGTAACGGGATAGGGGGTGTCCAGCATTTCCTCGGCCTGACGGATGATGGCTTCCCGATGCTCGGCGCAGACGGCGTCGGCGTTAAACCCTTCCACAGGTGTGAAAGCGGCGGGAATGTCCGCGAACAGGCGGACGCTGTCCCACGGCAGTACGCGCCCGGCAAAGGTATCGTAGTATTTGGTCAATAGCTTCATGATAAAACCTCCCGAAATAATTTGGCTGGTTATACTATATCATATTTTATACACAAATGCAAGAGTAGACCGCAAAAAAATTGCGGTCTACTCTTATTTACAGCTTCATGCCGCCGTCCACGGTCAGGTCGATGCCGGTGATGTAGCGTCCCTCGTCCGAGCAGAGCAGCAGCGCCGCCCCCGCGCAATCCTCCGCCGTTCCGGCGAAGCCTGCGGGAATGCCCGCCATAACCTGTTTGTTGTAATCGGGATCGGACAGCGCCGCCTCGTTGCGGGGCGTGGCGATAACGCCGGGGGAGAGGTTGTTGATCGTAATTCCCAGCGGGGCCAGCTGCTTTGCCAGATTGGTGACAAGATTCATCTGCGCCGCCTTGGAGGAAGCGTAAACCGCCATGTCCCGATGGGGCTTGTACTGCTGCACGCTGCCGACGGTGACAATCCGTCCCCAGCCGTTTTTCTCCATGTGCGGCTCACAGAGCTGAATCAGCCGCAGGGAGGATTTGAAGTTGGTCTGGAACTGGATCTCCATCTCCTCGGGGGTGATTTCGTTCCACTTTTTGCGGTATTGGATGCTGGCATTCAGCACGAGAATATCCACGTCGCCTACCGCCTCATAGAGCTTCTCCGCCCCGTCGGGCTTGGACAGGTCGGCGACGGCGATGCCCAGCTTTCCCTCAGCACCGGCGGCGCTGATGCGTGCGGCGGCATTGGCGCACTTCTCATAGCTGCTGGAGCCGTGGACGATCACGTCCGCGCCCTGGGATGCCAGACAGGCGGCAATGGCATAGCCGATGCCCTGCGTAGAGCCAGTGACCAGCGCGCGTTTATTGGTAAGGTCAAACATTTTTATCCATCCTTTCGCTTGACAGAAATTCAAACATGGGCTATAATAATATTGTAGCACACCCGTCCCCCGCCCGTCAACAAATATATTTCGATAAATCTATCACATATTCCGATTTTAGGAGAAACTTATGACAAATCAGCAAATTCTTGACATAGCTCTGACCCAAGCAGCCATTGATTCCGCCTGCGAACCGGGCGATTTTCTGCGCGCCGAACCGGTTGTGGTGACGTCCAAGCCCCATCCAAACGCCCGGCGCTATTTGAAGCTGCCCTTCTTCCTCGATCTGACCACCTACGGCTCCAATATCGTCGCTTCCTGCGACGAACGGATCGCCCCCTTCGTCCGCAGCTTCATCGACCGCCCGGACTTCTATCACTGCTTCGAAACGCCGGCGCTCTATGAGCTGAACGATGAGCTGGCAAAGTTCGGTCACCGCATCCGCCATATGGCTGAATATTACCTGCCCGACGTGGACGCTCTCGCCCAAGCGGCAGAACGCAATATCTGCCCGTTTCCCGTGAAGCTGCTTACCCCGCCCGATTTCGCGGAACTGTACCTTCCCGAGTGGTCGAACGCCCTCTGCGCCGACCGGAAGCAGCTGGACGTACTGGGCGCGGCGGCAATGGATGGGGAGAAAATCGTCGGCATGGCGGCTTGCAGCGCCGATGGGGAGGAAATGTGGCAGATCGGCATTGATGTCCTGCCCGAGTATCGCCGCCGCGGCATTGCCAAAGCGCTGGTGACACGCCTTGCCTGTGAGATCATCGAGCGGGGGAAGGTTCCCTTCTACTGCGCCGCGTGGTCGAACGTGAAAAGCGCGCGCTGTGCCGTCGCATCCGGCTTCCGCCCGGCGTGGAGCACGATCACTGCAAAACCGATAGAATAAACGACGCCCTCCGTGACTTCGGTCACGGAGGGCGGGCTTGTTACGACATCCATTTATCGTTGTTGGTCGGCTTTTTGTCCGGCTTTTTTTGCTCCTGCGGCGGACGCAGGGCGCGGATTTCCTGTATGATCAGATAGGTGCAGGCGATCATTACGGCTGGTGACAGGTAGGATTCATGCTCATTGTATATCAGGAAACCATTGCTATACCAAAATCCAAAATACGATAGCAGAAATAAAAGAATGCTTATCACTATATGTTTTAATCTACTCATCCAACTCATACATCTTCACCATTAACATTTCTTCAACTTTAATTTATTGTACCACAGTTGTTTTATTTTGTCAACGATTTTAGAAGAAATTTCTTATCAGAGTGTCAAATTCCCGTTTTTGCTATAAACTATGTATGAGAGAACAAAAAGGAGGTATTCCCATGGAATCCACGCAAAATACCGGCTGGCTCATCGTCAACGTGTCTACGGCAAGGGGAGCTATCCCGCTTCCGGGAGCGGCGGTGACTGTCTACCGCGACAGTGAGGAGGGCGGCTCGGTCTATACCGTCACCGAAACCGACCGCAGCGGCAAAACCGACCGCATGGCGCTCCCCGCACCTGACCGCGCCCTCTCCGAAGCCCCCGGCAATGCTAAACCCTTCGCCACCTATACCATTCAGGTTGACAAGGAGGGCTACTACACCGTTACAAACACCGGCGTACCGATCTTCTCCGGGGTCACGTCCATTCAGCCGGTGGAAATGCTGCCGCTGGCCGCAGCCGATTCGCAGAACCTCTTTCCCCGCCTGGGTCTGGATAACACCGAGCGGGAAAATCCCAACCTCTGAGGTGCTGCCATGCCTGAACTGCCTTACATTCCCGAGACAGTCACCGTCCACCTCGGCGCGCCCGATCAGCCCGCCCAGAACGTCACCGTCTCCTTCCCCGACTACATAAAGAACGTCGCTTCCAGCGAAATCTACCCCACCTGGCCGGAAAACGCCATCCGCGCCAACATCTACGCCCAGATTTCCTTCGCCCTCAACCGCATCTTCACCGAATACTACCGCAGCCGGGGTTACGACTTCGACATCACCAATTCCACCGCCTACGATCAATCCTTCAACTACGGACGGGACATCTTCGAAAACATCGGGCAGATCGTCGATCAGATTTTCGCCGATTACATCTACCGCCAAGGCTCCGTGGAACCTCTCTTTGCCCAATACTGCAACGGAACCACCGTCCAATGCGCGGGGCTGTCCCAGTGGGGAACGGTTGACCTTGCCAATCAGGGGCTGATTCCCTTCGACATTCTTCAGCGTTATTACGGAACGGACATCAACATCAACACTGACACGCCCATACAAGCGCTGGAGGAATCAGTGCCTTACCGTCCCCTCCGTCCCGGCGACTTCGGCAACGACGTGCGAACCATCCAGATTCGCCTGAACCGCATCGCCACCAACTATCCCTCCATCCCGAAAATTTACCCCATCGACGGCGTTTACAGCCAGCAGATGGAGGATTCGGTGCGGGAGTTTCAGCGGATTTTCGACCTGACCCAGGACGGCGTCATCGGGCGGGCGACATGGTATCAGATTCTGCGCATCTACAACGGCGTCAAGCGGCTCAACGAGCTGAACAGCGAAGGACTGTCGCTGTCCGATGTAAGCAACCAGTTCCCCACCGAGCTGAAGCTGGGCGACCGGGGCGATTATGTGCGCAAATTCCAGAATTTTCTCGCTGTCCTTGGCTCCAACCTAAGCTCCATCCCCGAAGTCGGCGCCGACGGAATCTTCGGTCCCATGACCGAGGAAGCCGTCCGCGCCTTCCAGCGCACCTACGGTCTGCCCGAAACCGGCGTGGTGGACGAACGCACATGGAACGACCTGTACAATGTCTACCGAGGCATCGTCACTTCCCAGCCCGACATCTATACCGCTTCCCCCGCCGTCCCCTTCCCCGGCTACATTCTGACGCTGGGTATGCAGGGCAACGACGTCCGGCTGCTCCAGACCTATCTGCTCAAAGTGTCCGAAACCCATCCCGAGATTCCGCCCATCGAGGTGGACGGCGTGTTCGGCACAGCCACACGGAATGCGGTATCGGCTTTTCAGCAGATGGTGGGACTGCCGGTGAACGGTCAGGTGAACGTGCTGACCTGGAACCTGCTGGCCAGCCTGTACAACGATTTGATTCACAGCGATTTCGCCGCCGAGGGACAGTTCAGCGGCGGCACCGTGGGATAAGGAGGAGCCATGCGAGACATCACAAGCGAACCTGCGATTATCTATGAAATCCAGCGCTATCTCTACGCCCTGCATTTCGATACCGACGGGGAAATTCCGCTGGTCAATCCCGACGGCATCTACGGTCCCGAAACCAGCGCCGCCGTGTCAGCCTTCCAACGGATGGCAGAGCTGCCGGTAACGGGGCAGGTGGACTTCGAAACCTGGCGCAGGCTGTATGCGGCTTACATTGATTCCGTAGAACGGAGCGCCCGTCCCAGCGCCATCTTCCCCTTCCCGGAGGAAGCCGGGTACACCATCCGGCGGGGCGAATATTCGGATATCGCGGCTCTGGTGCAATTTGTGCTGCGGCTGCTGTCCAACGTCTATGATGAGCTGGAAGGTCTTCCCCCCAGCGGCATTTACGACGACGCCACGATGGAGGATATCCGCGTCTTTCAGCGTGCCCACAACCTGCCCCAGACCGGCGAGGTTGACCGCCGCACATGGAACGCGCTGGCTTCCGACTACAACCGCTTCAACCACCCGCTGCAATAAACGTATCACCCCCTCTCACCGGACAACGGAAGAGGGGCGAAAAAATTTTTAGATTTATTTTTCCAAAAAGTATTGCAAAATCTTCAAATATGTTATATAATAAAGTCGTATAGCGGCGGCGTGATCAGGGCGGTCGTCCTGACTCGTAAAACGATCGCATACTAACCTTTTTATTACACGGAGGATTTTTCAAATGGCTGATGAAGTACTGAGCCAATTTCAGCAGGCTAAGGCTGAAGAGAAAATCGACACGTCCAGAAAGATCAAAGTAGGTATCATCGGTACCGGTTGGATCGCTGAGTCCCACATCCAGAGCTACAACGCTATGCCCGACGTTGAGGTCGTAGCAATGTGCGACCTGATTCCCGGCAAGGCTGAGGCCTTCAAGGAAAAGTGGAATGTACCGGGTGAAGTTCATTTCTATCCGAACCACAAGGAAATGCTCGACAACGAGCAGCTCGACTGCGTAAGCGTCTGCACCTACAATGCTACTCACGCAGAGTGCACCATCTATGCTCTCGAGAAGGGCGTCAACGTCCTGCTTGAGAAGCCCATGTGCGTAACCCTCGACGAGGCTGCCGAGATCGTTAAGGCAGAGAAGAAGAGCGGAAAGGTTCTTTCCATCGGCTTCCAGCCCCGTTTTGACGCCAATATGCAACAGATCAAGAAGATCGTCGAGTCCGGCGTTCTTGGCGAAATCTACTACATCCAGACCGGTGGCGGACGCCGCCGCGGCATCCCGAACTCCACCTTCATCGAGAAGAGAACCGCTGGTATCGGCGCTCTCGGCGACATCGGCTGCTACTCCCTCGATATGGTTCTGAACGCAATCGGCTATCCGACTCCCAAGACTGTTTCGGCTTACAAGTCCGCATTCTTCGGCACCAGCACCGAGTATCAGTCTGAGAAGGACGCTGCACGCTTCAACGTGGATGACTTTGCAGCTGCATTCATCCGTCTGGAGCCCGGCCAGTTCGGCGACAAGGACGGCATCATCCTCGACTTCAGAATCGCATGGGCTATGCACGTTGACACTCCCGGTGACACCATCATCTTCGGTAAGAAGGGCGCACTCCGCATTCCTTCCACCGACTGCTGGAACGGCTCTGTCGGCGGCCCGATGAAGATTTACCACGACGTGGCAGGTCAGAGAGTGGAGACCGTTATTCCGATCATCCAGAACAAGGGTCAGGGTCTGTTCTACAAGAAGGTTCGTTCCTTCCTCGACGCTTCCATGAACGGCGGTGCAGCTCCCGTTCCGTCCAGCCAGATCATCAAGAATCAGGCTATCCTCGACGGTATCGTGAAGTCCGCTGAAGCAGGCAAGGAAATCGAAATCGTTATGCCTGAGGTTTAATTACCTGTATATCATTTATGTGAGCAGATGCCGCGAAAGCGGCATCTGCCTTTTCGAAGGAGAACAAACACATGAAAGCACTGGATATCAACCAGATTCTCGGGCACATCGAGGATACCGTCCGCTCCCATGAAATTGAAACGGGCGCCTATTCCCGCTGGACGCTGGGCAGCCGCAGTACAGGTATCAATCCCTACGGCTGCGCGGACGCAGCCAATATTCTCTACACGCTGAACCGCTTTCCGAAAGAAGCGGAAATCCGCACGAAATGGATTGCTGTGCTCCAGAGTCTTCAGGATCCGATCACCGGGCTTTTCAGCGAGGGAACCCACCTGCCGGTTCACACCACAGCGCACTGCCTGGGCGCGCTGGAGCTGTTCGACGCCGGACCGCTGTACCCGGTCAGCGCGTGGGAGGCTTACCGGGACACCGATAAGCTACACGATCTGCTGAACGGGCTGGACTGGGAGCATGAAAAGGGCTGCGGACACATCGGCGCCGCTGTCTACGCGATTTTCGCCCTCTGCGATATGTCAGCGGAACATCCGCTCCCCGATGACTGGCGTGAGTCGTACTTCGACTGGTTTGACAGCAACTGTGACCCTGAAACCGGAGTCTGGCGCAAAGGGCATCTCACCGACGGCGCGTCAATTACCCAGCGGATGGGCAGCGCTTTCCACTTCTATTTCAACTATTCCCACGCCCGCCGATCCTTCCCCTATCCAGAGGCGCTGATTGACTGCTGCCTGGACCGCTGCCACACCCCCAACGGTTACACCGGTTATCCCCGGTTCGGAGAGCAGTTCCACTACATCGAGATGGACTGGGTGTACTGCCTGAACCGTGCGTCCCGGCAAACGCCCCACCGCTTCCACGAAATTCGGCAGGCGCTGTATGAGTTTGCCGCGGAATACGTCAATTATCTGAATCAGGTGGAATGGGAAAGCGATCCGGGCGCAGACGATCTGCATATGTTGTTCGGCACACTCTGCTGTCTGGCGGAGCTTCAGCAGGCGCTGCCCGGCGTGATCCATTCCTCCGAACCCCTCCGTCTGGTGCTGGACAGGCGTCCGTTCATTTAAGCATGGATTTTCCCCAAAGCGAATAAACGCGGTTCTCCGGCGGCATAATAAGGATGTACCAACAAAGAAAGGAACTACAATTATGCAGCCAACACAAAAGGAAACCGACCTTCTGAAAGACCTGAAAGGTGAGGAGCAGCTCTGCGTGGACAAGTACACCGAGTATTCCTCCCGCGCCAACGACCCGCAGCTGCGCAATCTCTTCTCCCAGATCGCTCAGACCGAGCAGCAGCATCTTGACACCATCACGCAGATGATGAGCGGCACCGTTCCGCAGGGCGGCGGAAGCTCGTCCAGCCAGCCCACCTTCACGGCATACTATACCTCCGAAACCGAGGAAAAGAAGCAGGACGCCCATCTCTGCGCCGACCTTCTCGCCACGGAGAAGCACACGTCCTCCATGTACGACACCAGCGTCTTCGAGTTCGCGGACGAGGCGGCGCGCAGTACGCTGAACCACATCCAGAAGGAAGAACAGGGTCACGGCAAAGCGCTGTACGACTATATGAGCGTCAACGGGATGTATAACTGAAAAAATGGGTATGCTGCACCTCAGTGCAGCATACCCATTTCTATTTCGCCCAAACTCAGTCTTCGGGCATATTCTCCCAGTTGTGATAGACCTCGATCACGTCGTCGTTGTCCTCCAGATTTTCCAGCAGCAGCGACATATGCTTGATGTCGTCCTCGTTATCAAGCGAAACGTAGGACGAAGGAACCTTGTCGGTTTCGGCGGAAGCGATGGCATAACCCTTGTCGACCAGCGCGGCACGGACAGCTTCCAGATCCTCCGGCTCGGTGGAGATCTCGAAAACACCGTCCTCGGCGGCGAAATCGGCAGCGCCGGCTTCCAGCGCGTCCTCCATCAGCACATCCTCGTCAACCTTGCCGTCGTTTTCGATCACGATCACGCCCTTTTCGGTGAACATGAAGGATACGCAGCCGGTAGTGCCCAGATTGCCGCCGAACTTGTCAAAATAGTGGCGGACATCGGAAGCGGTGCGGTTGCGGTTGTCAGTGGTAGTTTCCACGATAACGGCGACACCGCAGGGGCCGTAGCCCTCGTATACGATTTCCTCGTAATCGGCGCTGTCGGCGGAGGATGCCTTCTTGATGATGCGGTCGATGTTATCGTTGGGCACGTTGTTGGCCTTGGCCTTGGCAATCAGCGCGGCCAGCTTGGAGTTGGCAACGGGATCGGGACCGCCCTCCTTGACGGCGACCGCCATTTCCTTACCGATCTTGGTGAAGATTTTCGCACGCTGTGCGTCGGTCTTCTCCTTTTTGTGCATAATATTTTTCCATTTGCTGTGTCCTGACATATCTATAAACTCCTGTAATTAAATTTTCTCGGTTTTCTTCATGCAGATCAAGCCGAAAGCGTTGCCCAGCACAGTCTTCGCGCAGGCGGTCAGCGCCACACGGAAATCACGCACCTTCGGATCGTCGGCGCTGATGATCTGGCACTCGTGATAGAAGTGGTTGAACGCCGCGCAGACATCCAGAATATAGCGGGTGATCACCGAAGGCTCCAGGTCGTTCAGCGCGCCCAGCACCCGCTCGGGGAAGATGGACAGAGTTTTAAGCAGCGCGGCTTCGGCGGGATTGGTCACCATGGATGCGTCGGGTGTGATTGCGGGAACGCCGCCAGCCTTTTCGATGATGGAGCAGGTGCGGGCATAGGTGTACTGCGCGTAGGGACCGGTGTTGCCGTCGAAGTTCAGCGCATCCTCCAGAATGAAGTTGATATCCTTGATGCGCGAGTTGGACAGGTAATAGAAGATGATCGCACCAACGCCCACGGCTTCGGCGATTTCTTCCTTGTTTTCGCGGGTAACGCCCTTCTCCTCCATGATCTTGCCGACCTTCTCAATGGATTCGGCGAACAGCTCCTTGAGCAGGATTACATTGCCGGTACGGGTCGCCAGCTTGGCGCCGTTGATGGACACGGTGCCGTAGGGCACGTGAATCAGCTTCTTCGCCCAGTCATAGCCCATCAGCTCGATCACCTTGAAGACCTGCGCGAAATGCAGGCTCTGTCCCGCGGAAGTGACATAGATGCACTTTTCAAAATCGTAGGTGTTCTTTCTGTAGAATGCGGCGGCGATGTCACGAACCGGGTAAATTGTGGAACCGTCCTTTTTCAGAATCAGGCAGGGCGGCATATTGTATTTTTCCAGATTGACGATGGACGCGCCGTCGTCAATGGTCAGCAGTCCCTTTTCCTTCAATTCTTCCGCGATGGCGGGCGCCTTGTCGTAATAGAAGCTCTCGCCCTTGTAGGAATCGAACTCGATGTCCAGCTGCTTGTAGGTCTGCTCATACTCCTTCAGGGAAATGTCGATGAACCACTTCCACAGCTCGGTGTTTTCCTCGTCGTGGTGCTCCAGCTTGGTGAACTCGGCGCGCGCCTCGTCCTCCAGCGCAGGGTTATTCTCCGCCTCGGCGTGGAATTTCACATACAGCGCCACCAGTTCGTCGATGCCGCCGGCTTCAACCTGCTCCCGGTTGCCCCATTTGCGGTAAGCGACGATCATCTTGCCGAACTGGGTGCCCCAGTCGCCGAGGTGATTGACACCGATGCAGTTGTAACCCACAAATTCGTGCAGCTTTTTCAGCGAATGACCGATAACGGTGGTGCCGAGATGACCGATGTGGAAGGGCTTTGCCACGTTGGGAGAGGAATAGTCCAGCACCACATTTTTGCCCTTGCCGAAATCGAAGGAGCCGTAAGCGTCGCCCTTTTCCAGAATAACAGGCATCAGCGAACCGGCAAGATAGGCGGGATTGATGTAGAAATTCAGATATCCGCCGACCACATCCACGCGGCCGATGATCTCATCGCCCAGACCATCCGCCAGCTTGGAAGCGATAACGGGCGGTCCCATGCGCAGGGAGCGGCTCAGCTTGAAGCAGGGAAACGCCAGGTCGCCCAGCTTATCGTCCGGGGGATATTCGAGGAAGCCCGCGAAATCGTCAGCGGTGAATTCGGGGTTCTGGGTCAGCGCCGCGTACTTCTCATGAAGCACAGCAGCGATATGTTTTTTAATCGTAAGCATTTTGACAGTCCTTTACGAATGATATATGATAATATATTATTATACCATATATTTGCCCTTTGCGCAACGGTATTTTCAACAAAAATTGCGGGAGGATTTCCTCCTCCCGCATATATTTTTCAACTTTCGATCTGATCCATCGTCTGCGTGATCAGACCGGCGACCTTATCCTTGTTTGTCGCCAGAATCGACGCCACATTCGCGTCGCCCGCCGCCAGCGCTGTCCGGAGACTCTGATGCAGGCTCATCGTCCAGCCATAGGCAAGGCTCACGTCAAAATAGAGGGAATCCCGGATGATGCCCAGCATCTCGATGGAATCCTCGTTGCGCAGCCCCTTCTGGGATACGTTTAGGTCGTAGTAGATCGGCATGATATCCCGCATGCTCAGATAGGACAGCGTGTCCATAATGACGCCTGCGCGTCCGGGCTGATTGTTGGTCACCGGCACCGCCATGACCAGCGAATAGTAGTTCGTCCAGGAATGATAATCCTCCTGGGTCTCGTCCAGCTTGGGCGACGGAAGGATGCCGAAGGTGTCGTCGAAATCCCGCAGGCTGGTGCATTCCTTCATCTCCGCACCCATGTAAAGCGTCCGCCCGGATTTGAAAATAGAGGCATAATGCTTGCCGGTGGCGCTGCTGTTTGCCATGATGCTGTCTCCCTCCGAACCGCAGAGCGCGGCAATCTTTTCCACCGCCGTATAGAAGCGGTCATTCTCCAGCGACAGCTCCGGCACGCCGTTCTGATTGTCGGCGGTATATTCGATTTCCATGCCGGTCAGGAACATCTGCATCGCGTTTTCATAGGATGCCATACCGTATATGCAGCTGCCATCCAGCGAAAACGTGAAGCTGCTGTCACCGTTCAGGTTTGTTCCCTGCCGGACGCTCTCCTGAAATCTTTCAAAGGTCCACTTGCCCTCCCGCACCAGCTCGTAGGGCTTCTCCATGTTCAGCTCCTCCATCATGGTTTCGTTGAACATCAGGCACCAGGTCAGCTCGAACGCGGTCAGCGACAGGTCGCTCTGGGCAAAATAAACCGCTCCCTCCCTGCCGATGGAGGCCTGCTCCAGCGTCTTCTGGTTCCACCACGGCTCGTCCAGCTGGAACTCGGGGATGTCTCTCAGGTTGTACACATAATTCTGGGTGATCAGCGAGCTTACGCCGTCGCCGCCGCACCAGATCACATCATAGGTGCCATCCCCTGCCATGATGCTGGTCTGGGCGATGGTGTGCAGATTGTCCCGTTCCTCGTCGCGGACATCCAGTACCACATTGTACTCCTGCTCCACAAAGCGGTTGCGGTTATAAACCGCGTCATCCAGCGTCTCACCGGTGAGCGTTTCATGGTCGATGTAGGTGTACATATTCCATTTGTACGCCGCGTTCAGGATTGTGAAGGAATCGCCGCCGCAGTCAAGCTCCGGGAAGGGATACGCCTCATCCGTGCTCTTCGCTGTCACGGCACTCTCACTGCCGCCGGCGGTGGTTTTAGCCGGCGTATCGCTGCCGCCGCAGGAAGCCGCCGACATCAGCATCGCTGCCAGAAGGAACAGGGCAATGACTCGTTTTGTCATAAATTCATACCTCATTTCATCAAATTGCGACACGAAATTCATCGTATCTGTTGACATTATATACGATTTGCGGTATAATATCAATGACACATCCAGACGATTTTATGACAGTCCAGACAAAATAAACGGAGGGTTTACCATGAACTGGATATATGAAAATCTGCGCGATAAATACATGACGCCCGTGGTTTCAAAGTCGCTGCAGCCGCAGGCCCGCTTTGTGGAGGCGCACCTGCATTACAACATCGAGGCGCTGTACATTCTGGATGGAGAGATGACCGTCCGCTTCCACAACGACACCGGCATTTATCATGAAACGACGATTCACGCGGGTGAAATTCTCATCTGCAACAGCGGCTGCATCCATGAGACCATCACCGGCGGTCCCTTCTCCAACTATCTCGCCTTCATTCCGCCCAACATTCTCCCCTCGCCCCTGCTGCTTCCCGTGGGAAAGACGCCCGCCTGCCCGGTGTCCGACACCACCGGCGTCATCCGTCAGCTGCTGGAGCAGATGCTGCATATCACCGAGCAGCTGGAGCATGGAATCTTGCCGCCGGAAATCGCCCATATTCCCTACGTTCTGGCCAAATCCCTGCCCCACGCCAGGCTGACCTCTCTGGCGTCCGCCATCCTCGCCCTGCTGTACGATCAGCTGACCGAATCGCTCATCGACATCAGCAGCCCCCACGGCAAGGCTGACCTGATGAAATATATCTATCAAAATTACCGCAATCCCGACCTGACGGTGAAAACGCTCTGCACCGCCTTCGGCTACACGGAAAAGGCGCTCTCCCGCTTCTTCATCGAGCGGACGGGGATGGGCGTCAAGCAGTATGTGAATACCCTGCGGATTGCCGACGCCAAGGCTCTGCTGCTGGAGACGGAGGACAGCGTGGACTGCATCGCCGCGCAGGTGGGCTGCGACTGTACCCGCACCTTTTACCGGATTTTCGCCGCCCAGACCGGTCAGACGCCCAATGACTTCCGTCAGGCAAAGCGGCGGGAATAATATCTTTTGTGCACAACGTCAATTTTTGAAGTTTTTTCTTGTGCACAACATAGAACCTATATATTTTTTACTAATCTGCTTGACAAAGGCATGAAATTGTGATATAGTATTTACAGAAACAAATTGCATATATTAATTGGGTGTTACCGAAAGGGCATAACCAACTTTGAGCGGAGTACAGCAGAAAACTGTTGTTATGTCCGTGTCTCAAGGCTGGTTTTTTCTGTTTTTACGGCAAAAATTTGTATCGTTGGAGGAAGAACATGAGAATCATCAAAGTGATCAACAACAATACCGTCCTTGTGACCGACGACAACGACAGAGAACAGATCGTCTCGGGCAGGGGCATCGGCTTCGGCAGAAGATACGGCGACAGTCTGGATCCGGCGCTGGTTCAGAAAACCTACATGGTCACAGGCTCCGAACTGCAAAAAAAACTCATCACCCTGCTCTCCGAAATTCCATCCGAATATATCCGCTTTACCGATGATATGGTGCGTTACATCCGCGCGCATCTGTCCGCTTCTCTAAGCGACACGCTGCTGATCACGCTTACCGACCACATCAGCTTCGCCATTGAACGGCAGCGGCAGGGCATTCAGCTGACCAATCCGCTTATTGACTCCATCGCCGACTGCTACCCCGCCGAGCTGGAACTTGGAAAACACTGTATCGTCGAAGCGGAGCGTCAGCTGGGTGTGCGCTTCCATCCCGACGAGGCGGGCTTCATCGCCATGCACATCGTCAATGCCGAAATGGGCACACAGATCAGCGATGTCTATGACATTACCCGGCTCACCGGCGGCTGCGTGGAAATCGCCGAGTATTACTACGGCCGCAACTTTGATCGAGAGGACGCGCACTTTGCCCGATTCATGACCCATCTGAAGTATCTGGCACAGCGTCTGTATAAAAATGAAGAAATTTCCGAAGTTTTAAGTAAAGATTCTGATTTTGTGGACATAATAAAAAAGAGCTGTAAAAAGCATTACAAATGTGCGCAGTGCATACAGGAGTACATTCTGAAAACCTGCAACAAAACCATCGGCGAGGACGAGCTGCTCACCCTCACCATCCACTTAAAGCGCATTTGCGCCTGACATCGTAAAATATTTTATTTTGGAGGATACTCATGAAATCAAAAATCTTCGGCGTATTGCAGCGGGTTGGACGCTCCTTCATGCTTCCCATCGCCCTGCTTCCGGTGGCCGGACTGCTGCTGGGCATCGGAAGCTCCTTCACCAACGCCACGACACTGGAAACCTACCATCTCACAAACATCATCTATGAGGGCGGAATTCTTTACACCATCCTCGACATTATGGCCAAGACCGGCAGCGCGGTCTTCGACAACCTGGCGCTGCTCTTCGCCATGGGCGTAGCCATCGGTATGGCGAAAAAGGAAAAGGAAGTAGCCGCGCTCTCCGGCGCCATCGCCTTCCTGATCATGAACACCGCCATCAGCGCGCTGATCACCGCCAACGGCGGCGTGGAATCCATGGCTGCCAACTCCACCACCAGCGTGTTGGGTATCACAACCCTTCAGATGGGTGTGTTCGGAGGTATTATCGTCGGTCTGGGCGTGGCGGCACTGCACAATCGCTTCTATAAGATCGAACTGCCGCAGGTGCTTTCCTTCTTCGGCGGCACACGCTTCGTACCGATCATCAGCAGCATCGTCTATCTGATCGTCGGTATCGTTATGTACTTCGTATGGCCGGTTATTCAGGGCTGGATCGCGTCGCTGGGCGATCTGGTGCTGGCGTCGGGTTACGCGGGAACCTGGATTTACGGTATCATCGAGCGTGCGCTGATTCCCTTCGGTCTGCATCACGTGTTCTATATGCCCTTCTGGCAGACAGAGGTCGGCGGCGCCATGATGATCGACGGCACGCTGGTTCAGGGCGCGCAGAACATCTTCTTCGCCGAGCTGGCATCCAAATCCACCACACAGTTCTCCGTATCGGCAACCCGCTTCATGTCGGGTAAATTCCCCTTCATGATCTTTGGTCTTCCCGCAGCGGCTCTGGCAATGTACCACACCGCGCGTCCGGAAAAGAAAAAGGTGGTGGGCGGTCTGCTGCTGTCCGCAGCTCTGACCGCCATGCTGACCGGTATCACCGAGCCGATCGAGTTCACATTCCTGTTCGTATCGCCGCTGATGTACGGCATCCACTGCGTGCTGGCGGGTCTGTCCTATATGCTGATGCACATCTTCAATGTGGGCGTAGGCATGACCTTCTCGGGCGGTCTGATCGACCTGACGCTGTTCGGTATTCTTCAAGGCAACGCCAAAACCAACTGGATCTGGATTGTCATTGTAGGTCTCGTTTACGCGGTGGTTTACTATTTGATATTCAGCCTGATGATCAAGCATTTCAACTACAAGACGCCCGGTCGTGAAGCCGATGACGAGGAGACAAAGCTCTACACCCGCAAGGATGTGGACGCCCGCAAGGCAGCTTCTTCCGGCACTGCTTCCTCCGGCGATAATGTGAGCGCACTGATCCTGCAGGGTCTGGGCGGCAAAGCCAACCTGTCGGACATCGACGCCTGCGCTACCCGTCTGCGCATCACGGTCAAGGATCCTGCGCTGGTGCAGGACAGCCTGCTCAAGCAGAGCGGCGCGTCGGGTGTGATCCACAAAGGCAACGGCGTGCAAATTATCTACGGTCCGCAGGTGTCGGTGGTCAAATCCCGCTTCGAGGATTACCTCGATTCCCCCGATTCCAACAATCCCGCTGCGGTGGTTGACAGCGCTCCCGCTCCGGAGACGAAAGCTGACGCCCCCGCTGCTCCCGCCGCCAAGCCGATCGTGCTGGGCGCGCACATGACGGGTAAGATTCTTCCCCTCTCCGAAGTGGAGGACGAAGTTTTCTCCGCCGGTATTCTGGGCGAAGGCGTCGCCATCGAACCGACTGAGGGCAAGCTCTACGCCCCCTGCGACGGTACCATCGACAACGTAACTGACACCCACCACGCGGTCAGCATGACCTCGGCAGAAGGCTGCGAAATCCTGCTTCATGTGGGTATCGACACTGTTAAGCTGGGCGGTAAGTTCTTCAACGTCCATGTAAAGGACGGACAGGCGGTTGTACGCGGCGATCTGCTGCTTTCCTTCGATATGAAGGGCATCCGCGAGGCTGGCTACAAGCTGACCACACCCATGATCGTCTGCAATACCGACGAGTACGCATCGGTCACACCCATCGCCCAGGGCAATACAAAGCCGGGCAAAAACATTCTGGAAATTCAATAATTAATATTATAAAGGAGATCGCATTATGAAAACTTTTGAGTACACCATTAAGGACGAGGTTGGCATTCACGCAAGACCGGCAGGTCTGCTGGTAAGCAAGGTCAAGGCGCTGGGTAGCAGCGTCACCATCGAAAAAGGCGGCAAATCGGCCAGCGCATCCAAGCTGTTCGCCGTCATGGGACTTGGCGTTGTCAAGGGCGATACCATCAAGATCACGGTAGAGGGCGGCGACGAGGATACCGCAGCCACTGAGTTACAGGCTTTCTTCGAAGCCAATCTGTAAGGAGTCATGCCCGGTATGCAGAAGCTCACAGGAAAAGGCGTATCTGGCGCCATCGCCATCGGTCAGGCTTCGGTGTTCCAGCGCCGGGACGCACGAGTTACCCGGGTGAAGATCACCGACATCGCCGCCGAGAAGGAGCGCTTCGAGGCAGCCAAGGCCGAAGCCATCGCCGAGCTGGACGCCATCTATCAGAAAGCCCTCCGCGAGGTGGGCGAATCGGGAGCGCAGATTTTTGAAATCCACAGCATGATGCTGGAGGATGACGATTACAACGAGTCGATCTGCGGTCTCATCGAAAGTCAGGCGGTCAACGCGGAATACGCGGTGGCCGTCACCGCCGACAACTTCGCCGAGATGTTCGCCGCCATGGACGACAGCTATATGCAGGCGCGCGCCGCCGATGTGCGGGACATCTCCAACCGGCTCATCAACTGTCTGTCGGGCAGGAAGCAGGCGGGAGCGTCGGGGGACAGCATGATTCTCTGCGCCGACGATCTGGCTCCCAGCGAAACCGTATCGCTGGACAAAAGCCGGGTGCTGGCTTTTGTCACCACCCATGGTTCCTCCAACTCCCACACCGCCATTCTGGCGCGGAACATGAACATCCCCGCCGTCATCGGCGTGGACGGACTGCTCACATCGGTGAAGGACGGAGACATGATGATCGTCAACGGCTGCACGGGTGAGATCATCATTAACCCGGATGAAGCGACGCTGGACGATGCCCGGGAAAAGCAGCGCGCCGATCAGGAAAAACGCCAGCTTCTTCAAAATCTGCGGGGCAAGGATAACGTAACGCTGGACGGTCGGAGCGTCAATATCTACGCCAACATCGGCAGCGTGGACAACATCGGCGAGGTGCTGGCTAACGACGCGGGAGGCATCGGTCTTTTCCGCAGCGAATTCCTCTATCTGGAGAGCGACGATTATCCCGATGAGGAGCAGCAGTTCCGGGTCTATAAAAAGGTGCTGGAAAGCATGGCGGGCAAGAAGGTTATCATCCGCACGCTGGATATCGGCGCGGACAAGCAGGCTGATTATTTCGGGCTTGCCAAAGAGGAGAATCCCGCCCTCGGTATGCGTGCCATCCGAATCTGCCTGACCCGTCCGGAGATATTCCGCACCCAGCTTCGCGCCCTCTACCGGGCGTCGGCTTACGGAAATCTGGGCATTATGTTCCCGATGATCACCAGCACGGACGAAGTGGAGGAAATCCTCCGCATCTGCAAAGACGTCCGTCAGGAGCTGGAGGACGCGGGCATTGAATACGCTGACCGCACGGAGCTGGGCATCATGGTCGAGACCCCCGCTGCCGCCATCATCAGCGATCGTCTGGCACCGCTGGTGGACTTTTTCAGCGTAGGCACCAACGATCTGACCCAGTACACGCTGGCCTGCGACCGTCAGAATCCGGCGCTGGAACGCTTCTGCGACACCCATCACGAAGCCGTTCTGCGGCTCATCGAATTCGCAGCGAAGAACGCTCACGCGAACAATGCGTGGATCGGCATCTGCGGCGAGCTGGCGGCGGACACCTCGCTGACCGAAGCCTTCCTGCGCATGGGCATCGACGAGCTGTCGGTATCCCCGTCGTCGGTATTGAAGCTGCGCGACGCGGTGCGCAAACTGGATTTGTCGAAGTAACAATGGAGGACGTGCCGTCACGGCGCGTCCTCCATCAATTTCATGTCGTCGCTGTATTCATAGGAAATCATTTCTACGGAGTAATAATTGGAGCCGCCGTTTACTCCTCTCTCATCTTCAAGCTGCACCAGTTTCAGCATGGCCGTAACGACCGGCGCTTTTTCGTCCATGAAATCGTAAGCCTTGACGGTCAGATAATATTCCCTGCCAGTGCAGCCTTTGATACTCATCATTGCAGGATCGGTTATCGTTATATGCCCGCGATTCGACCCGAGCGGATTCGCCGCAAGATAACCGCCGCTGGCTACACGGAATCCGAAGCCGTAGTCCCTTTGATCATAACCAGCCTGATAATCCCATGGTCCGTGCGATTCACCCTTTGACAGCTGCACATCCTCATCCTCGGAAACAACCTCAACCAAGCCGCCGTCGAATTCAAACATAAAGTTCAAATTTGTCATTCCCGCACCGAAAACGGGAGCCATCTGCCGCACCTCATGCAGCGTCAACGGTTGGAATGAATAGGAACAGCCGCTGTTGTTTTCGTCGCAAATATAGGCGTAAATGATCAATTCGGGTAAACTCTCCGTCACCGCAGCCGGGCGAAAAACGAAGTTAAGCATCAACAGCCCCGTAAGCACGATCAACACCGAAATTACGATCTTCTTCACTGCCGCACCTCCCGTATCCAGCTTTACTGATTCCATTATACATGATATTTCTAAAGTTGTCAAGTTATTATGGAATTTTCATCCTTTTGTACTAAAGTAAAATGCCTCTTTTGTCAAGTACGACAAAAGAGGCATTTTATTATGTTCAATCCTTCTCTGCGATCTGCCGACCCATGAGCACGCCCATGACGGAGGCCATCATCAGGCCGCGCGTCCAGCCGCTGGAATCGCCCAGACAGTGCAGACCGGGCAGCGAGGTTGTCAGGTTTTCATCCATCTTGACCCGGTTGGAGTAAAATTTCAGCTCTGGCGAATAGAGCAGCGTCTCCGAGCTAGCAAAGCCGGGCACCACGATATCCATCGCCTGAATGAAGTTGATGATGTTCGTCATCGCCCGGTACGGCATGGCCGCCGTAATATCGCCCGCCACCGCGTCGGGAAGCGTGGGCTTCACGTTGGACTGCGCCAGCTCCTTCGTCCATGTGCGCTTGCCGTCCAGAATATCGCCGAAGCGCTGCACTAAAATGTGTCCCGCGCCCAGCATATTGGTCAGCTCGCCTACCTTCTGCGCGTAAGCGATGGGCTGATTGAAGGGAACCGAGAAATTGTGCGAGCAGAGAATCGCCAGATTGGTGTTGGACGATTTGGTGTCCTTGTAGGAATGACCGTTGACCACCGCCAGATCGTTGTCGTAGTTCTCCTGGCTGACGAAGCCGCCCGGATTCTGGCAGAAGGTGCGCACCTTGTTCTTAAAGGGCTTGGGATAGCCGATGAGCTTGGACTCGTAAAGCACCTTGTTCACGTCCTCGATGATCTCGTTGCGCACTTCCACGCGCACACCGATATCCACCGTACCCGGCTTGTGCTCCACGCCATGCTCGACGCAGATTTTTTCCAGCCAGTCCGCGCCCCGGCGTCCGGTTGCCACGACGATGTCCTTGCCGCGGATTTCCCGCTCGCTTCCCTTCTCGTCGATGATCACGCCCACGCAGGCGCCGTTTTCAACGATCAGGTCGGTGCAGTTGCAGCCGAACAGCAGCTCTACGCCGTGATTTGCCAGATACTGCTGAATGGAGTAATAGATATCCTGCGCCTTTTCGGTGCCCAGGTGGCGGATGGGGCAGTCCACCAGCCGCAGACCTGCCTGAATGGCGCGGCGTCGGATTTCCTTGATGAAGGGATCGCCCGATACGCCCTCCACGTGCTCGTCCGCGCCGAATTCCAGATAAATTTTATCGGTATAATCGATCAGCTCCTGCGCACGCTGCCAGCCGATCAGCTCAGGAAGCTCACCGCCCACATCGTAGGACAGGGACAGCTTGCCGTCCGAGAACGCGCCCGCCCCCGAAAAGCCGGTGGTGATATGGCAGTAGGGCTTGCACTGTACGCACTGGCGAGTTTTCTGCTTGGGACAGCGGCGCTTCTCCACGGGCAGACCCTTTTCAATGAGGATAATTTTCTTGTCCGCCTGCTTTTTCAGCAGCTCCAGCGCGGTGAAAATGCCGGAGGGGCCTGCGCCCACGATTACAACGTCATATTGCATGATACATCTTCCTTTCGGAAATAAATTTACGAATTCGGAAATAAATTTACGCGCAAAAACATTCCGCAAACAGATGTCTGCGGAATGTAATCACTGTGATACACACATAGTTACAATAAATTATATCACATATCCATGCTTTTGTCAATATTGCGCATCAATATACAGTGCAGAATTCACAAAAATGATACAATCATCGGGCGGCGCTCACTTTTTCGCCGCCAGCAGGAATCGGTGAATCCGTCCCTGAACGAAGCCGTCCTTCTCCTGAATCCACTGGGCGCCAAGGAGCGAATCCATACAGGCATCCACGGAGAAATTCGGGAATTCCCACTCAATAACACGCGCAAACCAAACCAGCGCGCCGATATCATAGAACCGAATCGGGCGGAAGCATTCCCGCTCATCGGCAATCGTGAAGCCCGCCTCGCGGAATTTCCGGGCGGCAACCGAAAGATATTGTTCCGGGAACGGCAGCGGGATTTTGCCCAGTAGCAGCTCCACCAGCTCCCGATCGTTCTCCGCGCCCACCTGCTGGGTGATAAACATCCCGCCGTCCTTCAGCACGCGATGGATTTCCCGCGCGTTGAAATTCCCATGCCGGTTAATCACCATATCAAACGTCCCGTCATCGAAGGGCAAACGTTCCCCGCCGTCCGCTTCCCTGAAATCGATTCCCAGCGGCAGAAGCGTCTCCCTGCACAGCGCCGCGTTCGGCGGATAGGCTTCGGTGGCGCTGATATTCCTGTGGGGATGGTTCAGCGACAGCAGGAATTCACCGCCGCCGGTATCGATGTCGAGAAGCTTCATCTCCGGGCGAAGCTGCCGCAGAATCACCGCCCGGTAATCCCATGGCAGCGCTTCCTCGGAATATCTGCCTTCGATGTACGAAAAATCCCACCCGTGAATGTGGGCGGCACGTTCCTCCGCACGCCAGCGCGCAAGCAGTTCATCCTGTCTCATGCTTTTTCATCCGGCCATTGCTGGGGGAAACGCTGCCGCTCCATGGGCGGAAACTTCGTCTCATACGCCGCCGCTCCCTCCAGATGCTCGAAAACCTCCGCCTCAAAAAAGCGTCCGTGAATCCCGTCGAAGCTGTCGTTCAGCCGGTACGCCATGAAGGAATTGCGGTTTCCCCCGTCGGCGGTGGTGATGCCGAACCGGTCACAGGTCACAAAGCCGTGGAGCGGATAATAATCCGGCTCGCCAAAGATCACCACCCCCGACCAGCCCGCTTCCTTTGCCAGCGCCAGCGTGGCGTCCAGCAGCATTCCGCCGATACCCCGTCCCTGATAGGCGGGATCGACGCACAGCGGCCCGAAGGTAACGACTTCACGCTCCTCCACCCGGCTTCGCGAATACAGAATGCAGCCGACCACCTTCCCGTCCACTACAGCCACCCGGCTCAGCTCAGGCAGATAAGCGGAATCCTCCCGCAGGATATGCACCAGATAATGCTCGTCGCAGCCCGGGCGATACTTGTTCCAGAACGCCCGGCGCACCATGCACTCGGTTTCAAAATAGTCCTCCGGTCGCTCGGGACGAATCTCCACCTGTTCCGCCGACAGCTTTTCCGGCTTGTCAAGCAGAATCCCCAGTTCCGTGCGCACCTCCCGGCGGGCGATGTCGTTGTTGGAGTAGCAGCAGGCGTCAAAGCCGATGAGGGTGAAGCCCTGACTGCGATAGAAATCGATGGCGCCCGCGTTGCAGGACTGGGTTTCAAGGATGATCGCCCGGCGGCGTTCGAGACGCGCCTGTTCCTTGGCAACATCCATCAGCCGTCTGCCCCAGCCCTGTCGGCGTATGGATTCGTCCACCCAAAGCTCGGTGACGCGCAAGCGGTTCCACCAAGCCTCCGGGCAGGTTTCGATGGCTCCCAGCAGCCGTCCGTCCCCGCTGAGGATTCCCCAGGCATACGCGCCCTCCCAATGATCCTCATAAAGCCGGTCGGGAAAATCATATTCCTCCGGCGTATGCGTGATGGGCGGAGTGCAGCGCTTTTTGGTAAAGCGGACGGCGAAGCCGTCGTCGGCGTCGATGGTCACATCGTAATATTCGTCGGTCGTATAGCCGATGGGCAGCGGATAATCCTTCCACCGCTCCTTCGGCAGCGCGGTAATTTTCAGTTCCATAAAAATCCCCCTGACAGTATTTCTTTCATGATAACACGAAAAGCGAATCCTGTCAAGGGGGATTTTACTTATAGGAAAAGTGGCCGCAGCTGTTCGCCGCGCAGAGCCGCGTCAATGGCGTCGGGAATCAAGCCAAACTCCGCTACCAGCGAGTGGGGCTTTTTAACCGGGTCGTCCTGATGCAGCGGCACCACATATACATTCTTGCGCATCAGCATGACCGCCAGATTGGCCAGATTCGCCGACAGCGCGTCGTTGCTCGCCAGCGCAATAACCAGCGGACGGTCGGAACGCAGATGCGCTTTCGCCGCCATGGTCACGGCGGTGTCGGTAATGCCGTGGGCAATCTTCGCCAGCGTGTTTCCGGTGCAGGGAGCAATAACCAGCATATCCAGCTTCACCTTCGGACCCAGCGGTTCGGCGGCGTCGATGGTGTGGATGATTTTCTTCCCGCATACTTTGGCGATTTTCCGGTTCACCTCGTCCGCCATGCCGAAGCGGGTGTCGGTGGTGTAAGCGTTCACGCTCATAATGGGCAGCAGCTCGTGCCCCGCCGAAGTCAGCTTCTCCATTTCCTCAATGCTGCGCCCGATCGTGCAGAACGATCCGCACAGCGCGTATCCAATCAGCATAATTCCCTCTCGTTCCTGCGGATATAACCGCTCACCGTGTCGGCAATGATCTTCCCCGCTGTCACCGGCGCAACCTTGCCCGGCAGAGACAGTGCCCAGATCACATTGTGTCCCAGCTCCCCCGCCGCCGCGATATCCACACCGCCCGGCTTCGACGCCAGATCGATGATCAGCGTCCCCGGGTGAATCGCTGCCAGCAGGCTGCGGTCGAGCACCCGGTGGGGGACTGTGTTGAAGATCACGTCCGGCTGCCAGTCGGCAAACAGCCCACCCAGCTTCCCAGTTTCCGCCGCACGCAGCCGGTCGGCGGCAATCCACGCGAAGTCCGCCGGCTTGCGCGCCGATACCGTAACCTCCATGCCCAGTCCGTGAAGCAGGCGCGCCAGCACCTTCCCAATCCGCCCGTAGCCGATAACCAGCGCGCGTCCGCCGTGCAATGTCACCGCCAGCTCGTTCATGGCGATGGCGATGGCGCCCTCGGCGGTAGGAATGGCATTGGCGACGGCAAACTCCTCCTGCTCGTAGTAGTCGAAGGCTTCAATCCCCCGTCCGGCACATCGAGCGCTGAAATCCTCGCCCAGCCGTCCGCCGCAGAGCAGACGGATGCCCCGCTCCTCCATGAGCCGCAGCAAGGTATCCAGCGCCAGCTCCTTCCCGGACAGCGGCATCGACACCCGAACGCCGTCCTGTGTGGCGGGCAGCGGCAGAATCACCCCGAAACTGCCGTCCAGCGCTTCCTCCAAAGAGGCACACGAGCCGTTCTCCCGCAGCGTTATGGCAAGCTGCGGAGAAAGTTCGCCGATTGCCGACGCGGCGGCAGAGCAGCAAAGCGAATCCGCCACCGTACTGCCGTGAACCGTCCCTTCGTGGGCGCTGTCAAAGCCCCAGACTGCGCATTCAAAGCCTGCCGCCCGCAGCGCTCCGGCAGCGACAAGCGAGCGGAGATCGCCGCCGATGACAGCCAGCTTTTTTATATTGTATGTAGCTTCCATATCATAATCCTTTCCAGTCGCAATGCACGCTGTAAACAACATCACGTGCATTATCCATTGTATGCCGTTCTCTGCCCACGCGACAGCGGAATGCGGATGGGAAAAGATTTCATCATGATTTTAATCCTATAAAGGCTTAAAATTATCAGATATAACAATTGAAAATTTTCAAAAAATATGCTATAATAAATTATATTCTTTCAAGCGGGAGGTGCCGTGCCTGTGGAACTGCTTTATACTGCCGCCCACTTCATCGCCGCTCACGCGGGAATCTTTCTCCTGCTGCTGGCTCTTATGAATCTGTTCACGTTCATTCTATACGCCGTGGACAAGATCAAAGCCAAGCGCGGCAAATGGCGGATCTCCGAGGCAACGCTCATCGGCTTCGCCTTTGCGGGCGGATCGGCAGGCGCCTTTCTGGGAATGCAGCTCATGCGGCATAAGACCCAGCATACAAAATTCGTGCTGCTGGTGCCGCTGGCGCTGGTTCTGCATATTGTCATCATTACGGCGGTTGTGATTCTGTCGCACCGCTGATTTATAAAAATACAGGAGAACATTTTATGGGTGGATTATTTGGAGTTGTTTCTAAGTCAAGCTGCGTATTCGATCTGTTTTTCGGAACCGACTACCATTCGCATCTGGGAACCAGACGCGGCGGTATGGCGGTTTATGGAGAAGCGGGCTTCCAGCGCGCTATTCACAATATCGAAAATTCCCCCTTCCGCACCAAGTTCGAAAAGGACGTGGATGAGATGGAGGGAAATCTGGGCATCGGCTGTATTTCGGACAGCGAGCCGCAGCCGCTGATTGTTCGTTCGCATCTGGGCAACTTCGCCATCACCACCGTGGGACGCATCAACAACATCAATGAGCTGATTGAAACCTGCTACGCCAAGGGCTACACCCATTTCCTTGAAATGAGCGGTGGCGACGTGAACCCCACCGAACTGGTGGCTTCGCTGATCACCCAGAAGGACAGCATTGTGGAAGGCATCCGTTACGCCCAGCAGCTGGTTGACGGCTCCATGACCATGCTGGTGCTTACCAGCGAGGGAATGTACGCCGCCCGCGACCGTCTTGGCCGCACACCGATCGTTATCGGCCGCAAGGAGGGCGCGTTCTGCGCATCCTTCGAGAGCTTTGCCTTCCTGAATTTGGGCTACACTGCCTACCGGGAGCTGGGGCCGTCCGAGATTGTCTACATGACCGCCGAATCCTGCGAAACCGTGTCCGCGCCTACAGAGGAAATGCGGATATGCACCTTCCTGTGGGTTTACTACGGCTACCCCACCTCTACCTACGAAGGAATCAACGTGGAGCAGATGCGCTACAACTGCGGCGCGAAGCTGGCAGCGCGTGACGGTGATACCGTGAAGCCGGACATTGTAGCCGGCATCCCCGACTCGGGAACGGCTCACGCCGTCGGCTATGCCAACGAATCGGGCATCCCCTTCGCCCGTCCCTTCATCAAGTACACCCCCACATGGCCGCGCTCCTTCATGCCCCAGCAGCAGTCTCAGCGTAACTTTATTGCCAAGATGAAGCTGATCGCCATCGACGCGCTGATCCGCGACCGCAGCCTGCTGCTCATCGACGACTCCATTGTCCGCGGTACCCAGCTTCGCGAGACCACGGAATTCCTCTATCAGAGCGGCGCAAAGGAAGTACACATCCGCACCGCCTGCCCGCCTCTGCTGTTCGGCTGCAAGTACCTGAACTTCTCCCGCTCCAAGAGCGAGCTTGATCTGATCGCCCGCCGCGTTATCCTGAAGCGCGAAGGCTCGGAGGAAGCCGCAAAAGCCAAACTTCCCCTCTACGCCGACCCTACCACGCCTGAGTACAGGGTTATGGTTGAAGACATCGGCAAGGAGCTAAACTTCACCTCCCTGCAATACTGCCGTCTCGACGACCTGATCGCGTCGGTTGGCATTCCCTCCTGCAAGCTCTGCACCTACTGCTGGAGCGGACAGGAATAAACTACATAACAAAAATCGCCGCCGGTATCAAAAACCGGCGGCGATTTTCTATGCAATTACGATTTTACTTCTCGCCGAAGACCCGCTTCACAGCTTCAAGGAAGCCGTAGCCGAACTTGAGGTCAGGCTCCAGATAGTTGCCCTCCGTCCACTCGTTCCATGTGGACAGGGTGACAAAGCTGCCCTTGAATTTGTCGCTCTGGGCAAACTCCTTCATGGCACGCAGACCGCGCTCGTATTCCTCGATGCTGCGGTTGACGGTAACAACCGACCAGGGATAGCCCACCTGCTCGTAAATTTCCGACTGAAGCGTGCGGGGCGAGCTGTCCCAGCCGTTGGAAATCGTCGGGCAATAAGGCTTGTCGGTCAGCTTGCTGTACTTATCGATGGCGGAAATACCGGCATCGATGAAGTCCGAGAACTCCATGCGGGGGAAATGATCGGCATTGGTCGGCGAGCTGTACTGCACAAAGCTGTCGAAGCCCAGCGCATTGGTGAATTCGTTAAATTCCTTGCCGTCTGTCACCCAATGCTTGGGGCAGTTGTGAATCGGCGCTGCCAGATGCAGCTCGCCCAGACCGGCCTTGCGGACGCGGTCGCGGAAATCATCCAGCACCGCGCGGGTCTCGGGAATTCCGCCCAGACCCGATACCAGCTTCTCGGGCGCCCAGATTACGAAGAAAATCTTGCCGTCCACTCTGTAGTAGTTGGGACGCCAGAAGTAATTTTCAATGCAGTGATCCGAACCGCGCTTGAAGCCCTCTGCGGACAGGTTGCCGGAGAGCAGCGGATCGTTGGGACGGCGGCGGGTTGCGGGATGGGCGTAGATCGGGTCATGATTGCACCACATCAGGGCAATCTTGAACTGCTCGTTGTTCTTCGCGCCGAAGAAGCCCTTGTCCAGCGCGTTCATGCGGTAGCCGCCGTCCTCGAACCAGTACAGATCCCACAAAAAGCCGTTGATGCCGTGATCAAGAGCGGTTTTGATTTTCAGCTCCATTACATTGGGGTCGGACTCGTCCGTGTAGCCCCAGACGGGAACCTTCGGCTGATCGTGTCCCTCAAAGCGGGGACGGGCGCACTTAGTGACCTCCCACTCGGTCCAGCCCTTGCCATGCCATTTGTCGTTGCGGGAATCGGGATGCCAGTTCGGGAAATACCACGCCAGCACATCATAATTTCTTGCCATACTTATTACCAACCTTTCGCGAAACCGGCATTGTTTGTGTGTCTGCACCAGGCGAACACTTCGTAGTTTCTGCTCATTCTACTATCATCCTTTTCGGATTCGGTTTCGTCTGCTAATATTATAGCGCGTTGGATGAAATTTTCAAAGAGCGATATCACACATAAATCTTGCAAAATCAAACATTTGCATTCATCGCCTCGACTGGCGTCTTGCTTCGGAGGGAGACAGTCCGGTCTGGGCGCGGAAGCAGCGTGCAAAGCTGGTGGCGTCGGAAAAGCCGCACAGTTCTGCCGTCTCCGCCACCGACCGCCCCTCGTCGCAGAGCAGTCCAAACGCCCGCTCGATGCGCATCCGGGTCAGATAGCGATGAAGCGGCAGCCCTGTGCTGCGGGTGATCAGCCGGTTCACATGGTTTGGATGGTAGCAGAAAATCTTCCCCAGCGATTCGTAGGAGAGATTTTCCGACAGATGGCTGTTGATGTAGGCAATCATGGCATCGGCTTTGCTTTCGGGAGCGGTCGGGCGAAGACTGCCGCCAATCCGCACGCTGCGGCAGAGCCGGGTCAGCAGCAGCGACAGCAATCCCGCCGCCGCTGTGTCCGAATAAATGCGGCGCATGGTATACTCCTCCAGCAGCTCATGTAGCATTCCTTCCGCCCAGGATGCCCGCTCGTCGCAGATCACTCCGCCCTCATCGGCATTCTCGATCATGCAAAACACACCATCCAGCCGCTCCGTCTGAAAGAGATGGGGCGGGTCGGGCGTGATCAGCCGAGTCTCCGGCTGTTCGGCAAAAAAATCATAATTCAGCATCAGAATGTGCAGCGGAGAGGCGATGACATCCGTGAAGCCGTAGGTCTGCCCGGGCTGCCAGACCAGCAGCACCCCCGGCTGCAATCGATAGACGCGCCCGTCGATCACAATGGCGCCGACACCGCTCTCCACATAAATCAGACGGGCGTCATAGGCGGCGATATCATTGTATGTATAATCGCTGGTAACATCGATGTAGCGGGCGTAACGCAGATAGGGTTTGATCTTTTCCAATGGGATAGGAGTCATCATGAAGCGGGTCAGCCTTTCATAAAATCGGTGGGAGAGCTGCCGGTCTGCTGCCGGAAGACGCGGGTAAAATAGTTAGGGTCGGAGAAGCCCACCTCGCGGGCGGTTTCGGAGACCGAATACAATCCGGACAAGAGCAAATCCTTTGCGCGCAGCACCCGCTTTTTCAGGCGGTACTCGGTGGGCGTCGTGCCGAACAGCTTGAGAAACAGCCGCCGGAAGTGGGTTTCGCTCAGCCCGCAGAGCGCCGCCAGCTCGGCGACGCTCACATTGTCCATATAGCTCTCGTCCAGCATACGGCGTGCCGGCAGCAGCTGATTGTAATCGTCCTTGTTGCGCAGGCTCCGCCCGGCGTCGGTGAAATAGAGGTAAAGCAGCTCGTACAGCACCGATTTCGCCATGACCCGGTAGCCGTTGCGCTTGGAATGCCAGCTGGACAGCAGATTTTCAAACGGCTCCAGATAAATGTTCGAGTTTCCGCAAGCGGTGACATAATGCACGTGTCCGCCGATAATCTCGGAAAAGGCGGTTTGTTCCGCGGTGTCCGGACGTTCTACGCGGAAGTTGACCGTATAATGTACAAACGGCTCCATGCTGGAACAGCTCACCGTATAGGAGCTGTTCGCCGACAGAAACATCATCTGCCCGGGTCGAATTGTGCAGATGCTGGCGCCGAAGTCAAAGACCGCCTCCCCCGACTGACAGTAAACCAGCCCGTCCATCCGCCGCCCGCCCCGGTAATCGCTCCATCGGAAGCGGTGAACGAAGGTCTGGCGGTGAACCAGCAGCACCTCGGTAATATTGATATCGAAATCGGCAATCTGTATGGAATCGTGCATGAACTTATCCCCTTCATATATCATGATAATCTCATTTTACAATAGCGGCGGACGATTGTCAAGTAGTACGGCGAAGAACCGAAAAAATTATGGTCGTTTTGTGCTAATATGGTCGAATTATCTATTTACAACGGCTTGATTTTCGTGTATCATAGTAATAAGCACCAATCCACGCATTGGTCAAATCTATGAATACAACGAGGATTCAAATTATGATTCATACCCGTAAAACCCGTATCGGCATCATCGGCATGGGCCACTTCATCTACTGGCCGCAGTTCGACGGACTGCTGGACGAGCTTAAGCAGAAGCAGGTTGAGCTGGCAGGCTACTTCTCCGAGGACAGCGAAGTCATCGATCTGGGCTTTGTCGATGACGTGGACAGCTCCATGATCTGCCTGAAAAAAGCGCTCGCCTCCGATTTGGACGCGCTCTTTATCATGATGTCCACCTACATCACCTCGCAGGTGCTCTTCCCCTTCGCAAAATACCTGCACGTGCCGCAGATTCTGGTAGGTCTCCAGCCGCTGGAGCGTCTGGACTACTCCAAGACCACCACTTATATGCAGCTTTGCAACGACGATATCTGCTCCATGCCCGAATTCGCGGGCGTCTATGAGCGTCTGGGCGCTCCCAAGCCCTACTTCATCGTGGAAACTGCGGGCAATCGCGAGCGCATCGCCGCACGCATCGGCGAATACGAACGCGCCATCTCCGCCGTCTCCGCTTTCAAATACGCCAAGTTCGGCTACCTCGGACACACTTACGACGGTATGTACGACATGAACACCGATCCCACCGCCTTCGCGGGCACCTTCGGCGCGCACGTCAAAATGCTGGAAATGTGCGAGCTGGTCGAGTATGTCAACGGCGCAACCGAAGCTGAGGTCAAAGCGCGCATCGACGACATCAAGAGCATCTTTGATATCCGCGAGCCTTCCAACGACCCGCTGACCGATTATGTACACGACGAGGATCTGGAGCTGGCCGCACGCTGCTCGGTAGGTCTGGATCGTCTGGTGGAGAACAACGGTCTGACCGCACTGGCCTACTTCTACAAGGGCGAGCACGGCAACGAATACGAGCGGATCGCGTCCAACCTGATCATCGGCAACTCGCTGCTGACCAGCCGCAACATCCCTCTGGCGGGCGAGGCTGACCTGAAGACGGCGGCCGCCATGCTGATCATGAACCGTGTGGGCGGCGGCGGCTCCTTCGCCGAGCTGCATCCCTTCGACGTCTGCGACGACATCGTGCTCATCGGTCACGACGGCCCGCACAACATCAACATCAGCAACGAAAAGCCGGTGCTTCGCAAGCTCAAGAAGTTCCACGGCAAGTCGGGCGCTGGCGTATCGGTGGAATTCAAGCTGAAAACCGGCCCCATCTCCCTGCTCTCCTGCTCGGTGGGCGGCGACGGCGCGTTCAAGCTGATCTCGGCCAAGGGCGAATCCATGCCCGGCGCAATTCCCGCCACCGGCAATACCAACACCAAGTGCAAATTCGACGTCTCCTGCACCGAATTTGTGGAGCGCTGGTGCGAAGCCGGCCCCACCCATCATCTGGCACTGGGCATCGGCGATCACACAAAGGAAATCGAGCTGTTCGCCCGCATGATGAACATCAAGCTCTGCAAGGTTCTGTAAGACCCGAAATCACAAACAGGAGGGTTCCGATATGTTTGATTACGAATACCGTTCGACCACGACCGCAGGTCGCGTCTGCCTGGAAATCTCCCTGAAGCCCTTCGGACGTGACAAGACGCCCGCCGGAATCGAAGAGGTGGCGCGCCATCTGTTCACCCAGTGGCAGCCTCTGCTCAAATATTCCACCGGCTGCTCGGTGCTTTTCTGGACCAGCGACGGCAGCGAAATTCTCGAATACACCGGTAATCTTGACGATTCCTTTGAGTGGTGCCAGTATGTGGGCATCGGCAACTGGAAACGCAATGCCACCGTTGAGGAAAGCAGCACGAAGAATTCGCTGCACGCCTTCCCGATTCACTACATCGAAAACCCGCCGGTCATGACCTATGGCGATCTGAAAGAAATCATCGCAGCCATGAAGCGGGTGGGTAAGGAAATCACCGGCTTCGACATCGAGGTGGGCGAGACCTTCGACCCCGGTCCAGAGTTCGCCTGGTCGGATTTCAAATACAACCGCCACACCGAAATTTCCAAGGGCGACATCATGGGCGCCAAGCAGTGGGTTCACTGCGCGTCCACGCTGCACGCCGAAAACCGCACCTACGCCGCTTATCCGGACGGCATTCCGGAGGGCACCCACTTCGGCGAGTTTCTCGGACGCCAGTTCATGGCGATGAAGCGGGATCTGGGCTTCGATTATATCTGGCTCTCCAACGGCTTCGGCTTCTCGCTGTCCTCCTGGAACTGGACGGGCGAGCTGTTCGACGGCAATAAGTTTGACTTCGCGGGCGCTGAACAGGTGCGGGACAACATCGCCGAGTTCTGGAAGCATTTTTCCGCCGAGCTGGGCGACACCCGGGTGGAAACCCGCGGTTCCAACCTGTCTGCGGGCATGGATATCGCCGCCCACGGCTGCCCCATCGACGATATCTACAAGCAGAACATCGTCGGTCCCCCCAACTCTCCCTGGGCGCCGCTGGATCTCCGTTTTGGTCTGGAGCTGGCGGGCTTCATGTCCCACATCGCCGAACTGCCCGAACTGGGCTTCAACCTGCGCTATTACATTCACGACCCATGGTGGATCAATTCCCCGTGGTTCGACCGCTACGACCGCAGCCCCCACGACATCTATCTTCCCCTCTCCATCGGACGTCTGGATGAAAACTGCGAGGTTACAAAGCCCTTTGGTCTGGCGTTCCTCAGCGCCGACGATTCCTTCGGACGCCTGCCCGACCGCTGCCCCAACGAGGTTACGCCCCATCTGCTCACCGCTTACGACGACTACCCGGACGAAGCGGGTCTGGTCACATGGGTCTACCCCTTCGACGCTTACTGCAAGATCGGTCTGCGGGACGGTCACATGGAGCGGATTTTCATGGACGACTGGTTCATCGAGAGCGCGGTCGATCAGGGTCTGCCCATCAACACGGTGATTTCCGACAAAAACTTCATCAAGGCCGACAAGACCAAGCTGCTGAACACCATCCTCGTTACCCCCGTTCCCGAAGCAGGCAGCGAGCTGGAAGCCGCCCTCTTTGAAGCGCTGGCACTGGGCGCGAAGGTTATGCTTTTCGGCAGCGCGCGCTATGCCTCCGAAAAGCTGCTGAACGCCATCGGCGTAGAGCTGGGCAGCGATATCGACGGAACGCTGGCGTTCACCACCACCCTCACCCTCGACAACGCCGAATTCGGCGAGTACGCAAAAACGCTGGAGCATCCGGCGCTGGTATCGAACGGCGGCGTCTGCGAGCTGGCACGGGAGGGCGTCCGTACTGTTGCCACCGTCGCAAAGAACGGCGAGGTTCGTGCTTATGCAACGGTCAACGGCAGCTTGATCTGGATTCGCGGCTCCTTCCCCCATGAGCCGGTGAAGCGCGGACATCTTCCGCCCAAGCGCAGACCGTCGGACAGCTTTATCCCGTCCGTGCTGCTCCGCGCCGCTATGGCGGAGTTCGGCTGTCCTCTGACCTTCGACTGCTATGACATCAACGACAACCTGCCTATCATTCACCTGTCCCGCTGCCGCGACTGGCTGGTGCTCAACGAGTTCAGCAAGGACTCCACCGTAAAGATGCACTTCACCACCCCCGACGACGCGCCGATTTTCAACAACATCGAATTCATCGTGGACGACAGCGTGGGAACCTATCAGACCTCCCGCTGGAATCACACCCACGCGCAGGTCTTCATCAAGCAGAAGCAGCGCGCCAAGATTTCGATGATGCGTCTCTCCCCCGAAACCCATATCTGGCTGGACGAGCGCCGCGTCATCAGCGGTCTTGTTGACGCCGAGCTGACCATCTTCCCGGGCAAGGGCGGCAGAGCCATGATCCGTACCACGGCCGAGACCTTCAACGGCGGCAATGTCCCGCTGGAGTTCGACGAGGAGCGGGGCTGCTACATCGCCCGCCACTTAAGCGGCACCTATTACATCGGTCTTCAGGAGAGCGAGCACGTGGACGACTGGCAGCACCTCGAATTTCTGCGCGATCCGTCGAAGATGACGACGCATTAATTCTTCGAATCGTCGGTGGAAAATGCAGATGTTCGAATCTGCAAGGTATGTGTTTGATATCGTCATTTTCAAATTCATCATATTATGTTATAATATGTTTGTATTAGTAAAAATTTATTATAAAGGAGCGTTTACCCATGAAAAGAGCCGTATCAACCCTTCTTCTCATTGCCATGCTGGCAAGTCTCGGCGCCTGCGGCGAGACAGCCAAAACCTCATCGGATGATACCAGTACACCCACTTCCACTGACACCACCGTTTCTACTGAAACCGACATTTACTCCAATCTCCCTCAGTCCGATTACAACGGTATGGAGATCAACATTCTCGGCTATGGCGCATCCTACAGCTATAGTGACAGGGAATTCCTTTATGCCGAGCAGACCGGCGACGTGGTGGACGACGCGCTCTATCAGCGCAACATGGATACCGAGCAGCGGCTGGGTATAAAGATCAACTTCAAGGCTGACACAGGCGATGCTGACGCCATCAAGCTCTTTGTCAGCAGCGTCATGGCAGGCGACAGCGAATACGACCTGCTGGCTATGAAATCCTACGCCCTCTGCAACGTCATGAGCAACGGCGTGCTGATGCCGTGGGATGATATTGAAGGCATCAACTATGACCAGCCTTGGTACATTCAGGACGCCAACGAAACCTACACCTTTGAAAACAATACCTATGCGATATTCAGTGACGCGCTGGGCACGAATATGACCATGGCGTGGATTTACACCTTCAACAAGCGTTTGGCAGAGGAATGGCAGATCGGCGACATCTATCAGGTCGTGCGCGACGGCGATTGGACGATGGATAAGCTGATGAGCCTGACCAAAGACGTCTGGAAGGACGTAAACGGCAACAGCACCCCGGATGCGGAGGATATCTTCGGCTATTACACCGATAAGTGGGCTACGCTGGACGCTTGTATGCCTACCCACGGTCTGACCGCCATCGCCAAGGACGACAACGATATGCCTGTGCTGAGCTTCTATTCCGACCGTCTGGTGGAATCCTTTGAAAAGGTATATTCTCTCTACTGGGAGAATTCCGGCACTTACGTGGACACCACCAGCGCATATGAGTATGTAAAGCGCTTCGCCGATGGACAGGGACTCTTCTCTCCCATGTTCGTGCAGTATCTCATCGAAACCGATATGCGCGCCATGGAAGATGAGTATGGCATTCTTCCCTTCCCCAAGCTGGACGACGAGCAGGAGAGCTATTATACTTATGTACATCCCCGTTTCGGCGGTTTGATGCTGCCTGTGACGCTGACCGATGAGAAGGCAGAAATGATCGGCGATTTCGTAGAGGTCTGGAGCGCATACAGCCACAAGTATCTGCGTCCGGCTATTTATGACGTTTCTCTCAGCACCAAGGGTACGCGCGATGAGGAATCGGTAGAGATGCTGGAACTGATCATGGAAAACCGTACCTACGACTACATGACCGCCATGCAGTATGGCTTCACCTTCCCGCTGACCAACGACAAGACCTACCGCAATCTGCTGGCAGCAAAGAACAAGGACATCACCTCCTATTACAACTCCAACAAGGAAAAAGCAGAACAGTATATCGCTGATCTTGCAACAGCGCTGGAGGAAGCAGCAGAATAAACGCTCCCATAACGAAAAAACGCCCCGATGGGCGTTTTTTCGTTGTCTTTATATATTCTCAATCCAGATACGCATATCGGTTTCGCCCCGGTTGGCAAAGGCGAAATAGGGGATCAGCTTCGCCGTAAACGGCTCGGTGACAACGCTGTCCGAATACAGCCCTTCCACCGTCTCGCGAACAGCGGGACAAAGGATGGCGGGGACATTCAGCTGCTCGTCCCATGTAACCGTGGCGTTTCTGCCCACCAGCTTCACATTGCCCAGCGAACCGCCGTTGTCCACGCCTTCCATACACATGACGAAGGGACCGTAGGTCACGGCGATCATGCCCCGATTGGCACGGACGCGGGAATCGGCCTTCACGCGGCGGACGGTAATGCGCAGCTCCAGCGTAATCTCATCGCCGTCGGCAGCATCAACATAAGCGTAGCCCTTTTCCACGGGAGCGCTTACCGAAGCGCCGTTCTTGCCGATGGTGTAGACTCTGCACCATCCGGGAATGCGCAGCGCCAATCTGCGCGCGCCGCCGGTCAGCTTTACGCTGATGCGACCGTCGTAAGGGTATTCGGTGGTCTGGGTGATGGTCAGCCCGTCGATCTTCGCGGTGGATTCCATGTACTGGTTGACATAGATCGTGTCATCGGTGTAATTGTAGACAAAATCGCCGATGGACGCAATGAATCGGGTCACGTTGGGCGGGCAGCAGGAGCAGCCGAAGACCTCCAAACGCTGGGTGATCGGGAAGTGGATATTCCGGTTGTCGTGCAGAGACGCACGGACAATTTTACGGTTCTCCAGATCGATCTCCTGCGCGTTTTCGTAGAAGAAGGATTTGCCGTCCAGCGACACACCAGACAGGAAGCCGTTGTAAATAACCCGCTCGATGGTGTCGGCATAGCGGGAATCCGCGTCCATCCGCTCCATGCGGCGGGCAAAGAGCGCCAGCGCGAGGGCGGCGCAGGTTTCCGCATAGGCGGTATCGTTGGGTAGGCGGAAGCTGTCCTCGAAGGATTCACCGTTCTTGGTGGAGCCGACCGAGCCGGTGATATACATCTTGGAAGTGATGATATCCTCGAAAATCGCGTCGCAGGCCTCCTTCAGTCCGGAATCCTCACAGCGGAGCGCCAGATCGGCCATGGCGCTGTAGAGATAGCTGGCGCGTACAGCGTGTCCCTCGGCGGAACGCTGTTCCCGGGGCGGAAGATGCGACTGAATGTTGATTTCATTCATTTTGTTCTGAGAGCCACGCATATCCACAAAGAAGCGAGCCAGCTCAAGCCATTCCTTCTCGCCGGTGTAATCGTACAGCTTCACCAGCGCCAGCTCGATCTCCTCGTGACCGGGGGTATCGAAAGCAGCGGTCCGCTCGTCCATGAAGACTGTCTTAATGTGGCGGGCGTACTCCTTCATCAGCGACAGGAACTTGCCCTTGCCGGTTGCATAATCATAGGCGATGGCAGCCTCGATCAAATGTCCGGCGCAGTAAAGCTCATGCTGCTGGCGCTTTTTGAAAATGTTGTCCGGCTCGAACAGCTGGTGATAGATGTTGAAGTAGCCGTTCTCCATCCGTCCCCGCTCGATGTCGTCCACCACCTCGTCCACGATGGCTTCCAGCTCCGGCTCCCGCCCCTTCATCGTCAGGTATGCCACGGATTCCAGCCACTTGGCCACATCCGAATCCCAGAAATAGTGGGGCTTATTGGGCATACCCTCCTTCCAGTTCATCTTGAACGCCGCGAACCGTCCCGTGTCGCAGAAGCGTTTGTAAACGTTCCATATGGTAGTCTTGCGGTTCAAGTCCTGACGCGCCTTCCAGAAGCCGCCGGTGATGTCGATGTTTTCATAGGTAAGCATTTTGTTTGACATGATGATACCTTCTTTCGGATTTTTCGTTTTTTGTTCTCAAAGCTCTTGCACATATTCGCACTTCGTGATATAATTATAGCGTAACGGCGGCAGAAAATCAACTCCAAAAACCGTAGAAAAGGAGAAAAAATCCGACATGAATTTCGATTCGCTCCATTACATATACGCGGGTAAATTCACCTCCCGGGGACAGTGGATTCACCCCACCCGCGTTATCGATTCACACGAAATCATCATCGTCACCGAGGGCAGCTTCACGCTGATGGAGGGCGGACGGGCTTATCCGCTGGACGTCGGCTCGGTGCTCTTTCTGGAACCGGGCGTGGAGCATGGTGGCGTGGAGGTCACGGACGAAAAAATATCCTTCTACTGGCTGCATTTCAACGGCCTTGACCCGGTGGGCGAAGGGCTGTGCGCGAAGCATTATATTCTGCGCGAACCATATCATGTGAGCCTGCTCTGCCGCCAGCTGCTGCATTACGCGGGCGAAGGGTTCGAGCAGGAGGTGCTGGACAGCCTGCTGCACGTGCTGCTCTGCGAGCTGTCCTCCCAAAGCCGTCAGGACGACGAGAGCGAGGGTTCGCTGGTGCTGCGCATCCGGGAATGGATTCGCATCAACGCCGACCGTCCGCTAAACGCCCCCGATGTGTCCGCTCACTTCGGCTACAACGAGGACTACATCACCCGCCTGTTCAAAAAGCGCTACGGCATCGGTCTGAAATCGATGATCAACGAGTTGAAGCTGAACCATGTGAAGCGCCTTCTGCTGGAGACCGATCTGCCGCTGACCGAAATTGCGGGGCAGGCAGGTTTTTCCGACTACAAGCTGTTTCTGAAATTCTTCAAGTATCACGAGGGGCTGACACCCTCCGAATTCAAGGCGGCTTACTATTCGCTGCACACCAACAACCACTGAAAAATCCCGACCGGGCGCGCCCGGTCGGGATTCTGCTTATCTTCTGTTTTTACGATCGTTTTCGATGCGCTTCTTCCAGCCCGCGTTCACCGGCTGCGAACAGCGGACTGCGGACACGGCTTCGCTGACCACCTCATAATTGAGCTGCGTACCCGCGCTGTCCGACGTGTACTCCACGGCGTGATCGCGGTCGATGCCGAAGCGGCTGGCGGTGCTGATTGCGTCGATGTTCGCGCCGAGGAAGAGAAATTCCCACTTGTGTTCCTTCTTACGACGCTCGATCATCTCCTTAACCTTGTCAGCCGTATACTGGCGGCTGGCGTTTTCCATGCCGTCGGTGATGATAACGAACAGCGTCCGGGCAGGGACATCCTCGGGACGGGCGTATTTGTGGATGTTGCCGATGTGGTGAATCGCCCCGCCCAGGGCGTCCAGCAGCGCCGTGCAACCGCCGGGGATATAGTCCTTATCGGTCATGAGCGGGATTTGCGCGATGGGCAGCCGGTCGTGAACAACCCGGGTGTCGTTGTCAAAGAGCAGCGTGGAAACATAAGCGTCGCCCTCCTCCTTTTTCTGCTTTTCAAGCATGGAGTTGAAGCCGCCGATGGTATCGGCGGTCAGGGGCTGCATGGAGCCGCTGGCATCAAGGATAAAAACGAGTTCGGTGAGATTCTGATTCATGGTATGTACCTCCGATTTGTTTTGGTGATACCATTATACCAGATTTTCACGTTCCCGTGGTCGCTTCGCAAGCGACAAAATCAGATGCCGTTTGCCACCGCCGCCAGACGCTTTGCCGCCTCAGCCAGCGAGGACAGAACGGCGTACTCATCCCGTGTGTGAATATAATCTCCCGCCACGCCCACGGAATCAATGCATGGGATGCCGTAAGCAGTCACGTCCGCCGCATCCGAGCCGCCCAGACTTTGTCTGGCTGTAAGGGCAGGCAGACCGCAGTCGGCGTAAATGCGGTTGATCGTATCGAGAAAATCGAAGTTCCGCCGGCATTTTTCCATCGCACAGCGCCAGATCGTCTTCGTAAGCGTGCAGGATGTACCCGGCACATGGCATATGGCGGCAATTTCGCCCACGATGCGGTCGGCTTCCTCCATCTGCGCGTTGTTGTCAAAGCGAACCTCGGCGTGAAGCGTGCAGCGGTCGGGAACCGTGTTTTCCGCGTCGCCGCCGTCGATCAGCCCGCAGTTGCAGGTCAGGCCGTTCACATCCTTCATCTTTTCCAGCTCGATAATTTTGAACGCCGCCTCGGTGATGGCGCTGGCTCCCTCATTGCAGCGGGAAGCGTGGATCGCCTTTCCGGCGATATCCAGCCGATAGCGGGCGATTCCCCGACGCCAAAGCACGGCGGTACTTCCCCGGATGCTCTCGCAGTTCAGGAAGCCGATGGAATCGGCGGATTTTTTGCAGATATAGTCAATGGTTGTCTTGTTGCTGCCAATGCTGTTGGCTTCTTCGTCGCTCTGAAGCAGCAGCCGAACCGGACGCGCGTCAAAGCCACACTCATGCAGCGCGGTCATTGCCAGCATCGCCGCCGCGCCGCCGCCCTTGCAATCCATAACGCCCGGACCGTAGATATGCCGCTCATCGCAGCGCACCGGCGGCGTTCCGAAGGAACCAACCGGATGCACCGTATCGATATGCGCCGACAGGGTAAGCGGCTTTGCGGGCGCGTCCGGATTCATCGTGATGCACACCACGTCGCCCGACACCGGCTGCGGGAAGGTTTCTACCGTCCAGCCCATGCTGCGCGCATAGTCGGCGAAATACCGCCCGACCGCGTCCACGCCAGACTTGCAGACGGTGGGGCTTTCGATATTGCATATGTCAATCCAGAATCGGATAAACCGCTCGCTCAAGCGGTCGATGGCTTCAAACAGCGTTTCGTAAGAGATCATGTCATACTACCTCCATTAGATTTACGGTGATCGGTTCGCCCTCTGTGCGCACGAACCGCATTCCCCAGATCACCTTCCGCGGCTCGAAGGTCAGCGAGGACAACGCCCCCTGTCCCGCTGCCGGACGGGATTGGGGCGAATGGCTGACAAATACCGCCGTCGGTCCGTCCGCGCCGCCGATGATGCCGATAGAAGCAGCGCCGGACAGATCCTCCGCCGTACCTGATACAGAACGGGGATGATCGTTCGGATTGCCGTCCCCCACGAAGAAGCTGCCCTTGGGTAAGGACGGCTCCACATGGAAGGTCATCGCTGTATAGCAGAACGGCAGCTCCAGCCCATGAACACGCCGCTCGTTCTCCGGCAAAGTCTTGTCGGTCAGCGAATCCACGACAAGCGTGTGCTTCTGCCCGGTAAAGGGATGGGTGAAAGGAATGCTTCTGCCAATCTCGGCGGTAAAATGATCGCCGTACTTTGTGGTGGGCTTGGGCAGCAGCGTCAGCGACAGGCTGCGCAGCTTAGGCTTGCGCGCCGTCGCCCAGCAAAAGGAAACGCGGTAGAATACCCAATGAAGCGAAGAATCACAGCCGAAATGCTCCATCGTCCAACGCAGATTCCAGGCGGTATCGCCGGGCGTCCAATGAGAGCTTCTCCAGCTTTTCGCCTTGACTTCGGCGCCGTTGATGGATACGCTGAAACCGCACCTGACTTCCTCTGCCTGCACGACCAGATCGACTACCAGCCCCTCGCCGCACGCATAGACCGACGGCACCCACCAATCGTATCCGTTCCACGCAAACCGCGCGTCGATCGGAATTTCCTGCCCCGGACGTCCCCGACCACAGGTTTCCCAGAAGCCCTGTCCGAACTGCGCCGTCCACTCAGGCATCTCCGGCTCAACCGGCTCGGGGAGCGGCAGCTCATAATACGCCCGTTTATATTGCAGCCTGTCGTAATCGAAGCCCGCCTGCATCGCCTTCACACAGCCGAAGGCGTCCGCCATCGGCGTAAGCCCGGTATCCGCCCGCAGCGTGTCGATGACCGCCCGCTGTTGGTCGGTGATGGGATTTTCCGCGAGAAATTCGTCAAACCTTTTCCGATCCCATCGATACGCCTGCTCCAGCGCGTTCACATCGCCGCAGACCATCAGCAGCCGCAGGAAATCCTCGAAGTTCTCCGCCAACGGATGTACATGACTGCCGGGAATGCCCGTGGGATCGACGGCGAACACCATCTCCCCAAAGCCGCGGATAAAGCAGAAGTGAATGCCGTCCACGCCTAGCCAGCCAATCACCTTCGCCCCTTTCGGCGTCAGGAGATAATCGCTCCTTTTCTCACCGGGCAGAAGTCCCAGCGGGGAAAGATCGATGTTCAGCTTTTTGAATTTCTTATAATCCATTCTCACGCCCCCAGCAAGCTCTGATCAAAGGCAAACAAAGCCTCGTTGATCTGAAAGATATCGTAATTCCCCTGCTCGACGAAATACTCCACGATAATGTCCGCCTTGCTGCTTGGAGACAGGGCAAAGCCTGCTTTGGTCAGCATCTCCCGCAATTCGTCCAGCGGCAGCTCCAGCGCGATGGCGAAGGCCAGCACCGTGGGCTTGCTGGGACGGTAGCCGGGATCGCTGCGAATCTTCGAAAAGAGCTTGCGGTCGATGTTCGCTTTCTTATAGCACTGGGCGTCGGTCATACCCGACTCGTCGATCTTGCGCAGCAGCATCTGCGAAAAGCTCTCATCCACCTTAATCAGCCGTCTGGTCAGCCCGGACAGGCTGAACCGCTTCTTTGCCGGCGCGGCGGGAGCGGCTTGTGACGCCAGCATAACGGGGCGGCAGCATTCGTTGTACATTTCCTTCTGCGTTCGGGCATAGCGGTCGTCGATGTACTGTTGAATGTCCTGCTGGCGTTCCATGCTGATGGTGAACGTTTCGGCGTCGAAGATCACCATGTAGACGGTCATTTCGTGGGTCTCCAGAAAGGCGCGGATGGTATCGCAGGCCACCTGAAGCGCCTCCGCCTTGGGATAGCCATATGCCCCCGAAGAAATCAGCGGAAACGCCACCGTGCCGCATTTCATCTCCGCCGCCAGCTCCAGAGACGTTTTGTAGCAGGAGGTCAGCAGCTCCCGCTCCCAGCGCTCGCCGCCGTACCAGATCGGTCCCACGGTGTGAATCACGTACTTTGCGGGCAGGTTATAGCCCTTTGTCAGCTTTGCCTGCCCGGTTTTGCAGCCGTTCAGCTTCGCGCATTCAGCTAGCAGCTCCGGACCCGCAGCACGGTGGATGGCGCCGTCCACGCCTCCGCCGCCCATCAACGTTTCATTGGCGGCGTTGACAATGGCGTCCACCTTCATTTTGGTGATGTCGTTTCTTACAATAATCAGCGGCATTATGATCTCTCCTTGTTTTCTTTCTGTTTATTCTCAATCTGCGCCTTGTATTTGCGTCCCACATCGGGCGCGGACTGACAGATCGTCCCGCGCACAATCGTTTCGCTGCCAAACCGGCGGCGGATGTCGTCCACGGCTTTGTCAACCTGGCGGGCGCGCTCCTTTCGTTCATCGGGGAAAAGGGTCATCTGCCCGACGCCGCCGTAGACGATGTCTGTCAGCGAAATCCCCAGCAGACGAAGGGGCGTGCGCCCGTCCCACAGCTCGTCGAAAAGGCGCAGGGCTTTTTGATAGATTTCGTCGGTGATATCAGTCGGCTCGGACAGCTTCTGCTGATGGGAGCGGTTTTTGAAGCTGCTGGAACGGATGGCGGTGGAGACGCAGTAAGCCTTTGCGTCATCGGCGCGCATCCGGGAAGCCACGCTGTCAGCCAGCGCCAGCAGAATCTTCGCCGCCGTCCCGCGATCGGTCACGTCCTGCTCCAGTGTGGTGGAAATGCTGTAGCCCTTGGCGCGCTCCGGCTCGGTCACAACAGGCGAATCGTCGATGCCGTTGGCGTAGTCGTGGAGCAGTCTGCCCAGCTTCACGCCCACCAGCGACTGAAGAATAGCGAGATCGGTCTGCGCCAGCTGTCCGATGGTGCGGATACAGGCCTTCTCCAGCCGTGCCGCCGTCGCTTCCCCCACGGCATACAGCTCGCCCACCGGAAGCGGCCAGAGCTTGCCCGGGATTTCGTCCTCGAACAGCGTATGTACCCGATCGGGCTTTTCAAAGTCGCTGGCCATCTTTGCCAGCACCTTGTTGTGCGCGATACCCACGTTCACCGTAAAGCCCAGCTCATCCCGGATAGCGTCCTTCAGTGCGCGGGCGGTTTCCACAGGATTGGGGAAAAGCAGCTCGCCGCCGGTCATATCGAGGAAGCATTCGTCGATGGAGAATTTCTCGATGGCGGGCGTATAGCGGCGGCAGATGTCGGTGAACGCCCGGGAACAGCGGACATAAAGGCGGAAGTCCGATTTCACCAGCGTCAGGTTCGGGCATTTGCGCAGTGCTGCGGCCACCGCCTCGCCGGTTTTGACGCCGTATTTTTTAGCGGGAATGGACTTGGCGAGGATTACGCCTGTACGCTTGTCCGCGTCTCCACCCACCGCCGACGGAATCAGCCGCAGGTCTTCCCCGCCCTCAGCCACACGTTTGGCCGCTTCCCACGACAGAAACGCGCTGTTCACGTCCACGTGGAATATCAATCGTTCCGCCATGCCATCACCTCCTTGTAAAGCAAAAGAATCGCCCGTTCGGGCGATTCTCATCGGCTGGAGCAAACGACGGGAATCGAACCCGCACCATCAGCTTGGGAAGCTGAGATTCTGCCACTAAATTACGTTTGCGTTTATACTAATATTATATACAATCCCAGGCGATTTGTCAAGCCCCTGACGCAAATTATTTTGTGAACTTTCCTCGACAGGGCCAATCGACAGAATCCGCCCCGAAAACCTGCGGCGCGGCGCGCTCATACAATAACAACGGACGTTCCTGCCGCAAATTTCCAGACCGCGCATGATTAAAAATCGCCCGGCAGGTAAAAATAAGGGTACCGAAACAGAAATCACGGTGAAAAAATCTCAGGGAGAGTGAATTTTCTATGACCGTTAAACGCGGAGATATCTATTATGCAGACTTAAGCCCGGTGGTTGGCTCCGAACAGGGCGGACTGCGTCCCGTACTTATCGTGCAGAACGATGTAGGCAACCGATACAGCCCCACCGTCATTGCCGCTGCCATCACCAGTCAGGTGGGCAAAACCCGTCTGCCCACCCACATCGATGTCCTCGCCGACCGCTTCGGGCTGGCCAAGGACTCGGTGATTCTGCTGGAGCAGATCCGCACCATCGACAAGAAGCGGCTGAAGGAAAAAATGGGTCATCTGGACGATACGATGATGCAGCAGGTCAACAACGCCATCGGCGTCAGCTTCGGGCTTGCGACTACGGTATAAATAAACATTCCGAGCGGTGCGCTGACGCGCGCCGCTCTCTTGTGAATGCGGGGTATTTGTTTTGTGAAATTATGGTGAACCCTCTTGCAATCGGCAGCGGGAACGGTTATAATATTAATATGAACCTGTGAAAGGATGTGTTACCTTAATGTATAAAATTCTGACGGTGGATGACGAGGAGATGATCCGCAAGCTCATCCGCAAATACGCCGAATTCGAAGGGCACGAGGTCACGGAAGCCGCCGACGGTATGCAGGCTGTTCAGCTCTGCCGGGAGAAGGAGTTCGACATCATCATCATGGACATCATGATGCCCGAGCTGGACGGCTTCTCCGCCTGCCGCGAAATCCGCAAGACCAGCAGTACGCCCATTATCATGCTGTCTGCCCGGGGCGAGGAATACGATAAAATCAACGGCTTCGAGCTGGGCGTGGACGACTATGTGGTCAAGCCCTTCTCCCCCAAGGAGCTGATGCTGCGCATCGACGCGGTGCTCAAGCGTACCCACGCTTCCTCCACAGCCGCTGCCCGCCCCAATGAGGTGGTGGAGATCGGCGGACTGAAGGCAGACATCACTGCCAGACTGGTCTATGTGGACGGCAAACGGGTGGATATGTCCCCCAAGGAGTACGATCTGTTCTTCTATATGCTGAAAAACCGCAACATCGCCCTCTCCCGGGAAAAGCTGATCACCGAGGTCTGGGGCTACGATTTCTACGGCGACGACCGCACGCTGGACACCCACATTAAACTGCTGCGCAAGAGTCTGGGCGAATATTCGCGGCTGATCGTCACGCTGCGGGGGGTTGGCTATCGCTTTGAGTCAAAATAAGACCGCATCAGGACGGCTGAATCAACATACCAGCCGCGTTGGCATCCGTTGGAAGTTTTTTGCTTACATGATGCTTTTCCTCTGCATCCTGCTGGGGCTGCTCTGGCTCTTTCAGGTGGTGTTTTTCGAGGAAATCTACAAAACCGTCCGCATCAACGAAATCGAACGCTCGGCGCAGAGCATCGCCGCAATCAGCGAGCTGGACGACAGCACGCTGAATACCTATGTCGGACAGATCGCACAGGATCACGAGGTCTGCACCATGATTCTCGATTCCAGCGGAAACATCCTGTCCACTCACGACGTATTGCAGGACTGCACCATCCACAACATGACCGCCTCCAACATTCTGCGGCTCTATGCCAACGCCGTGCAGCAGGGCGGCGAGAAGCTGACCCGCTTCCAGCGGGACGCCTTCCGCAGCGGTCTGTATGACGCAGAATACTTCAAAGATCTGGTGGATTCTACCAATACCACCATGGGCGAGAGCGTCATCTACACCAAGATTGTCAGTTCCGAAGCCCGCGGCAAGGATGTGATCATCATCCTGAACACCACCATTTCCCCCGTCGGCTCCACCATCCGCACGCTCCAGACCGAGCTGCTGCTGATCACCGCCATCATGGCGGCTCTGGCGGCGCTGCTCTCCTTCCTTCTGGCAAAGCGCGTGGCGCAGCCGCTGGCTAAAATGAGTGCGGGCGCCCGTCAGCTGGCGGGCGGCAATTACGATGTGCATTTCGACGCATCGGGCTACCGGGAGATCGCCGAACTGTCCGATTCGCTGAACTATGCGTCGCAGGAGCTGTCCAAAACCGGCGCGCTCCAGCGGGAGCTGATCGCCAACATCTCCCACGACCTGCGCACGCCCCTGACCATGATCGAGGGCTATGCCGAAGTCATGCGCGACCTTCCCGGCGAAAATACGCCCGAAAACGTGCAGATTATCATCGACGAGGCGAAACGGCTCACATCGCTGGTCAACGATGTGCTGGACATCTCCAAGATTCAGTCCGGCACCCAAACCTTGACGCTGACTGACTTCAACATCACCGAGACCATCCGCGAGGTCATCGGACGGTTTGCCAAGCTGACCGAACAAGACGGCTGGATCATCGATTTCCACTCGGACGAGGAGGTCATGGTCAACGCCGACCGCACACGGATTTTACAGGTGATCTACAACTACATCAACAACGCCATCACCCATTCGGGCAGCGATAAGGTGGTTCAGGTGACACAGCGGCTGGTGGAACATGACGGTCAGCGGGCGGTTCGCATTGAAGTCACCGACCACGGCGAAGGCATCGCCCCGGATAACATCGAGCACATCTGGGATCGTTATTACAAGGTAGACAAGCTCCACCGCCGCGCCCAGACCGGCTCCGGACTGGGGCTGTCGATTGTCAAAGGAATCCTTGAACAACACCACGCCCGTTACGGTGTGGAAAGCGAGCTGGGCAAAGGCTCTACCTTCTGGTTTGAGCTGTAGTGTGTCTTTTCCCGTAAAAAATATGCAGAAAACAGTATAATTTATCATATCGGCTTGACTTTTTCAAGCCGATATTGTATTATTATATAGGTACATTTATTAATCACGGAGGATTTTCCTATGAAACCCTTACGCTGCCGCCAGGTTCACCTGGATTTCCATACATCGGAGTGTGTGCCGTCCGTCGGCGACCGCTTCGACAAGGAACAGTTCAAAGCGGCGCTGAAGCTGGGTCATGTGGATTCAATCACGGTCTTCTCAAAATGCCATCACGGCTGGGCTTATCACCCATCCAAGGCCAACGAAACCCACCCAAAGCTGAAATTCGACCTGCTTGCCGCAGAACTGGAGGCTTGCAAAGAGGCGGGCGTCAACGCGCCGGTTTACCTGTCCGCCGGTTTTGACGAGAAATACGCCCGCAGGCATCCCGAGCATCTTAACAAAAACACGTCGAACGCGGGCGCCGATTTCCTCAACGGCGCGCATTATCACCTGCTCTGCTACAACACCCCCTACCTCGACGTGCTGATGGCGCAGGTGGAGGAAGTTATGCAGCGCTATAACCCCACCGGCATTTTCCTCGACATCTCCGCGCCCCGTATCTGCTACTGCCAGCATTGTCTGGAGTCCATGCGTGAAAAGGGGCTTGACCCCCGCAATCCCGCCGACGTAAAGGAGCACGGCATGATGGTCTATGCCGAATACTGCCGCCGCACCGAGGAAGTGGTACGCAGATACAATCCCGACACCACCATCTTCCACAACGCGGGCAATATCACCCGCGGACGGAGAGATCACGCGCACTTCGACACCCATTTGGAGCTGGAGAGCCTGCCTACCGGCGGCTGGGGCTATGACCACTTCCCCATGTCCGCGGCTTACTGCCGGACGCTGGGCATGGAATATCTGGGCATGACCGGCAAGTTCCATACCTCGTGGGGCGAATTCGGCGGCTTCAAGCATCCAAACGCCCTGCGCTACGAGGTGGCGCTGTCCATCGCCGAGGGCGCAAAATGCTCCATCGGCGACCAGCTGCATCCCACCGGCGAAATGAACCTGTCCACCTATAGTCTGATCGGCAAAGCCTACGCCGAGGTGGAGGCGAAAGAACCTTACGTGCGCGGTGCAAAGCAGATTACCGACATTGCCGTTCTGAGCGCCGAAGCCTTCTCCAACCACCCCGACCGCAGCTGCCCCTTCGATGTGGGCGCATCCCGCATTCTGCTGGAGGGAAAGTATCTGTTCAATCTGGTTGACCAGTATGAGGATGTAACGCCCTATAAGCTGCTGATTCTCCCCGATGTCATCCGGGTGGATGATACGCTGAAGGCTCGTCTGGAGAACTATCTGGCGGGCGGCGGCAGGATTCTCTGCACCGGCGAATCGGGTCTGAAGCCGAACGCGGACGAGTTTGCCCTCGATCTGGGCGTCGTCTGCGAGGGTACCAACGAGTACACCCCCAGCTATATGATTCCCGAATTCGACACGGTGAACGGACGCACTGCCTATGTCATGTACACACAGGCGAAAAACGTGAAAGTCACCAACGGCAGCGTGGAAGCGCTGCTGGAGGACACCTACTTCAACCGCGCGCCCCAGCATTTCTGCTCCCACAAGCATACGCCCAACAATCCCGGTGCGGATCGTCCCGGCGCGGTTCTTACGAAGAACACCGGCTACATCGCGTGGAACCTGTTCCAGGATTACGCCACGATCGGTTCCTATCATCTCAAGGAGCTGGCGCTGCATATGATCTCCGCGCTGCTCACCGACGGGGAAAAGTCCATCGCCGTCAATCTGCCTGACCGGGGAATTGTGACCCTCACAAAACAAGAGGAGGAAAGCCGCTACGTGGCGCACCTGCTCTTCGCCCACACAACCAAACGCGGCAATGGTGTGGAAGTGATTGAGGACATTGTGCCGCTTTATGATATCCGCATGACCGCCGCCCTGCCCTGTGCTCCCAGACGGGTATATAAGGCGGAATACGCGGATGGTAAGATGATTGAAACAGGGCTGCCCTTCACTTACGAGAACGGCAGCGTGACCGTTGAGGTCGGAAAGGTAGATATGCACGCCATGGTGGTACTCGATGTATAAAATTCGTGAAGCAGTACGTCAGGACAGCAAGGCAGTCTTCGGATTGATCTATGCGCTGGCAGAATATGAAAAAATGACCGATCAGGTCACAGGCGACGCAAAGGATCTGGAAGCGCTGCTCTTTGAAAGCGGCGTGGGACACTGCCTGGTGGCTGAGGACACCGACAGCGGGGAGATTATCGGCTTCGCGCTGTGGTTCTACAACCTGTCCACTTTCAAATGCCGTCCGGGCATTTATCTGGAGGATTTGTTCGTCCTTCCCGAGCGCAGGGGCGGCGGTGTGGGCAAAGAGCTGCTTCAGGCGCTCTGCGCCATCGCCAGGGAACAGGGCTGCGGACGGTACGAATGGTGCTGTCTGGACTGGAACACGCCCTCCCTTGATTTTTACCACCACATGGGCGCCGTCAGCCTGGACGAGTGGATTCACCTGCGTGTGGACGAAAGCAAATTCGATGAATTTATTGCAAAATGAGAGGTAATATCATGTACACAATCAAAGCAAACGAGCAATTTGAAGCCCGCCTCACCGAGCGCCAGCTCTGCGACGGCATCACCATCCTCACGGTTGAGGCTGACTGCAAAACCGAGCCAAGCAAGCTGGAGCTGCGCGTGGACTGGACCTGCGACGATATCGGCGTCAACGTAAGCTGGAGCCCCTCCGGCTTCTTAAACAAGATCATCCGCCCCAACTGGGGAGGCTTCACCGAATCCTCCGCCATGTCCTCCGCGCCCGTATTCTCCAATGTGGGCTACGATGACAGCAACCGCCTGACCATCGCCTGCTCCGATCCGAAGAACAGGGTGCGCATCCGCTCGGGCGTCATCGAGGAAAATGCCCGCCTTTCCAACACGGTGGTCATCAACGTGGACTGCGCCATCGACCACTACAAGGCGGAAATCCGTCTGGACACCCGCGATATTCCCTTCTACAAGGCTGTGGAGGATGTGGCAAAGTGGTGGGAGACCTTCGAGGGTCTGGAGCCTACCAACGTGCCGGATACTGCCCGTCAGCCCCTTTATTCCGCGTGGTACAGCTTCCATCAGCAGATCGACGTTCCGCGCATCATCGAGGAATGCCGCTACTTCGGCGCGTTGGGCTGCAAGGCGATCATCATCGACGACGGCTGGCAGACCGACGACAACAGCCGCGGCTACGCTTACTGCGGCGACTGGGAAGTGGCTGCCTCCAAGATTCCGGACATGAAGGCCTTTGTGGACGCCGTTCATGAAACCGGGCTGAAATTCATGCTCTGGTATTCGGTTCCCTTCGTAGGCATTCACTCCAAGGCTTACGAGCGCTTCAAGGACAAGACGCTGGCTAATGTGGGCATGGGCGGCACCTACGTGCTCGACCCCCGCTATCCCGACGTGCGCGAGTACCTGATCGGCATTTACAAAAAGGCTGTCCTCGACTGGGGTCTGGACGGCTTCAAGCTGGATTTCATCGACAGCTTCCGCCAGTCCGCCGAGGTGAAGGAAGGCATGGATTATGTGTCGGTCTACGACGCCGTTGACCGCCTGATGAAGGACGTCATTTCGACCCTCAAGGAGCTGAACCCCGACATCCTCATCGAATTCCGCCAGAGCTACATCGGTCCGCTGATGCGCACCTTCGGCAATATGCTCCGTGCCGCCGACTGCCCCAACGACAGCTATTCCAACCGCGTCCGCACCCTCGCCCTGCGCATGACCAGCGGCAATACCGCCGTTCATTCGGACATGGTGATGTGGAGCTACAACGAGCCGGTGGAGCTGGCAGCCTTCCAGCTGAACCACATTCTGTTCGCTGTGCCGCAGATTTCGGTGCTGCACGATAAGATGCCCGAGGATCACGCGAAGATGGTTGGCTATTACCTGAGCGTCTGGGAGAAATACCGCAGCGTGCTGCTGGACGGCGAAATGCTCTACAAGGGCTACGCCGCCGACTACAATTACGCCTCCGCCCGCAAGGACAACACGCAGGTGGGCGCGGTTTACTCCGGTCGCATCGCTTATCTGGAGCATCCCACCGACGAAATTGTGCTGGTCAACGCTTCCATGAATAAAGACATTCTCATCGACAGCAGCTTCGGCGGTTACTACAGCTACACCATCACCGACTGCATGGGCAATGAAGTCTCTGCGGGCAAGATCGTCCTCGGCGGCGCTCCCGCGAAAATTTCCGTGCCGGTAAGCGGCTACATCACGCTGAACCGCATCTGAATGACGTAAAGTCATGACGTAAAGTCACGACATAATATACGATTATACCGATTCCGATGAGATATAATTTGAATTTATATCTTCAATCAGGAATCGGTATAATTCAACCTGCGCGAAACCTCTTGTAAAATCACCGCTTTCCTGTTATAATAATAAGGCAAGAGAAAGCAACACCATTTTACGGAGGTTAATATACAATGCTTACATCCATCGTAGGAATCAACTGGGGCGACGAGGGCAAGGGTCGCATGGTCGATCTGCTCTCCGAGGAGCAGGACATCGTCTGCCGCTATCAGGGCGGCAACAACGCCGGTCACACGGTCGTCAACGAGCGGGGCAAGTTCATCCTGAACCTGCTGCCCTCCGGCATTCTCCGTCCGGAGATCGTCAACATCATGGGCAACGGTATGGTCATCGATCTGGAGCATCTCTACAACGAGGTGGGACGCCTGACCGCTGCGGGCATTAAGATCACGCCCGACAACCTGAAGATCAGCGACCGCGCCTGCATCACCATGCCCTATCACGTGCGCTTTGACTGTCTGGAGGAGGAGCGTCTGGCGGGCAAGAAATACGGCTCCACCCGCCGCGGCATCGCTCCCGTCTACGGTGACAAATACAAGAAAAAGGCAATCCGCATGGGCGACCTTTTCTATCCGGACGCGCTTCGCGAGCACCTGCGCGATCTGGTGGAATACAACAACCTGATCGTTACCGGCGTATACAACGCCGAACCGATTGTCTACGAGGAAATGGAAGCATGGCTGGAGAAATACGGCGGCTTCTTCAAGGAATATGTGGTTGATACCGGCGTATACCTGACCGAAGAGCTTGCCAAGGGCAAGCGCGTCATGTTTGAGGCTCAGCTGGGCGCACTCCGCGATATCGACTTCGGTATCTATCCCTACACCTCGTCCTCCTCGACCATCGCGGCATACGGTCCCATCGGCGCGGGCATTCCGGGCGTCAAGCTGGATCGCACCGTGGGCATCATGAAGGCTTATTCGTCCTGCGTAGGCGAAGGTCCCTTCACCGTTGAAATGTTCGGCAAGGAAGCGGACGCGCTGCGCGGTGCGGGCGGCGAATTCGGCGCTGCCACCGGCAGACCGAGACGTGTGGGCGCCTTCGACGTGGTAGCGTCCCGTTACGGCGTGCGCGTCCAGGGTGCGGATGAGCTGGCCTTCACCAAGCTGGACATTCTGTCCTACATGGACAAAATCCCGGTCTGCGTGGCTTACGACGTGAACGGAACGAAAGTTACCGAGTTCCCCACCGGCGAGGCACTGAACATCGCAAAGCCAGTGATCGAGTATCACGACGGCTGGAAGTGCGATATTTCCGGCTGCCGCAAGGTCTCCGACCTGCCTAAGGAAGCGCTGGATTACATCCGTTACTGCGAGAAGGCAGTGGGATGCAAAATCCGCTACGTTTCGGTCGGCGCTGAACGCGAAGCCTACATTGATATGGACGCAGAATAATACAAATGATAACAGGGGAATCGCTGCGGCGGTTCCCCTGTTTGCTGCAAATACAAAAAAAGCAAATGAAACGCAAAAAATCCCTTGACCGAACCGCCAATCTGTGATAGAATAAAATCAACCAATCACACGTAAAGGAGCACAGCAATGAACGCACTCTACAGCTTCGTCAAGGAGCACCTTCTCTCGAATTTCGCCGTTACGGCGAACCGCACCCGCCATCGCACCGGTGTGCTGACCGCTTTCACCGAGGATGCATCGGACGGTCGCATTGTCTGCACCTACACTCCCGCCGCCGGGTTGAAATCGCTGACCATCACCGCAAAAATCGGTGAGGACGCCATCGTTTTCGCGCTGGACGCTCAAATTACTGTCGAGAACGGCAAGGTGGAGAGCTTCGACTCGGAGGATGCCCTCACCATGACGCTGGGCGATCTCACCCCCGACGCCCTTCTGGGAAGCCGCCACTACAGTCCATGGTGGATGCATCCCTCCTTCATCGATGCCTTTGCCGCCATCGAACCGCGCACCCAGTCGCTGCTAGTCAAATCGGGCGCACTGAACTATCATCTGCTCCCCCTCACCGGCGACAACTTCCGCTGCGAATTGGAAGCCGGACTGCTGCGCATCACCTCCGACTGCGGCGGCATTCATCGCCTGTCCGGCGATTTTCTCGCCGCATCGGTGTCCACCGATCCCTATCAGGCGGTGTCCAACAACTATACCTACGCCCGCGAAATCGGCGCCATCCGCGTACCGCTGCGCGCCGAGCGTCAGCTTCCCGACTTTTTCCGCAGCTTCGGCTGGTGTACGTGGGACGCTTTCTACGGCGATGTATCCTCCGACAAAATCTACGCCAAGCTGGATGAGTTCAAGACCAAGGGCATCCCGGTCAAATGGATTATCATCGACGACGGCTGGATGACTACCCGCAACAATATGCTGGCGGGCTTCGACGTGAACCGCGAAAAGTTCCCCGAGGGTCTGAAAGCTACCATCGACAGAATCAAGGGCGAGTACGGCATCGAAAAGGTGGGCGTATGGCACGCCTTCAACGGCTACTGGATGGGCGTGGATCCCGAAAGCCCGCTCTACGAGGAGCAGAAGGAAAACCTGTTCACCACGCCCGCCGGAACGGTGCTTCAATCGCTGGACGAGGACAAGGCGTTCCGATTCTGGGACGCGTGGCATTCCCATCTCGCCTCCTGCGGCGTGGATTTTCTGAAGGTGGACAACCAATCCTCCAACTCCGCCCATCTGGAAGGCAGCATCGCCACCGCCGCCGGCTGCCGCATCGCCCACAACGCCATTGAACGTTCCATCACCAAGCACTTTGGCGGCGCGGTCATCAACTGCATGGGCATGGACATGGAGAACGTCTTCGCCCGCCCCATGTCGGCGGTATCCCGCAACAGCGACGATTTCTTCCCCAAGCGTGAGCGGAGCTTCATCGTTCACCTGACCCAGAACGTGTACAACGCCATCTGGCACAGCCAGCTCTACCACTGCGACTTCGATATGTGGTGGTCGAACCATGTGGAATCCGCTTATCAAAGCGGCGTTCTGCGCGCCATCGCAGGGTCGCCCATCTATGTCAGCGATAAAATCGGCGAGAGCCGTGCGGATACGATTCTGGCGGCGGTGGAAAGCGACGGCACCGTCATGCTCTGCGACGAAGCCGCCCGTCCCACCCTCGACTGTGTATACACCGACTGCGTAAAGGAGGGCAAGCTCCAGAAGGTATGGAACCGCAGCGGTGACTGCTTCGCGCTGGCGGCGTTCAACGTATCCGAGGGCGACGTCACCGATACGGTGGACTTCGGCACGATTCCCGGTCTGTCGCAGGACTGCGAATATATCGCCTACGAGTATTTCAGCAAAACCTTTACCCGCATCAACTACTTTGAGGACACCGAACTGACTCTGCCCCGTGACGGCGTGACGGTCTGGTCGATCTACCCAATCACAAAGCCCGACGAAGACTCGGACGAGGGCGCGTACATCATGTTGGGCGATACCGGCAAATATGTGCCGATTGCAAGCAAATACAAGGTGAAAACCTTCATCAAGGATATTCTGTAAGGAGGCGTTATCATGCGCTACATATTTGACCACGACCTGCACATTCATTCCCACATCTCCCTCTGCTCCAACGATCCGGCGCAGACCAACGAGGCAATTCTGCAATACGCCGTCGATAATAAGCTGAACACCATCTGTCTCACCGACCACTACTGGGACGAAACCGTTCCCGGTGGATTCACCGATTTCTACAAGCAGCAGGATACCGCGCACATCCGTCAGGCGCTGCCCCTTCCACAGGCGGAGGGCGTCCGCTTCCTGTTCGGATGCGAGACCGACCTTGACAAAAACTGCACGCTGGGCATTTCGCCGGAAGCCATGAAGGACATGGCGTTCATTATTATCCCGACAACCCATCTGCACATGAACGGCTTCACCTGCCGCGGCGACGAAGGAATCGACGAGCGCCGCGCCCTCTGGAGTAGCCGCTTCGACGCGGTGCTGGACATGAAGCTGCCCTTTGAGAAGGTGGGCATCGCCCATTTAACCTGCGAACTGCACTGTCGCGGGCATATGCCCGAACTGCTCGCCGGAATTCCGGACGAGGAATACAGCCGTCTCTTCCGCAAAGCCGCTGACCGGGGTATCGGCGTCGAGCTGAACTTCAACAGCCTTGCGCTGACTGACGAAACAAAGGATGCCATACTGAATCCCTACCGCATCGCAAAGGCGGAGGGCTGTAAATTCTACTTCGGCAGCGACGCGCACCATCCCGCCGGGCTTGCCAGAGAGAAGGCCAACGCCGAAAACATCATCGATCTGCTTGAGCTGACCGAGGCTGACAAGTGGGTGCTTGCATAATGAAAATGGCAGCTGACGCGCAAAGCGCGTCAGCTGCTTTCTCTGTTTATTCAAACAGCTTCCCTTCCCGCTCCAGCTTGCGGCGCTTGCGAAGCACGATCAGCAGTCCGGCAGCCACCAGCAGCTCCACCGCTAGGGATATGCAGGCGCAGACCAGATTGAGCGTAAAATGGCTCACTCCGAAGTACAGCCAGCCATTGTAGATCGCCGGGTACAGATTGCAGAGCATCAGTACCAGAAGCAGCCGAAGAATACGATTCAGGTGTTTGATCCGTGTGGCGTGATCGGAGTGCAGCTCAAACTCGCCGCTGTTTGTCGGGCGGCGGAAATAGACCCAGTTAATCACCGAACCCAGATATTCGGCGCCTGTTTCCTCCACAAAGGAAATATACTTCCGGCTTTCGGGATGCTCCGGGGATTTTTCCAGCAGTTCCAGGCGGTATTGATACGCCCCCGCGTCGGTGTCTTCGAACCAATAGGTACACCATCCTACCGAAACCAGCGACATCCCCTTCGCCGCCATTTCGTTCAGCCACTTCTCCTCCTTATCAAAATCCCATACCCAGAACCATTTGTGAATCTTATGTCTCATTGCTGATACCTCCCAATATTTCTCTGCCATTGCGCAGCAACTCCTCCAGCCGGAGAAGCTCACGGTGCAGGACATCCCGTCCCACGTCGGTGATTTCGTATTCCTTCTTCCGGCTTCCCCGTTCCTCGGGCAGCTGCCGGATCCAGCCCTTCTCCAGCATGGCGCTGATCGCGCCATAAAGCGTTCCCGCCGCCAGCTTAACCCGTCCGCCGGACAGCTGCTCGACCTTCTGCATGATACCGTATCCATGCAGCGGCTGGGTCAGCGACAGCAGAATGTAATACACCGCCTCGGTGAGCGCGCCTGATGTTTGCTCCATATATCCAACCTCGTTATATCTGTTTACGTTATATCGGTTGACGATATAACGCCTTGTGATATAGATTATAGCATATATCTGCGCGTTTGTCAATAGGTTCGCAGAAAAAAACAGGGATTCCAATCAGAATCCCTGTTTTTCTTTTATTTGACTATAATTTCACGCTCAACCGACACAGGCTCGTTCAGCACGATCACGCCGCCTTCGACGGTAAAGCTGACAGCCTTGCCGTCAACCTCCACCGAACGCACGCCGTCCATGTAGGGCAGCGCCAGATTCGCCAGCGTCAGCTTGCCAGCCGCAACCTCGATGCGCGTTGCCCCGCCGATCTGCACATTGCCCCACGCTTCGCCCACGCTCCACACGCAGCGGAAGCCATCCCGGCTCACAATGGGATCGAAGCCGAGCAGCCCCTTTGTCAGATCGAATTTCATGCCCGACAGAATCGGAAGCAGCGCGAAGCTGGCCATGGAGCGGGCATAGTTGGAGCCGCACTCGATCTCGTTCCACGGATTGCGGTTGTCGCCGCGATAACGGTCGCGGATGCTGCGTACCACGCGCAGACCCTCGTCGATAAAGCCGCGGCTCATCAGCAGTCCCGCAAACGCATACTCGAAGCCGTGCATCGACTCCTGCGCGTAGGGAATCGGAATCGCGGGCTTCACCGCGCCCTCGGGGTAGTCGCATATAATCGCCCCCGCCTCGTCGTTCATCGCGAACAGGCGGAAGGTGTTGTAATGTCCGCGCATGGTCTCCTTGAAATTGTTTTTATACATATTCGCCAGCGCGGTCTTCACCTGTTCGGGGTCGAACAGCTCGCCAAGACCGATAATATCCGCGTGCCACTGTGCCAGCAGCTGGTCGATTTCACAACCCTCGCCGATCTGATACTTGATCTGTCCCGCTTCCTCGTTCCAATAGTTCAACGCGCCGAAGCTCTCCAGCATCGCCTTATCGGCAAGGTCAACCTTCTGATCGAAATATTCGCCGTTAAAGAGATTCTCAGCGCACCATGCCCTGCCCTTTTCAAACAGCGCAAGGTATTCCTTCGCGGCCTCCGGCTCGCCCATGGCTTCCGCCATCTCGGCGCCCGCTTTCAGCGCACCCAGATAGAAGCCCTCCAGCCACGAGGACGGACCGAACAGCTCCATATCCAGCGTATGATGCTGACGTCCCTCCAGAACGCCATCCTTGTCGCGATCCCAGCGGTCGTGATTTTCCTCGCTCCATGCGAATTCCAGCGACTTCTTCACCTCTGGCCAGATCGATTTCAGCCAGTCGTTATTGCCGCACAGCTTCCACTCGCGCCAGACCTTGATTACGCCGCCCATCTGACCGTCCACGCAGGCGCGGAAGCCGCCGATTCCCCGTCCGAAAGGAATGCGGGTGCGGAAAACCATCTCGCCGGACGGCTTCTGGTTATAGACGTAATCGTTTTCGCGGATGCCCCGCTCCAGTTCGGGGAAAAGGAACGCCATCACATAGGCGTAGTTCCAGACATGGGTGCAGGTGCCCTCGCAGGAGCCGCTGTGCTCGTTCAAGCCTTCCCAGCCGTAGAAATTGCCCTTCTCACCGATACGGATGGAGGTTTCGGTTTTCAACACCGACATGGTGGCGCTGACCGCTTCCACCACCTCCTCGGGCAGAGTGGATGCAAACAGCTCGTCGTGCCAGCGCTTGGTATCGCCATACAGCCGTTCCCACTGCGTCAGCGAATAGACCGCCGCCGCTCTGGAATCTTCGAACAGATAGGAGTAATAATTGCGCACTTCCATGGGTTGTTCATCGCCGTACTTCCACTGGTCGGGCTTGATGGGCGAATACCAGGCGATGATGTAGCGCACGGTAAAGCTCTCGCCGGGCTTCACAGTTTTGTGTGTGCAGAGATTCGCACAGTCTCCCTTGCCGGGACCATCATAGCTGCGGTTGGTGAAGCGCTCCTGCTCCGTGAAGTTGCGCCAGTAGGTCTCCAGACCGTCAAACCACGAGCCGCGATACCAGTATTCCTGATAGGACACATCGTCCGCAATGGTCGCCAGCGTCATGTCGGTGTGATCGGGACTGGACTTATCCAGCGGCGCGCCGTCCAGATAGATGCCCTTCACGCCGTCCTGCTCAAAATAGCGGTTGACCGATTCGCCCTTCGGATTCTTCAGCGTGCCGGAGACGGAGAAATCCAGCGTTTCGTCCGTAATGTTGGTCACGGTGATTTCAAAGAAGCCCGCCGGAATGCTGGAATCCCGGTCGTTGTGGGGAATCAGGGGATTGAACGCCGTCACCTTCGCGGTGCAGGCGGCGTCCGGGTCGGCAAGCTCAACGACCGCCAGCGGAAATTCGCCGGTAAAGGTGCAGTCCCGGAAATGCGGGAAGCCCTGCATGGTTGCGTTGTTCAGTCCTTTGCCGAAGTTATCCCCCATCTGTCCGGCCAAATCCTTGTAAACGTCGCCGTTCAAAATACGGGCGTCCACCAGCCTGCCGTCCTTCATCGCCTTCACGGCGAAATGGGTGTGTCCGTTGACGGAGCCTTTGTTCGGGCGGTTAAAGATTTCCCAGTCGATCAGCCGCCCGTTGCCCGCAAGACCGATGGAGCCGGTGCCGATGCCGCCGAGGGGGAAGGAAATTTCGTTGGTCTGACGACCGGTAAATGTGGTACGTGTCATTGTTTTTCTCCTGTATTTGGATTTATTCAGCCATATCCTCGTTCAATGTTTCAATGGAGGCGTTCAAAGTCTGCTTCCATGTGGCGATCAGCGACGCCATCTGACCGTTGCGCGCCTTCATTTCAGCGTTGTAGGCGGTAATAAACTTGTTGTTCAGTCCGAATACCGAGCCAAGGTCGATGTATGCGCCGTCGGTGATGATGCCCAGCATCTCGATGGAATCCTCGTTGCGCAGACCCTTCTGTTCCACGGTAATCTCGCGGTAAACCGGTACAACCCATTTCATGCCCTCATAGGACAGCGCGTCGATGACCGTAGCGGAACGCTCGGCGGTTTCGCAGTTCACGGGGATGGAGAAGGCCAGCGCCTCCTGATAGATGGTGGTGATGTAGTCCTCCTGATTTTCGTCATACTTCGGAACGGGAACCAGACCGTATTCAAAGCTGAAATCGCGGAAGCCCTGCGCCTTGCAGATTTCAGCGTTCAGGAAGAGCGAACGCTGCACCGAGAAAACATACATATAGTTGCCCTGCGTACCGTCGTAATCATTGCCTCCGGAAATACAGATGCGTCCGTCCTCGTGGGTCAGGACATTCTGAATCTTCTCCGCCACGTTGAAGAAGTGCTCGCTTCCTGCGGTGAAAGCCAGCTTGCCGTCCACATTGTCGATGATCTTCTCCTCGCAGGAGTTGGTGAAGCGGTAATAGTTGTAGTCGGTGAACGCCATGCCGTAAACCGACTTGCCTTCCTGATTCCATGTTGTGAAGTTGTCGTCGCCGTTCAGATTGGCGGCGGCTTTCAGGTACTCGCCGAACTTATCCAGCGTCCATTTTCCCTCGCGCACCAGATCGTAGGGTGCGTCCAGCTTCAGATCCGTCATCATATTTTCGTTGAAGAAAAGCGCCCACATACCGTCGGTCAGCCCCACGGACATATCGCTCATGCCAAAGTACATCTTATCGTTGATCAGCACGGACTCGTTGTAGCTCTGGTTGTACCACGCTTCGTCCAGCTGAAGCTGGTCATATTCCAGTAAATCCTTGAAATAGCCGCCGGTGATCAAAGCCGCGCAGGGATTCGGCGGAATCAAGGCGATGTCGCAGTAATTATCGCCCGCTTCCACGGCCTTCTGGATGTTGGAAGCAACCAGATTGTTGGTATCATAGGCGCTGGAGGCAGCAACAACGATGTTTTCAAACTCGATGTTCAGATTGCTTTCCACCAGGCGGTTGCGGTTGTAGATGGCGTCGTTCAGGGATTCGCCGTTGGTTTCCTCCCGGTCGAACTGCATATGCATGGTGTAGAAATCGCAGGTGGAGAGGATTTTGACCTTTTCGCCGCCGAAGTCGAGGCCGCTGTAATCGTAGCCCGCTTCCGTGGTGTCGGCAGAGGTGGTGGTATCCGCGTTGGTGGTGTCCTGTGAACCGGATGCGGTGTCGCCGCAGGCAGACATGGAGGTCAGCAAAGCAGCAAAAAGCAGCAGCGAAATGTGTCTTCTGATGTTTTTCATAGCTTGATGGATCCTTTCATCATTCATTTGTTTAGAACGGATAACACGCGTATTCTTGTAGCGTGTACGTTCACGCTTATGATAACACATTTTTTCGCGTTTGTCAATTCCTTTACCAAAAATTTTATATGGAATATTTCAATTGCTTTGTTACGAAAATGTTTCGCTCCGAACCTATTGACATGGGAATTATTATATGGTAACATAAAGTATACCCAAAAACCATATTGCGAGGTAATCATGACATATCGCAAAATCGCACAGATCGCCGGCGTCTCCCTGTCCACGGTTTCCAAGGTGCTGTCCGGCAGCTCCGAAATCAGCAAGGACACCGCCGAACGTGTCCGCCGAATCGCAGAGGAATACGGCGTTGTGCGTCCTAAATACCGTCACGACCGCCCGAATATCCGCATCGCCATCCTCGTCCCTGAAATCATCAGCATTTACTACTCCCAGAAGGTAACAGAAATCATCAATGAGATGGAACGGCTGGATATCGAGCCATGTATTTATATCGTCGGTTTCAGCAACGAACGCTTCCATCAGATTGTGGAGCAGATTGTCGATGAAGGGCGGATTAACGGCATTCTGTCGCTGGATCATTCCTTTTACGCCAAAATTGTTGAAATTCCATTTCTCTATCTCTGTCAGGCAAACAAAGGCCCCCGTCACGATACCCTTTGGGCCGATCTGAACGAGGGCGTCTATGAGGCGATAGAATACCTGACCCGGCTGGGGCATCAGCGCATCGGATTCATCGGCGAAAAGAACACAAGCTCTAAGCTGGAATATTTCAAATCCGCCGTCTCGCGGCTGGGACTGGAGATCAACCCCAAGGACATTTTCATCAGCGACAAGCGCTTCGAGGAAATCGGCTATGAGGGCGCCGCGTACTTCGCCAAACGGAGGGAGCGTCCCACCGCTCTGCTCGCGGCCTACGACGAGGTTGCGCTGGGCGCAATCCACGCCTTCAAAAATTATGGAATTTCCGTGCCGGACGATATTTCGATCATCGGCATCAATGATATTCCCTTCTCCAGCTACGCCGACGTGCCGCTGACCACCATCCGCACCTACAACGAGGAGCTGACCCATCTTGCAGTGAAGATGCTGCTGGACAAAATCAAGCAGCCGGATCAACACCCGGTTCAGCATATCGCCATCCAATGCGAACTGGTCGTGCGCGACACGACAGCGCGGGTGAAAGTGAAAAGCGAAAAGGAGCAATGACCCCAACACCATGGTGGTGTAAAAATATATTTTATCAAGGAAGGATAATAAAACCATGAAATCCAGTATTACCCCCGCAAAACTTAGCCTGATTCTCACTCTTTCCCTGCTTGCGTCCTCCGCCGCTTCCTGCGGCGAAACGACCGTCCAGCCGTCTGACACGACAACTGCCGACACATCCAGCGACGTCACCACAGCGGTCGGATATGTCTACCCGGCTGAGGGCTTTGACGGTGAAGAATTCCACATCATGAACATCAACGAGTTGTACAGCGTACACCAGAGCATGGAGCGGGAGGAGTCCAACGGCGAAACGCTGAACGACGCCATCTTCAACCGGAATCGTCTGGTGGAAAGCAAGCTGGACATCACGATTAAGGAAACCATCATCGAAGATGACTGGCAATACAAAAAAATCGTGTCCCAGGCGCGTTCTTCCGTCATGGCAGGCGACAATGAATTTGACGTGATGTATATTCCGGTCACATCCAGCGTCACGCTCATCTCGGAGGGCTGCTTTACGAACCTACTGGATATCGATTCGCTTCAGCTGAATCAGCCGTGGTGGAACCGGGGCTTCAATGAAGCCATCACACTGAACGGCGCTCTGTATGGCGCCATCGGCGACGCCAACCTTTCCTATATGGATTCAATCAATATGCTCGCTTTCAACTATGAGCTGATGGAGAATTACAAGCTCGATCTGCCCTACGACCTCGTTCGCGAGGGAAAGTGGACGCTGGATGAATTCAACAAGTATCTGATCGCCGCCGCATCCCTGAATGGCGACGACTCTGCGGTCTGGAACAACAGCGGTAAAACGATCTACGGACTCTCCAACCACGGACGCAATCTGTACGCCGCAATGGCCGGCTGCGGCGAACTGTCCATAGAAATCGAAAACGACACGCTGGTGAACACCGCCGGAAGCTCCCGCTGGTATGATGTCATCGAAAAGCTGTCCAGTATGCTCACGCTGGGAGACGCCAAATTCCTCGACGCTTACAACGGCGACGATATGGACGCCGAAAAAGGCGGCTATGTGTATATCTTTATGAATCAGCGTGCGCTGTTCGGCTATTCGCAGGTCAATAAGCTGCAATCTTTCCGCGATCTGCCTTTTGAGTACGGCGTGCTGCCCTATCCCAAATTTGACGAAAGCCAGGAGCAATACTATACCACCATCGCCAGCACCGCCACCGCAGCCTTCATCCCCGTAACCAATCCCGACCAGGAAGGAACCGGAACCATCCTCGACGCGCTGTCCTATGAGAGCAGCCAGACCGTTATCCCCGCCTTCCGCGAGATTTCCGTAGAGCAGAAGGGTCTGCGCAACGACGATTCCATCGAGATGCTGGGCATCCTCACCGATTCGGTTGTACCGACCTATTACAGCATTTTCAAGGTTGGCTCGGATATGATCACCGCAGTCCGCAACGAAATCTGCGATAAGAACGGCACCGCCGCCTCGATCTATGAATCGAACAGAACGACCATCGAAGAACAAATCAAAACAGTCATGGAGAGCTGGGAGAAGTAAAGCTTCTCCCCCTCTCCGAAAGGAGAACACACCATGAAGCTTCGCATCGACTACACAAAAACCATCGGCGCCATCAAGCCGATGAACGCCGTCAACAACGGCCCGGTCTACACGAAGAACGCCGACCAGAACGCCGGCAATCTGCCCGCCTACACCGCCGCCAACATTCCCTACGCCCGCACCCATGACGCCGCCTTCTTCTCCCGCTACGGCGGCGAGCACACGGTGGATATCACCGCCGTATTCCCCAATTTCGACGCCGATCCGTTGGATCCCGCGTCCTACGACTTCCACTACACCGACGAATACGCCGAAACCATTATGGCAGCCGGAACGCAGGTTTTCTTCCGCCTTGGACAGAAAATCGAGCACGGCTCGAAAAAATACGGCATCATCCCACCGAAAGATTTCCACAAGTGGGCAGTCGTCTGCGAGCATATCATCTCCCACATGAACGAGGGCTGGGCGGACGGACATCATTACGGCATTGTCTACTGGGAAATCTGGAACGAGCCTGATCTCTACGGCAAGTGCTGGATGGGAACTCCCGCGGAATTCTACGACCTGTACATCATCACGGCCAGGCACCTGAAATCCCGCTTCCCCCACCTGAAAATCGGCGGTCCCGCCGTCACCAGCTTCAATGAGAAGTGGCTGCGTCCTTTCTTTGCCAGAATGCGTGACGAGAATGTTCCCTTCGATTTCTACTCCTGGCACCGTTACTCCCGCACGCCCGACGATGTGGCAAAGCAGGCAGCGCTCCACCGCGCGCTGCTGGATGAGTATGGCTTCACCGAAACCGAGAGCATTCTGGACGAGTGGAACTACGTCAAGGGCTGGGGCGGCGAAGAATGGACATACTCGCTGTACACGGAAACCCACATTAAGGGCGCGGCTTTCATCGCGTCCACCATGTCCGCCTGCCAGCGTGTGCTGGTGGATATGCTGATGTATTACGACGCCCGTCCCTGCGGCATGAATGGACTGTTCGCCCAGTCCGGCTTCGGAACGCTGAAGGGCTATTATCCCATCAAAACCTGGGGCGAGATGCTGAGCATGAATGAATGCGCCGTTTCGTGCGACCTGCCGGAAATCTACGCCACGGCGGCAGCGTCCGCTGGTGGAAAGCTGGCTATGATCACCTATTACACCGATAGAGCGGATGCTCTGCCCAAGACCTTCAAGGTGGAGGCTGCCGGACTTGAAAACGACGAGATTCACGTTTTCCTGCTGGACGAAGCCCACGACCTGACCGAGGTGGAGACCATCTGTGCCGACGAAGGCAGCTTCTGGCTGACCATGCAGCCCAACACGGTCATCGTTATCCGATAAGCGAAAGGATTTTATTATGGCATACTTTACAAAAAACGGCGGCGCGTACATTCAGTCGTTAATCGCCGCGTCCGTTGCCGACGGCAGCCGCCAGATTACAGTCAGCGGCAATTACGAAATCGAGCAGACAGTGCTCATTCCCTCCGACTTCACGCTGATTCTTGAAAACTGCCATCTCACCATGGCAGACAATACCTTCTGCAATATGTTCACCAACGAGAGCTGCCGCACCGAAAAGGGACGCACCATCGAGGGCTGTGACCGCAACATTATTATCGAGGGGCATGGACGTGTCATTCTGGACGGCGGCAATTACAACGGACTGTGCGAATGGAACAGCCTGAAGGACGGACGCCCGCACATCAGCGTAAACAATATGCTGCTTTTCACCAATGTGGAGAACTTCCGCATCAGCGGTCTGCACATCCGCCATCAGCGCTGGTGGGCGATGAACTTCATCTTCTGCCGTCACGGTAAAATACGCGACATCGATTTTCTCTCCGACGCCACGACGGTGAATCCGGACGGCAGCCGAACAACCGGCATCTCCTGGAGCAATTACGTCGGCGTCTACATCAAGAACGCCGACGGCATCGACCTGCGCGTGGGCTGCCACGATATCATCATCGAAAACATCACCGGCTTCACCGAGGATGATTCCATCGCCCTGACCGCGCTGAACGGCAAGGTGGAATCCATCTACGGCGTGGAGGGGCTGTCCACCGACCTGCACAACGTGATCATCCGCAACGTGAACACAGCCTCCTTCTGCTCGATGGTTCGGCTGCTGAATCAGGGCGGAACAAAGCTGTACAACATCCTGATCGACGGCGTTGTGGACGCTTCCATGGGCAGTCCGTACATGGATCGGGGCGGAAGCAGCGTGCGCGTGGGCGACCAGCACGTCTATCGGGAGCGACACTCCACGCGGGAGGAAACCTTCAATATCACCATCCGCAACGTGGCCAGCCGCGCGAATGCGGCAGTTGATCTTGCGGGCTCGATCACCAATCTGACGCTGGACAACATTCGCGGCTTCGACGGCTGCAATTGTCTGGTCAGCAATCATGCTACCCTGTATTAATACATGAGTACCCTGTCCCAAGTGGACAGGGTACTCATGTTTTATTTCACCGTAATTTTCATCACATGACCGTTTTTGCAGTAGGGATTGCCCTCCAGAACCGGCTGGGGAATTGCCTTGCTCACCCGATTACCGTCGGCATCGGTGTACCAACCGTCCACCTCCAGATAGAAGGCGCTGTGCCGGTGTCCGCAGAAGATACCGCCAATCACATCGGCGTTGGAACGAATCATCTCCACGATTTTCTGCGTCGGCTCATCCGGATTCATGGCAGGGGAACCCACCGATCTGTTGTAGAAATCGAAGGATTTCTTCTCAAAGGCATAGAAGGCGGGTACATCGGTATCCTCGGGCTTGAAGGTACAAATCGGCTCATGCTGGAAAAGCAGCATCACATAGCCCTCGCGCTTCGCTGCCGCAATATCGTCTGCAAAGCGCTCTACCTGACAGTCCAGGTATTTGCCGAGTCCGTTGTTCATCAGTACGATCATGCACTTGCCGCCCAGCACCTTGGATATGTACTGCATATCGTGGTGCCAGAATTTCTCCACCTCCGCCACACGGGATTCTATTGTGGTTTCGTTGGGAAGACCGGTCTGCATCTGGCGGGTGAACTCATGTCCGCCGGGAGTAATCAGCGCGTCGGGATAGGGTTTCCAGATCAGTTCCTCGGTCAGCGTCATCGCGCCGTGGGACAGATAATCCAGCACATCGCCGGTGATGACAATCTGATCGCATCCGGCGGCGTATGCCAGCGACTGCTTCGCCTGATTCACCGATTCAGCGTTCGCCAGCCACTTGCGGGTGGTAACGGTGTAAGCCAGCTCCCGGTTGGCAAGATCGATCTCGTCGCAGTAATTGAAATGCAGGTCGGTGGTCTGACCGATGGTCACAGGCTCGCCGCCCTTGCCGCTGTCGAAGGTCATCTCCCGCAGAAACAGCCCGGATTCCAGACGTTTGATGCAGGTTTCGGGATGCTCCGGCGTCCCGCAGAAAATCGTACTTGATGCTTCCATTGATTTATCTCCTCGATTTAATAATATGACGTGATTTCCTCCGCCGCTTCCCGGCAGACCGTACAATCCCCGCACCGCTTGCCGCAGCCCAATGCCCGCTCAAACCAATCGTCCGCCAGGCGCGTATTGTCCAGCACCGTTCCGGCGAATAAATGGGAATAGGACGGCTCGGTCAAATCGAGCAGATTGCCATCGAAGCGTCCCCGGCAGTAGGCGGCCAGCACCATGCGCGGACGGTTGTGCATCCGTGTCGCCAGCTTGACCTCGCCGAAATACGGCTCGTAACGATGGATATCCTCCGGACGAATCCAGTTTGACTGCATGAACTTCGCCAGCGCCTCACGCCGCTCCAGCCCATGCAGGTATTTATGGCAGGGCGCGGGAAAGCCGGTGGCAACGCCCATATCGCCGCTGCCGTCCTTCTGATGGGCAATCAGGTTGTCGTGGAAGGTCTGGAAGGCGCATTCATGGAGACAGCCGCTGTTTGCCAGCAGATGGAGCGTCTTGCCGTGATCCCGGCACCAGCCATGAAGCCGTTCGATGGCGGCAAAATCGCGGTTGCATTCCTTTTTCAAGTAGTAGCCGTCGAAGCTGCCGGCCAGCTGCTCCATAGCCGCGATGGAACCGATCCGCATATTCACCGACGCCCGAATCTGAATGTCCGCGCCGAAGGCCTGCTTCAGCGTGTCGGCGATAAAGGGCGAGGTGGTGGTAATCTGCGTCAGGTCAAGCTCCTTTTTCAGGAATTCAACCAGACCCAGCACCCGCTTCTGCAAAGTTGCCGACACCGCTTCCCCGCCGTAGCAGTTGGCGTTCAGCAGCAACGTCAGCGTCTTACCAAGCCCACGGATGGCGCGCAGCTCCTCCAGCTGAATCTGCTCCACTTCTTCTCGGTCGGACTCGCCGCACAGGGCGAAGCGTCCGCTTGGCTCGCTGCTCCAGGAAAAGTACACATCCGACACGTATCGGTCATAATCCGCGCACAGCTCGTAGGTGGAGTCCAGCGCGTCGGGAAGCTGATAACCAATGGAAAAGCGCATATCAATAAAGCGTCTTGTCGTCGCTCGGCTTGGCGGCGGTAGCTTCATCCTCTCTGCCGCTGCGATCGATGACCCAGGGCTTGCGCTTGCGGAACTGATTCTGGAACTTGTGAGTCAGCACGCCCTTCTTTTCAAGATGGATGAAACATTCGCGCATACAGCCCCGGGCGCCCTCCAGCGCGTGATTGTGCCGCATATACAGCTCCAGACCGAAGCCTGCCTGAGATGTCGCCCAGTTGCTTCCAAGTCCCTCGGCGTTGACATCGAAGGGATTGTACTCGGGAATGCCGCCGCGGTAAGCATTGCCGCAGGCGTTCAAATCGACCTTTGCGTATTCGATGTCGTGTCCGGCGATGCAGAGATGATCGCTCTCCGTGGTAGAAATGGCATGACCGGTACACATTCTTGCGCAGCTCATACAGCGGTCGCAGATTTTGCCCTCGAAGATGGGGTCAGGCTCACACTCAAAATCGGTGAGCAGAGCGACAAAACGCTGCATCGGACCAAATTCGGGGGTGAGGAATACCTTGCTCCAGCCGAACTCGCCCAGACCTGCCGCGAACGCGGCGGCACGCATATCGATCAAAATATCGGGCGCGGGACGATCGTCGGCTACAGACAGCGTCTTGGGCTTGGGTGAAGTCTTGCGCAGATCCACACCCGCAGGCGCGTTGTTGCGGAAGCTGATGTTCGGCACGGGAACCGCTTCCCAGCCCTCATCCTCGATGTAACAGCACAGCTCGCGAAGCACAATCGGACCGTAGACCTCATTGATACCCGCGTAGCCCATGGCGGTGTAGTTGGCGAAATAGGTGCCCTCCTCGATGCCGCGGAAGTAGCCGCGGGGGATGCGGAAGGCGAGAACGATGCAGGTTTTTGCATCGGGGAAGATATAGCGGGGATCCTGCTCCTTGGGCGCGCTTGCGAAGCGGTCCATGGACGCGAAGCCGCAGAGATCGGCGCCGATCTGTTTTGCGTATTTTCGGATTTTTTCCTTGTCAAGCATGATATGTACGCTCCTTTTTATAATGAGGGATTTGCTTTCCTCATTATACCACGAAACGCCCTCGCGCTCAACAGAAAAACGGACACGAAATATAAGAAAAATCAATCATCCGCGGCGGAATTGTGTAGGCTTTTTTCCGTACATCCGCTCAAAAGCGCCCGAAAAATGCTGCCCGTTGTAAAATCCCACCCGCTGCGCGATTTCCTCGCAGGAGAGATCGGTATTTTCCAGCAGCAGCAGACTGTTGGACAGGCGGCACTCGGTGAGAATCTGCTTGAAGCTGGCGTGATAATGAAGCCGCAGAATCCGGGAGATGTAGGAGGGGCTGTAATGGAATTCCGCTGCCGCATCTTCCATCGTCAGATGACTCTCGTAATGTGTCAGAATGTAGGTATGAATCTTCTCCGCCACCGCGCGGGAACGGGACTGCCTGTCCTCCGTGTGCATGGCGTCGGTCAGGATATACAGCAGCGTGGACATCAGGCAGAGACGGCGAATTTCCTCACTCATCTCATGGGAGAAATAAAGCCGCAGCAGCTTCTGAAGGGCGTCGGCGGTTTCCATGCCGTAGTGATGCTCCACATAGCGCCGGTCGCCGAACAGGCGGCTCCAGTCGGTGCGCTCGATGATTTTCTCCTCATCAAACTCCACCGCCCGCACCGATACCACCGTTCCCGCAAGCTGAGCCGCGCGGTCGGTCAGATCGAAATTGACAACGAGAACCTGCTGCTCTCGTGAGGAACAAACGCGGTAGGACGTTCCCGGCGGAATCATATAAAAGGTATGAGGCGCGGTTTCAATCCGATCGTCCTCGATTTCAAGGATGCCCTGCCCCTTCATGACGCAGATCATCCGATGGTCGTAAGCCTTGTGCGCTTCCTGCTGACAGATATGCTCGCCCAGTCCGACGCAGCGCACAAAGGGACGGATGTTGTCGGCGGTGAGCAGAATCGTTTCGTTCATATGCAATGACAATAGGTCTCCTGCCGTTCGGGAGACTGCACCATGCCCCGGTATTCCGACGGGGTCAGCCCGGTGAAATCCTTGAAGGTCTCTCGGAAGTAGGCGGCGGAATTGAAACCGTTGGTTTCCGCCACATCGTCGATGGACAGCGTCCCATGCCGGAGTGCCGCCGCCGCTTTTTCGATGCGGTATTCGTTACGGTATTTCACGGGCGTGGTGCGCAGCTCACTCTTGAACAAATGATACAGCCGCGATTCGCTGACGCAGCAGGCGACGGCCAGCTCATCGACGGAAAAGTCGGATGCGTAATGGGCTTCAATATAGTTGATGGCGGAAATCAGGGCGGGGTTGTACTTCTGGGGGGCTTCCGTCTCAAGGTAGGGCAGCAGCCCGGCGTAGAAGGTGTAATACAGCCCCAGCGCGCGCACCTTGTTCACACGATCTCCGGTGGCGAACAACTCAAAGATTTCGCGGATTTTATCCCCGGTTTCCGGCGTGGACAGGGCGGGAATATGTTGGAGGGCGTAGCGCTCGGCGGTGGGATCCGGCTTGTGGGAGATGATATGCAGACCGTAAAACTCAATCTCGGGACAGCCCCTCCAGATAGAGTTATAGCGGATGCCCTCCGGCACATAAAACAGCGATCCGGCGTCCAGATGATAATGCCGCCCCATCATGCTCAGCTCCACCGAGCCTTTGACCACATAGCCGATGCTGGAGTTGGCATTGCCCGCGCCCGCATCGAAATAGTGCGAATTGCGAAAAAGCGACCGCTGCACACGCAGCTCGCTCATGCACAGCTTTTTTGCGTAAACGGCGGTCTCGACCATGGTTTCCTCCTTAAAAACAGCAGAATTGTTACGGTTTATGACAGTATAGCATATTTACCTTCGTTTGTCAATATGGTATAATTATTTTAGAATAAATATTTTGACAGATTCTATCTGCCAGAAAAGGAGCACCAACCATGAAAAGATTGAAAGTCGCACAGATCGGCATCGGACACGACCATGCCGTCCCCACCTTCGACAGCTGCCTCCGTCAGAGCGAGCTGTTTGAGATGGCAGCCTACGCCCCCGGCATCGGCGAGGAAGACCGCACGCCCCATGATACTTTCACCAAGAACGGCGTTCCGCGCATGACTCCGGAGGAGCTGCTGGAAATTCCCGGTCTTGACGCTGTCATCGTCGAAACCGACGACTGGCACCTGACCGAATACGCGCTGGCCGCTGTGAAGAAGGGTCTGCCCGTCCATATGGATAAGCCCGGCACGCCCTCTCAGGAGGAGTTCGATGAACTGTGCCGTGCCGCCATCAACGGAAATGTTCCGCTTCAGCTGGGCTATATGTACCGCTACAATCCCATGATCATCGACCTGATGCAGCAGATCAAAAACGGTGAGCTGGGCGAAATCTTCTGCGTGGAAGCGCATATGGACTGTGAACACGTCGCCAACAAGCGCCAGTGGCTCGATCATTTCAAGGGCGGCATGATGTACTTCCTGGGTTGCCATCTGGTTGACCTGATCGTGCAAATTTGCGGCGTTCCTGAAGAAGTCATCCCCATGAACGCTGTCATCGGTCACGAGGGCGTCACCGCCGAGGACTTCGGCATGGCTTCCTTCCGCTACAAAAACGGCTATTCCTTCGCTAAGACCTGCGCGCTGGAATACGGCGGCTTCCTCCGCCGTCAGCTGGTAGTCTGCGGCACGAAGAAGACCGTGGAGTTGCGTCCGCTGGAGCAGGCGGTAGAGAATGGTCTGCAAATCACCCGCAGCCGTGTCTGCACTCCCGGCAAGGGCTGGAACACGGACGGCGTATACGACAAGTCCGAAGCCGTCAACCGCTACGACAGCATGATGGCAGACTTCGCCGCCATGGCGCGCGGAGAAAAGACCAACCCCGTCAGCCTCGAATACGAAGCGCAGCTGCACCGCATCATTCTGGCAGCCTGCGGCGAGAAGATCGATTACACAAAAAAGCTTGAGCTGTAACACCGCATTGAAAGGAAACATACTATGAAAGCAATTCTCGTAAACCCCGATAAATCCCTCTCCTGGAGCGACGTGCCGAATCCCGTCGTCGGCGATGAGGACGTCCTCGTCGAAATCCACTGCGCCGCCCTGAACCGCGCCGACCTGATGCAGCGCGACGGCGATTATCCGCCCCCTCCCGGCTGTCCCGACTGGATGGGTCTGGAGATTTCCGGCAAAATCGTCGAAATCGGCAAGGTCGCCGCTGAAAAATCCAACTGGAAGCTGGGCGATGAGGTCTGCGCGCTGCTTGGCGGCGGCGGTTACGCCGAGTATGTCAACGTGAAGTACGATATGCTGATGCCCGTTCCCAAGGGACGCTCCCTCGTGGAAGCCTCCGCCATGCCCGAAGCCTACGCCACCGCTTACCTGAACCTGTTCCACGAGGGCAAGGCAAAGGCGGGCGACACCCTGCTGATGCAGGCGGGCGCATCGGGTCTGGCCAGCGTGGTTATCCCCATGGCGAAAGCCTTCGGTCTGCGTGTGATCACCACCGTCCTGTCCGCCGAAATCGCGGAAAAGATTAAGCCCCTCGGCGCGGACATCGTGGTTGACACGTCCAAGGAAAACCTCGCCGACGTGCTGAAAGCCCAGCTGGAAGCCGGACATCCCGTGGATGTAGCCATCGACTGTCTAGGCGGCAAGGGCATGGGCGGCTGTCTGCCTTATCTGGCGCACGGCGCGCGCTGGATTATGATCGCGGCTCTCGCCGGACAGATCACCGAAATCGACCTGAAAAACATTTATGTCCGCAACGTGCGCATCATCGGTTCTACCCTGCGTTCCCGCACGCCGGCGTTCAAGGCCGAACTGCTGGCCGAGCTGGTGAAAAACGTCTGGCCGAAGGTGGAAGCCGGTCTGATGAAGCCGTCCATTTACAAGGTTCTGCCCATCACCGAAGCGGAAGCCGCTCACGCCATCCTCCAGCGGGGCGAAAATGTGGGCAAGGTTGTGCTGACCGTAAAGTAAGGAGTTCGCCATGAAGAAGATACTCATTCTGGGCGGCACGGGCGCCATGGGCGTCTATCTGGTGCCCGAGCTGCTTTCCATGGGCTATGCGGTGGATGTGGTGTCGCTGGATGCCGTCGAATCCGACAATTCCAATCTGCGCTATATTCAGACAGCCAATGCCAAGGATATGACGTTCCTTGCCGAGCTGCTGAAAAACGATTACAACGGCATCGTGGACTTCCTCATCTATAACACCGCGGATTTCGAAGCCCACCACCGCCTGCTGCTGGAGCACACCGACCATTACATCTACCTCTCCTCCTACCGGGTCTATGCCAACGAGGAGCACCCCATCGTGGAAACCTCTCCCCGCCTGCTGGATGTATCAAAGGACGAGGAATTCCGCCCCGTGGAGGACTATTCGCTGTACAAAGCCCGGGGCGAGGATATTCTGAAAGCCTCCAGCTTCTCCAACTGGACGGCAATCCGTCCCGCCATCACCTATTCCAAGCGCCGCTTCCAGCTGGTCACATTGGAAGCCAACGTGGTAGTCAACCGCGCCCTTGCCGGAAAAACGGTGGTGCTGCCAAAGGAAGCCATGGGTGTGCAGGCTACCATGTCCTGGGGCGGCGACGTGGCAAAGATGATCGCCCGCCTGCTGCTGAACAAGGCGGCTTGCCGCGACGTATTCACCGTCGCCACCTCCGAGCACAACACCTGGGAAACGGTGGCGGGCTATTACCGCGAGCTGGTCGGGCTGAACTACATCACGGTGGACAAGGAGGATTATCTATCAATCCTTGATCCGAACGAGCAGCCGGGACGCCGCTTCGCCCGCTGGCAGCTGGACTACGACCGTCTCTTTGACCGGATTGTGGACAACAGCAAAATTCTCAACATCACCGGTCTGAAGCAGTCGGAGCTGTCCAGCCTGTACGACGGTCTCAAGCGCGAGCTGTCTGCGCTGCCGAAGGGAATCTTCTTCCCCGGAAGCGAGGCAGTAAATCAACGTATGGACGCATATCTGGAAAATCATTAAATATTATAACAAAAAGCGCCGTATTTTCATACGACGCTTTTTTGTCCCGTCAGGTAAAAGCAGGCGCCTTGACCTCATTCCCCGCGAAGGCATTCTCGCCGGGATTGGACATGGAGAAATACATCCGCGCGGCTTTCGTGGTGCCGAAGTCCTGGTTGGAGCCGGTATCCTGCACCTTGTTGAAGGCATCGCGGAACATCTGATTGTGTGCTTCTTCACGATTCAGCAGAAAATCGATGGTCTCGCGCACCTTCTTATCATCAATCTGGCGGTAGAGATACTCGTAAACCACCTTCGCCCGCTGCTCGGATGCAATATTGCTGAGCAGATCGGCGCAGAGATCGCCGGTAACTGTCACATAATCGCCCGTCCAGGAATAACCCGACGCATTGATCAGACCGGGATTCAGTCCCAGCAGCACATGGCTCTGGATTTCACCCGCCTGTACCTGTTCTGCGTCCACATCGTGACCGTTCAGCAGGTTGATGGTCTGGGCAACCATTTCCATATGTCCCAGTTCCTCGGCAGCAATGTCCAGAAACAGGTCTTTGATATCCGGATCCTTGACGCGAAAGCTCTGGGACATATACTGCATGGCAGCCTTCAGCTCACCGTTTCCGCCGCCGAGCTGTTCCTGTAACAGCGCCGCGTATTGGGGATTGGGCTTCTCCACGCCCACGGGATGAAACAGCATTTTCTCATGCTTGAACATTTTGATTCACTCCTTTGTCTGGGTTCGTTTTTATCTTGCCCCGACATATGCGAATCATACATGGTGTTATTTTTTTTCAATCAACGATCTTTACACCATACTGTTTCATCCAGTAATTCAGCTGCAGCATATATGCAATCGTCTGGGGAGTGGTCATCAGCTGCCCATACCATGGCGTGGACAGGTCGGCACTCAACAGCCCCTCAAGCGCATCCCGGCTGACAAGCTCGAAAATCGGCGAATCATGATCCGCCAGCACCTGCCGTAATTCATCCGACACCGCCGTAAGATACGCCGGATTGTGGGTCTTGGGATAGGGGCTTTTCTTCCGCCAGAGAATCTCATCGGGCAGCAGACCGCGCATAGCTTTCCGCAGAAGCCCCTTCTCCACGCTCTTGTAATCCTTATATTCCCATGGCAGCGTGTACAGGTATTCGGCGATGCGGTAATCGCAGAAGGGTACGCGCACCTCAAGGCTGGAATACATACTCATGCGGTCTTTACGGTCAAGCAGCGTCTGCATGAACCAGCGGAAGTTCAGCATAACCATCTGCCGCATCCGCGTCTCATCCGCGTCCCGCAGAGGAAGCACGGGCGTTTCGGACAAGGTTTGCTGATAGCGCTCGTTCACATAACCGGCGCAGTCAATCTTCGCCGCCAGATCTTCCCGCAGGAAGGACGCCCGATAATCGGTGGACTGCGCCCACGGAAAGCCGTAACGGTCACGGATGGTCTTATCCCGGAACCATGGATAGCCGCCGAAAATTTCGTCGGCGCACTCGCCGGACAGCGCCACCGTGGCAGTCTTGCGTATCTCTTTGCAAAAGAGCAGCAGCGAGGCGTCCACATCCGCCATGCCCGGCAGATCGCGGGCACGCACCGCTTCGTACAGCGCCGGGACGAGCTGTTCGGTCTCGATGACCACTGTATGCTGCCGGGATCCCAAAAAGCCAGACATGATCGGCACATAGGCGCTGTCGCTGGTGGGCTGGAATTTGGTGCTGTGGAAGTGGACGTCATTGCCCCGATAGTCGATGGTCATGGTGTCCAGCACCTTTCCCTGCTCTGCCAGATGGCGGCGCGCCACCGCCGAAATGATGCTCGAATCCAACCCGCCCGACAGGAAGGTGCAGACCGGGACATCGCTGACCAGCTGGCGCTTTATGGCGTCCGTTACCAGCCAGCGCACCTTTTCCACCGCTGTCTCAAAGCTGTCGGAGCAAACCCGGTCAGCCAGCGTCCAGTAGGTGCGCAGGGTCAGCTTATCCGCCTGCTGATCATAATAGCCGCAGCAGCCGGGCATCACCTCGCGGACATCCCGGAAGACACCGCATCCCGGCGTCCGTCCGGGACCGACGGCAATCAGCTCGGTCAACCCCTGCCGGTCGATGACCGGCTGCACCAGCGGATGGCAAAGCAGCGTCTTGATCTCGGAAGCGAACAGCAGACTCCCGCCCCGATTGGCGTAAAACAACGGCTTCACGCCGATGCGGTCCCGCGCCAGAAACAGCTGCCGGGTGTGGCTCTCCCAGACGGCAAAGGCGAAAATACCATTCAGACGCTCCACGCAGCCGTCCCGCCATTCCACATAGCTGTGGAGAAGTACCTCCGTATCCGAATATCCCTTGAATTTGTGACCCTTTTTGAGAAGCTGTTCCCGCAGCTCGTCGGTGTTGTACAGCTCGCCGTTGTAAACCAGCGTATACTCCTGCCCGCCCCGGATCAGTGTCATGGGCTGACGCCCATTCTCCAGATCGACGATCGCCAGCCGGGCGTGAAGCAGCGCCGCACAACCGTCGATGAAGGTGCCATCCTGATCCGGCCCCCGATGGCGCATACTTGACAGCATATTCCGATAGACGTCCGTTCTGCCCCGCTCTGCAATTTCCGCTTCGGCGGCAATTTGCCCCGCGATTCCGCACATAATCATTCCTCCCAATCAAAAAGGCGCTCATTGCTGAACGCCTTTGTTCCTTTTCAGTATATGCAGAATCCCTGTTTTTGTTTCACCCCAGCGCGATATTCACCATGGTCAGAATCACGCCGATGAGCAGCTGATAATACGCGATCATCCCCGCTCCCGACAGCCATCGCCGATTCGGTTGAAAGCATCCCCTCACCGCCAGCGAGATGGCGATATAAGCCAGAATTCCCACAGCGCCAACGCACAGCACCGGTATCACACGGGGCGCGGTCAGCAGCGCCGCCAGCAGATAAAGCAGCATGACACCGCCTTCCACCAGCGGATAGCGAGGGCTGATGGGCGCACCGCAGTTCCGGCATCGCCCCCGAAGCATCAGCCAGGACAGCAGCGGAATCTGATCCCGCAGCTGCAGCACACAGCCGCAGCTCGTGCAGTGGCAATCCTTCTCCACCATGCTCATGCCGCTGCGCAGGCGATATTCCAGCGTATTGGTGTACGCTCCCATCACCAGCCCGCATATCGCCGCCGCCAGACAGCGCACGATCCGATAGATCATGCCTTGTTTTCGCCGTCAGCGTCGGATTTTTCCTCCGACGCGGGAAGTGCAGCCTGCTTGGCGGGCGCTTCCGGCGCCGCTTCCTCTTTCTTCGCCGCAGGAGCATCCTTCGGACGCTTCAGACCGTGAAGCAGCATAACCAGCCCGACCAGCGCCAGCACTGCGCCGATGATCAGATACAGCCACCAGTAGCCATACCGTCTGCCCACCGCCGCGTCAAGGAACAACAGCTGTGTGCCGCGCGTCTTAAACAGGCTCACCACGCCTCCCGCCACAAACAGAATGCCCACGACCAGCAGAATCACGCTGATCAGCAGCTCTCCGCCCCGGGACAGCCCTTTCTTCGGCTTTTCCTCCGCCGTAGTCTCGATGATCACTTCTTCGTTGGGAGTTTTATTTTCTTCCATCACTCAATCCTCCAATCAGGACGCCGATCCGCCGATCTGACGGAAGCAGTCGTAAAGGGGCGTCAGCAGCGCTTCGTCCGCGATTTCATCGGCGGACACGCCTACGTCGTATTCGCTGTTCGAGGTGGCGTTCAGCGTGTCGGTGGTAATGCGCAGATACCGGGAGAAATCCTCCAGATCCTGCGTTGCCACAAACTCAAGAACATAGTCGTTTGCCATGTACTCGCCGATGGACGAATAGATTTCGCTGAGCAGGCTGCTGTCATCGGCACGCAGGAACTTACCGCCGCAGTAATCGGCGATGTAGCTCAGATACTGGCTGTCCGCGCCCGTAATACCGATGGTGTACACATAGATGTTTTTCAGCCGCAGCTCCTCCAGCACCGTGTCGATCATGTTGCCGCTGCCGTCCACGCCGTCGGACAGCAGGATAATCACCTTGCGCCCGCCCCGTCCGGTCAGCGCGTCACCGGCAACCTTCAAACCGGAATAAATGCTGGTTCCGCCCGACGCATACAGCGAGTTCACGTCCGCCAGCAGCTCGGTGCGGCTGCTTCCCAGCGGCGTCAGCAGCTCAGCGCCCGAATCAAACGCCACCAGACCGAGATCGACCGTTTCATCCACACTGCGGATGAAATTGACTACAGCCGATTTGGTATTCGTCATGCTGAGACCGTCCATGCTTCCGCTTCGGTCAACCACCAGCATAACCGAAAGCTCGTCGTTGTTCTCCACCTTTTCCATGTCAAGGAGGGTCAGCTTTTTGATCTGCGCATCCATATCCTCAACGGAGAAATCATCCTTTTTCAGCTTCCGATCGGTCTCGCTGGCGATGTTTACCGTCACGCGCACCGTGGGGAAGTCGGAGGTATCGATGTCGCGGATAATCAAACCGTTGTACAGCTGCTCCAGCATATTCAGCACAAACTCATAGAAGCTGGTATCGCGTGTGGTGCGGTCGCTCTCGATCAGGTAAAGAATCTCGCTGACCCGCTCCCACAGACGGCGCAGTTTGGTGCTCTTATCGGAGCTGTTGTTTTCCTGATAGGTCTGGGACAGGTCGGAAGCAAGAATCGAAACCGGTTCGGTGCCGGCTTCGGTGTCGGTCATCATGCCAACCAACAGCTGCTGAGCCTTGCTTTCGTTGCCCGCCAGATAGTTCAGATAGGCAAGCTCCATGTTGTATGCATCGGTTTTCTTGTCCGCCACAGGAGTTTTCAGCTCAATGAAGTTGATGGCGCGCTTCACCGGTTCGCTGGAAATTTCCAAATCGATTTCGTCGATCTTCGCCTCGGTTTCGGCAATCTGCTGTTCGATGCGCGTCTGCTTCTTCTCGCTGTCGGCCTGATTCAGCGCGGACTGAAGCTCGCCCAGCTGGGTGTACAGCTCATTGCGCTGGGTATAGAGCTTGTCAACCGCCTCACTGCGGTTCTCCGTTCCGATGGCACCGGTGGCCGCCAGATTGGCAAGCAGCGCGCGGATTGAGAAGGAATCATCCTTGGCGAACATATCCTCCGCCAGTTCGTAAGCGCCTTCGTAATCGTTCTGCTCCAGCTTGAGCACCGTCTGAATCTTCTGCGCCAGCAGGGATTTGTCCGCGCTGATCGTCTGCATGGCCGCCGAGCTTCCGCCGCCCGACGCGGACAGCATCTCGATCATCGCCTGAATGTTGGCGCCGCTTTTCTTCACGTTGATGCCTTCCTGCACACGCAGCAGAATCGCCAGCAGCTCCACGCGGGTTTCGTCGGTCAGGTACATCTGTACCTCATAACTGCCCCAGCCGGACGTGGTCGGCTGCCCGGCGGTCTGGGCTTCGATCTGATCGGCAATCAGGTTTTTCGTCTCCACAATCACCGGGTCGCTTCCCTCGGCAAGATAGCTTTCCGCCCATGCCACCGCTTCCTCGAATTCCGCCTGGAAGCCGGACGCCAGCACAATCAGCTGACGGGAAACGGCGTTACTCTGCTTCTGATCGGTTTCAGCCGCCAGCTGGAGACCGATTTCGTAATCGCCCAGTTCAATGAGCTTGGAAGCCACATAGTTCTGCTGATTGATCAGCGTTTTCACCTGGGAGGATTTCACCAGCCCCGTGATCAGCACAATGGCGATGACCAGTACAACCGCGCCCGCAGCTGATCCGAGCGCAATCCGAAGTTTTTTATTCTTCATCGCGTCTTGTCCTCCTCATTGGTCAGTCCGAGCAAATCCACATCGATCCGGCTCAGACGGGGATAAATCTTACGAATGGGATCCACGCCGATGATCGGATTGTCCCGAATCATCAGCACGTGCAGCGAATCCAGCTTGGTCAGCACATCCACCTTTGTCAGCTTATTCTGATAAATCCACAGCTCCTCCAGCCCGGTCAGCGAACCCAGCGAGCTGATGTCCGACACGGCGTTGTCCGAAAGATCAAGGTAGGTCAGCGATTTCAGACCAGCGAGCGGCTTCACATCGCTGATTTTGTTGCCCCACAGGCTCAATGTGGTCAGCCCGGTCAGCCCCGACAGGGACGAAATGTCGTCGATTTCGTTCCAGCCCAGACAAAGCTCGGTCAACCCGGTCAAACCGGAAATGGCCGACAGGGACGCGCTGTCCAGACTGTTGCCGATCAGCGACAGCCGGCGGATATTGGTCAGCCCCTTCAGCGCGGAAATGTCCAAATCCTGCTGATAGGCGATGACCACCGTCTCAAGATAGGGCATATTCGCAAGGTCGGACAGAGTTTTCATGCTGCCCTTCTGCGTGCTATTGTAGCGATAGCCGTTAATGGTATAGCCGTCCTTGGTAAAGTTGATGCTGTCCTTGCCGCTGATGGCGTAATAATTGCTGCCGATGATGTACAGCTCGGTGATCTGTTCGATATCGTCGTTCTGCACCTCGCCCGAGCCGCCGCCCATGATCATGGCGCGGATGGCACGCTCAATCTGCGGTTCCGAAACCTTCACGGTCTGATCCTGAATGTTGACCGTGTACTCGGCAGCCATGGTCTCGCTCTCATAGCCGCTGGCGTTGACCGCGATGGCCTTGAGCACGTTGGTACCGTTGCGCAGGATAACCGGCTTTTCGTAGACGTTCGACGAAGTGGTCGGCTCGGTGCCGTCCACCGTGTAGTAGATCGTGTCCCGCTCACCGGCAGTCAGTTCCACGCGGACACGTTCGTTGTATGTACCCGACGCCGGATTGCCCGAAGGCACGTCCGGATGGGTCAGCGAGAAGAGAGCCTTAATCTCGTCGCTCTTCACATTCTCCATCGCCGTGGATGTCAGCGCCTGCGCCTCGTCCCGCCGCTCCTCGCGGATGTAAATTTCCGCCAGCTTCTGATAGGCTTCCGCCTCCTTCGGGCTGCGTTCCAGCATTGCCTCGTAAATCGCTTCGGCATAGCTGGTATTGCCGTTCTGGTCATACACGTTCGCCAGCGCCAGATTAGCGTCGCGATGCTTCTCGTCGATGTTCAGCGCCTGCTGATAGCTGGCGATGGCCTGCTCGTAATTCAGGTCGTCCAGATAGCGGTCGCCTTCCTCGATCAGCGAACGGATTTCCCGCGCCTTGTTATATTGCGTGATGCCGACAATCACAGCCACTGTTAATGCCAGCACCACCGCTGCGCAAATGACCAGCAGCTTATGCTGCCGTATGAAGTTCTTCACAAAATCATCTCCTTACTCGTCATCGCCGTTTTCAATGCGCTCGATCATTTTTTTTCGCTGATGCCGGAACACCGGCACCAGAATGATCAGCAGCAGCAGACTGACGCCCATACCCGCCAGCCCGCCGTATAAAAGCAGTTCGGTCATAGCTTATTCTCCTTACTCTGTCAGCCAGCCCTTATCGACCACCTCGTCGTAAACCCGCTCCAGATAGTCGATCTCCATATCCTGCACCGTGTTTCCGCCCGACTGGAACAGAGACATACAGGTATCGTAATAGTTCTTGAAATCGCTGTAATCCCGGGAATCGGCATCCAGCTCATACTGACGCTCGATCTCAAGGAAGGCCAGCCGCTTATAGATCAGATAGCTGCCCGGATACTTCCCGGCAGCTTCCAGCAAGCAGTCGCGGGCGCTGTCATAATGCTTCAAACTTTGCAGGCAGACCGCCTTGTTCAGCCACTCGGTCAGCGTGCCGTAGCCCTCGCCGATGATGCGGTTAAGCACATCCACCGCGTAGGTCATGTACTTCGTATCGCCGCTGAATTCGTGGTAGTCGATATAAACCTGCGCCAGACGGGAGAGCAGCGGCAGACAATCGGCGCTCTCGATCTCCTCTGCCAGCGGCGAGAGGATGGAAATGCGCGTATCGTAGGTCTGGTAATCCTCGATGGAATTGTCCCGCACCAGCTCGTCCAGCTTCATGGCCGCACGGATGCTCACCATATCGTCGTCGCTGATTTCGATGCACTCGGCAAGCTCATCCATGGCTTCCTCCACATTGCCGGAGGCCGCATTGATTTCGCCCTGAAGGAGCAGCAGGCTGTCGGTGGAAAGCCCCTTCGCCTGTGCCTGAAGCAGGCATTCGGAGGCACGATCCAGCTCACCCCGGCGCACCAGCGCGATACCGTAGTCGCGATAATAGATTGGACGACTGCTGTCCAGCACAATCGCCTGCATGAAATATTCCACCGCGTGATCGTAATCCTCCCGGGACAGCCAGCAGTTGCCACCGATATAATAGGCATCGGACAGCACCGTATCCGCAGGCTTAAAGGGGAATGCATATACATTCTCGTCCAGATATTCCAGCGCCTCATCGTAGCTTCCGCCGGCATACAGCGCGGAAGCCTCGGCTACCGCTTCCTCGGCGCGAATCTCCATGGTTCGCTTCAATCCCGCCCATGCGGACACTGTGCTTCCGGCCAGCAGCATGATCACCAGCGACAGCGTCAAATCCTGCGCGAAACGCAGCCGCTTGTAGCGCTTGTTGCCCTTGGTCATCGCAGCCAGCGCCTTCTGGAACTGCGCCGAAGACTTATAGCGCTTGCGGGGATCCTGCTCCAGACCGCGGGTCAGAATCTGCGCAAAAACTTCATCCACCGACGGCACCAGCGCCGTGATCGGCTTTAGCTTATGGAAGCAGATATCGGGACGCTGTCCCGTCAGCAGATGGTACATGGTGGCGCAGGCGCTGTAGATATCGCTGCGCTCGTCCACCTTCTGCTTCGTGCCGTACTTGCGCTTCATTTTGTCAAGCTCAGCCTGAAACATGGCCATCTTGTCATTGGGGTCAATTTTTTTCTTCCCGCGCGCCCGCTTCTGCGGAGGGGGCGTCAGCGTCTGCGAAATTGTGCCCATCGTTCCGGTGGGAAGATCGGTCATATCGCCATCGATGCTTGTGGTGTCGTCCTCGATGCTGGTCGCGTCGCTGTCCTCGCCGATGGTAGTTCTGTCATCATCGCCAATGGTGGTGGCGTCATCATCGAATTCGATGCTGGTCGTATCCTCGTCAAACTCAATGCGGGTACGGTCGTCATCCGACAAAGGCTGCGCGGCCGGTGTATGTACCGCCGCCTGATCGCGGCGCTCACGCTTCATGCGGCGGTGCTCCTCCACGCGGATGATCTGCTCCACCGGCGAATACCCCACCGAATAGCCCACCGTCTCGTCAATTTCCCCATCCTGAAGCACCGAAATGTTGAAGTCGATCAGGCAGATATTGCCCTCGGGCGTCAGCATAATGTTGGCGGGCTTCACATCGCTGTGGATAATGTGCAGCTTGGACGTGTGCAGATAATGCAGCACCTCGGCCAGCTGGCGGGTCATACGAATAACCTCACGCTGGGTGAAGCGCCGCCCGTTGTCCAGAAGTTCTTTGAGGGAATTTCCCTCGATGAACTCCATCACCGTATAAACCTCGTCCCCGTAGGACCAGAAGTCGAGAATCTGCGGCAGATAGGTGTGTTTCAATCCCATCAGTGCGTTCTTTTCCAGCTCGCTGTCCACTTCGTTCAAAACATTGCTGCGAATTTTTTTGAGCACAACCTTCTGCTTCAGACGGCGGTGTATGCCGGAATAAATAATACCGCCGCCACCCGTCGTGTTGATCACCTGAATCTGATCATAACTCGCATTGAGCTGGCGATAAAAATCTTCTTTATCCTGATAAGCGGCTCCGGCATTTGCCTGTTGATTCATTTTGAGCCTCCTTGGTTCATGTTACTTGCGGAAAAACGAAAAAGCCGCTCCGCTGCGCTTTGGCTGGGCATAGATCATCCCCACCGAAATATTGTCCTGCTCGCCCCGGCTGATAGCCGTCTGCACCGCTTCGGCGCAGAGTACGTCCGGATCCTTCCCATCTGCCAGGCTGCTGTGATAGTAAGCCGCGTCCTCCTCATGGAGAGTATGATAAAATCCGTCCGAACAGTACAAAAACAGATCACCGGCTTCCACCGGCGTATCCCACAGCTGAAACCACAGTTCCTCGCTTTTTCCCATAAAATTATCGAGAAAGCTGCGCATCCGCCCGTTGCTCATCTTGGTAACGCTGGCATCGGTGGTCAGCTGGCAAAGTCCCTTTTCCGGGTTATACCGATAGATCCGGCTGTCTCCCACGTGCAGAATATACGCATGAGCGCAGACAATCATAATCACCGACATGGTGGTTCCCGATCGGATGCCCTCATGCAACATATAATCGATCAGCTCCGTGTTCCAGGTCTCCGCGCCGTCCTGTAAATGAGAAAAAAGCAGCGCCGGCTCGTTCCTGCTCAGATCGAGCCACGATGTAATCGTATCGAACCATGCGCCGACGCTGTCTGCCACAAAGCGGGAGGCCAGCTCGCCGCTCTCCAGTCCTCCGATGCCGTCGCACACGGCCCCCAGGACAAAGCTGCCCTTCTCCTGCCTGTGGGTGCGCAGGAGAATGGCATCTTCATTATCCGGGCGGAATCCGCCCCTGTCTGTATGGCATCCGCCAATATATTTCATAATCGATCAGCAATGTACGTGATAACGGATGGGCTGCTTTTCGACAAAGACCAAGGTCGCACCATCGATCAGCTCGTATTCGACGTTGGGCGTCATTCTCTGTCCGTTGATCAGTGTAAAGTAAGCGGAGCCGAGATCAACGGCCACCAGTCTGCCGTCTTTGTTGTAAATCCGCAGATGATGACGGCTGACGCCACATCTGGGCGGGAACTTCACATCCAGATCGCTGCCGGCAGCGCCGTTCGTCGTCGCCCGTCCGATGGTGATGTATTCCTTGTTGAAATCCAGCTCGATGACCTTCGGCGGTTCATCGGGAGCGGCCGAATCAAGCAGCTCCAGATAACGCCTCTGGATATCGTTTCCACCGGGGATGACGGTAACATTTCCGCCGTATGGGTCGTAACCCGGATTGGACTGCGGAGGCTGCGTCACTGTCTGTGTTACCGGAGGCTGCTGAACCTTGGGCTGTTCCGGCTGCTTCTCGACCTGCTGCGTGTGCAAGCTCTTGCCAAAGCCGCCGAAGAAACTGCCCTTGGATTCGGTCTTTGCGGGCTTCTGAGGCTTTCCCGCTTCGGTTTTTGCCTTTTTCTTATCGCTCTTTGACGTGAAATCATCACCAAGGAGATCATCGTCCAAATCGCCCAGCAGATCGTCGTCCAGCAGATTCTTTTCCTTCTGCTTTTTACCGCCGCCGAAAATGCTGCCCCAGCCGGACTTCTTCACCGGCTCTTCCGGAACGGTTTCGGCGGACTTTGCGGGGGTATCCACCTTCGCGGCGGTATTGGTATTCGCGGAAGCCGCAGTGCCGGACGACTGAGCCGGCTCACGGGTGATAGGCTTTTCCTGCTCGGGTTTCTTGACAGCAGGCGCGCTTCCCTTTTCGTCCGAGAACATCTGATACAGTTCGGAGAGCATAACCCGGTTGTCCCGGAAATAGCGGATCAGCATGATTTGATAGCGCTGATCATCGGTGATGTCGATGTTGGTCAGCGTGCGCTCGAAAAAGCTGATGATCTCGTCGTCGGTATTACCCAGCGATTTTTCCGGCATATAGACGAACATGAAGCGTTCGGCGTTCTTGTCGTACAGGATATGCGTCGGATCGATGCAGAGATAATGATAGTCTAAGAACCAGTTCTTGCACTTGATGAAGGGGGTCAGCAGATCGATGGCGAAATTGATGAAATCGCGCTTGGACATTTTGCTTCCCAAGCTGTATTTGAGCGCTGTGGCGGTAATGAGCTTGTACCGCAGCGAGCGGCGGCCGTTGAGTGCTGAAATGTGCAGCGGCAGCAGGAATTCGGGACAATCATCCTGAATCACCTGAATTGCAATATCGTCCAGCTGCTCCGGCTCCTCCAGATCGATGATCAGATAAGCCGATTCAGCGGATTGCTGAAGATGAAATCTTTCGCTGTTCATAGCCTGTTCTCCTTTATATCAGTTGTTGTAATAGTCAAGTTTCAGAATCGTACAGCCCTGTGCCGCCTTCACGACCGCGAAGCCATTGATGAAGGGCTTTGCGTCGGTATAATGTCCTTCGATCACGGTGACACCGTCTCCGTTGATATAGTGCCACAAGCGGTCTTCCTTCACCGCACCCAGATCGTCGGAGAAGGAATAGGCGTCATCATACTGACATTCGACAACGACCTCGCCGTTAGTGTTCAGATAACCCCACTTGCCCGACTCGTCGCAGAAAGCGAACAGATTGCCGCCTTCGGGCGCGCGCAGTCCAGCATAACCGGAGGTGAAAGCGTTCATAACCGTGCCGTAGGGCGTCACAAGATACCACTTGCCGTCCTTCTTTGCGGCGCCGACAACCGTCTCGCCGTAGGCAGTGAACATACTGCCGGTGGCGTTGACCGCCACATCCTCGTAAATATAATCGGTGGTCAGCTCACCGTTGTCGGTGATTACGCCCCACTTGCCGTCCTTCTTGACCGCAGCGAAGCCGCAGGCATTCACCGTGACCTCCTCATACTGATAATTGGGCGCGCGGCAGATAAAGTCGTAATCGTAATAGCTGTAAGTGCCGTTCGCCTGTGCCAGCACATAGCGGGAGGTGATGCCGCTCACGTCGGTAACGCCCGTCTCGTCGATGCCGTACAGCGCACCGGCGGAGGTGATCACCTTGAACTCGCCATTCAGCTCCACAACGGCGTAGCCGCTCTCATTGAAGGACGTCACGCTGTCGTAGACGCAGGGCATCTTCACCTGACCTCTTTCATTGGCATAGCCCCACTTGCTTCCGTCATAAACCGGCATCATGCCGCTTTTCACAGGAACGATTTCACTCAGGTTTGTCATGTAAACCGTGTAGTAGAAGCGGTTTTTCTCATAAAAGCTGCGCAGCGTCTCCGAGCTTTCCATCTTTTTCATGCCCACTTCCAGAATGTTCATAGCCTTTTCCAGGCTGTTGCTGGCAAGATAAATCTCAGCGCACTGTAAATACTCCGCCTCAGCGGCAATCCCGCGCGAAGAACGGGAGGAAACCAGCGAAATGTAAGCGTCAGTCTCGCCAAAGGCAAGATACGCCGCCATCAGCTTTTCCTCGATGGCGCTATTGCTGTCGGTTTCGTATTCAAGGGCTTCCTGATACAGCGGAATCGCCCGCACATACAGTGTTTTTTCGGCCAGTGCGTCAGCCTGCACGACCAGCGCGTTCTGCGCTTCAATTTCGTCGCTGTTGTCCGTCGCCTGCATGGCCTTGAGCCAGCCCGCGGCAAGCACGACAAGCAGAACCGCGATCAATAGAAGTTGCTTTGTTTTCATAGCGTTACAATCATTCCCTCCAAGCAGAATTCAGAGCAGCATGGTAATCAGCGTTCCCAGATACAGGAACGGAACCAGCGGGATACCATCCTTCATCCCCACCTTTTTGCGGCAGAGCTGAACAATCGAATAGATACAGGAAAGCATCACCCCGTAAAAGACCGCGCCCATAATGCGTTCCCCGGTCAGATACAATCCCATGATAAAAGCCAGTTTCACATCTCCGCCGCCCAGCTGACGCCGGGAAAGCAGATAGCAGAGCAGGAAAATGACGCCTCCGATCAGCGATCCCGCCGCCGCCCGCATCACCTGTTCCAGTCCCTCTGCCGGGGAAAGGATAATATGCAGACCGCAGCCCGTCACCCAGATCACCAGCATCAAAAGAAGCAGCTTATTGGGAACGATATGCCGTCTGGCATCGATCCACGCCAGCAGCGTCATGGACGCCATGAACACCGCGTCCAGCAGGGTCTGTATCGGCGTCTGGCGCATACCGTAGACCAGCATTCCGACCAGCCAGCAGAGGGCTGTCAGACCAATGGTCAACAAAATCGCGGGCGTCCGATGCCAGCTTACATATGCAGGTGCAATGTTCTCCGTGGAGGCATCGCCCGCCGCCGTATTCTCTTTTTTCAGGAAGCCCATGCTCTCCGCCAGCGCGAAGCCTGCCAGGCTCACGCCCACCAGCAGCAGGGTTCCCAGTATGGTACTTATCACAGACATCATTCAGGCATTCACTTTCCGGCCGTCTCCGCCGCCCCAGCTTCCCACCGACACGCGCTGCACCACATGAACCTTCGTGCTCGGGAACACGAAGTTGATGAAGCTCAAATCAACATCGTATTCGACCACCAGATCAATGACGCGCAGCCCATCGTCGCAGAAGACGCTGGAACCACTGAAATCCAGTCCTTCATATCCGTCCACCACACCGTAAGCGCGCAGATACTGATCCGCCGTCTGTGTATCGGTGTCCAGATATTTTTTGGTAAAGCCCCAAGCCGCGCCGGTTGCGACGGCACGCTTAAAGGTGTCGCCCAGATAATCCGCGCCCATATAAATCATGCCGACGATCAGCGCATTGCCGTCGCTGAACAGATTCTTAACGCTGGTTATCGTCTTTTTACCCGATTCGATGGTCGTATTGGCGCTGTCCTTCAGCCCCTCGATACTGGAGGAAATCTGATTGAAGGAGGCTTCGCTCAATTCGATGTTCTCCACCGCGCTGGCAACCTCGCCGAACTGGCTGGCACTGTTCTGGATATTGTTCAGAGTGTCCGTGATCTGTGCCGCCGTCTCATTGATCGGCTTGGTGTATTTTTCGCTGTCCGATTTCACGCCAAGCTCGGCGTCCCGCAGTCCCAGCGCGTCGTAAACATAGGAATAGGACGCGATTTCATGCGCGGCGGAGTTGATGGCAAACTGTACGCGGTTGTGCAGCATGAAGATGTTGGTCATAAAAACGATGCCCAAGCAGACCATGATAAACGCCGTAAAGGAGATCACCGCTTCCACGACGATCATACCCGATTCCCGGTTGTCTTTTCGCATATCGCTCATCCGCACACCTCCTCAATAACCCCGCGTGACGGTAAATCCGTATTTGTTCTGTGAATAGGTTTCCACCTTGCTGTATTCGTCGCCCAGCAGCATCTGCGCCATGCTCTCGGGCATGACCAGAAAATCAAGATGCACCTTGCAGGTGGCGTCCACCGCAGTGACGGCGTTTTCCATTTTGAAGGTCAGCTTGGACAGCGTTCCCTTCTCGCCGATATTCTGATCCACCGTGTTCACGTTCAGCGAGATCAGATCGCCGGTTCGTGAGGCAACCTGCTCGGCCGTGGTCATGAACACCAGCATGACCATCAGGTACTGCTCGTAATCCATCTTGAAATGTTTGCTCTCGCCGGAAGGACTTTCCTCCGCTTCGATCAAATCCTTGAACCGATCGTATGCCGTCAGATCGTTCAGATCGGTTTTGATCAGCACCACGCCCTCGCCCTCTTTGAGCACCTTCCAGTCCTGCGCCGTTTCGATACCGGCGACCGCCAGCCGGAGCGCTGCCGCCACGGCAATGCCCAGCGCCGGATTCACCGCCGCCGCCAGCTTGGAAATCTCCTGGATTGCGTTGTGAATCTCTTTGACCGTGTAGGTGGCCGTCAGATTCACAACCGCGCGGAAGGCCAGGATATGGTTGCGCGCAGACGCTAAATTCTGATCCGAATCGTTGTAGCCGCCGAATATGTACTCCAGCTCCGCTTTATAGAGATAGTTGATCTTTTTGCTAAGCTCGTAGCCCGTAAGCGAAACCGCCTTCTCCTGCGCCTCACCGGAGTTATCCTTCTTTTCCACATTGGTCGTTCGGTTGGAGAACATGGAGAAATCGTACTGCACCGTGTACAGCTTGAGCAGCAGCGTATTACCCACGCCCGCCAGATCGTTGTTGGTGAACATATCGATGGCCGACCCGACCATATCCGTCAGCCGGAAGGAGGGAGCCGTTCCGCTGGTTCCCATATTCAAGGAGGCGGGGATATCCCGCGCATCCGATTTCTCCTCGCCGGAAATTTCTTTTTCCGCATCCGACAGCATGTTTTCCGCATCCTTCTGCTTCTTCTTGGCACCGTTGTCGTCGCCGGATTCAAAGGTCTTTACCAAATTGTCATAGAGCGTCTTGCTGTTGGGATAGGTATAGAAATTATCGTAATTATCGGTTTTGATCGTTGATGCGGGCTGCGGAGCCGCCGTCAGATTCAGATACGCCGTCTTCATATCCTTGAAGCAATCCAAATTGTCGGAAGCCGCCTTGTCCAGTTCGTCGTTGGTGCGCGCGTTGTCGCTGACGATTTTCGCGGTCTTCGTATAATGCTCGGCGCTGAATTTCCCGTTCACCGTAAACAGATCGTCAATGAGCGCCAGCTCCTCGCGCATACCGACCTTCAGCTCCTCCGAAACGTTTGGATCGTTCAGTTCGGCCTCCAGCTCCCGCCGCTTTGACTGAAGCGTGGTATACTTGTCTGCCACCCGCCCCGCGTAATAGGTCAGCATACTCGATTTGCTGTCAAAGTTGTCAAAGTCCACAGGAGATGCGTTCAGCGACGCCTTATAGGTATCGATAATGCTGTCGAATTTGCTGCTGATCTGAGATTTTGTCGCATTCGGATCGCTCGCCCAGTCGTTGTAAATTGCAATCAGCGCGATCTCATCATCCGTGAGCTTTTCATCCTTTTTCAGATTCTGGGAATGCTTTACCGCCGCGTCGATATTCGACTTGTCGCTGTAATAAGCCTTGTAGCGCTGATACGACGAACCGTTCACCAGTGAGTTGATTGACGACAGCGCATTATTTCTGGCGTGGCTCACATTGTTGATGAAGGTTGCGTAGGTTTTGATTTCCTTGAGCACATTGTAATACTTCTGCGCTTCGTCCAGCAGGTTCTGCGCCTTCTCATCGAACTCGCTCTTGGTTTCCAGCGCCTCGGAATTCTTCTCCATGCTGTTAATCTGCGCTACCGCCTCCAGCAGCGACGAGCCGTCATCCATCAGTGCCTGCGCGATACGGAATTTCATGAAATCGCCGATCTGCGTGGACAGCACCTGCGTGTTTGCAAGATTGGCCTCGGAGCAGTTCGCTTTGGAAAGCTCAACCTCCGCGCTCTCATAGGGCATAAATCCTGTATATTGGGTCTGGGGCACCCATGTGCTGAGATGCTCCCAGGAGATTGCATTTTCATTGGGATTGAAGGAGGAGGATATATAATCATCCAGCGCGTTCAGCGCATCGATTCCCTTCTGACTCTGTGACACTGCGAACAAACCGTACAAATCCTTGAGCAGGTTATCATACACCGATAAAACCGCCTCGCCGTAATTATCCGCGGTCATCAGCGCCTGATTTCCGTACAGTTTGAGCCGGGCCAGGTCAACCATAAATCCGGTAACTACCATGGTCGGCACCATGATCAAAGTCACCATCACTGTGATGGAACCATTGGAACCATCCTTTTTTCGTTTGAACAAATTAAACATATTTTACCCCGCTCAGTCGATATTGAAATTTGTCTTAAAGGACTGATACAGTTCTCCGGCTTTTGTGCCGATACTCTTTACTATTTCACCAAACTTGGTGTCCTCCACCAGATCGATTACCAGATCCACATTGCGGATAAAATCGTCGCCGTCAGTGACAACCACTTTACCGGTGACTTTGATTGTGATTTCATCGGACAGCCCGATCAAACTCAGACTGACCGCCGGCTTCACCGTCTGGGTTGCGGTGGCCGTGATGGTTTTGTACACAACATAGTTTTTCGGAACAACCTTCAATTCCACATTCGTGCCGGTATCAAAGAACATATACCCGCACATGGAACGGAAGAATTGCTCAAATTTGCTCTGCTGTACATTGAAGCTGAAAAAGCGATAGGGAAACAGCGGAGTTGGCGTGCCATAGCTGCTGCCGTCGGCATCCACTGTACCGCTTCCGCTTGTATAGGTCATGTTGTTGGTATTCAGCGTCACATAGGTGTCCGAATCCACGTTCTTGTAATAGATCAGCGTGTTCTGCACGTTGGCCTGCAAATTCGCCTTCTGGCACATAAAAATGGAAGCATAGTATATGGCTACCACCATAATGATACAGACCGGCAGCAGAATAGTGGCTTCAACTATCGCCAGACCGCTCTCGTTCTTATGTAATGATACTTTTCTCTTTTCCATATACTATGCTCCCTTCCCTATGTGTCCGCTCAGCTGATATCAGCCGCCGAAGTCGCCGGTGTTCATGCTGCCCGCATTGGTACCGTTGGTATTGAAGATCTTATCCATCATATCCGAGAAATAGGTGGAAATCTGCTCATAGAATACGGCAGCCATCAGGATAACGATCAACAACAGAATAATCGTAGCGACGATGGCGCTGACACCGCGCTCATCGTTCTTAAGGTTTTCCTTGAATGCCTGAACACGGGTGTTCAGCGCGATGCAGGCTCTTGTAATGAGATTCATCTTAACATTCCTCCATTAAAGTTGTCATCTATTATTATCTCTGCTATCAGAAATTGAAGCCGCTCATAGCAGGAACAATAATCAAAATCAAAATCCCCGCAAACAGGAGCAGGGTCGGGATCAGCAGCTTGGTCGCAATCTGCTCACCCTTGCGGCGGGCGCTGTGCTTGTACTCGCTCCAGCTCTCGGTGTTGAGCCCGCGAAGCAGAGCCACGATTTCTGTGTTACCTCTGATCGTACTCTGCATCATTGCAGTGCCCAGCTTGGTAGTATAGCTGTAATCGCAGCGCTTGATAAAGTTTTTGAAAGCAGCCACCGGCGAGGTGTTGTTCTCCATATCGATGGTCACACGCCGCATTTCCGCGTATAATGTGCCTGTATCACTCATGGAAACCAAATCCCATGCCTGACTGACCTCCATGCCCGAGACGGTGAGCAGCGTCAGCTTGGACACCACGCGGGGAAAATCATGCTCGATGGAATCCGCGCGCTGGCGGACGGTAACATTCACCGCGTCGTAGGGCACATATCCCAGCAGCGCGAAAACTGCAAACAGCACCAATCCGATTATCAGGCTCTTGGTGCCCATTCCCAAGGCCAGACCGAAGCCTATGCCCAGAAAAAGCACCACCGCGCCCAGCAGCAGATTGCCGATCAGCGACGCCATGAGGTATTTAGCGTGGGACATGGCCTCGTCGTTGTTCTTGAAATGAAGACACTTTTGGTACAGCCCGCTCAGCGCGGAATTGTCGTTGTCGATTTTGCGGATATCCATCACACGATATCCGGCCAACGGCGCCATATCCAGAATACCCACACCGTTTTTCTTATAGCTTTTCGCGCTCTTTTGAGCCTGAGCAACCAGCTTCTGGAGCTTTTTCGCCCGCTTGACCAGACGGGGATCGGGTTCATGGCGCATACCGGCCACCGCGTTTTCATTCTCCTGCAGTTTGGCTTTGATCAGGCTGTATTCGATCTTTGAAGTTTTGATTGTGTCGATTTGATTGTTGTAAAGACTATTGCGCAGATGACGTTCGTTCTCCGCACCGCTGGTCAGGAACAGATAGGCAAAAACCACCAGCAGCAGAGACGCGACTGCCATGCAAAGAAACATTAACATACTGCGTTCCTCCGTTGTCAGACGTTGATGTTGCTGACCTTTGTTGCCATAATGTAAGATACGGCAAACAGAGCCAGCGAGGCAGTGGCGGCAAGATGTCCCGTCGAGGTGGTAAACAGCGCACTCATCAGCTCTCCGCCCATGGCGCTCATGGCTACCACGATAATCACCGGCAGAATCAGCATCATGTTAGTCTCGGATTTGGCGGAGGAAATGACCGTCTCGATTTCCTGCTCGATCTCAATCTTTTCACCGATGATGTCGCTGGTCTCGGTCAGGATGTCGCCGATGCGGTCGCTCTTGCCCTCGATGACCTCGTAAATGGCGGCAAAGCTGCGTACATCCTCCAGATCGCTGCGCTCGGCGAAATCGTTAAAAAGCACGCGCAGCTTCACGTTGCCGTAGTTATACAGACGGATAATATTGCTGATTTCGCGTACAATGTCCGAATCCTCGCGATAGGAGATTTTCAGATCCTCCAATGCGCTGTTCAGCGCCTGAACCTCGGTCGAACCCGAACGGCAGGCAACGCTCATGGATTCCAGAAACATACGGAACTGTAAACGCAGGTTGCGCTGACGCTTGCGCACCGTGGAAGCGGCGTAAATCCGTTCCAGATAGATGGCCAGCGCCGCGCCCAGAATCAGCGAAACGAGCAGCAGATGGTAAAACACATACAGCAGCGCGGTACAGATAATCGTACACACGATGTACGCAATGATATGCTCGATGAGCGTCATATTGCATTTATAATAGATTGGCATAACAATTCCTCTCATTCGCTCTTCAGCTCGGGAAGGTAGTCAACGATACCGGCAGCAAGGAACTTTTCGGGGTGGTGCATATTGCCCACGCGGCGGATGCAGCCCAGAACCTTGCGGGAGGTGGGATCCTCATCCTTGAATTCAAAGATAGGATTGAGGTTGATGGTGCCGTCCTTCTCGATGGAATCCACCTCACTGATGGAAACGGTCTTACGGGTGCCGTCGCGCATACGGGACAAATGGATGATGATATCCACTGCCGACGCAATCTGACGGCGGATGGAAATCTGGGGCAGACCGGACGCGCCCTGGAGCACCATGGTGTCCAGACGGTTGATCATATCCTGTGCGGAGTTGGCGTGACCGGTGGAAATGGAGCCATCGTGACCGGTGTTCATGGCCTGAAGCATATCCAGCGCCTCCGCGCCGCGAACCTCACCGACGATGATGCGGTCGGGACGCATACGCAGGGAGGATTTGATCAGGTCGCGCATGGAAATGCCGCCCGTACCAGTGGAGTTGTCATTTCTGGTCTCCAGCCGCACCAGATTGGGGATATGCTGAATCTGCAGCTCGGCCGAGTCCTCGATGGTGATGACGCGCTCAGTGTCGGGAATGAAGTGGGACAGAGCGTTCAGGAAGGTTGTCTTACCTGAGCCGGTACCGCCGCTGATAAAGATGTTGTAGCGGGCACGCACCAGCTTGCCCAGAAACGCGGCGGCCTCCTCGGTCAGCGAGCCGTACTGAATCAGCTTGCGGACGGTCAATCCCTCCTCGGGGAAGCGTCGGATGGTGACGGCGGGACCGTCCAGCGCAACAGGGTTAAGCACCACGTTGACACGGGAACCGTCCTTCAGGCGGGTATCGACGATGGGATCGGTGTCGGTGACGGCGCGTCCCATGGCCTTGGTGAACTTGATGATCAGGTCGCGCAGCTCCTCGGTGTCCTTGAACTGCTCGTTGAGCCGTTCAAGATGACCGTTGCGCTCCACGAAGATCTTATCCGGTCCGTTGATCATGACCTCGGAGATCGACTTGTCGGCGATGATCTTGCCCAGCAGTCCCAGACCGCGGATAGCTTCGAAGGCGGCGCTGACCAGATTGCTCTTCTGCTTGTAATTCAGCGAGGAGTAGAAGGTAGCCACCGCAGGATTGTCCGAGGAACGCATCCGCTGCTCCATGGCTTCGCGGATCTTTTCGTTGAGCAGATCCTTGTCCCAGTTGGAATACTCGGGATTTTTCCGTATGTGATCGGCCAGAGCCTGAATCTCACCGGCAAAGGGATCGTAGTTTTTATCTTCTGCCATGCTGTCCTCCTTACTCCATCAGCAGACGGGCGAATTCAGCTTCCGCGCCGCCCGACTTGTTGATGATCAGCGACGCGCTGTCCGCGCCCATGACGGCGCTCATGCGGCCGATGCGGGGAAGATTGGTGGCGATGCTGACGTTCTGACCGTTATCAAAGTTGAGCAGGCGCTTCATCTTGTCACCGAACTCGTCGAGAATGAAATTCTGGCTGTAGAAGCTCTCCAGCTTGATGACACTGATGGGATCGGGCTTTTCAACCAGAACAATCTGATCGGACAGCTTGAATATCGTCCGAAGCTTTTCATCGAAGGTACTGCCCGAATCGACGATCACCACATCGAAGCTGCCCGACTTGCGGGCGATGGTAATCAGCGTCTCCAGCTCCTTGACGCTCATGGCGTCGTAATCGTTAGGGCTGTCGAAATGCTTCATATAGTAAAAGCCGTCGGCTTTGGTGAGCAGGCAGCTCTGCATGAACATGGTCAGCGAATTCTGCTTGTCTTCGTTACTGGAATTCGGCGTCTGGTTGATACGCTCCAGCAGAGCGCTCATGCCGTTCGCACTGTCCTGGGGCAGATAGCAGCCATCCGAGGGGAAGGATTCCAGATTCAGATAGAACACGCGGTAGCGGAGGGATGCCAGCTTGGCCGCGGCGATCAGCGCAGCCGTGGTTTTGCCGCAGCCGCCAATGGGCGAGCAGAAGGAAATCACCGACGCGGCGCCCGACCGTCCGGCAATGCCGCTGTCGGGAATCAGCTCGGAACAGATTTCGAGAATGCGCTGGTAGATGGCGCTGATCCGCTGATACTTGCGGATTTTGGGCATCCGCTCGCAGTCCGAGGGAATGCGGGAATCACCCGAAAGGATAATGACGGCGGCCAGATTATCCAGCGGAAGGTCTCCGCGGTACATGGAGGGATCGAGGAGCAATACCTGAAATTTTCCCATTTCAATGTCCCGCGTAAGGCTGTCGGTATCATCGTATGTAAACAGCCGCAGATCGGTATAATCATCCAACACCGCAGCAAGCCGCTCCAGATATTCGTCGTTTCTATCGGCTATGGCAATTTTCAAAGTAAGCATCGCAAATCTCCTTACACATATATTCAAAGCTTTTCAAAGCAGAGAACTCCAACAATAATTATAACATAAACGAAATAAAAAATCAACAGGGATTGACGCGGAAATTAACAAATCGTGAACTTCCACAAGTCGCAGAATTTTATTTTGTTGTTATTTGTCATATAATTAATACCGGTGTAACAATATTGGGGCAAATGCAACATCCTATGCATATATTCCGTTCTATTTTATGTCATGGGAACGATAAAATGTCTGTTTTTGCATCTTTACAACGCCGCCGGTTTATGGTAAAATGATGGTAAACCAATCCGAAAAGGAGGCTTATTATGCCAAAGCACATCCTCGACCTCGCGCCCACCCCATCCAACCGCCGCAACAGCGAGGGCGCGTTCATTACGCTGAACAACGGGGACATCCTGTTCATCTACACCCGCTACAATGACGGCGACGACGACGGCGCCGCAGCCGACCTGTACGGCGTCCGCTCCACGGACGGCGGCGAAACCTTCGGCGCACCGCAGCTGATCTTCCCCCACTCCCGTATCGGCGCGGACAACGTGATGAGCGTTTCCCTGCTGCGGATGAAAAACGGAGACATCGGGCTGTTCTTCTTAGTGAAAACCAAGCCCTCCCAGTGCCATCTCTGGCTTTCCCGCTCGTCGGACGAGGGCGGCAGCTGGAGCGATCCGATCTGCTGCATCGGGCAGCCCGGCTATTATGTCGTCAACAATGACCGCGTCGTCCGTCTTGACAGCGGTCGGCTGATCTTTCCCGCATCCTTCCTCAAAATCAAGGATGAAGCATCCATGAACGGTTATATGCCAAGCATCGCATATTTCTACGTTTCGGACGACGACGGCGGAAGCTGGAACTTGACCGGCAGCTGTGAGCCGAGCTTCATCGCCCACAGCGACACCGGATTAGAGGAGCCAGGGCTGATTCAGCTGCCAAACGGCATCCTCTGGGCATACTTCCGCACCGATATGGGACGGCAGTATGAAGCCTTCTCCATGGATGAGGGACGCCGTTGGACAACCGTACAGCCCTCCGCCTTCACCAGCGCAGTCTCGCCAATGTCGGTCAAGCGTCTGTCGGACGGACGATATCTGGCGGTTTGGAACCCGGTTCCGGTTTACAATGGACGCAGCCAGTTCGCGGGCGGCTTCTGGACAGGCGGGCGCACGCCTCTGGCGGTCGCCACATCGAAGGACGGTCTGCATTTCAACGCTCCCACAGCCATCGAAACCGACGAAAACAGCGGTTATGCCTACACCGCTATTCATGAGTGTGCCGACGGCTCGGTGCTGCTGGCCTATTGTGCGGGCGGCAGAGACGCGGGGGACGGCATGATGCTCAACCGCCTGCGTATTACAAAGCTGTCGAAGGAAGAACTTTCCGGAATCTGAATATACAAAGTCTGCCGCGCATCAGCGCGGCAGGCTCAGATTGCTGACAAAGGGTTCAGGACGAAAGTTCTGAACCCTTTGTCGTACTTTACTAGTGAAAAGAAATATGGTATAATATAGGTGTAAAAAAGAGAGCGGAGGAACACCTATGTATACGGAAAGAAGCGAAAAGCTTCCCGATGTGAGCGTAATCTGGCGAAACAGACTGCGCAGGTACAACGGTTCCGATGTGCCTCAACAGATGTCCATTATACAGAAAGATTACTGTGCTGTCAAGCGCTTCCGCACAAGTTTTCCGAATTATTTCCAGCCCAGCTCATCCAGCATCCGGCAGAGGTTTTCCCGGCTCCGGGCGATGCCCTCGATGCAGTCGCCCTTCGCCTCGTATTCGATGGACAGCGCGCCGTTGTAGCCCGCAGTCTTCAGCGCCAAAAGACAGCGTTTGATCGGCAGATTGCCCTCGCCCACCGCTTCAGAACGATAGTACAGACCGTTGCGGGAGACGTTCTGCCAGCCGTCGAACGGCTCGTCGTGAACCGTCAAATCCTTCACATGAACGTGGGTGGCGTAGGGAGCCAAACGTCCCACCGCGTCGGCGTTGTTTTCGCCAACGCCCACAAAGTTGCCGATGTCCACCAGCAGACCGTAGTTATCGTGCGCCACCGCGTTGAACAGGCGCTCCATGCGGTCGCTGTCCTGCGCGATGCGTCCGTGATTTTCCGTGCAGGTGCGGATGCCCTTCGACGCGGCATAATCCGAAACGCGGCGTGCACCGGCGGCGATGGTGGGCAGCATCCGGTCGAAGCTGCGTCCGGCGCCGGTAGGCTCCAGCTTCCAGCAGGCGTCGTGGCGCATAATCTTCGCACGCAGCGCTTCGGCTTCGTCCACCTTGGCTTTCAGGCGCTCCACCTCCGCGTCCAGCAGGACGGGGGTGGGCTGATAGAGATTCGCACTGATTGTGTAGGCGATGATTTCAATGCCGACCTTCGCCGCGGTCTCGCGGATAGACGCCGCCATCTCCATGCGCTCCTCGTAGGTCTCGCCGGGCATATCGATGAATTCCATGGCATCGAAGCCCATTTCCTTCGCCTTGGCAACGCACTCATGCAGGGTCATCTTGCCCGCGCGGGTATACTGTGCGTAAGAGTACGAACTGACGCAAATTTTCATTTTAGTTCTCCTTTCAGTTAGTTGTTGTAGAATTCCATTAAGGTATCAAACTTTTCTTCTGCCGCCGTAATCAGCTCGGCATATTTGGTTGCATAGCTGTTGTTTTTATTGCTGATGCAGTCCATACATACCGCTCCAATCTTATTGAGATTGTAATTCTGCATAAATCCGACATCCGTGAAGCCGGAATCGTGAATCATGTCCATAATCTGCATGGCATCGTTCTGATCGTCGCGCATATACTTCTGCTTCAGCACAACGGAGTAATACTCCGGAACCACAGTCTGATAGCCCTGAAACGCCATTTCCTCCATCACCGCACTGCACAGCTCCACATTGTCACTGGTAATCGGCAGACAGAAGGTAGCCGCCTGATCGTGTACCAGCGCGCGATAACCCTCGATAGATTCGTCATACTTCGGATAAGGGATAATGCCGTAATCGTCCTTCATATCACGCAGATGGTCGGCGGTGCTCAGAAGACCGATATCAAAGAGCATGGTTCCCTCGCTGAACTTCTGCGGAATGTCGGTCTCGCCGGTTTCCTTCGTGATATCCGGGGGAACAACCCAGCCCGGATTATCAAAGAACAGCTTGTAGATTTTCTCGGTAATGCCGATGTTCCGGTCGGTCAGACCGTTCAGCGTCAGATTTCCACTGCTGTCATATTCGCACACGCTTCCGCCCGCGTCATAGAAAAGATGGTTGGTCGTAAATGCCGCCTGATTCAAGCAGAAGCCCACCTGATCGGAAAAATCCGTCGCATTGTTGCCGTTCAAATCTCTCCAGACGCTGCTGCTCAGCTCATACAGACGATCCAGTGTCCATGTGCCGTCCAGAACCTCTTTGTAAAGCAGATCGCCGTCCTGATAATATTCTTCCATCATATTCTTGTTGTAATAAATCACGCCCATCTGATTCAGATAGCCGATGGAAAAATCTCCGACCAGCATATAGCGATGCTTATCGTTCACATTGAGCATTTGAAATATAGTCTCCCGCCCACCATGGCTGATTCACGCCTATGTACGGTGCGTCCACCAGATCATACATCAGGTTCCCCAATGTCAGCGTTGTCATGCGGTATTGCATACCGAGGATAATGTCCCACTGGTCATCGTCTGACATAATCGCACTGCGCACCTTGTCCAGAACCTGGGTGTTATCGTCCTCCACAAACTCAAACTTCACGCCCAGCTTTTCCTGTACCGTTACATTACGGTTGTACACGGCGTCGTTGATGGTATCGCCGTTGGACTCACCCGCGTCCAGGAGATAGTAGAATCTTGAGTGATACTGGCTGTTGAGAAATGTCACCGTCTCGCCGTCAAACTTCGTTCCTGCGGGAACGCCGGAAGCAAGCATAAAATCAGGGAAATTTCTCTTTTTTTCATGTGAAACCGTACCTCCAAATATTATAAATTTTTATATACACATCGTCCATCGACGAACGTATATCGGATATCCAGCCCCTCGCTCAGCACGGCGAGGTCGGCAGCCTTGCCAACGGCGATGCTGCCCGTTTCAAGCTCAATTCCCAGCGCCTTTGCCGGATTGAGCGCGGTCATCTCGGCAATCTCCCAAAGCGGAATGCCCAGCGTATGCAGGTTGCGCACGCCCATCAACAGATTGCCCGCGCTGCCGCAGATTGTGCCGTCGTCCAGCCAGCCCACGCCCCGCTCGACCCGGTAATGCCGTCCATCCTGTTCATAGTTTCCGTCCGGCAGTCCGGCGCAGAACTCCGAATCGCTGATGGCGGTGAAGCGGCTGCTGCCCTTGATTTTGTAAATCAGCTCCACCGCCGCCGGATGCAGATGCGTGAAGTCGCAGATCACCTCGCAGGTGACGCGAGGGTCGCATAACGCCGCCGCCAGCACGCCCGGATCGCGATGGTTGATGGGACGGGCGGCGTTGAAGGTATGGGTCATGCGGGTAACGCCCGCGTCGATGCCCGCGCACATTTCCTCATATGTAGCGTCCGTGTGTCCGGCGGATACCGCCACGCCCGCATTCACCGCCGCTTTGATTACATCCAGCGAGCCGGGCAGTTCCGGCGCGATGGTAAGCAGCCGCATCTCCCCCTCGCAGACATCGTACATCCACTGGAAGTCCTCCAACGTGGGCTTTCGCAGATATTGCTGCACCATGCCGCCCTTGCGCTTCGGGTTCAGGAACGGTCCCTCCGCGTGGATGCCGCCGATGCGCGCGCCCTCGGTTCCCTGCCGCATCAGTTCGAGAACCTTCTTCGCCGAGGCTTCGAAGCGTTCAACCGACGAGGTGGGCAGTCCGGCAGCGACGGTGGTAACGCCCTTTGTCACCTCGAAGGCGGTGATCTTATTGATATCGTCCTCCGGCTTGAAATAGACCTCGCCCATGGCGCCGTGGGTATGGGTATCGATGAAGCCGGGCATCAGGTACGCCCCTTTCAGCGGCAGCACCTGCTCGCCCTCTATGGGCTGGATGTGCGCTTCAATCGCCGCAATCCGTCCGTCGGTGACGCGCACGTCCCGGCGGGGAATCTGTCCGGGCAGCACCACCCGAGCATTTTGCAAAAGAATGGAATTTGTCTGATTCATGTCAATTCGCCCTTTCATACACGCAACGCCCGCTGACAAACGTGCTGCAAACTGTTAAATTTTCATCCAGCACCACGAAATCCGCCGTGCGTCCCTTGGCGATACTGCCGGTATGATGATCGATTCCCAGCGCCTTCGCCGGATTGAGGGCGGTCATCTCGGCAATCTCCCAAAGCGGAATGCCCAGCGAATGCAGATTCTGCGCCGCCAGCAGCAAATCGCCCGCACTGCCCGAAATCGTTCCGTCCGGATGTCTGGCGACCCCGCCTCCCACGATAAAGCGGCTGCCCGCGATGTCATATTCCCCATCCGGCAGTCCGGCGCAGAACGCCGCGTCGCTGATCGCCGTAAAACGTCCGCTTCCCTTCGCCCGGTAAATCATCTCCACCACCGACGGATGCAGGTGGGCAAAATCGCAGATTACCTCGCAGGTGACGCGCGGGTCGCATAACGCCGCCCCCAGCACGCCCGGCTCCCGGTGATTCAACGGCCGGGAAGCGTTGAAGGTGTGGGTCATGCGGGAAATGCCCGCGTCGATGCCGGCGCGCATTTCGTCAAAGGTGGCGTCGGTATGCCCGGCGGAAACGCTGATTCCCGCCCGCACCGCCTCTCTGACCACATCCAGCGCCCCAGGAACCTCGGGCGCGATGGAAAGCAGCTTCAGCTCGCCCTCGCAGATATCATACAGCTGCCGGAAGGCTTCCACCGTCGGCGGACGCATATCCTCCGCCCTCATGCTTCCCCTCCGCTTGGGGTTGAGGAAGGGACCTTCCGCATGAATTCCCACGATGCGCGCCCCCTCGGTGCCCCGACGGATGTGGGCGAGGACATTCTTCACGCCGTTTTCGAACACACCCTCCGGACGCGCTCCGATGGTCGCGGTAACAGTAGTAACGCCCCGCGTCGCTTCGTAGGCGGTGATTTTGTTCAGATCGTCCTCCGGATTGGTGTAAACGCATCCCGCCGCGCCGTGCATATGGGTATCGATAAATCCGGGCATCAGATACGCGCCGCCAAGAGCCAGCGTCCGCTCATTGGTCATGGGCTGAATATGCGGTTCGATGGCTGTAATCCAGCCTTCCGTCACACGCACATCCCGCAGCGCGATTTCACCGGGCAGAACCACCCGCGCGTTTTGAAAAAGAACAGAATTTTCTGCCATATCACACACCGCCTTTCGCAGTCTCCGCGTCCTGCAAACAACGGTAGCTGTCGCGGAAATTCTGATAGAAAGCGTCATCCACCGTCACCTTCAACGCCTGACAGCAGCCTACGCAGGCGCCGTAAACCGGCGGCAGCTCCGGGTAGATAAACTTCAAATGGGAGTTCAAATGCTTCTGAATCAGCGGTTCAAACAGCTTATGATTGTGCTCGAAGATTCCGCCGCAGGCGATCACCTCATTGCCGCATTTGTGACGGCTGCGGGCGGCATTGATCAGCTTTGCGACCATCTCGGCGTTGCGGTCGAGAATCGCCGCAGCCACCTGATCGCCCTTCGTGTAGGCTTCAAATACCGCTGGAGCCAGCGCGGCGGTTGCCTCCTTGCCGCTGTTATACTGCAAATTGAGCACCTCCCACGCCGGCTTATCCTGCAATCCGCATTTCTCCTTGAGCAGCCCGGTCAGCATCGTCGGCTCGCCGATACCGTCCTCCTCGTACAGAATGGCCTGAATCGCATTTTTTGCAATATTGTATGCGCTGCCCGGATCGTCAAACAGCGTCCCCCAGCCGCCGTAGCGATGGCTGATCCCATTCTCCCGCGCCATCAGAACCGAGCCTGTGCCACAGATCAGCGCCATGCCGTTGTCCGCGTTCTTACCGCTCAGCATCACGTTTACCGCGTCGTTGTCCACCTGTGTGTAGATATTCTTGTAGCGGATTTTCAGGTAGGCGCGTACCTGTTCGACAGGCGGTTCGCTGAGCATTCCCGCCATGCCCGCGAAAACGCCGCAGACGTTGGGCGAATACTCCATCAGCGTATCGATGCCCTCGGACAGAATGGCAAAACAACCGTCCATGCCGACATTCGAGGGATTGCTCTGCCCCAGACGAAAACGGCGCAGCACCTGTCCGCTTTCGCTGAACAACACGAATTCCGTCTTGGTTCCGCCGCCGTCCACGCCGATCATCGTCCGCTCCACACCCTGCGCGCTGTGTCCGATCAGCGCGTCCAGCGAAACGCCGTACAGACGCGACAGCTTGCAGAGATTGTCCAGATCGGGCGGCGTGATGCCCCGTTCCCAGTTGGATATCGCCTGAAAGCTGACCATCATTTGTTCAGCCAGCTGATTCTGGGACAGCTTCAGCCGGATGCGGTGTCCTTTGATATTTTCACCGAGAATTGTGAGATTGAGCATAATGGCTTCCTCCTTGAAATTCAATAGCTTTATTTACATTATACACAATTTTTTCGCACAAGGCAATCATAAATTACTTGATTATCATGCACCCCTCAAGTATTGCTTGAGTTTGTTTGTAAAAAAACGCCGCGGACACATCATGCGGCCACGGCAGTTCTATTATATTTCATCATCCCAGCCAGCGCCCGATTTCCGCTTCACGCAGCAGCATTCCCGAGAAGCGGGGCACGCCGAAGCGGTCGGCGAACATGGGACACTTGCACATGAACAGGTAGTATACGTTCAGCTCGCAGTAATACAGCGTCTCAAAGTTTCCCTGCCCCTTGGCGAGAATCAGGTCAGCCGATTCCAGCAATGCGCGCGCTTCCTCCGATATACGGGCAAGCACCGTTCCCGCCGCGCCGCTGCCGTTGGAAATCACCCACGCCGTGTCAGACAAACCAACCTGCGCCGCATCCTCCAGCGTGGCATCGTTCATCACCGGTTCGCCGCGCACCAGAAAGGTCACGTCCAGCGAAGGATACAGCCGCCGTATCAGCCCCGCCAGCAGCTTATCCAGCACAATCTCCCCGCAGTTGTCGGTAATATAAACCATCTTCCCCGCCGACGCCAGTTCACCACGCAGCGATGTAAAAGCCGCTTCATCGAAGGGCAGCGAATCCGCCCCGGCAAGCAACTGATGCAGCTTGTTCTCATCCACGCTGTCCATGGCGCCAAAATCGATATAGTTTCCGGTCATGGCAAAGCCCACGGCGGCGCGGAGCGGATCGGGCGAAGCGTCGATACGCCTTGCGATGTCTGGGGCGAGGGTCAGCATCAAGGTATTGAAGCGGCGCTTCACCGCCGCCAGATCGGTGTCCATCACTCCCATGGATCGTCGGAGAGCGGTCACATCCGCCAGCACCTCCGGCGCGCTGGCGGACAGCGGCGCGTCAGCCAGAATGCGGAGCGATTGCTGCATACAGGCAAGCTGCGTCTCCCGGGACGTTCCCTTGGGGAAAGTGAGAATATGCTTGTTCAGCAGACAGCGGACACATTCGGGGTTTAATTTAATATGGTTCATGGAAATCCTTCCTCTAATATGTAAGTTCAAACGGTATCGGTATGGCTGCTTTTGCGCAGAGCGGCAGGCGTGACGCCGTATTTCTCCTTGAAAATTCGGTTGAAGTGGCTGAAGGACTGATAGCCCACCGCCTCCGCAATCACTTCAAAGGGTTGACCCGTCATAATCACATCCCGCCGGGCACGCTCCAGCCGCTGTATGCGCACCCATTCGTTCAGGGTCATGCCGCATTCCCGCTGCACAATCCGAAACAGCTGAGAATGGCTGTAGCCGGACAGCCGCAGCATGGCAGGAATGCCCTCTCGCAGATTCTCCGGCTCGTTCATCCGGGCAAAGAGGGTGCGAAGCGGCGGCGACATCGTCGGTTCGGCTTCCTGTCGGGAGAGAATCAGGCATAAAAGCAGCCGCAGGCGGTTTTCCTCCGGACGCAGGAAAAGCTCCCCGCAAAGCGTCCGCAGCTCGGGCAGATCACCTTCCATGGGCAGAATTCCGCCGCACGCCTTCCAGCCGAAGCAGACGGCAAGGCGCTCAAACTCCCCCGCTTCCACCGACAAGCCCAGCAGATCGGTATCCTCGTTCTGGGAGAGAAAGACATGACTGTCCCCCGGACGAAGGATGACGAAATCTCCAACCGCCATGGCATGACTGACGCCGTTCACCTGCTGCACGCATCCGCCGGACAGGACAGCCATAATCTCATAGAAATCGTGGGTGTGCAGCCGATCGGACAGGCGGCGTCCGTTGGTTTTCTGAAAGCAGTAGGCGCTGGTATGTCCGGCGTCGGGCTGCAATACCGCCAGCCGCGCAAACCGATATTCTTCACATTTCACCGACATCTCTCCCTTCACCGCTTGCAGTCATTGTAGCACAGTTTCGCCGCCCTGTCAAGGAGAATGACGAAAATTCACATGAAATCGGGGAATATCCGCCTTGAAAACGAGCAGATTCTGCATTATAATAGGATTACCCGAACAAAGGAGGATTCCGCATGAAAATCGAATTCGAGCATCGCCTGCCCGCCATGAACATCGACGGACGGCATAACGGCACCTATAATAATTATGAGCTGGTCATGCCCGGCGCGCTGACCGCACGCGACACCAGACTCGGTATGTTTCTCCACGGACTGCACAACATCATCGCCGACGACCGCCGGCTGGTTTTCATCGATGGAAAAAAGCTGGGCTGTTCCCTCAACTGGATCCGCGACCATGTACACGAAATGAAGGCGTTCCGCCATTGGGAGCACGATCTGCGCTCTTTCCTTGATTTCATCATCGAAACCCAGCGGGCGGACGGTCAGTTCTATGAGCTGATCAAGCAGCTTGACGACCGGCACTGGTCATTTGTGAACGAAGACTGCCGCATCATCTTCGAGGAAGACAATCTGGCGCTGGTTCGGCTGGAGCTGGAAGCCGATATCGAATATCTGGTGGTGGAAGGCGCTTACTACGTTTACAAGGTCACAGGCGACCTTAACTGGCTGGCACGGGTTCTGCCCGCGCTGGAACGGGGCATCGACTACATGACCGCCGACCCCAAACGATGGGAGCCATCCCTCGGTCTGGTGAAACGCCCCTTCACCATCGATACGTGGGATTTTGCCTACGGCCAGCCGGGTACCAACCGCCGCATCGACCCGGACACCCGGATGTCGGTGATGCACGGCGACAACACAGGCGTTTATCAGACCATGCGCCAGCTTGCCTTCTTCAACCGGAAGCTGGGTCATGAGGAGAAAGCCGCCCACTGGGAGCGCCGCGCCGAGGTGCTGAAAGCGAATATTTTCAAGCACCTGTACAACGGACGCTTCTTCATCCACCAGCTTCACCTGAACCACGACGGCGCGGACAATCGCGAAAACGAGCGTCTTTCCCTTTCCAACGCCTACGCGCTGAATCGGGGCATCTTCACGGAGGAACAGGGACACCGCCTGATTGAGGAATACATCTCCCGCCGCCAGACTACGGGAGCCTTTGCCGAGTGGTTTTCCATCGACCCGCCCTATGAAAATTTCAACGGCCATACCCCCGGACGATATGTCAACGGCGCGATTTCGCCCTTTACGGCGGGCGAGCTGGCGCGGGGCGCGTTCAATCTGGGATATGAGAAGTATGCGTGGGACATTCTGTGCCGGTTCATGGATATGATGGAGCGGGACGGAAAGATCGTCTTTCTTTACACCCCCGACGACTGCACGCCGCAGGATGAGCAGGGACCCAGCGCATGGGGCGCGTCCACCCTGCTCTGCGCGGTGGACGAAGGGCTTGCGGGCATCGTTGACACCGATTGGGGATACCGTGAAATCGCGTTCAGCCCTCGCTTTCCTGTGACCGGCTATGACGAACTGCGCTACATCACCGGCTATGAGAAAACCGATACTGTTGTTGATCTGCGCTATATCCTTCGGGAAGGCGGTATGCGCTACGATCTTCACTCCCCCGCCGAACGGGTGGACGCGCACATTCTGCTGCCCGAGGGAAAATCTGCGGCAGAGGTGTATGTAAACGGCGAGATCATTGCATGGACGCCCAGCCGCGTGTATCAGTCGGATTATGTGGATTTCAGCGTTCCCGGAAGGGCGTGCCTTTCCATTGAAATCCTCTTTGCATAAAGTCGAAGGAGCTGCACCCAAGTGCAGCTCCCCCTCTCTCTATTCCACGTAAAACTCGGCGAAATCCTCCAGCCGGATGCATCCCAGCGGACGGTCGAAGCAAGCACCGCAGTCCACGGCAATATGCCCGTTCGCGCGATAGATTCGTCCGTCATACGCCTTATCGATGGTCAGCGTGGGCGTATGCCCGGTGACAAGCCAGCGATCGTCGAAATAACGGTGGGAATAATCGGGACGCGCGGTCAGCAGCTCGGACAAATCGTATTCCTCCGCCGACGATACCGGCGCTTCGCCCACGCCGCCATGTACCAGCAGGAAGCGGTTCCCGCCGATCTCCAGCTCCTCATAAGGCGAAAAATCCGCGATATAATCCAGAATAAATTCCCGGTCATCCGCCGACAGCTTTCTAAAATCGGTGATTGTCTCGTTTCCGCCGTCCATCTGCCAATCCAGCATGGCGCGCATCAGCTCGGCGTCGATCTGAGTATTGTAGTTGTCGTCGGTAATCTCCACCTGCAGTTTTGACAGAATATGCAGCGCCATATAGTCGTGGTTGCCCATGATTGGGAACACATTGTCCCGCATACTCATATCCATCAGAATCTTCATCGGTTCAGGCCCCCGGTCAACCACATCGCCCAGAATGAACAGCTCGTCCCGGCTTCCCAGATTGATTTTATCCAGCATCCGCCGGTATTTGTCGTATTGACCGTGAAGGTCGGACATAACGTAAGTCATATTTTCCCCGCCTTTCTCCATTATAGTATACCACAAAACGTCGATATTTACAATAGTTTTGACGATAATCGCAATTGTATTGAAGAAAAATATGCTTCTTTCGTCCTTTGCCGACGAATATGCAAACAATTTCGACAGACAGCTTGATTTTCTGGCGCAGGAAGCTGTTATGATCTGATTCACAGCTTCCGCGGGCTGTGGTAAAACAATTCAAACCCTCTTTCGCCTTTATCGGACGAAAGAGGGTCTATGCATAACTGAAAAATCATCGGCAGATTGTGCTAATCCGGCAGTTTGTGTATGGCGGAATCGGACGGAATGCGGTATAATAGAATCACAGATATTCCGACGGGCTTTTTCCCGTCAGCTGCTTGAAAATTCGGGAGAAATAGTTTACGTCCCGGAAGCCCACCGCTTCGGCGGCTTCAGTGACATTGCAGGTGTGGCTGATAATCAAATCCTTCGCCTTATCGATTTTCAACCGGTTCTGGAACTGCACCGCCGTGACACCGGTCACTTGCTTGAACAGCGTGCGAAAATGTGAGGAGGACAGCCCGGACATACGGCAAAGCTCCTCCAGCGAATAGGAACGGCTGTAACTGCATCGCATCGTCTCCACAATTCCGGTAATGGTCTGAAAGTGTGCGCTGTGAAGATCGCGCCGCTTTTCGTCTCCCAGCAAAAGATAAAGAATGTCCAGCAGCAGGCTGCGGCATTTCAGCAGATACCCGGCCTGACGGGTCGTCCAGATTCGGTTCAACTCGGCAAAGCAGCTCTGCATATGGGAGCTTCCGCTGCACCGGAATACATGGGGCAGCGATTCGAGAATCTGCCGGGAAGCCTCGTCACAGACCTCGATGCCAAAGCCGCAGGAATAGAAACTCCAGGGATCGTCGGGATCGCTGACCGCCTGATAGGCTTCGCCCTGGCGGACAAACACCACATTGCCCCGCTTCACCGTCTGACGCTGTCCGTCAAAGGTATAGATCACGCTGCCGCTGACAGCGTAAGCCAGCACATAGCTGTCCGGATAACCGGGATTATCCAGCTTCCATGCGGCGTCGGGCTGACGCTCCACCACGAAGACCGGAGACGTAATCTGTATATTCAGCTCGGATGTGTTCATGCTGCATCACCTCTCATTCATGGTATCACATTCCGGGACAAAAATCAAGAGTTTTAGCAAATTATATCATTTCGGAGGAACAATCCATGAGAAAACTGAACGGGCTTTCCGCCATTATCACCGGCGCTGCCGGCGGAATCGGAAGCGAAATCGCGCGTATGCTGGCAGACGACGGCGTAAAGCTGACACTCCTTTCCCAGAACAGCGAACGTCTCGCCGCCCTTTCCAACGAACTGTCGGCAAAAACCGACGTTATTTCCCGCGTCATCGATGTAAGAGACGACGCGCAGGTGTCCGCCGCCATCGATGTATCCGCAGAAACCTTCGGTGCGCCCGATTTTCTGCTGAATCTGGCCGGGCTGAGCATTCCGGCAAAGCTATGGGATATGTCGGCGGAAGACTACGAAACCACGCTGGATGTGAACGTCAAGGGCACCTTCCTCATGTGCAAGCACTTCGCCCGGGTCGCTGACAGTGAAAAGGGCGCGCTGATTCTGAACACCGGCTCCATGGCGGCAAAGCGTGCCAACGGAAATGCGCCGCTCTACTGTACAGCCAAAGCCGCCGTCAATATGCTGTCATCGGGAATGCAGATACAGTATAAGGAAAAGAACATCCGCGTGACCACAATCAATCCCGGCGGCGCGGACACACCCTTCTGGGGAAGCCGCCCTGTTGCCCGGGAGAAGCTGCTTCGGGCGTCGGATGTGGCGGAGGTTTTCTATTTTGTCATGACCCGGGACAGCCGCGTCGTGTTCAGCGAGCTGAACTTTGAATCCTTTCTGAATCAGTGAGGTACACGATGAAAACGCTGGATCTGGCACGAAAAATCTACACCCATTACCGTACAGCGGTCAATCCGCAGGTCAACCACTATTTCGGCATCATCGCAAACTACGGTCTGGTTCGCCTCGCCGAGTTGGGCGGGGCTGACGATATTGCGCTGGCGCAGGAAATCCTGTCCACCTTTCCGGATAAGGTGGCTCATCCCCACTACAATTTTCCAAGCTACGCTGTCTGCGGCATCGCCAAGGCGCGCGCCGTCCGGGATGGTATCTCGCCGGACGAGGAACAAATCCGAATCTACGCCGACGAGCTTATGACCGCTCCCCGAGGTGAAAATGGTATTATCTCCATGCCATCCCGTCCCGACCGGATATGGATTGATGTGGCCACTGCGGTCACACCTTTCCTGCTGTTCGCCGGGCTGCATTTTGGAGAGACGAGATATATCGACGAGGCGGTGCATCAGACGCTTGCTATGTATAGGATCTTCCTCGACCCGTCCTGCGGCTTGCTGCACCAGAGCAAGAACTTCTGCGGCGAGGGAAAAATCTCCGAGGATCACTGGAGCCGCGGCAATGGCTGGGGGCTGCTTCCGCTGGCCGAGCTGTGTGCCAATCTTCCCGCCGACCATCCGCGCCGTCAGGAATGTATCGATGCTTTCCGCGCCCATATGCTCGCGCTGCTGCCTTATCAGAGTAAAAACGGTATGTGGCGGCAGGAGATTACGGTAGATTCGCCCAAATCCTACGAGGAAACCAGCGGCACCGGCCTGATTCTCTATGCCATGGGCATGGGGCTGGAGCTGAATCTGCTGGGTGAACGCTTCCGCACCGTCTTTGAAGCCGGCATTCGCGGGCTGTGCAGTATCAGCGTTCGGGAGGACGGTGCTATCGACAATTCCTGCCCCGGCTGTCTCTGTCCGGGGGATGGCAGCATTGATGCGTATCTGCATCACAAGCTCCCCTTCCGGGATGAGCCGCACGGCGCAGGGTCGGTGATTCTGGCGCTGGTACAGGCACACCGACTGGGCATGAAGGATATTGTGTGAATAAAACGGCAGCAGACTTTGCATGGTGCAAAGTCTGCTGTTGTTTTATTACTTTCGCATTATTCTGCACCATTTTCCAAAAAAATATTTTCGCAAAATCATCCTAAAATCGGAATAATTGGGTCGAAATGTTTTCGCAAAGTACGGTACTTGGCGAAAAGGAGGATGAGGGCGAGGGAAGATGAACAAGACCCTGAAAAAGATATGGAACATCGTAACGAGCGTGCTGGTAGCGGTGGTAGTGATCATAGCATTGCTGCTGGTAGGCGCGAGG
>JAFUQU010000005.1 GCA_017472255.1 Clostridia bacterium | reverse complement strand
CGCCATGAAACCCATGGAAATTGAAAAGCGCAGCTTTGAGATCATTCGGGAGGAACTGGGTGACCGCAGGCTGGATCCGGAATACGATCTGCTCATTCGCCGGGTTATCCATACGACGGCTGATTTTGAATATGTGGATACACTTGCCTTTTCCGAGCATGCCATGCTGAAGCTGATGGACGCCATCCGAAACGGATGCGACATCGTGACCGACACCACCATGGCCATGTCCGGCATCAACAAGAAGACGCTGGCCAAGTTCGGCGGCACGGCGCACTGCTTCATTGCCGATGCGGACGTTGCTGAAGAAGCCAAAGCGCGGGGCGTGACCCGTTCGCTGGTTTCTATGGAAAAGGCTGCCCGGATGGGCAAACCGCTGATTTTCGCGGTAGGCAACGCCCCAACAGCGCTGTTTTCCATCTGTGAACTGATCCGCGAAGGCAAACTGAACCCAGAAATGGTCATCGGCGTGCCGGTGGGATTTGTAAATGTAGTAGAGGCCAAAGAGGAACTGATGAATACCGCAGAGCATTACATCGTCAATCGTGGACGCAAGGGCGGCAGCAATGTGGCGGCAGCCATCGTCAACGCGGCGCTGTATCAGCTTTCAGCAAGGGAGGAATAAATCATGGTTCATTTTGTTGGTGCAGGCTGCGGCGCGCCGGATCTGATCACCGTTCGCGGCGCGAAACTTTTGTCTGAAGCAGACGTTATCATCTACGCCGGTTCTCTGGTGAATCCGGCTCTGCTGGCGTATGCCAAGGAAGACTGCGAAATCCACGACAGCGCAAAGATGACGCTGGAGCAGGTCATTGAAGTGATGAAGTCGGCTGAGGCACAGGGCAAGACCACCGTCCGCCTGCACACCGGCGACTCCAGCATTTACGGCGCGGTGCGCGAACAGTTTGACAAGCTGATCGAGCTGGGGATCGAATATGATGTATGTCCCGGTGTCAGCTCCATGAGCGGCGCGGCGGCTGCACTCAAGGCAGAATATACCCTGCCCGAGGTTTCGCAGACCGTGATCGTTACCCGCATGGAAGGCCGAACGCCTGTCCCGGAGAAAGAGAAGCTGCGTCTGCTGGCTTCCCACGGCGCTACCATGGTGCTGTTCCTGAGTGTCGGTCTGCTGGACGGCGTTCAGCGGGAACTGATGGCGGGCGGCTATGCGCCCGAAACCCCGGCAGCCATCGTGTACAAAGCCAGCTGGCCGGATGAAAAGATTTTCCGCTGTCGCCTGTGCGATCTGAAGGATACGGCTGAGAAGAACAACGTCAAAAAGACCGCGCTGATTCTGGTAGGCCATTTCCTGGGCGACGAATATGCCCGTTCCAAGCTCTATGATCCCGCCTTCACCACCGAATTCCGGGAGGCGGAGAAATGAGCTGCGCTGCCATTGTGTATTTTACGGACAAGGGTGCACAGCTTGGCGGGATGCTTGCTGAAAAGCTGGGCTGTACGGCGCAGAAGCCTCCGAAGGGTGGACTGGCGTCGCTTACTGAGAAGCTATTCCATGAGGCGGACGCGCTGATTTTCATCGGCGCATGTGGCATTGCGGTACGCGCGATTGCACCGCTGATCGTCAGCAAGACCAGTGACCCGGCGGTGATCGTTCTGGATGAGCAGGGAAAGCAT
>JAFUQU010000032.1 GCA_017472255.1 Clostridia bacterium | reverse complement strand
CTTGATGCACAATTCATATATGGCAGTTATTTCGATATTATTCTACAAAGCTAAATATTTATATAATATTTATTGCGTAATAAGACACATATAATTTGATCACTTCGAGTAAGTCGTCGAATTGCACAAAAAAGCGCCGATGCACTCGAATGAATGCATCGGCATAAATCAATTGTTTTCGTAGGAGGAAGCTCGTCCAGTTCTCAAGAGTACGGTGATTGGTCATGCCCCAACCTTATTCTATCAATACCCCGATAATCAACCAATTCCCAGCGCACTCCCTTGATTGCTGACGTCTGCAACAGTGCCGTCCGAAGCCCGGAGGTAGACCTGATAGTCATCAACATTGTCTACAAATCGGACAAACCAGCTTCTTGTCGGTTCATCAAAGAAGCAGTAGTCGATCTGACAATAGACCTCCGTTTCCATCATAGCCAGCTTATCGGGCGTAACGCCGAATTGCTCCAGCAGTGCGGACTGCGCAATGCTGATGGCATCTGCTTCGCTTACATCGCCTGTCTCCGGCAGCACGCTGTTCCACTGTTCAGGGTCGCCGCCCTGCTTCCGCATCTTGTCGTGAAGCGCGGCACGCGCCTCGATGGACAGTTCTGCGTCATCGACGGTTTCCTCGCTCAAATCGCCAGTGCCCTGATCAGAACCGTCGAAACGTTGACATGAGAGGATCTCACCATTGGGAGAACGCAGACGCACGCCATACTCAATCTTATCGTCCATGCGGAACAGAAGCTCGTATTCTCGTGCTTCTTCTATCAGCATATGCCGTTTTCTTTCCCGCTAACGATCCAGTATTCTGTATCATTGTGCGCTGTGAAAATAATCCGCAGCAACGATACCAAACAGTCCAAACAACTCTTGATTTGTATCATGAGAGTCATCTTCTATATGGGCATCATAGTTAAAAAACGACCCGTTCACAAAAAAGCGCGGGCAACTATCCGTGGCTGGATACAAGGTATATTCATTGCCATTTGTCGTGGTGACAATCAGCTTTGCGTATCCAAACGGACAACCGGAGGACTCTGTCAGGACAGCGCCGCAGATGATAGCCTCAAGCGTCGCAAGCTTGGCAGTGTCTTCGATGATGATAGGCGCGTGTTTCTCGCCGATATAATACTCGCCGTCGAACAGTTCCGCGCGAGTGATTTCCAGATTGCGCAAATCATCCGGGTCGAGCGGCTGATAACCCCTTTGGGCAAGAAGGTTTAATACATAATCCATAACGCGGGAATCCTGCGCTAACCAGATGCCAATGCTTGCGTCATTAACGCGTATCCAGCCGTCACCGCGCAAAAAAGCCGTATATCCATTATACTCAAGCGTTATCTCGCAGATTGGCGCAGCCCGATCCGGCCATGCGCCATCATAGTCGGTCATGTTGCGAAACTCGATCGCGTCAATCAGCGCAAGTAATTCGTTTTGAGCCGTTTCACTTGGGACAAAACTATCGCTTCTGCCGCACAGTTCTGCAGGGAAATAACTAATCCTCAGAGAATGCATGTTGCCTTCTGCGTTAGCAGCAAGATTACAAACCAGTATAAACACTAATATAAGCTTCAGTAACATTTTCCTCATATCAAATCTCCTCCACCGTCAATTTGCTTATTAGACGCTTTAACGCTCATTTTGTTCCAGAAAGTGGAATTTTAGAAAATAGCGCATAAAACACGTATGTAAAAAGGCATGACAAGTTATGACTATCACTTATTATGGATAAATATATCATCTTTGCAACGTTTTGCAAGTCTGTATTGTATAATAGGTGAAAGGGGGGATGAACATGGAACTGTCTCCGGCGCGCAGAGACGGTGTAATGGACGCTATGAAGCGGTATTCATCCATGGTCTATCGCCTAGCCTACGCGCGGACGCGCAATCATGCGGACGCGGAGGATATCTATCAGGAGGTGTTCCTGAAGCTGGCGAGGGCCGACATTTCCCTTGAGGATCAGGAGCATGTGAAGGCGTGGCTGCTGCGGGTGACGGTCAATTGTTCGGTGAATCTCTTTCGGAGCGCCTGGCGGCGACATGTTCAGACGGTCGAGGCGCTTCCGGAGAGAGCCTCTCCATTGATTGACGATGCTCGCTATGAATCGCTGAACCGGGCATTGGACAGCTTGCCCGCCCGCTACCGCGCCGTCATACATCTATATTACTATGAAGAAATGTCCGTGGATGAAATATCGGCTGTATTAAACACCAAGCCCGCTACGATCCGCTCCCGCCTCGCGCGGGGCCGGGAGCGGCTGAAGCGGGAATTGACACAGAACAAGGAGGCGAATCCGAATGCTTAAGGACGATTACAAGGCCATCTACGATCGGATTCAGCCCAGCCGATCATTAGAAGCTGAAACGGAGGCTCAGATTATGGCACACTTTGATGGAAAGAAACTGGTAAAGCCCGTCAGTCGGACCGCAGTCATCGCCATCGCTCTGGCGGTGCTGCTGGTGGGGACGGCTATCGCGGCAACGTTGCAATCCAATATCCTGTCGAACCTGTTCCGGGGCAGGACGCCCAGCCCGGAGGCGGAGGCCGCGCTGGTTCGGGATGCCGGGCAGGTGTCCGACGCAGGCATCACCTTGAAGCTGGACGAGTACCTGGCGGATCAAAATACGCTGAATCTGTCCTGGACAGTCACCTCCGAACGAGACGAGCCCGTCTACTACGTCACCTGGGCGGAAATCGACGACCACGGGCTGACGGAGGCGGACGAAGCGCAGGGCTATGTGCCCGGCTTCCCCTACGGCAGCAGCGACGAGAGCATCGGCGACAACGCGCTGGTGCGGCTGGCTCCGGGTGCGATCGCCTATACCAGCTATACGTCGTGGGGCTGGGCTCACGGCATCGACCGAGCGCTGACGGCGCGGGTATTCGTTCGGGCCTACACCACTGATCTTGTCATGAAGCAGACGGACTTTCGCGCCCCGGAGCTGTACTGTATGGAGCCCGGCGACGCGGCGAGTGCCGTGGTCAGGGACATCGAAGCCGCCGGCGGCATCCCCATGGCCTGCAACCTGCCGCTGTGCTATGTGGGCAGCTACGACGCCTACCGGCAGGCGCTGGGGAACGGCACCGAGCCGGAGGAGATCTGCGACGCGCTGGCGGCATCCGGCCTGTTCCAGCCGCTGAAGGATTTGACGCTCGAAGTAGAAATCGCCGAACCGGTCGATACCGCCGGCTTTGAACTGGCAGAGCCGCAGACCTTCGAGCTGCCCGGCAGGACGGTCGAGCTGAAAGCCATGAAGTTTGACATCGCCTCCACGCTGATCCGGTATGACGTCATTCTGGACAGCGACGCGGACGCGAATGCCGCGACGTGCTGGTATCTGGTCGCCGGCCCGGATGGACAGGTGAAAAACGTGGAGTGGTCGCTGAGCCTGAGCAGCAGTGAAGCGGAAACCATCGAGCGTGACGGAAAGCCCTGCACCGTCATCCATTATGACCTTGGCAGCGATTCGCCGGTGACCGACCTGCCGGAAAGCCTGACCTTCATTCCGGTGAGCGATCTTCCCCGGCAGGAGGGCGAACCCTCGACGATCTACTGGCAGCGCGTCGCCGACCAGGCGAAGGCGGAGGGCTGCTTTACGGTCAAATTGAAATAAGACGTTCCCAAATGACCACCCATGCCCTGGTGCGAATGCATCGGGGCATGCTGGCAGGTAAAACAAAATAGCTGGATTTGCTGTAAGATTTTTGCGCGACCCGCGTCAAATACAGTGAAAGGAGGACGCTCAATGGAACCAGAATCGTTTGACGAGATCTATCAAAGCCATTTTGATCCGGTCTATCGATATGTGCTCTCCCTTT
>JAFUQU010000031.1 GCA_017472255.1 Clostridia bacterium | reverse complement strand
TGCCGAGGCGCTGGCGGGGCTTGGCGTAACCGTGGAAGTGACGGCGGAATATCCGCATGAGAAGCTGGAGATCGCCGACCCGAACCTGGAAGCCGCGCTGCGGGATGTCATTGACAAACCCGAGGGCGACCTGTATCTGGACGATTTCAAGGATTTGCGGGAGCTGAACCTCCGGGCGGCGGATATCCACGATATCACCCCCATCGGCAGACTAACCATGCTGACCGAGCTGGGTGTCTTCAATAATCCCATCACCGACTATACACCCATCGCCTCGCTGACCGGACTGACGGAGCTGACGCTGGCCAAAACAGATGGCAGCGTCGTGGCATCCCTGCTGGAAGCGCTGCCGAAGGTGGATAGCCTGTACCTGATTTCCTGTACCATCGAAGATCTGACGCCGATCACGGAGAACCAGACTATCCGGTACCTGCGGATCCAGACCTGTGAGATTGCCGATCTAACCCCCATCGCCAGCGCGTCGCATCTGTACCACTTGAGCCTGACGGATGCCGGGCTGACCGATGCGTCGCTGGTCGCCGGACTGACCGAGCTGCGCTCCCTGTATCTGGACAGCAATCCGATCACGGATTTTTCAGGACTCGCCGGACTGACTAACCTGATGACGCTGGGACTGCGGGAATGTGGTCTGACCGACCTCACAGCAATCGGCAGTCTGCCAATACTCAGCAGCCTGACCCACCTGGACCTGTACAATAATGAAATCACCGATATCACCCCCTTGTCCGTCCTGTCCGCCGACTGTGAGCTGAAGCTCAACATGAACAAAATCTCCGACTGGGCACCAGTCGCTCACGTAAAAGATGTAACCGGCCGCCCAACAACAGGCTGACCCCCAGGGTATTTACGCGACAATATAACGTGAAGATAGAAATTTTGCCTAAAAACGCCGCGTCTGCACTATGTCCCGTAAGCGTCGCCGAGGGAAGCAGGCTGGAACAAGTCCAGCCAGTGCATCGTGGGTCATTCTCTAAAAAATGCCTAAAGCTTTTGCATCGCCTTTTCTACGCCCTCGCAGAGCGAGGGCATGAAAGCGCGTACCCCTTACCAAGCCACCCAAAAACCACCCCATACATAAGAAAGGAACCACACAATGGAACACAACACAGAATTTCTCAAGCTGCTTGAGAATGACAGCCGCCTTACAGCGGATCAGCTGGCGGTGATGCTCGACAAGGAAGTCGGGGACATCAAGAAAATGATCACCAAATACGAGAAGGACGGGGTCATCCTCGGGTATAAAACGCTCGTGGACTGGGACAAGACCGACCGCGAGTATGTGACGGCGCTGATTGAATTGAAGGTTGCGCCGCAGAGAGACCGGGGCTTTGACAAGGTCGCGGAGAAGATTTACAATTATCCCGAGGTGCAGTCGCTCTACCTCATGAGCGGCAGCTTCGATCTGGCGGTGTTCATCGAGGGACGCACGATGAAGGAGGTTGCCTATTTCGTCGCCCAGAAGCTGGCACCGATGGAATACATCGTATCCACGTCCACGCATTTCGTTCTGCGCAAATACAAAGACAAGGGCGTTGTCTACGGTCCCTGTGAGGTTGACGAGAGAGGTTTGATATAAGGCGATGCTCGATTATTCCAAAATTCTGTCCGGAACGGTGCAGGGAATTAAGCCGTCCGGCATCCGCAAATTTTTTGATCTGCTCGGCGACCGCAAGGACGTGATCTCCCTGACGGTGGGCGAGCCGGACTTTCCCACGCCCTACCACATCCGCGAGGCGGGCATTGAGAATCTGGAGCGCGGCAAGACCCATTACACGTCCAACAACGGCATGATGGAGCTGCGCACCGAAATATGCAATTATCTGAACCGGCGGTTCCACATCAGCTACAACCCGAAGAATGAGGTTATTGTTACCGTAGGCGGCAGCGAGGCGATCGATCTTGCGGTGCGTGCGGTGGTGGAGCCGGGGGATGAGGTGATCATTCCGCAGCCGGCGTTTGTCTGCTACGGTCCGATTGTGGAGCTGGCACACGGCGTGCCGGTTTATATTGAGACAAAGGCGGAGGACAAATTCAAGCTGACGCCCGAGGCTCTGCGCGCGGCGATTACGCCGAAGACGAAGATGCTGGTTTTGCCGTTCCCGAACAATCCCACGGGCGCGGTGATGGACAGGGAAGACCTGGAGGGCATCGCCGAGGTGCTGCGCGGAACGAACATTGTGATTCTGTCGGACGAAATTTATGCGGAGCTGACTTATGGCTTCCGCCACACGTCGATTGCGTCGCTGGACGGAATGTGGGAGCGGACGATTACGGTGTCGGGCTTTTCGAAGGCATATGCGATGACGGGCTGGCGGCTGGGCTATCTCTGCGCGCCCGCGGAGCTGACGGTGCAGATGCACAAGATTCACCAGTATGCGATCATGTGCGCGCCGACGACAAGTCAGGTAGCAGCCATTGAAGCCCTCCGTCACGGCGACGAGGACATTGCGATGATGGCCGCCGAATACAATCGCCGCCGCAAATACATCATCAGCGGACTTCGCCGCATGGGCATCGACTGCTTCGAAGCGGAGGGCGCCTTCTACGTCTTCCCCTACATCGGTGCATACGGCATGACCTCCGACGAATTCTGCCAGCGTCTCCTCGACGAACGCAACGTCGCCATCGTCCCCGGCAACGCCTTCGGCGCTTGCGGCGAAGGCTACGCGCGCATTTCGTATGCGTACTCCGTGGAGCACATTGCGTCGGCTTTGGAGCAGATGGAGAGGTTTATTAAGGGGTGACGAGGGGTACGATTCACGTTATAATATCGCGTAAACACCCTTGATGGGGTACAGCGAACCTATGCGCCGCGTCTCCATGAGGAAGTCATGCCTCGCATGACTTCCTCATGCGTCTCTGTTCTTTTTTCGTGGCCATGCTGGCCACGCTTGCGGATATTGTGGGGATGTGAACGAAATATATCACACGAAGGGATTGTGATGTACCGTCGTAGGGAACGACACCATGCGACCTACGGTCGCTTTGTCGTTCCGCCCCAAAATCGTTATCGCTAACAACATCTCTATTACGCAAACAAACTTCCCCACTAAAAACTACATTTGTAATACAAGGAGAACCTGTAAATGAAAATTTTGCTGATAACTTACGACAATTGTGATGACAGCGAGGTGCTGTATCCGTATTTCCGTATGCTGGAAGAAGGCTGCGAGGTTGATGTAGCTTCGCTGGAGCGTCGGACGATCAACGCGAAGTATCACTTTAAGATCGACGCAGGACTACTGCCTGAGGAGATTAACGCAGCGGATTACGACGGGTTGATTCTGCCGGGCGGCACAGCGCCTGAAAAGCTGCGTCAGAACCAGCGTATTTTGGACGCGGTAAGCTACATGATGGACAAAGGTCTGCCGGTAGCGAGCATTTGCCACGGACAGCAGATTCTGATTTCGACGGGTCGGCTCAAAGGACGCACCGCGACCTGTTATCCGGGCATCCGCGACGATCTGATCAACGCGGGCGCGAATTACGTGAACGAGCGTGTTGTGGTGGATGGCAATCTGGTGACGTCCCGTCGTCCGGAGGATCTGCCGTACTTCATGGGTGAATTTGTGAAGCTGCTGCGCAAGTAAATAAATGAAGCGAATCCGCCGCCGAATGTATTCCGGCGGCGGATTTTTGTTGTAAACGTATGGGTGGCGCAAAGGGGTCGTTTTTGCTTCCCTGGATTATACAAAATTTGCATTTTGTATAATCACGTGGGCATTGTGTTGGGTGCTCGACGGAGCGCCGGTCGATGTGCGGCGGCACATCGGTACGACCGTCTCTCCGTCTCCGCTCCCTCCATGCCCTGTGATTACCAGCGCGCTTCGCGCGTACAAAATGCACGTTTTGTATGGTTCGCGGCTCAACGCGAACCTGGTCGCGGCTCAACGCGAACCTGGTCGCGGCTCATTGTTGTGCAAAGTCAACAAAAAGTGGCGGGATACAGAAATCAAAAACGAAGAGCGATTTTTGTCAGGAGTTACGGACGGAAGTGACGAGTATTACCCCCGTGATACCCCCAGGGGGGTCTGAATCTCGCGTATGTGCAAAATCGCCAGAAAACCAAGTCTGCGGGCGGGCGATTCCGTCCGCACTCCGCTACGCTACGGCTACCGGAACTCCCCGTCGTCGGACGTGCTGCGGACATCGGAAGTAGCTCGGCGGCTTCGCCGCAGGCTGGATAAGGAAAAAGCCCGGAGATAACCGGGCGTTAATGTATCAGTCCTTCGCGGCGGAGCTTATATGTAAAAAAATACAAGGGGGATTGCAAAAATATTTTATTTAGGGTATAATTTCATCTACTCCGCCCCTGCAATCACAGACAGCCGTACACCACATTGCGCAGGCGCGGCTGATACCATTCCTCACGGGGATTTAGCACGTGCTGCACATAGAACACACCAAGGTTCAGCGTCGAGTCGATGATCACCGTCGCGCCCGCAGCGCCGCCCCAGCCGAACTCGCCCAGCGGCGCTATGCTGCCTGACTTCGCCGGATTGATGTGCGTGCGCACGCCCAGACCGTAGCCGTAGCCCCGCAGCTGCTTCCAGTTGAAATCGCGAAGCTGTTCTTCCCCCAAACGGTTGGTCTTCATCAGCTCCACCGTCCGCGCGGACAGAATCCGCTCGCCGTTTACGCCCAGTCCCCCGCCTGCCAATGCCGCCGCAAGTTTGGCGTAATCGCCGCAGGTCGTGGTAATTCCTGCGCCGCCGCTGTCGTACTCCTCACCCAGAATATGGGATACACCCAGCCCGACATTTTCAAATTTGCCATCCTTCGCCGCGCCGCGCTTCTGCGCTTCCACCAAATCGAGGATATTCTCGCTCTGGTCGTCCGGCACAAAGCGATACTGCGTGGCCATTTTCGCCTCAATTTCCGGGGTGTGGTGGTAAACGGTCTCCCCCATGTCCAGCGGGTCGAGGATGTTCGCCTTGACGTAATCGCGGAACGGCATACCGGTTAGGATGCCCACCAACGCCGCCAGCACGTCGTGGCAGAGCGAATACTGCCAATGTGTGCCCGGTTCGAAGCTCAGCGACTCGGAGGCGAGACAACGCGCCACGGTTTCGGTGTCATACTTCCCTCCTGTCAGTTCACCCGCGCGGCGGATGGCGTCCGAATTCAGGTTATAATTCAGCCCGGCGGTCATGGAAAAAAGATCGCCCACGGTGATGGGTTTTTGGGCATCAACGAGTGTACCGTCCTTCTGACGGACGCGCATATTCTTATATTCCGGGATGTACTCATGCAGCGGATCGGTAAGCAAAAACACGCCCCGCTCCAGCAATTGCGCGGCTGCTGTGACGGTCATAACCTTTGAACAGGAGTAGATATTGTAATATTCGCCGCCGGTCAGCACCCGCCCGCTGTCGATGTCAGCCACGCCCGCCGCGTACTGATAGACAAGCTGCCCGTCCTTGTAAACAGTGATAGCATTGCCCGGCGTGCGTCTGTCGGCCATACGGTCGATGAAATTCTTAAGATTAGTGAAGTTCACGGTAGAATCCCCTTTCAAGATCAGTTTGACAGCAATATACCACAAAAAAACGCGCTTGTCAATAGGCAAGCACGCAGAAATTGCATGAAATTTCTATATTCTGCTCCAACGCGCCGCAGACGAATATCACTGAAATGAGACAAGCTGTCACGCATCGCGTGACAGCTTGTCTCGTCTGGTGCGGGTAAGAGGACTTGAACCTCCACAGCCTTGCGACTATTAGAACCTGAATCTAACGCGTCTGCCAATTCCGCCATACCC
>JAFUQU010000030.1 GCA_017472255.1 Clostridia bacterium | reverse complement strand
CATATTCATTTGTGTGGTTTTGTATTATTTACTGCTGCCGTCTGAGGATAAAAAATAAAGAGGGTGTTGCGTAAGTAATATTGTACAAAAAATTGTATCTGTAGGGAGCGACGCCCTCGTCGCTCCGCTTCCAAACGCTGCGCATTGCACAACCGTCCGCGCACAATTCAACCGCTGCGCACCGCAAACCACCCTTATTTCCCCCATCTCACCCCAACAGCTTCTTCAGCCGATACAGCTCGTTCAGCGCCTCAATCGGCGTAAGCGTGTTGATGTCGATGGCGCGCACCGCTTCGGCAAGCTGCTGCTCGATCACCGCCTCAAAGGACAGCTCCGGCTCAGCCGGAGCCGCTGCCTTCGCCTTCGGCGAAGGCGCGGCGCCGTCCTCCAGCGAACGGAGAATCTCCTTGGCGCGCTTAATCACCGCGTCGGGAACGCCCGCCAGCTTGGCAACCTCAATGCCGTAGCTGTCGTCCGCCGCGCCGGGCACGATTTTGCGCAGAAACGTGATGTCGTCCCCGCGCTTCTTCGCCGCGATGTTGTAATTCACCACGCCCTCGGTAACGTCCGCCAGCTCGGTCAGCTCGTGATAATGGGTCGCGAACATCGTTTTCGCCGACAGACGGCGGCTGGCGGTGTATTCGGCAATCGCCCGGGCGATGGACATCCCGTCATACGTGGACGTGCCCCGCCCGATCTCGTCAAACAGAATCAGCGAACGCTTGGTAGCGTGCTTCAGAATGTACGCCACTTCGTTCATCTCCAGCATGAAGGTGGACTGCCCCGACGCCAGATCGTCCGACGCACCCACACGGGTGAACACCCGGTCGCAGATGCCGATGTGCGCCTCACGCGCCGGAACGAAGGAACCAATCTGCGCCATAATCACAATCAGCGCTACCTGACGCATATAGGTCGATTTGCCCGCCATGTTGGGACCGGTGATCAGCATCATGCGGTTTTTATCGGTGTCCAGCAGGGTGTCGTTGGGGACAAAATAGCTGTCCGCCACGAACTGTTCCACCACCGGATGCCGCCCGTCCCGGATGTCGATGACGTCGTCATAGCCAATCTCCGGGCGGACGAAATTCTGCCGCACCGCCACGTCTGCCAGCGACAGATACACGTCCAGCTTCGCCATCAAAGCGGCGGCCTTGCGGATGCGGTCCATGTTGTCCAGCAGCGTCTGGCAGACCGCCCGGAACAGCTCGTATTCCAGCGTGTTAATCCGATCGGACGCGCCGAAGATCGTCGCTTCCGTGTCCTTCAATTCCTGCGTGATGTAACGTTCCGCGCCCGCCAGCGTCTGCTTGCGGATGTAGTGCGGCGGCACCAGATCAAGCTGGGAACGGGTGACTTCGATGTAGTAGCCGAAGACCCGGTTGCTGCTGATTTTCAGGTTCTTGATGCCGGTGGCGGCGCGTTCCCGCTCGGCGAGATCGTTCAGAATCTGCGAGCTGTCCTCGATGATCGCCCGCAGCTGATCGACCTCCTCGTTGTAGCCTTTCGCGATGATGCCGCCCTCGCGGACGGAGAAGGGGGGCGAGTCCACGATGGACGCTTTCAGCAGGCTGTGCAGATCTTCCAGCGTGTCCGAAAGACCGTCCCGTATCTCGCGCAGTTCATCGCTGCGCACCGCCTCCAGCAGCCCGAACAGCTCGGGAATGACCGCGATGGTGGAACGGATGGCGGCCAAATCCTTGCCGCCCGCCGAGCCGTAAACCAGCTTGGTGGTCAGCCGCTCCAGATCGAGAACGTTTTTCAGCCGTTCGCCGCATTCCTCCCGCAGCATGAAATCGCCGAACAGTTCGTCCACCGCACCCTGACGCTGACCAATCTCATAAGCGGAGATCAGCGGCTGTTCCACCCAGCGGCGGAGCATACGCGCGCCCATGGACGTGCGGGTGCGGTCAAGCACCCAAAGCAGCGTGCCCTTTTTCTCCTTGGTGCGCATGGTTTCGCACAGCTCCAGCGAACGGCGGGAGTTGATGTCGATGTCGAGGAACTGTCCGTCGGCGTAGACCGACAGGGAGGAAACGGAGGACAGGTCGGTTTTCTGGGTTTCGTCGATGTAGTCAAGCAGCGCGCCAACGGCACAGGTGATGACCGTGTTGTCGTAGGCGGGGGTGTAGCCGGTGGGGAAGCGTTCCTTCACCCGCGTCTCGCACTCGGACAGGGCGAAGCGGGACGCCTGATGCTGGGACAGGGAACCGCCCAGCTTTTCGGTGAGCCAGCCGCCGGCGCAGCTCAGCTCCTCCGCGCCGCCGGAGATGAGCACTTCGCTGGGGGTGTAGGTTCCAAGCTCGCTCATCAGCCGCTCGAAGCGGGCGGGACCGGTGAACATGGTGGCGTAAAACTGCCCGGTGGAGATATCCGCGAAGCAGACGCCCGTCCGATCAGGCTCGGTGGCGATGGCGGCAAGGTAATTGTTGCGGTTTTCGGGGAGCAGCTCGGAGGTGGTAACGGTGCCGGGGGTGATGATGCGGATTACGTCCCGCTTCACCAGTCCTTTGGCCAGCGCCGGGTCTTCCAGCTGTTCACAGATGGCGATTTTGTAGCCCTTGGCCACCAGCCGTCCGATGTAGACATCCACCGCGTGGAATGGGATGCCGCACATGGGAGCGCGATCCTCCTCGCCGCAGCCCCGTCCGGTGAGGGTAAGATCCAGCTCCTTCGACCCCGTCTCCGCGTCGTCGTAGAACATCTCATAGAAGTCGCCGAGGCGGTAGAAAAGGAGGCAGTCCTTATATTGATTTTTGATCTCGAAGTATTGCTGCATCATCGGGGTCATTGCGTGTATTAACCTTCCTGTTCGTTGGATTTTGTGTCAGAAATCAGTGGCAGCCGTGGCAGGTGGAGCAGTCGTGGGTGCAGGGACGCTCGCCGGTAATCTGATAGGTGATTTCGCCGTTGACCTCGGCCATGAAGGCGTTGACGACCTCCTGTGCCTGCTGAAGGGCAGCCATTTTGGGGTTGTCGGAGATCTGGTGATACAGCTCGTTGATGCGGGCTTCGATGACCTTAATGAATTCGGCGTCCTTCTCGGACTTCTGGTATTCCTGTGTCAGGGCGGCGGACTGGGCGTTGTACTCGGTGAGCAGGGTTTGAAGCTCGCGGTCGGTTTCATAAGCGGCCTGCGCCTCGTTCATTGCCTTGATGCGGGGGTCTTCCTTGATTTTTCTGCCCAGTTCGGCAGCCAGTTCCATGATTTCCATTGGTATGTTCTCCTTGTAATTTTGATTTTTTATTTGAATTCGCCGAAGGGCGAATTTTTTGCGATGGGATGGGGCACGTTGTGTGCGCTTGGGCGGGCAACTCCCGCGCCATCAATCCGCCAGCTCCCCGAACAGCGCGAACGTCTCCGCCCGGGTGATGCGCACGTCCACGAACCGCCCCACCAGCGCGTCCGCGCCGGCGCGGGGAATGTGTACCAGCTTGTTCGAATCGGCGCGTCCGGTGAGCATCGACTCGTCCGATTTGCTCGCGCCCTCCAGCAGCACACGCTGAACGCTGCCAACCGCCGCCAGATTCCGCTCCAGCGAAATGGCGTTCTGGCAGTTAAGCAGAGCGTTCATCCGCGCGGATTTCACCTCGGCGGAAATCTGCCCGTCCATGGACGCGGCGGGCGTCAGGGCGCGGGGCGAATAGATGAACGAGTACACCATATCAAAGCGCACCCGCTCCAGCATGGCAAGGGTCTCGGCGAATTCCTCGTCGGTCTCGCCCGGAAAGCCGACGATGATGTCCGAGCTGATGGCGATGTCCGGCATGGCGGCTCGAAGCGCTTCCACCGTGGAAAGATAACTTTCCGGCGTGTAGCGGCGGTTCATCGCCGTCAGCACCCGGGCGCTGCCCGATTGGAGCGGCAGGTGGAACTGCCTTGCGCATTTTTCGTGGGACGCCATGGCGTCGATCAGCTTCTGGGAAGCGTCCTTCGGGTGGCTGGTCATGAAGCGGAGAATAAAGTCTCCGTCCAGCTCGCAGATTTCGCTGACAAGATCGGCGAAGTCGTACTCGCTTCCAAGGTCTTTGCCGTAGCTGTTCACGTTCTGCCCGAGAAGGGTAATCTCCCGGCAGCCGTCGGCGATCAGCTCCTTCACCTCGGCGAGGATGTCCGCCCGCGCCCGGCTGCGCTCCCGCCCCCGAACGTGGGGAACCACGCAGTAGGTGCAGAAATTGTTACACCCGTACATGATGCTGACCCACGCCTTAATGTCCGATTCCCGGCGCACCGGCAGCCCTTCGGCAAGGCAGCCCTCCGGCTCGTCCAGCAGGAAGGAACGCTTATCCTTGTTCATCCGGCTGTGAACCAGCTCGGGCAGGCGGTGCATCATGCCCGCGCCCAGCAGAAAGTCGATGTAGGGAAAGCCGCCCTTAATCTGGTTCAGCCGATGCTCCTGGGAGACCATGCAGCCGCACATTCCGATGATCAGATCGGGATTTGCGGCCTTCAAATGCTTGAACTGCCCGGTGATGGACATGGCGCGCATTTCCGCGTGCTCACGGACGGCGCAGGTGTTGATTAAAATAAGGCTCGCCTTTTCGGGGGCGTCCACGATTTCATAGCCCATGGACTCGGCAAGTCCGGCGTAACGTTCGCTGTCGGCCTCGTTCTGTTGGCATCCGAAGGTGCGGATAAAACAGCCGGGGCGGGTGAGCTTTGCGTCGTTGATGCGGCAGACGGCGGCGATGTGTTCATATTGTTGTGCCAGCTCGGCGGGGGTAATCTTTTTCACGTGGAGGTGTCCTTTCTTGAGGGAGTATTTTCAGACTTTTCAGACTTGTGCTTGATCACGCGGTCGTTGACCCAGATTCCGACAAGACCGACAGCGCCGGTGATGGCGAACATAATCAGCGATTTCGCCAGATTTCCCTCGGACAGGGACGCGCCCACATAGGTGGACGAGATCACCGACGGAATCCGCGCCAGCGCTGAAATGAGCACGAAGCGGAGAAAGGGTATGCCCGTGAAGGGGGCGAAGTAGGTCAGCACGTCCTTTGGCGTGCCGGGGATGAAGAAAAGCAGGAAGATCAGCGAATCCCGGCGGGTGGGATCGTGCAGGAAGGAGAATTTTTCGAAGGCGGCGGAGTTCACGAACTTGTTGACGAAGCGTATGCCGAATTTCTTCACGAGGAAGAAAACCAGCGTCGTGCCGAGGGCGATGCCCAGTATCGTCAGCGCAAGCCCGCCCGCCGTTCCATACATCAGCCCCATCATCAATTCCAGCGGTTCGCCGGGAATGACCGCCACAACGATTTGCAGCACCTGAAGCGCCAGCATGACAAACACGCCCCAGACGCCAAAGCCGTCGATGAACGTCCGGAATCGCTCCTGCACCTCCGGTTCGCGCAGGGAGAGCACGAGAGGGATCAGCCAGGCGCAGAGCGCGGCAATCGCCGCCAGCGCCAGAACGGCGCCGATGATTTTCAGTATCCTTTTGGTTTTATCGTTCATTTTTCTTCCTTAATAATATGCCACACGCCGTCGTCCTCATAGAGTCCGCCTGTCGCCGTAATCGTGCCGTCCGCGCCGATGAGCAGCGCTTCGAACTCGTACACGCCGGATTCGTAAAATCCCAGCGCAGCTTCCCGACCCATGACGAACAGGGCTGTGGAAAGCGCGTCGCAGAGCGCTCCTGAGCGCTCGTCAATTCCCGGCACCCAGACGGCGGCGGACGCCAGATCGGAATCGGAGGGATAGCCGGTTTGGGGGTCAAGAATGTGGTGGTACCGTTTGCCGTCGTACTCGGCGTAACGTTCGTAGCCACCGCTCACCGCCACAATTCCCGAGGAAATATCCAGCTTTGCGCAGAGATGGGTTGGATCGGCGGGATTTTTCACGCCCACCCGCCAGTCGGAGCCGTCCGCCTTCGTGCCGATGACCGCGATGTTTCCGCCAAAGGAAACCGTGCCGTAAGACCCCGCCGCGTCAATCAGGGACGCCGCCTTGCCCAGCGCCCAGCCCTTGCCGATGCCGCCTAGATCGATGGCTATATCCGCGTCTGGCTTTGAAAGCACGCCGTCCGCCAGCGTGAGACGTTCCGCGCCCACCAGCGCCAGTGCCGAAGCGATGTCATCGTCGGAGGGCGGCGTCCAGCCGTCGCCGGCGTGCGCCACATTCCAAAGGCTCACCAGCGGCGCGACGGTGATGTCGTAAGCCGGCAGAACGCCGTGAATCTCCAGCGCCAGCCCCACCAGCGCCGCCGTATCGTCGGACAGGGCGATGCCGTCCGCGCTCTCGTTGAAGCGGAAAACCTCGCTTTCCGCCATCGTGGCGGAAAGGGAAGCCTCCAGCGCCGCTGTCGCCGCCTCGCAGGCGTCGAGCAATTCGTCGGCGCCATCATGGGCGACGTTGTAATAGATGATGGTATCCATGGCGAAGGACGTTCGAGAGGCGTAGGGATTATCCCGCAGGTCGAAGCAAGACGGCAAGATGAGGCATAGAATGAGAAGGAAGGATAGAATGGATTTTTTCAAATGATCGCCTTCCCCCCTCTGTAGGGAGCGACGCCCTCGTCGCTCCGCCGCCTTATGTCGTTTTGCTGCCTCATGTGGTTCTGCTGCCTCACGTCGTTCCGCCCCTACGCACGCCGCGCACGCGGCGCACGCAAACCTCCGCCAGCGCGCCGGTGAGCGCGCCCGCGGGAACCGCCAGCAGCAGAAGCCACCACAGCATCGCCAGCGGCGATGCTGACGCAAACATCGCACACGCCGCGAAAACCTGCCCGAGGTTGTGCGCCCCGGCAGCGAGAATCGAGACGCCGATCAGCGAAATCCTGCCGTACAGCGGAAGAAGCAGCGCCGTCACGCCCCAAGCCAGCAGCCCTCCCGCCAGCGAAAAAGCGAACGTGGTTACACTGCCAAACAGCAGCGACGTCACCGCCACCCGCAGAATCAGCACCGCCAGCCCATCCGCCCGGGATACCAGCCGCGCGGTCAGCACAATGGCAATGTTCCCCAGCCCCAGCCGAAAGCCCGGAAGCGGCATGGGAAGCATGGATTCCAGCCACGATAAAATCAGCGCCGCGCCCAGCAGCATCGCGTCAAGCGCCAGCCGTTTTGCCTTACCCGGCAACGCCGTCCACCTCCGTATCGGCGGCATCCGGCGAGCCGGTAATCTCCATAAGCAGCCGTCCGGGCAGGCAGATGACACTTTCCCCGGCGCGTGAGATAACGCCGCTGTTCACGCAGAGCCGGTCGGGACAGTCCGCGTCGGAAACGCGCGCGCCGCCGTTCTCGACGGCGATGACCAGCGTGTGCCCGCCGGAGATAAACTCCCGGGTGCAGTCCTCGTCCAGCGGAAGGGTCAGCGTTCCGCCGTCGTACACAATACGCACCGAGCCGCCCTCATCCCGCGCCAGCAGCGGCAAAGCCGCCAGCACAGCCAGCAGAAGCACCAGCCCCGCCGCCGCCAAATCCAACGGTTGTATCAGCTGCTGAATGATTCTGCGCATGACGGCACCTCCCATAGACGTGGTATTATATTATTATAGCACAAATCCGTGACGTTTGCAAGATGATAATGTTAAAAATTCGCCGCGTCGTGACATATTCCGCACGCGGTGAACATATTATGGAACAAAAGGAGTGATCGGATGCGTATTTGCTGCCTGAACGATTTCCGGAACAAGGAGGTGATCAACCTCTGCGACGGCACGCGGCTGGGCTTTGTCTGCGACGTGGAGATCGACCTGGACTGCGGCAACGTGATCGCCATCCTCGTCCCGGGGGACGGCAGGCTGTTCAGTTTCGGAAAATGCCCGCCTATCCGCATTCTCTGGTGCGATATCGAACGCATCGGCGACGATGTGATTCTCGTCCGGGCGCGGAGAATGATCGACGACCACCACGACCGGCGGGACAGGGATGACCGGCGGGACAGAAAATAATGAAGATGGGGCGGTTCGCAAAGAACCGTCCCATCCAATTTTTTTATTCCAGCTCATCCAGCATCTTCGTGATGCTTTCCTCAACCGTGGTCTTGTTCGACGCGATCAGCGACGCCACGTTGGAATCGCCCTTGAACGCCGCATCGCGGATGCTCTCCGCCAGCTTGGTCGTCCAGCCGTAAGCCATGCTCGGGTCGAAGCAGAGCGAGTCGCGGATGATGTCCATCATCTCGATGGAATCTTCGTTGCGCAGACCCTTCTGCGCCAGCGTTACGTCATAGTAAACCGGCAGCACGTCGCGGTAGCTGTAGTAGGACATCACGTCCAGCAGCGCGCCGGTGCGGGATGCGTCCTTCGTCGTTACCGGAACCACCAGAACGGGCGCCAGATAGTTCGTCCAGGAGTAGTAGTTCGCCTGAGCCTCGTCCAGCTTCGGATTCGGCACGATGCCGAAGGTGTCCTCAAAATCGCGGAAGACCAGCGCGTCCTTCACCTCAGCGCCCACGAACAGCGCGCGGCGGTTGGCGAAGACGGTGGTGTAGCGGTCGGGGTTGGAACCGGTCACGCCCTGATAGAAGTCGCCCTCGCTGGCGCAAAGGGTTGCCAGCTTTTCAATGGCGGTGTAGAAGCGGTCGGTTTCCAGATCGAAGGTGGGCATATCCGAAGCGTCCTTGCCGGTGAAGGTGATGCCCAGACCGATTATCGACGCCAGCGCGCCGTTGTTGTAGGTGCTGTAGCCGTAGACCGATTTGCCGTCAGCCGCGAAGGTGAAGCTCTCGTCGCCGTTCAGATTTGCGCCGGCTTTGCAGAGCTTGTGCAGCTCGTCGATTGTCCAATTGCCCTCGCGTACCAGATCGTAGGGCGCCTCCAGGCTCTTTTCCTCCATCATCGATTCGTTGAAGAAGAGGCACCAGGTCAAATCAAAGGCGGTCAGCGACAGGTTGCTCTGGGTGAAGTAGAGGTAATCGCCGCCGATGGTGGACTGCTCGTTGGTAATCTGATTCCACCAGGGCTGATCCAGCTGGAGGGTGTCGATGTCCAGCAGGTTCATCACCGAGCCTTCGGTGATCAGGCTGCCCACCGTGCTGCCGATGGTGTAGCAGGCGTCGTACTGGGCGTCGCCGGACATGACGTCGGTGCGCACATGATCGGCCAGCTTGAAGTATTCGGCGGTGGCAAGCTGCACTTCCTCCAGCTTGAAGTTGAACTTGTCCTCCAGCATGCGGTTGCGGGTGTAGATTGCGTCGTCCAGTGTTTCGCCGTTCTGGGCGTCGAAGTCCAGCTCGGTGTTCATGTTCCACATCGGCTCGATGTTCATGATGGTGAACGTTTCGCCGCCGCAGTCAAGGTCGGGGTAATCGTAGGGATCAGTTTCCGCAGTGGTTTCAGCGGTGGTAGTGCCGTTCGCGGAGGTAGTATCGCCGGTGGAGGGCGTCTCACCGGAGCCGCAGGCCGCACATTGGAGCAGCATGGCCGCCAGAATAAGCAGGGTAATGGTGCGTTTCATTATGGAAACCTTCTTTCATTGAATTTCGGCACTTTGCCAAAGCCCGTGCCGATCGGGTAATTTTATTGTAGCATATTGTCGGTATGAATTGCAAGCACAATTTTGCCGAAAACTTGTCGCTCTTTGCGTTTATATTGACAATCGGGCGCAAATATGCTATAATGGAGCAAAAGGGGTGCGGAAATGTACATAAACAACGAGAAAAAATACAATCGTGACATTCAGTGCTGGGCGAGCATGACCCGCTTTCAGCATGGCAGAGACGGGTCGGGAAATCTGAACAGTATGTGCGTGGAGATTGGAAGCCGCTGCCAGACCATCTACGAGCACAGCCACGAGAGCCTGGAGATTCTGGCGGTGGAGGAGGGAACACTCTATCTGGTGGCGGGCGGCGAGGAATACACCCTTCATGAGGGCGAGGTTGGAATAGTCAGCCCTTACGAGAATCATATGTGCCTGATGGAGAAGGCGGACGAGCTGCTGAACTACCGGGTGGTGCTGCTGGAGCCGCGCTTTTTCATCCCGGCTGTCCAGTATACCATCGGCACCCGCCTGCACGAGCTGCTGAACGGCAAAATCCGCATCGAGCCGCACCTTCAAATGGGGGAGGAACGGACGGCGCGCGCTTTCAGACTGATCCGCGACTTGTGCATTCACAGCGACCGCCGGCAGACGATGGACGGTGAAGTGGGGCTGCTGACGGCTACCTACGAGCTGCTGGGGCTGATTCTGAGCGAGCAGCAGGAGGAGGAAGCCGCGCAGGGGCGTACACCCACCCGCAGCCGGGATTTCATTCTGAAGGTGACGGATTATATCCAGCTGAATTTCAATCAGCCGATTTCCACGGCGGACATCTGTCAGACGCTGAACTACAATAAGACCCATTTCTGCCATCTTTTTCGGGATAATTTCGACGACAATTTCACAACCTATCTGTGCAAATACCGCGTCACCCGCGCCGCCGCCGATTACCGGGACAGCCATATGCCGGTTACGGAAATCGCCGCGTCGGTGGGGTTTAACGATTACTGCCACTTCTCGCGGTCGTTCAAGCGGTACATCGGCGTCTCCCCGGCGAAATATTTTCGGGGGAAGTGAGGATTTCCTTACTTCATTGTAAATATTCTGTGAACACTGTTGCAATTGCCGGCATATTGTGGTATAATAACAAGGTCGATGTGCGGCGCACCGACCGGGCTGTCATGCCCGAACCAAATTCAGCCGCGATAACACACACGCAGTGAAGCCGGAAGGTTCGCTCCCGAGGGAGCGCTTGTCCCGGACAGCGAGCGTGGTGGAAAAAACCATAGGAGGACATAGAAATGTCTGTTATTACCATCAAGCAGCTGCTTGAAGCAGGTGTTCATTTCGGACACCACACCAGAAGATGGAACCCCAAGATGGCCGAGTACATCTTCACCGAGAGTAACGGTATCTACATCATCGACTTGCAGAAGACCGTTAAGAAGTTCGACGAGGCGTACAATTTCGTTCGCGACCTGTCCATGGAGAAGGGCACGCTGCTCTTCGTCGGCACCAAGAAGCAGGCTGCCGATGCCATCAAGGAAGAGGCAGAGCGCTCCGGTATGTACTACGTCAACGAGCGTTGGCCCGGCGGTATGCTGACCAACTTCAAGACCATCAAGAAGTCCATCAACCGTCTCATCGCTCTTGAAAAGATGCAGGAAGACGGCACCTTCGATCTCCTTCCCAAGAAGGAAGTTGCTTCCCTGATCAAGGAAATGAACGACCTTGAGCGCAACTACGGCGGTATCAAGACCATGGACAAGCTGCCCGACGCAGTGTTCATCGTTGACCCCCGCAAGGAGCACATCGCCGTTCTCGAAGCCAAGAAGCTGGGCATCCCGGTTATCGCTATCGTTGATACCAACTGCGACCCCGATGACGCCGACTACATCATCCCCGGCAACGACGACGCTATCCGCGCTATTAAGCTGATCTCCTCTGTGATCGCTGACGCTGTCCTCGAGGGCAAGCAGGGCGAGCAGCTGGACGAGGCTGAGGCCGAAGCTACCGCCGCTGAGGAAGAGGAAGACGCAGAGAACGCCTAAGTTCTCTCCTGCCAAATAGGATCGAAAGGAAGAAGCGTGAAAATACTTTTCACGCAGTGTTTTGGGGCTTTCATGCCCCTTCGGGTCATGATTTGGCTACGCCAAACCAGCCCCAATTCCACAGAAAGGAAACTTTCGCTACGCGAAAGTGTAGGATTATAAATAATGGCTAACATTTCCGCAAAAGACGTTGCCGCACTGCGCGCCAAGACCGGCTGCGGCATGATGGAATGCAAGAAGGCTCTCGTTGAAGCTGAGGGCAATATGGACGAGGCAATCAAGGTTCTGCGCGAGCGCGGTCTGCAGGTTGCTGCCAAGAAGGCTGACAGAATCGCAGCCGAGGGCATCGTCGCTATTAAGGAAGCAAACGGCGCAGCCGCTATGATCGAGGTCAACTCCGAGTCTGACTTCGTTGCCAAGAACGATAAGTTCCAGGCATTCGTCGGCACTCTGCTCGACACCATTCTGACCAACAAGCCCGCTGACGTGGACGCTCTGCTTGGCTGCACCATCGCAGGCGGCGAAGCTACCGTTGACGCAGCGCTCAAGGAGCAGATTTTCGTCATCGGCGAAAAGCTGACCATCCGCCGCTTCGTGATCGTTGAAGGCGCCGTTTCCACCTATGTACACGGCGGCGGCAACATCGGCGTTATCGTGAAGTTCGATGTAGAGGGCGTCTGCCCCTGCAACGAGGCGTTCAAGGAGTGCGCGCACAACGTCGCTCTTCAGTGCGCCGCTATGAACGCAACCTACGCTACCAAGGCTGACGTGCCCGCTTCCGCAATCGAGGAAGAGAAGGCTATTCAGCTGGCTCAGATGGCCAACGATCCCAAGCTGGCTTCCAAGCCTGATAAGGTTAAGGAAGGCATCGTTATGGGTAAGATGGGCAAGTTCTACGAGCAGGTTTGCCTCGACGAGCAGGCTTACGTTAAGGATGATTCCGTGAAGGTTGGCGCTTATGTCGCATCCGTTGCCAAGGAAGTTGGCGGCAAGATCGCCATCAACAGCTTCGTTCGCTACGAAAAGGGCGAAGGTCTCCAGAAGCGTGAGGACAATCTGGCTGAGGAAGTCGCTAAGCTGGCTGCCGGCAAGTAATTCCAATAGCATCACGACTGTTTGGTCGTGAAGAAAATCCTGTCATAAGACAATTCTCTGTGAAAGGGATATCGCTTTATGACAGGATTTTTATGTAACATTTGGTTCACGAAACCGTATTTTATGACGACGGAAAAGAAGTTACGTTAAATTTTAGCAAAATCCCTTTACAAATCTCTTGTTTTGGGTTACAATATAATAGAGAGGTCATGCGATGCTGTCGCAGCTTGACCAATAACATACAGGAGTTGATACGATGAGCGAAAACATGAAACCTATTTACAAACGGGTTCTTCTGAAACTGTCTGGGGAAGCGCTGGCTCCGTCCGAGGAAAAGCGCCTTGAACTGGCAAAGAAGGGGGAACATCCCATTCTTGACTACGATATGCTGGAACAAGTTGCCGAGGTTGTCAAGAAGTGCGTGGAAATCGGCACCCAGATCTGCATCATAGTGGGTGCAGGAAATATCTGGCGCGGTCGTCAGGGCACGAACATGGATCGCACCCGCGCCGACCATATGGGTATGCTCGCCACTACGATCAACGCCCTGGCGCTTCAGGATTTCTTTGAGCAGAAGGGCGTGGACACCCGCGTCATGACCGCCGTTGAAATGAAGCAGTACGCCGAGCCTTACATCCGCAACCGCGCCGTGTCGCACCTGGAGAAGGGTCGCGTGGTGATTCTGGGCGGCGGCTTGGGCATTCCGTTCATCTCCACGGATACCGCCGCAGCCGTTCGCGCCGCCGAGGTGAACGCGGACGTGATTCTGATGGGCAAGAACATCGACGGCATCTATACCGCCGACCCGAGAAAGGATCCGGGGGCTGTACGTTACAAGGAAGTGTCTTATAAGGAAATTCTTGAGAAGGATTTGAAGGCGATTGACTCGACCGCGGCGTCCTTCGGCAACGAAAACCACATCAAGACCTTCGTTTTCGAGCTGAAAGAGCCGGAAAACATTTACAACGCCATCATTGGCAAGGCAGAAGGAACCACAATTGGTGCAGAATAAATGAAATATAAATGCAAGAAAGGATAAAGTATCATGAAGTTAGATTGCAAAGCATATGAAGAAAAGATGAAGAAATCCGTATCCTCCTACGAGGGACAGCTGGCTGATATCCGCGCCGGCCGCGCAAACCCTGGTTTGCTGGATAAGATTGAGGTGGATTATTATGGTTCGCCTACAAAGATCAACCAGATGGCAGAGGTTAAGGTTTCTGACGCCCGCACCATCATCATCACTCCCTGGGACGCAACCACGCTGAAGAAGATCGAGAAGGCAATTCTCGCGTCCGATCTGGGCATTACGCCTCAGAACGATGGTAAGGTTCTCCGCCTGACCTTCCCGCAGCTCACCGAGGAGCGCCGTAAGGAGCTGACCAAGCAAGTGGCAAAAATGGGCGATGAAGCCAAAGTTGCCATTCGTAACATTCGCCGCGAGGCAAATGACGCCGCTAAGAAGCAGAAGAAGGACGGCACGATGACCGAGGATGAGCTGAAAGCATCCGATAAGTCCGTGCAGGATCTGACCGACAAGTACGTTAAGACCATCGACGAAGTGACTGCCCGCAAGAGCAAGGAGCTCATGGAGCTGTAATTTTCAGGCAGTGGGGTTGGCGCTTGAGCGCCAACCCCGCGCGCCCCATACTTTTTAAGCATATAATATTAGGAAGATTTTGACATGATCAACCAGCCGCAGGAAAATTCGCTCCAGCACATTGCTTTCATTATGGACGGTAACGGTCGTTGGGCGAAAAAACGGGGAATGCCCCGCGAATACGGTCACACGGTGGGCGCGAAGGTGTTCCGCCGCGTCGCTGAATACTGCTTCCGGCAGGGCATTGGCACCGTGACCATCTATGCTTTTTCTACCGAAAATTGGAAGCGTCCGCAAAAAGAAGTGAACGCGATTATGGATATATTCAAAAATTACCTGAAAATGGGTCTTTCAGAGATGACGGAGGATAACATCCGCATCCGTTTTCTCGGCGAAAAGACGCCTTTCGCGCCCGACGTGCGTGCAACGATGGAGAAAATTGAGCGCAAATCGAGTGCAAATAAATACAACTTAAATGTAGCCGTTAATTATGGCGGACGTGCAGAATTGGTGCAGGCGGTGAATCGTCTGATGCAGTCCGGCGTCACGCACGTGGACGAAGCCGCGCTGTCGAACGCAATTGATACGTCCGGGCAGCCCGATCCCGATCTGATCGTCCGCACCGGCGGCGAGATGCGTCTGTCCAATTTTCTGATGTGGCAGTCGGTTTATTCGGAGCTGTACTTCACTGATGTGCTCTGGCCTGACTTCACGGATTCGGACGTGGACGCGGCGATTGCCGAATTTCACGCCCGGAATCGCAGATTCGGCGGCGTATAAAAATACATTTCATCCAAAATTAAGAAAGGATGATAATATTATGAAGAAAAGATTGATCACGGCCTTTTTTGGATTCGCGGTTTTGATTCCTGTCTGGATATTTTCAGACACGTTCGTTCTGCCGTTTGCCGTCGGATTGTTCACGGCGGTGGGCGTTTATGAAATGCTCGGCTGCATCGGCGTGCGCAATAAATTGGAAGTTTCCATACCGACTGTAATTATTGCCACGGCTATCCCTGTTTCTGCACGCTATGTCGTGGCATATACAGGAGAAATATCATATTTTCTGGCAATGGCATCGGCGCTGATGTTCCTGTATATGCTTTACCTCATGTCTCTGGCAGTGCTTTCCAAGGGAACGAAAACGGTGAATGACATGGCACTGGTATTTCTCACTACATTTTACATTTCCGTAGGATTTATGGCGGTTCTGATGGTGCGCGATCTGGAACATGGCGTCTATCTGTGGCCGCTGGTGTTCATCGGCGCATGGATTCCGGACGGCGCGGCTTATTTTGTCGGGCGCGCGCTGGGGCGCCACAAGCTGATCCCGGACGTCAGCCCCAACAAAACGGTGGAAGGCGCGATCGGCGGCATCGTTTTTGGCGCGATTTTCTTCGCGCTTTACGGTCTGGGCGTGGGCGTGCTTACATCGACCAGTTCGAACATCGGCTCGCTGCTGATTGCGGGCGTTGTTGTGTCGGTCATTTCGATTTTCGGCGACCTGATCGCGTCGCTGATCAAGCGCCAGTACGGCGTCAAGGATTATGGCACGATTTTCCCGGGTCACGGCGGCGTTCTCGACCGATTCGACAGCATTATCGCCACCGCGCCGATTCTGCTGATGCTCTGCGCGTTCCCTAATGTGTTCTCGCTGTTCTGTTAATAGAGATTAATAATGCCAAACAAATTATTGTAAAAAATACAGAATTGTGAATCAATGAGGACTTTTGAAAACTCTGGTTGTTGAATATTTTTATCAATAATATTTTGATTTGCACAGGTGATTTGTTGAAAATGGATAAAACGATAGTGATTCTTGGCTCAACCGGTTCGGTTGGACAGCAAACGGTTGACGTGGCATCGGCGCTTGGCGTGAAGGTTGCGGCGCTGACGGGATCGCGGAATGTGAAGCAAATGGAGGCGCAGGCGCGGTGTTTGAAACCGCGCCTCTGCGTCATGTCGGACGAAAAAGCGGCTGCCGATCTGCGCGTGAGTCTTGCTGATACGCCGGTGGAAGTCAGAGCGGGCAGAGAAGAAGTTCTGGCAGCGGCGTCGTTGGCTGACCAGCAGCTGGAAAATGTGGATATGATCTTCAATTCAATTGGTCAAAGCTACGGTTTGGAACCGACACTCTGCGCGCTGCATACAGGGAAGCCCCTCGCATTGGCAAACAAGGAATCGATTGTCATGGCGGGCGAGATTGTGATGCGGACAGCACGTGAAAATGGCGTGCAAATTATACCAGTTGATAGCGAACATTCGGCGATATTCCAGTGCTTGGAATCGAGCGATCGGCGCGATTTGCGGTCGATTCTTCTCACGGCTTCGGGCGGCCCCTTCTTTGGGATGACAAAAGACGAACTGCGTGAGATTACGCCAGAGCGCGCGCTGGCACATCCTACCTGGAAAATGGGTGCCAAAATTACCATCGATTCAGCTACGCTGATGAACAAGGGCTTTGAGGTGATCGAAGCGGTTCACCTGTTTGGCGTTCAGCCGGAACAGATTGAGGTAGTTGTTCATCGGGAAAGTATGATCCATTCGATGGTAGAATATAATGATAATGCCATTATTGCGCAAATCAGCCGCCCGGATATGCGCCTGTGCGCGCAATTTGCCATGACATATCCGCGCCGTGTGGAGGGAATCATTGACCGATTAAGCCTGACTGACGTAGGACGCCTGACATTCTATAAACCAGATATGGAAAATTTTCCTCTGCTCAAAATCGCGTATGATTGCATCCGGCAGGGCGGCGTTCTGCCGGCGGCGCTGGTTATGGCAGACGAGGTGGCGGTTTCCCAATTTATGGATGGCTTCATTGGATTTTGTGACATCGCGGATGTGGTGGAAAAAACGTTGTCGCGCTTCCAGAATAAGGAGAATCCGACGCTGGATGATATTCAGGAGGCCGGAAAGACGGCAATGCTTGAGGCGGCGGCAATTTGTAAAAGTCTGCATTAAACACAAAATAGGAGCGTGATCTTACGAATATTTGGTATATTCTGCTGACAGTTCTGATGCTGTCGCTGCTGATTCTGATGCACGAGCTGGGGCATTATGTTGCCGCGCGCATTTTTCACACGCCGATCCGCGAGTTTGCCATCGGGATGGGACCGCGGCTGTTGTCGCATCGTTCGAAGAAAACCGGCACAATATACGCAATGCGCGTATTTCCAATCGGCGGATTTGTGCAAATGGTCGGGGAAGATGAAGAGAGCGAAGACGAAAACGCACTTTGCTTCAAGCCTGTGTGGCAACGAATGATTATCACGGCGGCGGGAGCGTTTATGAATCTGCTTGTTGGCGCCATTCTGATGACCGTGGTTGTGGCAACTCTGCCAAACCTTGGTGGAACTACCGTGCTGCGATTCACTGAAGAAAACGCGCTGAGCCAGCAATCCGGTCTGCAAGCTGGCGATGAGGTGCTTCGTGTGAACGGCGCAAGAGTGCATATTGCGTCCGAACTGGCGTATGAGATCATGCGAAACGGCGTTGAGCCGCTAGAATTAACGGTTTTGCGGGATGAAAGTGAGATTGAACTTCCAAATGTGCAATTTCCTACCATCGTCTCGGAGGGGATGGAATTCGGCATGACCGATTTCGTGGTGCTCGCCGAAGAAAAAACAGTAGGAAATGTAATTAAGCAGTCATTTTACCGATCAATTTCCACGGTGAAAATGATATGGCAGTCATTGTTCGACCTGATAACCGGCCGATATGGGCTGGAAGCTGTGTCGGGACCGGTCGGCGTCACGACTGCGGTCAGCGAGGCGGCGTCCAGCGGTTATCAGGATTTCCTCTATCTGGTCGTTGTGATTACCATGAATCTGGGAATATTCAATCTGTTGCCGCTTCCGGCATTGGATGGCGGACGTCTTATGTTCCAGATCGTGGAATTAATCCGTCGTAAACCCTTGCCGACCGAAGTCGAAGGCTACGTGCATTTCGTTGGAATTGTGTTGCTGATGATATTGATGGTCGTAATCACGTTCAAAGACGTTATGAGCTTGTTCGTTTAATGAATAAATATGCAAATGCGATGAATAATGGTATAAATATGCAAGAGAATAAAAGGAAAGTTGTACAAATCGGTACGCTCCGCATCGGAAATGGTCTGCCTGTGCGCGTGCAATCGATGACAAATACGGACACCCACGACTATGAAGCTACGCTGAAACAGGTTCAATCGTTGGATAAAGCTGGGTGCGAAATTATACGTTTGGCAGTCCCGGATATGGAAGCGGTGGAAACTATCCGCCAACTGAAAAATGAAAAAATCGCAGCGCCTCTTGTGGCAGACATCCATTTTGATTATAAAATCGCGGTGGCCTGCTGCGAAGCGGGCGTTGATAAAATCCGCATAAATCCTGGAAATATCGGCTCTCGACAGCGTGTGCGCGAAGTAGTCGCTGCTTGCCGAGAGAGAAAAATTCCGATTCGTATTGGCGTGAATGGAGGATCATTAGAGAAGGAAATTCTTCACAAATATGGATCGCCAACTGCGGAAGCACTTGCTGAAAGTGCTTTGGGACACGTTCGAATTTTGGAGGAAGAGGGATTTGACGATATCGTAATATCCATCAAGTCGTCCGACGTCCGCACTTGTATCGCAGCCAATCGACTCTTGTACAAAATGACTGCATATCCGTTGCATATTGGCGTAACGGAGGCGGGATCTGTGACAATGGGACGGTTACGTTCGGCTGTAGGAATCGGTTCGCTGTTATGCGATGGCATTGGCGACACGATCCGCGTATCGCTTACGGCGGATCCGCTGCTGGAGGTCACGGAAGGGAAGAACCTGCTGCACGCGCTCGGGCTTGACCAAAGCGGAATCAGTATTGTTTCGTGCCCAACCTGCGGCCGCACAAAGATTGAATTAATCGAGCTTGTGGAGCGATTCGAGAACGAATATCTTCCGAAGCTGAATCCGTCGCGCTCGCTCAAAGTGGCGCTGATGGGCTGCGCGGTGAATGGTCCCGGCGAAGCGCGTGAAGCGGATATCGGCATCGCTGGCGGTATCGGCGAGGCGTTACTTTTCAAAAAAGGTCAGATTGTCGGAAAGTATCCGGAAGAGAAGATTCTTGATATACTTACGAACGAAATTAATCAAATGTAATGCATAAACGATGTATATACATGAATATACAAAAATGATAATGGTGAGCGAAGTTGAATAAATTCGACAAAATATTCAGCAAATATACACAAACGCCGGACGATCGATGGGTGCTGGATCAGGTTGCGGAGGTGTCGTCGCGGATCGAGCGTGAAAAGCGAGTGGTTGAAATTGGCGTGCAATTTCCAAAAATTGTTAAGCACTCGGATTTGTACCGAATTGAAGACGCGATACGCGATGCCTATGAATTGAATTATGTAAAAATATTACCGAAATATCCAAAAGAAGAGTTTAGCACTTCGGTTATTCCGGAAGCGATGACTGAACTGCTTCGCGTCGGCGCGGTATCGCGTGGATTTTTCGACAATTATGAATATAAATTGAACGGCAATCACCTGGAAATTCGCATACCAATTTGTGATGGCGGAGTAGAATTGCTTTATTCTGCCAAGACTAACGAAATTCTTTCCAATATTATATACGGGGAATTTGGCGTGCGGTTGGATGTGGCTATCGTTCAGGAGCCGATGGTTGAAAACGGCGGCGGTTATTTTGATATGCGCGTGGCAGAACTGGAAAGAATTGCACGAAACGCACAGGTTGAGGCGTCATCACGACGTGCGCAGCAGCAGGAGCCTGAACAGGAAGCGCCAAAGGAGGATCCTTATAAAGATTTTGAGCGCATCTCAACATTAACCAATGAAGAAGTAAATTACCATAGAGAAGGGAATATATACCATATTGGCGGCAAATATTTCGATATTGGAAGCCCGGAAATGTTAATCGGTGAGGAATTTCTCATCGAAGATCCGATTCCGATCCGAAATATTCAGGGACCGCTGAAAAATATCATCGTGCTCGGCGAGACGTTCGGATTGGAAACCAAAGAAACGCGGCGCGGTGACAAGCTCATTTTGACCTTTGCTGTCACCGATAAAGATTCGTCAATATACATAAAATTGGCGCAGCCGAAAGAAGAACTTGAATCATATTTACAGAACATCAAGGACGGGATGACCATCGCGATTAAAGGTTATTCCAAAATAGACACGTTTGACCAGGAAGCAATTATCATGCCGACCAGTATAATGAAAATCGGCCAGGCTTATCGCATTGACGAAGCGCCGGAAAAGCGTGTCGAATTGCATTGTCATACGCAGATGTCCTCGATGGACGCGACAATTGACCCAGGCGAACTTGTGAAAAATGCACATAAATGGGGGCATAAAGCTGTAGCAATTACCGATCATGGAAATGTTCAGGCGTTCCCGCTTGCTATGATGGCAGCCGAAAAAGTGGGCATGAAGGTGATTTATGGCATAGAAAACTATTATGTGGATGACACGGCGCGTGTGTTGTTTGGCGACAAGCTGGACGACTACATGGACACAAATTTTGAGGGCGAATATTGCGTTTTTGACATAGAAACCACCGGTTTATCGGTGCAAAACTGTCATATTACCGAAATTGGCGCGGTTTTGATGAAAGAAAACGAGGTCATTGATCGTTTCAACACCTTCTCTGACCCCCAGGTTCACATTCCGGAGAATATCACTGAGCTGACCGGAATCACGGACGAGATGGTCGCCGGCGCGCCGGATAATGCGGAAGCTGTCAAAAAATTCCTTGATTTTGCGGGAAATCGTATCCTCGTGGCCCATAACGCGTCCTTTGATATTTCGTTTATTCGCAAAGTTGCACAAGAAAATCATTATGAATTTGTGAATCCTTACATGGATACGGTCGCTTTGTCGCGATATGCAAATCCGGATTTAAAACGACATAAGTTGGACATTTTGGCAGATTATTTCGGGCTTGGCAGCTTCAATCATCACCGCGCGTGCGATGATGCGGAAGTTCTGGCGAAAATACTTGTGTGCCTTTTCGACAAAATACGTAATGAAGGCGCAGGAAATTTGCGCGAAATGCAGCAATTGATGTCTGAACGTTCGGATCCGCTGAAGTTGAAGCCGTATCATCAGATTCTTTTGGTCAAAAATTTGACCGGAATGAAGAATTTGTACAAAATAATATCCAAAAGTTACCTGAATTACTATCATCGGGTTCCGCGCACACCCAAAACGCTGATCGAAGAAAATCGCGAAGGCTTGATCATCGGATCGGCGTGCGAGGCTGGCGAGCTATATCAGGCAATATTGGGAAACAAAACCGAACGAGAAATAGAAGAAATTGCAAACTTCTATGATTATTTGGAAATTCAGCCGCTTTGCAATAACCAATTTATGATAGATAAGGAAATTGTAAAAGATCAGAATGATCTGATTGAGCTGAATAAACGGATTTATAACCTGGGAAAAAAGCTGGGAAAGCCTGTCGTTGCGACGTGCGACGCTCATTTCTTTGAAAAAGACGACGAAATTACCAGAAAAATATTGCTTGCCGGGCAAAAATACAGCGATGCCGACAGGGATATTCACCTATATTTTCGTACAACAGAAGAAATGCTGGCAGAATTCCAATATCTTGGCGAAGAAGGTGCGAAGGAGGTAGTAATTACCAACACAAACCTGATTGCCGATATGGTGGAAGATGTACGACCGATTCCGAAGGGAACGTTCACACCGAATCTGGAAGGTTCGGAGGAGGAGCTGCAGCGCCGCTGCTGGAATCGCGCGAAACAGCTGTATGGCGATCCGCTGCCAGAAATTGTAAGCACACGTTTGGATAAGGAATTAACTTCCATAATCAAGCACGGATTTGCCGTATTGTACATGATTGCCCAAAAATTGGTGCAATATAGCGAAGAACAGGGTTATCTAGTTGGTTCGCGCGGCTCTGTTGGCTCGTCATTCGTAGCGTCCATGTCCGGAATTTCGGAGGTAAATCCGCTTCCTCCTCACTATTATTGCACAAAATGTAAATATTCGGAGTTCATTACCGACGGTTCGGTGGGTTCCGGGTTTGATCTGCCGGATAAAATTTGTCCGAAGTGCGGCACAAAGTTGACAGGCGATGGTCACGATATTCCGTTTGAAACATTTCTGGGATTCTATGGTGATAAATCGCCGGATATCGACCTGAACTTCTCAGGTGAAGTACAGGGCAAAGTTCACAAATATACCGAGCAGCTTTTTGGCGCCGAGAATGTGTTCCGCGCCGGAACGCTTGGCACTTTGGCGGCGAAAACGGCCTACGGTTACGTGGTTCGCTATCTTGAAGAACGGAAAAAGAAGCTGAATAAGGCAGAAATAGACAGACTTGTCAATACGTGTGTCGGCATTAAGCGCACAACCGGTCAGCATCCTGGCGGAATTATCGTCGTGCCGCGTGAGTACGAGGTCTATGATTTCACGCCGGTGCAGCATCCGGCCGATGATCCCGGCTCGAATATCGTCACGACGCACTTCGCGTTCACGTATCTGCACGATACGATTCTGAAGCTGGACGAGCTTGGACACGATATGCCGACAAAATACAAATGGCTGGAAAAATATACAAATACAAGTGTCATGGACGTCAAAATGAACGATCGCGCGGTTTACGAATTGTTCGAATCGCCGAAACCACTTGGCGTCACGCCTGAGGACATCGGTTGTCCACTGGGCACGCTGGGGTTGCCGGAGATGGGCACGCGCTTCATTCAAAGCGTTCTTGTGGATGCGAAGCCGAAGAATTTCGCGGATTTGCTTCAGATTTCAGGTCTGACGCATGGAACCGACGTTTGGCTGGGAAATGCGCAGGATTTGATTAAGGAAGGAATTTGTGATATTTCCCAGGTTATAGGAACACGCGACGGAATTATGCTGGTATTGATACAGCAATATCACCTTGAAAATGCCATTGCTTTCAAAATTATGGAAGACGTGCGCAAGGGAAAGGGGTTAAAACCGGAGTATGAAGCGACGATGCGCGAGCACGGCGTTCCGGATTGGTACATATCTTCCTGCAAAAAAATCAAATATATGTTTCCAAAGGCACACGCTGCCGCCTACGTGATGTCGGCGATTCGGCTTGGATGGTACAAAATATACTATCCGCTGGAATTTTATGCAGCATTTCTCACGGTTGCTCCTGGAGGATTTGACGCGGATATTGCAATGAAGGGCATTCCTGGAATCAATGCAATGATTGAAGAAGTGAGAAAGAAAGGAAATGATGCCACGGCAAAGGAAAAAGAAACAGCAGATACCTTTTTGCTTGTGCGTGAAATGCTGGCTCGCGGCTATAAATTCCTGCCGGTGAACCTGTTCAAATCGGAGGCATTTGCATTTAAGCCAGAAGATGGTAAAATTAGATTGCCTTTCAATGCGCTCGGCGGTCTGGGCGATAAGGCGGCTGAAAAAATCGTACAGGTTCGGGATACGGAGGAGCTGTTCTCCATCGAAGAATTGTCGATAAAAGCAGGCTTGTCGAAGTCGGTTATCGAAATATTGCGTCGAAGCGGCGCGCTTGAGAATTTATCGGAAACAAATCAGCTATCGTTCTTCTGAAATTAGCACATAAATTTTTAAAGCGTGATAAAGTATCCCGTGCAATGTGCGAATTGACAAAAGCGTTCTAATGTGGTATCATATTAACGTGATAAAGGAATTTAACCGATCGCACAAAATATGAATAAATAATTATACAAAGGTGACAAAATGTATAAGCTGAATAAAAATATACCGGAGGGTACACGCGATCTTCTGTACGCCGAAGCGGATCTGTATGAAAAGATCACGGATGGATTTACGAAAATCTATGTTGATGCCGGTTTTCGCCCGATCAGCACGCCCGTGGTTGAAAATTATGACATGGTGGCAGCTGTTAATCAATCAATAAAGCAGGAAAATGTCTATAAATTAACAGACAATACAGGACATCTATTGGCTATGCGTCCAGATAATACCACGCCTATCGCGCGCGTTGTGGCCACAAAGCTGAAAAACGCAGCGATGCCCCAGAAGCTGTACTACAATCAGCATATTTACCGAATTAACAGCGATTATTCTGGCAAGCGGAACGAGATTCTCCAGAGCGGCATTGAGCTGGTTGGCGCGTCCGGTCTAAAAAGCGATTTATTGTGCATTATGACGGCACTGGAAACGCTTAAGAGCTTGAATCTGAAGTGTAAGCTGGAAATCGGTCATGTCGGCTACTTTAACGCTCTGATCAATGAGATGAATCTCTCTGAGGACGAGGTTCAAACCGTGCGCAGCTTTGTCGATGCAAAGAATTACGTGTCGCTGAATATGTTTGATAAAAACCTGCAAAATGAGAAGATTCGCAAACTTCCGCTCCTCTATGGAAATGACGAAGTGTTTGCGGAGGCGTTTGAATTGGCGGGTGAAAATCAGGATGCGGTGGACGCGCTGAATTATGTGAAGAAGCTGTATGAACTGTTGAAAAATGCCGGATATGAAGAATATATTATGGTAGATATGGGCATGGTTCATAAATTCGACTACTATACCGGTCTGGTATTTCGCGGATATATCGACAATGCGGGAGAGCCCGTGCTGAAGGGCGGAAGATATGATAGACTGTTGGCCAGCTTCGATTACGACCAGCCTGCGATAGGGTTTGCGGTAAATGTTTGCGCAGTTGCGGATGCATTGATCAAGTCCGGCAAACTTTGCGAAATGCCGAGCGCGGATGCGATTGTGCATTATAACGAAGAAACATATGCCGATGCCATAAAAGTAAAAAATAGTTACGTTGAGCGCGGCTTAACCTGTGAGTTGTCTGTATTTGACACTCTTGAAGAAACGAATAATTATGCAAAAAATATGAATGTTGAGACGGTCATTGACACAACAAAAGAATCGGAGGCTGCTGAAAAATGATTCGCATTGCATTGACAAAGGGAAGAATTGAACAAAAAGCCATCGAATTATTGAAAAAAGCTGGTTATGATTGCTCCGAGCTTGAAGAAAAAGGTCGTAAGCTGGTGTTTAAGCTGGGAGCCGACGATATAGAAGTTGTTTTGGCGAAAGCAGCCGATGTGATTACATATATCGAGCACGGCGTCTGCGATGTCGGCATTGTAGGCGAAGACACGATTATGGAACATGGCAAGTGGTTCCATGAAATTCTCGACCTGAACTTCGGAAAGTGCAAATTCGCGCTGGCCGGAATCAAGGGGAAGGACTTTTATCAGGGCTATACGCACAAAATTATTGCTTCGAAATATCCAAATGTCACAAAAAAATACTTTAACAACAAGGGAATTGACGTCGAAATCGTGAAGATTGAAGGCTCCGTCGAGTTAGCACCGATCCTTCAACTGTCCGACGCAATCGTCGATATCGTGGAAACAGGATCGACTCTCAGAGAAAATGGTCTTGAGGTCTACGAAGACGTGGCGTATGTGTCCACCCGATTGATTGTCAACACCGCGTCGATTAAGTTGAAGAAAAGCGAAATTGACGATTTTGTGAAACGGATATCGGCACAAATAGAAAAATAAGGCAGAAAATGCATAAGGGTGAATAAATATGAGAATATATAAGAAGAATGAAGTGGATCAGCTGCTGAAACTTCTGTCGGATCGTGCAGAAAGCATTTCCCCGGAAATCATGAACACAGTTGCGGACGTGATTGCTAATGTTCGTAAAAATGGCGACCAGGCGTTGCGCGAATATACAGAAAAATTTGATAAAGTGAAGCTTGATTCCTTCGAAATCAGCGAAGACGAGAAGAATTGCCTGATTAAAAAGGTGCCGCAATCGTTGCGCGAAACAATTGACGAAGCTGCGGAGAATATATACAACTTCCACAAAAAACAGCTTCAAAATTCGTGGATGATGAACGATGATGGCAAAGTGATGGGACAGCTTGTGCGTCCGCTAGAGAAGGTTGGTCTTTATGTTCCAGGAGGAACAGCTGCATATCCTTCCTCAGTGCTCATGAATGCGATTCCGGCGCAGGTTGCCGGCGTGAAATCGATCACGATTGTGACGCCTCCGAAACGCGAAGGCATCAATCCGGCGGTGGTTTACGCTGCGAAAAAAGCGGGAATCACGAAAATAGTTTCGGTCGGCGGTGCTCAGGCGGTGGCGGCGCTGGCTTACGGAACCGAGTCCATCGAACGTGTGGACAAGATCGTAGGTCCTGGAAATATCTTTGTGGCGATGGCGAAAAAGCTGGTATTTGGCGCGGTTGACATCGATATGATCGCCGGTCCCAGCGAGGTTTTGGTGATCGCCGATGACCGCGCAAACCCTGCATACGTTGCGGCCGATCTGATGAGCCAGGCTGAGCACGATCCGATGGCGGCTTCGATCCTGATAACGACTTCCGAGTCGCTGGCAGAGAAGGTTGTCGAGGAGATTGAAGCGCAGAAATCGCAGCTGGAACGGAATCAGATTATCGATCAATCGCTGAATCATTATGGAGCGATCGTTTTGGTCGAAAATCTAAACGATGCCGTGGAACTTTCGAACAGAATTGCACCCGAACATCTGGAACTTTCCGTTGCAAATCCCTTTGAGCTTCTCTCGCTTGTGAAGAATGCAGGTTCGATTTTCTTAGGCGACAATGCGCCTGAGCCGCTCGGCGATTATTTTGCGGGCCCCAACCACGTGTTGCCGACAAACGGGACCGCACGGTTCTCGTCGGCGCTGGGAGTGGACAGTTTTATCAAAAAATCAAGCTACCTATATTATAATGAAGCGGCGCTCAAGAAGGTTGGCGAGAAGGTGATTGCTTTCGCGCAGGCCGAGGGGTTAGGCGCTCACGCGAACTCGATTGCGCAGCGCTTGAAGTGAGGTATGGATATGTTAGACAATATGATTCCTCAAAAGGTTCGCGAAATTGAGGAATATACACCAAATACCGATATCTGCAAGATCCGGCTTGACGCAAACGAAAGCCCGTTCAATCCGTCTGATGAGGTGCTGAACGAGTTTAAGAAGGTGGTATCCGAAATCGATTTCAATCGCTATCCGGATCCATTTGCCAAGGAATTGATTGAATCCTTTGCAAAAATTTACAAAGTTGATCCGAAAAATGTGGTGGCAGGCAACGGCTCCGATGAGTTGATTAGTCTTATTTGCGGCAATTTGACGGAAAACGAGGATACGGTGGCTGTAGTTTCGCCGGACTTCTCCATGTACGAATTTTATAGTTCGTTAGCCGGCGCGCAAGTGATCAGTTTCGGAAAAGATGAAAAGTTCCAAATTAATTTCGAAAAACTGACGCAGGTTGTAAATGAAAAAAGGTCGAAAATCGTAATATTTTCGAACCCGTGCAACCCAACTGGAGCACTGGAAAAGCGCGATGACATCATAAAATTCATCAAAAATGTGAATGCTTTTGTGATTGTGGACGAAGCCTATATGGAATTTTCGCCGGTGAACGAGAGCGTGCTGGATTTGTGCGATAAATTTGAGAATCTGATTGTGCTTAAAACGACTTCGAAGGCCTATGGTGCTGCGGCGCTCAGGCTTGGATTCGCAATTTCAAACGAAGAAATTGCAAAAACGCTCAGAAAAATCAAAAGTCCATATAATGTAAATACGGTTTCGCAGATATATGGAAAAATAATCCTGAATCATTACCACGAAATTGAAGCGCGCGTTAGGGAAATCAAAGCAAACACGGTGTATCTGCGGGAAGAAATCAAAAAAATCGAAAATAGTTCCATTGAAACAATATACGAAACATCGACCAACTTTGTTCTGTTAAAAATGAAAACGCCTGAGCTGGCGGTCGCTCTCCACAAGAAATTGAAAGAAAAGAGCATTGCGATTCGTTGCATGGCAAAGGGTGGATTCATACGAATTACGGCAGGAAAGCGCGAAGAAATCGATGAATTGTTAGCCAAAATGCGTGAGGTGATTTTGTGAGTAATACACAAATCGATAAAGCAAGTTTGGAAAGAAAGACTCTTGAGACAAGGATCAGGATGTCGATCGAGTACGGCAGCGATGAGCCGAGCGGGCTGTTCGGGAAGAGCGGAGTAGGATTTTTCGACCATATGCTGAATTCCTTCGCTGTCCACTCCGGAGCGAGAATATCTCTCGAAGTATCCGGCGATCTCTATGTGGATTGCCACCATACGATTGAGGATGTCGGAATTGTCCTCGGAAAACTTTTGCACGAAATTGTGCAAAAGCGAGGGAAGATAACGCGGTATGGTTGTTCATATATACCAATGGATGAAGCACTTGCACGGGCAGTAATTGATGTATCTGGGCGTTCTTATCTGGTATTTGATTATGAGCCAAAAGCACCAATGATTGGCACATATGATGCACAGATGACAAAAGAATTCTTCCGTGCCGTCGCATTTAACATGGGAGCGACTCTGCACATTTCGCTCCTGTATGGACAAAACGACCATCATGCGGTCGAAGCGATCTTCAAGGCATTTGCGCATTCGCTGAAAGATGCGCTTCAGCCGATTGATGGGGCGATCCTATCGGCCAAAGGCGTATTATAGGAAAAATCAAACCTTTTGATTTGGAGAATATCGTGAAAAACAAAATTGGAATTATTGATTACGGAATGGGGAATCTTCACAGTGTAAAAAATGCGCTGGATTTTATTGGAGAAGATTCCTTTGTGTCCGACGATCCGGCGCTGCTTGACGCAGCGGATGGGTTGATTTTGCCGGGCGTCGGCGCTTTTCCCGATGCGATGGAACGGCTGAATGATACAGGGCTGACAAAATATATAAAATCAGCCATAGATAAGAAGCCATTGCTTGGAATTTGTCTTGGAATGCAGCTGCTTTTTGACCGCGGATATGAGTTCCGCGAGTGCGAGGGGCTTGGTCTGATCCACGGTGAAGTCGTAAAAATGAAACCTGATGGTTTGAAAGTTCCGCACATGGGATGGAATGAACTGACGATTGTAAATTCATCGCATTTGTTGGCGGGTCTTCCTGAAAATGCGCAGGTATACTTTGTGCATTCCTACAAAGCGGTTGTGAAAAATAGACAAAATCTTATAGCTTCAACGGATTACGGCTACGAAATTCCGGCAATTGTGCAAAATGGAAATGTCTACGGATGCCAGTTCCATCCGGAAAAAAGCGAAAGCATTGGCTTGCAAATATTGAGAAATTTCGGAGGAATCGTCCATGATTATACTGCCAGCAATTGACATACTTGGGGGCAAGTGCGTCAGATTGACAAAGGGCGAATACGGTACTGCGGAAAAAGTTGCGGCGGATCCCATTGAAACTGCGCTTGGATTTGAAGCGGCGGGCGCTGAATTCATTCACATGGTCGATCTGGATGGAGCGCGTGAAGGAAGCCGCGTGAACAGCGACATTTACACGGAGGTTGCGCGAAAAGTCCATATTCCGATTGAAGTCGGCGGCGGAATTCGCGACATGGATACCATCGATTATTACATATCGAAAGGGATCGAGCGCGTTATCATTGGCTCCGCGGCATTGAAGAATCCGCCTCTTGTCCGTGAAGCGGTTGCTAAATACGGCGATCGGATTGCCGTGGGAATCGATGCGCTGGACGGTCAGGTGAAGACGAGTGGATGGCTCGAAAATTCGGGCGCTGATTATATAGAATTGGCAAAAGAAATGGAAAAATCGGGCGCAAAATATGTCATATTCACCGACATTTCGAAAGATGGAACGCTCACCGGTCCGAATCTGGAACAGTTGAAAAAGCTCTCGGAAGCGGTATCGATGAACATCATTGCGAGCGGCGGAATTCGCGACATACAGAATATCCGCGATCTGAATGCGATGAATCTTTACGGCGCGATCTGCGGAAAGTCCATATATAGCGGAACCCTTTCGCTAGAGGAAGCGATTGCGGTTAGCCAAAAATCCATATAAGCGAGGAGCATATGCTGTCAAAAAGAATCATCCCGTGCCTCGACGTGAAGGATGGGCGCGTGGTAAAAGGTGTAAATTTTGTGGGATTGCGCGATGCTGGCGACCCTGTGGAAAGCGCAAAATACTACAATTCACAGGGGGCCGACGAACTGGTATTTCTGGATATTACAGCCTCCAGCGATCAAAGGAAAACAATAACAGATGTGGTTGAAAGAACCGCGAGGGAAGTGTTTATGCCGCTGACGGTGGGCGGCGGAATCCGCACAGTTGACGATTTTCGCGAAATCTTGTTGGCAGGTGCTGACAAAGTGGCAGTAAATTCCGCTGCGGTTTTGAACAAACAGATCATTGCTGACGCAGCCGACCGCTTTGGAAGCCAATGCGTTGTGCTGGCCATCGACGCAAAACGCTGCGAAGACGGGCATTTTACCGTTTACATCAACGGCGGGCGGAAAGATATGGGAATTGATGCAGTTGAATGGGCACGCGAAGGCGAAAGACTTGGAGCAGGCGAAATTTTGCTGACTTCGATGGATTGCGATGGAACAAAAAACGGGTTTGACATTGAGCTGACGCGGGCGATTGCGTCGAGCGTCAACATTCCGGTGATCGCTTCGGGCGGCGGCGGCAGGGTGGAACACTTTTCGGACGTTTTTGAGCAGACCGGATGCGATGCGGCACTGGCAGCCAGCTTGTTCCATTTCAGGGAACTGACCGTCCGCCAGGTGAAAGAACATCTTCGCGAACATAACATCCCAGTCAGACTTTGAGGAGGCAGTATAAAGTGATAGATAAAAATGTTGATCTGAAAATATTTTTCAAAAAATCGGAATTGATCCCTGCTATCGTGCAGGATTGGCAGAACGGCGAAGTTCTGATGCTGGCGTATATGAACGAAGAATCTCTTGGTCTGACGTTAAAGACGGGACGCACCTGGTTCTGGAGCCGTTCTAGACAGGAATTGTGGAATAAAGGCGCACATTCCGGGCATATACAGGTCATTCACTCGATTGCTTACGACTGCGATGAAGACACACTGTTGATCAAAGTTGATCAAACTGGCGCGGCTTGTCATACCGGAAATCGGAGCTGCTTCTATCGCGAACTGATGAATACAGACGAAAAATAATTTCATAAATAGGAGAAAATTAAAATGAACGATAACGTATTACGCGATTTATATGAGGTCGTATCCGACCGAAAAATCAATCCCGAGGAAGGCTCGTACACCTGCTATCTTTTTAGCCAGGGCATTGATAAAATCCTGAAAAAGGTAGGAGAGGAATGCGCTGAGACAATCATCGCTGCCAAAAATGGGAACAATGAGGAACTGAAAAATGAGATCAGCGACCTGCTGTACCATCTGGTGGTGATGATGAATGAGCGCGGGCTTGCGCTGGATGACGTGCTTGGCGAACTGGATGCGCGGTCAAAGAAGATTGGCAACCTGAAAGTAATGAAAAAAGTTGACAGAAACACCTGAAAATTGCCAGAAAAGATCGCTTACTGCGGTCTTTTTTAGCTTAATGGTCGTTTTTCGAGGTACTCTTCGCAGCGTATGCGCACTCTGCGCAGGGTAGACAGGCTGATGTTCATGCGGCTGGCGGTTTCGGTAAGTGAAAAGCCGAGAATAAAATGGTAGCGCAGGAACAACTTGCACTGCAAAAGCTTGGGCGTTTCGGGAATTGCGTCGATGACGGACTCAATTCCAGCGATTTTTTTGCGCAGCGCGGCGATATCGCTGTCAATTTGAGCTTCCCAATCGGTGTCATAGCTGTCGCGGCTGGTCAAGCCCGAATGAATGTCAGACAAAATGCGATTTCGCGCATCTTCACGCTCTGCTAATTCGCGGAGATACCAGCGGTAATTGGCAAAGAAATCAAGCTGCGTATTATGTATAAATGATGCATAATTATGCACGCAAATCACCGCCTTTGTATGATCGCCGAATTGCCGCCTGGAAGAATTCATCGAACATCAGCTCCGATTCAATATCCTGTTCTGATAAATTCTTCCACCCCTCGGATTCAAGCCATCGCACCGGCGTCGGAACATAGTATGGCGGACAATCGTTCCAATTGTTGCGCGAAGTCTGCGCGCGGAGCGATCGAATAATAAGCCGATGAAGATCGTCGGAAGGCGCAAGTTTCGCATAAGCCGCAAGCGTGTCGCGATAAGCGGTTTTGCGTGGATAAATCTGCCAAAACTCGTCAAAATTTTGTTTCAACTGAGGCGATACTGCGTTTGGCGATGCTGCATCGTGTGCTGGTCCCTTCTTCGCCCTGGCGCGCGAATGCGCGTTTTGGTTTGATTTGGTCTGATTTTTATTTGTTTTAATGTATGTTTCGGCTATTGGTTCGGATTTGGAATCAATTCCCGAATCAATAGCCGAATCAGATCCCGAATCAATGGGCGAAATTTCTTCGCGGCGATGTGCGGCGAATTGATGCGGGTCAAGCTCGATCAGCTGATAGATTCCGGCGCTGTGAATTTGCCCGGGCGTATAGTGAATGTACCCCTGATCAACCAGTTCAGCGCGAGCACGATTGACCGTTGTTTTACCAATATGTGCCTCGGCTGCCAGCAAAGTATTGGGCAAACAGAGCGTTGATGGAAATCCAAGCGTGTTGAAATTTTCCAGCAAAACCACATAAAGAGCAAGGGCCGAGGAAGATATCGGAGTAAGTTTGCGCTTTAAGCGAAATCCGAGAAGCTGAGTTAAATAATTCATAAGAGCCTCCAAAAAATAGAAACAAATTTATGACTATCATTATATCACAAAATAATGCTAAAGTCAAGATAAAATATTAGCAAAATAAACGAAATGATGCACGAAAATATCCTTTAGGTGTGGTACAGAATATGGTATAATAGTTAGAGGTGATAATATGAATAAAAAACAAGACAGAAATGACAGTATTTATATAAACAGGGAACTATCATGGCTGCGCTTTAACGAACGGGTGCTGCTTCAAGCGGATGCGGACGAGGTGCCGTTGTTAGAACGTATGCGTTTTTGTGCAATCTTCACAAGTAATTATGATGAATTCTTTATGGTTCGCGCCGGAAGCTTGCATGACCGTTCGTTGCTGCCGGACGTTCCGCCCGATAACAAGACCGGTATGACCGCGGCGGAACAGCTGAGTTTACTTTATGCGGAAGCGGAGCGATTATATAAAAAGAGAGATTCGATATACGCAAGATTGTGTCAAGACCTCGCCAAGGCTGGCGTCGAGCAGTTGGCGTGGGATGACTTGTCAAAGGATGAAAAAAAGCTGGCGCGGCAGTTCTTCAAAAAGGAAATTGCGCCCCTGACGACCCCCTATATCATCGATTCTCGGCACCCGTTTCCTCATCTTGTGAACAAGCAGACACATGTGTTATTGTGCCTGAAGCCGGAAGATGGGAAATCCGAAGAAAAATCATCGCGGGAGCGGATTGTCTACGGAATTGTGCCGCTTCCCAAAGAAGCGAGACTTTATTGCCAATTGACGAGCGATGGTGAAAATAGCAGAATTGTTGCGCTTCGATATATTACGACAGAGGAAATCATGCTTCGAATGGCGGGAGAACTGTTCAAAAAATATACAGTGAAATCCTGCATATTATTCAAAGTGACACGAAACGCGGACATTGAAATTGTCGATAATTTTTCGGATGACCCCGAACAAAACCTGGATTATCCGGGATATTTGAAAATTCTGTTGAAAAAACGAGAAAAACTTGCGCCGGTTCGTCTTGAATATTTATGCAAAAAGAAGGAAGAAACATCGAGGCTGCTTCGTTTCCTTGGCGGTAAGCTGGGGCTCACAAAAGAGCAGATATTCCGCACAAGCGCTCCGCTGACTTTCGATTTTGCAAGTCCGCTGATCAAAGCAGCGTCGAAGCTGCTGCCGGATGCTGTATATCAACCGATTCCGTCATTATCGCTGTCGATTGAAGGAGCTGTGATGGAACATTTGAGAAAAAGTGACATTTTAATGAATTATCCATACCACTCCATGCGAACCTATCTCGCTTTCCTGCGCGAAGCGGTGGACGATGACGCGGTGACATCGATCAAAATCACACTTTATCGGTTGAGCAGCCAGTCGAAGGTGATCTCACTGCTGCGGGCGGCGGCGGATAAGGGCAAGATTGTGACAACTGTGGTCGAGCTGAAAGCAAGATTTGACGAAGCCAACAACATCCATTGGGCGGAATGTCTGGAGGAAGCAGGGTGCCGGGTGATTTACGGAATGCCCGGATTAAAGGTGCATTCGAAGGTCACATTAGTAACCCGAAAGTGCGAAAATGGCTTTGAGCAATTTGCACATATCGGAACGGGGAACTACAACGAGCAGACTGCGAAGCTTTACACGGATATCGGCATTCTGACCGCTGATCCGACGATTTGTGCGGATGTGGACGCGCTTTTCCGGAATCTTTCCACTGGCGTAACGAATGACGAATACGAGAAGCTGCTGGTGTCGCCGACCTGCCTGAAACCACGGATCCTCGCTGAAATTGCTGCCGAAACCGAAGCCGCAAAAGCCGGAAAACGCGCCTATATTCGGATGAAAATGAACAGCATGACCGATAAGGACATCATCGACGCGCTAGCCAAAGCATCGCAGGCGGGCGTTTATGTCGATCTGATCATCCGCGGAATCTGTTGCTTGCGAGCAGGCGTACCGGGGATGACCGACAACATTCGCGTGACCAGCATTGTCGGACGCTATCTGGAACATTCACGTATATTCATTTTTGGTAATATTGACGGAGACGTGACCGCAACCCCGCCGCGTGTCTACATCGGATCGGCGGACATGATGACCCGCAACACGACCCGCCGCATCGAAGTGATCACGCCTGTCAACGATCCGCAGGCTGCCCGAACGCTCATCGAACTGACGGAACTGGAGCTGCGCGACAACGTGAAGGCTTCGGAAATGCTGCCGGATGGGACTTACAAAAAGAAAGAATCCGCCGGCGAACCGGTGGATTCTCAGATTGAGCTGTATAAGTTGTACAGCAAATAACGGCGAAAACTACAAAATATTGCGCAGATAGGCGAAGATTTTCTTTTCTTCGCGTGAGACCTTGACCTGCGTGATGCCGAGGATGTCCGCCGTCTGCTGCTGGGACAGCTCGCGGAAATAGCGAAGTACGATGATTTCCCGCTGATTGGGCGGGAGGCTGCGGATGGCTTCCTTTAACGCTAAACGGTCGGTGAGCGACTCAATTTCGTTGTCAGAGGATGGCAGCAAATCCATCAATTCGGCGCCATCGTCCCCCACCGCGTCGTTCAGCGAATGCGCGGGGCTGCCCGAACCGAGGGCGAAAACCAGTTCTTCCCGATTCATACCGCAAATGTCTGACAATTCGTCCAGCGTTGGCTCGCGGCCGTGGCGCTTGGTGAAGGCTTCGCGCTCCCGGAGGATGATGGCGTTCTGCTTTTTCGTGGTGCGGCTGATCTTGATCAGGCCATCGTCCCGCAGAAAACGCCGGATTTCGCCGATGATCAGCGGCACCGCATAGGTCGAAAAAGTCGTTCCAAAGCTGGGATCAAAACTATGCATCGCCTTAATCATTCCAATTGTTCCAATTTGCATCAGGTCGTCGAAGTCGCAGCCATGCCCTTCGTCGGCACGATCGCGGAAACGGCTGGCAATGCTGCGCACCAATCCCATATTTGAAGCGATCAGCTCGGCCTGCGCCGACTCATCACCTTCGCGGGCACGCGCCAGCAGTTCGATGTTCCGCTCCTGAATGCTCGATTCCTGCATAAATATTCACATCCTGTTATTTTATGTAGGTACGCCCAGCTTAATGGATAGCGTGACTGTGGTGCCTTTGCCGACGGTCGAGCGAACCTGCACCTTGTCCATCAGGCTTTCCATGATGGCGAAGCCCATGCCGCTCCGCTCGCCCGTAACGTCGGTGGTGAAAAGCGGCTGGCGGGCGGCGTCGATGTCGGGGATGCCGACGCCCTTGTCGCGTATGGTGATTGTGACGAAATTTTCGTCATATCGCCGAAAATCCATCTCGATCACGCCAGCCGGATTGTCCGCGTAACCGTGGACGATGCTGTTCGTCACCGCCTCGGAGACGGCGCATTTCACGTCGGCAAGCTGGGAAATGGTGGGGGATGCCTGGGAAACGAAGGAAACGGCGATGGTTCTTGCCAGCGATTCGTTCTCACTGCAAGCCGAAAAACGGCATTTGCACTCATTGAGCAGGATTTTCTTCATGATTTTTCACTTCTTTCTTTTCAATGGTAATCAGTCGCGACGTGCCCGCCAGATCGAGAATCCGCCCCACGCTGTCGCTGGGGTTGATCACGCGCAGCTCGCCGCCCAGCTCGCGGGTCAGCGTGAACCGCCCGAGAATCAGCCCAAGCCCCGACGAATCCATAAAGCTGACCTCCGACACGTCCAGCAGCGCCAGCTTGGGACGATAAAAATAGAGCTTTTCATCGATTTTCGCCCGCAGCGAACGGGCATTATGATGGTCAATTTCGCCAGTAATGGCAATATGAAGCTGACCGCCCACCAACTCACAGCGGACGTCGCTTCCTTCCATAACCTTCTGATTCAAAAGAATCACACTCCTGTTAAAATATAGTATGTCCATATTGTATCACCAATCGCGCAGAAAGTGTGTCGAACGGTGTCAGCGATAAGAAATAATTCCATTGGAGGTATAAAAATGGTTTCTATCGAATGTATCGCGCCCGAAAATGTGGCGTTTGACGAGACAATGAGCGCCAAAGAGGCCCGCGAAGCGCTGGCGTCCACGGTGCGCCGGGCGAAGGAGCTGAAAATTCCCACGGTTATCCTTTTTGAGGGCTGGGGCGCGTCCGGCAAGGGCTATATGATCGAAAAGCTGATCTCCGAGCTTGACCCGCGCGGCTTCAAGGTTTACTCCATCGGCGGCGCCACCGCCGACGAACGCCGTTACCCCATGCTCCGCCGCTTCTGGACGAAGCTGCCCAGCTATGGAAACATCTCCATCTTTGACCGAAGCTGGTATCGCGAGGTGTCGATTTCCCGGGTGGAGGACGGTCTGCCGCACAAAACCGTGGAGCTGTACTACGACGAAATCCGCGAATTTGAACGTCAGCTGGCGGACGATGGTTACATTATCATCAAATTTTTCCTGAATATCTCAAAGGAAGAGCAGCGTGAACGCTTCGAAGCGCTGGAATCCTCGGCGGCGACCAAATGGCGCGTCACCGACGACGACCACCGCCGCCACAAAAATTACGCGAAATATTATGAAGCCTTCGCCGAAATGATCGACAGAACCAACAGAATTTTCGCGCCATGGCACGTTTTGGATGCCTCCGACAAGAAGCTGACCGCACGGACGGTGGTGGAAATTGTCAACCGCACGTTGACAGCGGCCATCGACGAAAAGCTGGCGAAGAAGGGCGACGAGGATTGGTCGCGCAAGGACGACGCCATCGACTACGAGCTGGCCGAACGCACCCACGCCAATCCCATCCCCGCCGACGTTCGGGTGGACATGGCCATCGACCCGCTGCCCATCCCGCCGCTGGACAGCTACGATCTGTCGCGCATCGTCACCGACGAGGAATACAAGGTTCGGCTGAAGGAATTGCAGAACGAATTGTTCAAACTGCACAACAAATTGTATATGAAGAAACGTCCGCTGATCATTGTGTTCGAAGGCTGGGACGCGGCGGGGAAGGGCGGCTCGATTAAGCGCCTGACTTCCGGACTTGACCCGCGCGGCTTCGAAGTGATCCCGGTCGCCGCGCCCACGCCCACCGAACTGTCCTATCAATATCTGTGGCGGTTCTGGAACACAATCCCGAAAACGGGTCACATTGGAATCTATGACCGAAGCTGGTACGGACGCGTCATGGTGGAGCGGCTGGAAGGCTTCGCAAAACGCCGCGAATGGGTGCGCGCTTTCGATGAGATGAACCATTTCGAGCGTTCGCTGGTGCGCTCGGGCGCGATTGTTGTAAAATTCTGGCTGCACATTGACGACGACGAGCAGCTCCGCCGCTTCACCGAGCGCCAGAACACGCCCGAAAAGCAATGGAAGATCACCGATGAGGACTGGCGCAACCGTGACAAGCGGTTGGGCTACCATATTTCGGTCGATCAGATGCTTTCGCTGACAAACACGCCATACGCTCCCTGGTATGTTGTGGAATCCAACAACAAGAAATACGCCCGCCTGAAGGTACTTGAGTGCATAATCAGTGAAATCAAGAAAAATTTGTAATGGAAAGAAATCTATAGGAAACGACGCCATGCGGTCAAAGACCGCATGGCGTCGTTCTTTGCAAACATGATTTGGACCATCATGCCCCATCTTCCGCACATGACGGCGGATTTATCCGCATAATATGTATATATAATAAGGAAGGAATTTGTCGAAAAAAATCATTACGAAATTCTTAATATTCGCGAAATATACTTGACAAATGACATATCTTATGGTATCCTATAAATGTACTAATTTACCGAAACAGCATTTATCCGGATGAAGCATTTTCAAAAAATTCGCAAAAATTTGAATTTTTGCGGAACAAAATCGCGTCTGCTTACGTCTAATGCTGTAAACAAATCTTTGCGAAATCGAGGTATTATGAAAGATCGTGCAATGAAAAGCCCTGCGCCCACGGACGCGGTCGTGAAACCGCGAAAGCCGCGGCACAATCGGCTGTCCAAAATTCAGCGCGCCGAACGTTTTACAGTGGGGTGGTTCCTCCTGCCAAGCCTGATCGGTATGCTCACCTTCTACATCGTCCCGTTCATCGTCGTTATCTTCTATTCCTTCGTGGATAGCCCCATCAATAAAGAGTTCGTCTTCTTCGAAAACTTCACCCGCATCCTCAAAAACAGCGCGTTTCAGGACGCCTGCGCCAACACAATCCGCTTTTCGCTGACCGCGGTGCCGCTGGCTGTCATCCTCTCGCTGCTACTGGCCATTGTGCTGGAACGGAATATCCCATATAAAAGCAATCTGCGCACCATCTTCCTGTCGCCCATGCTGGTGCCTGTGGCGTCGATTATCCTAATCTGGCAGGTCGTTTTCCACTACAACGGTGTGGCCAACGAAATCATCGCCCTGTTCGGCGCCGGTCCAATCGACTGGCTTAAATCCGATTACAGCCAGCTTGTGGTCGTTCTGTTATTCGTCTGGAAAAACGTCGGCTACAACATGATCCTGTTCATGGCGGCGCTTTCCAACATTCCCAGAGATGTGCTGGAGGTGGCAACGCTGGAAGGCGCGTCGAGCTGGCAGATTTTCTACAAAATCAAGCTGCGCTACCTGTCGTCCAGCATCCTGTTCGTGACGCTGATGTCGCTGATCAACTCTTTCAAAATCTTCCGCGAGGTCTACCTGCTCACCGGCAAGTACCCCTACGACTCGCTTTACCTGCTCCAGCACTTCATGAACAACAACTTCCTGTCGCTGGATTACCAGAAGCTGTCAGCGGCGGCGGTGCTGATGACCATCGTCATGATCGTCATCATCGGCGTGCTTTTCCTGGCGGACAACAAAATCGAGGAGGATATTGAAGAATGAGCAAGCAATTAACCCTCGATCAACAGCGAAAGCGGCGGGTTTTTAACAAAAAGAAGCAGGTTTTCCTGAACTGGCTCACCTTCTTCATTATCGCCGTCTTCGCGGTCATTTTCCTGCTGCCAACGGTGCTGACCATCACCAACTCCTTTATGTCCACCACCGAAATTTCCGCAAACTACGGTCAGATTTTCTCCAACGCCAGCTCGGACGCGAAAACCTACATATCCGACAAGGTCAACCTGAAATTCATCCCCGACATGGTGAGCTTCGGTCAGTATAAAACCGCGTTTATTACAAGTCCTGCCTACCTGCTCAAATTCTGGAACTCGGTGATTCTCACCATCCCGATCGTAGTCGGGCAGATTATCATGGCGGCGGGCGCGTCCTACTGCTTCGCGCGAAACCGCTCCAAGCTGATGAACGCCATCTTCTTCGTTTACGTCATTCTGATGCTCATGCCCTATCAGGTCACGCTGGTGCCGAACTTCCTCGTGGCGGAATGGCTGCACATCAAGGACACCTACTGGTCGATCATCCTGCCCGGCATTTTCGCCCCGTTCTCGGTCTTCATCCTGACCAAGTTCATGCGGCGAATCCCCGTTTCGGTGGTTGAAGCCGCCAAGCTGGACGGAGCAGGGGAGTTCCGGATTTTTACCCAGATCTTCCTGCCGCTTTGTAAGGGCACCATCTATTCCGTGGCAATTCTGGTATTTATCGACTACTGGAACATGGTCGAGCAGCCGCTGATCATGCTGGACGATACCGAAACCTACCCGCTGTCTGTGTTCCTGTCCGAGGTCAACACCAACGACGCCGGACTTGCCTTCGCCGTTGCGACGGTGTACATGATTCCCGCGCTGCTGATCTTCCTCTACAGCGAGGATTACCTCGTGGAGGGCATCGCCTACTCGGGCGGCATCAAGGGATGATGCGATTATGCTGGTGCGATAGAGATATTGTGCTGGAGAAAGGCGTTAGAGTGCAATGGAGATATTGTGCTGGAGAAAGGCGTTAGAATGCAATAGAGATATTGTGCTAATGAAAGGCGTTAGCATGGCGGCCGACGAGGGCGACGGCCGCCATCGGGTAGTTGGATTTTGGATGCAATGTGTCGATGATAGAGATTTCATTAGCGATAACGATTTTGGGGCGGAACGACAAAGCGACCGTAGGTCGCATGGTGTCGTTCCCTACGATGGAATATACAATCCCATCGAAATATACAATCCCTTCGTGTGATATATTTCGTTCATATCCCCACAACATCCGCAAGTGGCGCCAGCATGGCGCCGAAAAGAAAACAGAGACGCATGAGGAAGTCATGCGAGGCATGACTTCCTCGTGGAGACGCGGCGCATAGGTTCACCCCATCAAGGGTGTTTACGCGATATTATAACGTGAACAATAAAGTCTTGCCTAAGAACGTGGCGTCTGCAATATGTCCCGGAGGCGTCGTTGAGGGAAGCAGGCTGGAACAAGTCCAGCCTGAACATCGTGGGTAAGCCCTTATTCCCCCCTGATTAAAGCTTTTGCACAGCCTTTTCTACGCCCTCGCAGGGCGAGGGCATGAAAGCGCGTACCCCTCGCCCCAACCCCCTAATAAAAAAACAAACATAGGAGAATTACCATGAATGAGAACAGTGTCCGTCGGAGAGCTTGGGTGAAGAATGCGATTATCGTTTTTTTGGCGATTATGCTTATTCTTACCTTTTTCTCTAATACGATTATGAATTATTCGCTGCCGGAGGTGGCGGCGCAGTATGCGCAGAGCGGAAGCATTACGTCGAAGATTCGCACGACTGCTACCGTTAAAGCCAATTCTACCCACGACATCAAAATTGAGGAATCACGGACGATCAAGGCGGTCGCGGTTCGCGAAGGTGACAAAGTGCAGATCGGCGACGTGCTCGTTTATTTGGAGGACGCTGAGAGCACGCAGCTGAAACAGGCGAGGGAACAGCTTGCTACGCTGGAAAAACAATACAAGCTCAAAATGCTTGTGTCCGGTACGGATTATTATTCCCAGGAACTGGCGATTAAGCAGAAGACTGACGATCTCAACAAGGCGAAAAAGCAGCTTGCCGAGCTGACCGCCAACCTTTCCGCCGTCGAAGCGCTGGAGGCGGAGATTAAGGAGCTGAACGCGCAGACTAAGACCCTCAACAAGCAGATTACCGCGTTCAACAAGCAGATTACCCAGCTTAAGAGCCAGGCTGCCGACGTGTCGCTGGACGGCGAATCCACCGAGTCGCGCATCGCCGCCGCAACGATTCTTCGCGACGAGACCAAGACCGCTTACGAAGCCGCCGAGGCGCTGAAGCTGGAGAAGGAAGCCGCCCTCGAAGCCGCCGAGGAAGCCTACCAAAAGGCTGCCGCCGCTTACGAAGCCATCGCGCCCGATGGAAGCGCCGACGCCGCGTCGATTCAGGAGCAAATTGCCGCGCTGCAAAAGACCATGCGCCGCGCCAAGGAAGACTACGATCTGAAAATCAAAGCGCTGGACGATACCCTTGAAACCCTCTACGACGAGTGGGTGGACGCGGATTTCGCCTACTACAACGCGCTGGCAAATTATAACAATGGCAACGGCGATTATGACACCGTCGAGCGCTGGTATCAGAAGAGCGAAACCGCCCGCCTCGCTTACGAAGCCAAGCTTTCGGCCACCAACGAAACCAAGGCCGATCTGAAGCTGTCTTATGACCGTCAGACCGAGGATAACACCGAAAAGTTGGAAAAGCTGGAAAAACAGCTTAAGAGCATTGCCGGCAGCGAGAAGGCGAAGACCGCCCTCGATACCGCGACCAAGAACAAGAAAACCGCCACCACCGAATCCACCGAGGCCACCGCCGACTACACCGAGGCGAAGAAGGAATACGAAACTGCCGCCGCCGACCTGAAAGCGCTGGAAAAGCTCCAGCAGCTGGAAAGCTGTGAGCTGAGCGTCGAAAATCTGGAAGCGCAGGTGGAGGAAATCGCCGATCAGGTGTCCGACAAGAATGCCAAAATCAAGGAGCTGACCGGTGGCGTCACCGACGAGGAGACCCAGCGCGAAAAGGTGCAGACCCTGACCGAGGAGCTGGAAACCCTCCAGCACAACCTGGATAAGAAGAAGGAAGAGGACAATCTTCAGGCGCAGCGCAATCAGATTGAGATCGACGAGCTGCTTGCCGACATCGAGGAGCAGAAGGCGCTGGTCGCCAAGTACGAAGCCAATTCCACCGACGCTAAAATTATCGCAACCGTTGCCGGACAGGTCGCGTCCCTCACCGCCGTTGCGGGCAAGGATACAACCATCGGACAGACGCTTTGCCAGATCGTGGTAACGGACATGGGCTACATATGCGAAATCAGCCTGACCACCGAACAGGCGAAGCGGGTGCGCGTGGGCGATGAAGTCAGCGTAACCAATTCCTGGTGGTCAAACATCAAAGCAAGCGTGGTCAACCTGCGAAACGACCCCGACAACCCCGGCAACAGCAAAATCGCCACCATCGAAGTCAGCGGCGACGTGTCCGTTGGACAGACGCTGAACCTGACCATCGGCGAACGCGGTCAGAGCTATGACGCCGTGGTGCCCAATTCCGCCATCCGCGAGGACAACAACGGCAAGTTCGTGCTGGTGGTCGAAGCCAAGTCCAGCCCGCTGGGCAACCGTTACATCGCCCGCCGCTACGACGTTACCGTGCTGGCCAGCGACGATACCAACTCGGCGGTCAGCGGACTTCTGGGCAGCGAATTCATCATCACCACCTCCACCAAGCCGATCTCGTCCGGCAGTCAGGTGAGATTGGTGGAAAACTCCAAGTAATATGAAAAAATATCATATCATGGCAGCTATCCTGACGGCGGTCAGCCTGCTGCTGTACGGAACATTTACGCTGATCATCGGCGGCGTGGCGTCGAAGCTGGAGAGCCAGCAGGTCGTGTCGCGCTGGGTGTCGGACGATTCCAAATACGCCCAGCTTTCCGCGTTCCTGTCGCCGCTGGCGAAAAAGAGCGGCGATGACATCGACGGCTCGCTGGCGTCCGCCATCGATTCCGCCATGGTGGCGGCGTCCATTTCCCCTGCCGACGAGGATGCCCGGCTGTACGCTTACGCTTACAGCGGCGAGGCGGACGTGACCCTGTCCATGCGTTCGCCCGAAACCGGCATGACCATGAAGTCGGGCGTAAAGGCGACGGCGCTTGGCGTGGGCGCGGACTTCTTCCTCTTTCATCCGCTGAAAATGCTGTCGGGGCAGTATTTCAACGCCGCCGAGCGGGTGCTGAATGATCAGGTGATCATCGACAACGATCTGGCGTGGCAGTTCTTCGGCTCGCCGGACGTGGTGGGACGGGAGCTTTTGATCGGCAAAAAGAGCGTCTACATCGCGGGCGTCTGCGAGGTGGACGGCGATTACGCCGAATTTTACGGCGAGCAGCCGCGGATTTTCATGTCCTACTCGCTGCTGTCCACGCTGAAAAGCGATCTCTGCGTGACGGCTGTCGAAGTGGTTATGCCCGATCCCGTGACCGATTTTGCGTCCGGGATTCTGGAGGATAACATCGGTGTGAGCGAGGCTTACGTGGAAATTGTGGAAAATTCCGCCCGCTTTACCGATTCCAGCCTGCGCGCCCGTTTGGGCGATTTCGCGGGACGGTCGGTGCGCACGAAGCTGGTGGTCTACCCATATTGGGAGAATACGGCGGTGAAGCTGACCGACGCGGCGGCGCTGCTTTACATCGGCAAGCTGGTGCCGTTGGTGGTGGTGATCGGGCTGCTGGTCATCGAAGTGGTGCTGATTTACGTTAAGCGCCGCGCCATTGCCGAAGCCATCGCCGAGCGGGTTCGCCGCGCGTGGCGTTCGCATCAGCAGAACAAGCGGCACAAGCCGCCGAAGCTGCCGAAGGCGCGCCGGACGAAGGCGCTGAAAGCGAAAAAATCGGCTCCGCAATTGGACGAGCCGAAGGTGCAGCCGATGCAGACGCCGTCTGCGCAGGAAAAAGATGGACATAAGGGATGAACCATCCCGGCGATATGTGTTGTTCGCACACACATCGCGCCAAAAATAACTAACCTATGGGCAGCGTCGCCCTCGTCGCTGCCCATAACAATCGCATGGCACGAAATGTCCATGGCGCAAATTGTCCACGGATAAAAGACCATGCGTCGCAAAAAATGATTTCCTACAAAAGGAGAACAACTCATGAAAAAAATCGTATGCCTCCTCTTATCGCTGGCGATGCTGCTGGCGGCGCTTCCTGCCTGCGGCAGCAAGCCGGTGGAGACCAAACTGACCAACGTCTTCAAGCAGACCGTTCTGGAGCTGCCCGAACAATACCAGAACGGCGAAAACTCCAGCTTCTACATCAACCAACTCGTCCGCGCCGGAGAGACCGTTTACCTGCTCTGCAACAGCTGGGACGGCGAAACCGGCGAGAATGAAAACTTCCTGCTGCCCGTTAATGCCGACGGAACCTTCGGCGATGCGCTCGACCTTGGGCTGGAGCAGACGGACAACGGCGGCGCGTACATTCAGAGCGTCTGCGCCGGAGACGACGGCACGGTCTGGGCGCTGATTCAGCGCTACACCAACACCGAGGAAAACGGCTATCAGGAGTCCAACGAGCTGCTTTGCCTGCGAAACGGCGAATCCGAAACCATCCCGCTGGACGCGCTGGCTGATCGTGAAAACGGCGACTATTTCTACGTCCAGAATATGGAAGCTACGTCGGACGGCGTGGTGCTCTGCTCGTGGAACGGCGTCAAGCTGGTCACGTCCGACGGCGAAATTCACACCTTCGATCTGGGCAGCAGCGAGGATATCAGCGTCAACACGATGATGCAGCTGAACGGCAAGATTTACGTTTCCATGTGGGTCAATGATATGGAAAGTTCATCCAACAAACTGTTTGAACTGGACATGACCAACGGCAAGCTGGGCGAGGAAGTGGAGATGAGCAACTCCAATATGTCCTACAATATGCTCACCGGTCCGGGCTACGACTTCTACTACAACGACCGCTCGTCCATCTGGGGCTGCACGCTGGGCAGCGACGAGAAGGTGGAGGTGCTGAACTTCATCAACTCGGACATCAACGGAAGCGACGTGAACCAGATTATCCCTCTGTCCGCCGACAAATTCTTTGCCATCACCTACGACCGTACCGATTACTCGCAGATCTGCGTCATCCTCGAACGGGTTCCCGACGAGGAGCTGGTGCCTAAAAAGGTTATCACGCTGGCGGTGCTGTCCATGAACTATCGGATGCGCACCAACGTCATCGACTTCAACAAAACCAACGGCGAATACCGCGTCAGCGTGCTGGACTATTCCATCTACAACACCACCGACGATTATACCGTCGGCGCGACCAAGCTGAACAACGACATCATCGCCGGCAAAGCGCCCGACGTCATGCTCATCGACGATACGATGAACTACGACAGCCTCGCCGCCAAGGGCGTGTTTGCCAACCTGTACGAGCTGATGGACGAGGACGAAACCTTCAACCGCGAGGACTATCTGGAGAATGTGTTCGAGGCTTATGAAATCGATGGTGAGCTTTATTCGCTGGCGCCCGCTATCTACATCTGCACTTTCGCTGCGCGTTCGGATATGATCGATATGGAACGCTGGAATTTCACCCAGTTCATGGATTATGTGAAAGCCAATCCCGACGTGACGGTCTTCGATTACGATTTCAACCGCACCAATTTCCTCAATAATATGCTGCTTTACAGCCGCGACAGCTTTGTGAACGCCGAGACGGGCGAATGCTCCTTCGATTCGGAGGGCTTCCGCGCGCTGCTGGAATTCACAAAGAGCCTGCCCGAGGACGATTTCTGGGCGAACATCGATTATAGCGAGGTGGGGCAGGAGTTCTGGCAGGAGTACGAGAACCGCTTCGTGGACGGCAAGGTGCTGCTGACCGCCGTCCGGCTTTACACGCCCGCCGACAGCTTCAAGAACCTGCTCTACTACACGCTGAAGGACGAGCCGAACTTCATCGGCTTCCCGTCCGATGAGGGCAACGGCGCGGCGATTGACGCTTATCAGGAGTTCGCCATCTACAGCCGTTCGAAGATGAAGGACGGCGCGTGGGCGTTCCTGAAGAGCTTCATAAGCGAAGAAAAGCAGATGCCGACGCTGATCGAGTACGAATGGGGAAGCTATTGGAACTATCCGACCAGCGGTGTGCCGCTGTTGAAAGCGGCGCTGGATAAGCAAATGGAGATCGCCATGACGCCTCCCGAGGAGGAGGAAGATACGATCATCGGCGGCGCGATCACGATGCCCGCCATCGCATCCTCTTCCAGCATTGTGGTCGCTGAGACAACGGCCGCTGCGGAGACCACCGAGGAAGCCGTCGAAGAAACCACCGAAGAAACGAGCGAAGCCATTGACGCCGACGGCGACGGCGTGATCGACAGCGAGGTCGTCGCCGACAAGGAAGTTGCCGACAAGGAAGTTGTCGTGGAGACCCCCATCACAGATGTCGTTTACAACGACCCCTACCAGACGCCCCTGACCCAGGCACAGGTTGACAAGCTGATGTCGCTGATCACCGGCGCAACTCAGGTCATGCGCGAAGACACCGACCTGAACGCCATCATCACCGAAGAAGCCTCCTACTACTTCTCCGGTCAAAAATCCCTCGACGAAACCGTCAAGCTAATCCAGGACAGAGCAGGGCGGTATATCAATGAGTCGAGGTAAAAGGGGTACGCGCTTTTACGACCTCGCGTCGCGAGGTCGTTGAAAAGGCTGTGCAAAAGCTTTAGAAGAGGGTAATTTTAATTTTCCTCCGGGACGGTTTTCCGTCTCGGAGGTTTCTTTACCCACGGCGTTTACGCTTCAAACTTGTTTGCGAGTGCAGCGTAGACGAAGTATGCGCGAACATAAGCTAAGCGTCCCAGGGCGATTTGTCCTCCTTGCCGGTGCGTAGCAACGGCTGGGGCCGTACTACCCTCTACGGCAAATCGGGTCTGTACAGATTTGTTTTGCGCGTCGAAGAATCTTTGCTTGTGGCTGGGTGCGCAATTTGTTTGCTTTTTTCTCCCTCCCCCGACCGGATGGTCGGGGGATTTTTTTGTGCTTGCAAAAACCCCGGGGACGATCATTCGATCGTCCCCGGGGAAAATTTAATTAGAGAAACCTGCGTAAAATGTGGTCAGATGCCCTTGCATCTTGTCGTATGTACCGTCAGCCTTTTTGGTCAGCGAATAATCGTTGTCACGCTCGAAGCGCGCTTCAATGCTGGTGGCGCAGAAGTAATAATAATTATCCGGCACCACTTTAACGCCGTTGACCAGCGCTTCGCGGGCGGCGGTGAGCGCTTCCTCGGTGGGGGTGTAAGCGTCCAGCACCTCGGCGGGGCTGAACTGACCCGGCTGAAGAATGATGCCATCGACGGTGTCAGGGGAGAAGTGCTTACTGTCCACGCGGTTGCGTATGCATTGAGCGACGGCCAGCATCTCCCAGTATTTTTCCTGCACGTCGTCGAACATATACAGCTCCGAACCGTCGCCCATGACTTCAAGCTGGATAACCGTGGCCGCCCGAATCAGTTCGGATTCGCTCACGGTGAAGTCGGGCTTGTCGATGACGTATTCCATGCCCAGCTCGTCCACCAGAGGAAGCTTTTCAATACGATGGCGATGGAGAATCTCCTGTGCCTGCGCCAAGGTGGTGCCCACGGGAGCGGTTACCAGATGATCCTTGGTCATCACTTCGCCGATCTTGAT
>JAFUQU010000029.1 GCA_017472255.1 Clostridia bacterium | reverse complement strand
CACCGCCTTACGGCGTTGTCAATTCTGTTATTTTCGAAATAGAAAATAACAGAATCCCGTCTCATAAGTTCTTGACGCACCTTCGGTGCTATAAAAAAGTTTAATTTGCAAATTAAACTTTTTTATCAAGAGCTAGTATGATAGCGCCGCAAGGCGATGCCTTCTTATATATTAAGAATCAGTATTAACACAGGTCAATGTAGGGCGAGGATACATCCTCGCCGGGCACCATCAGCCTCTGAGCCATAAATCCAGACGCTCATTCGAGGTAACTGCCCGCCGGGATATATCCCCGCCCTACGTTTTTTCTTAGCTGAATGACATTGCCGTTTCCGGGTGCCTTTCTGCGTTTCAGGTTTTGTGGTCTTCTGTCACCGCGCCGGTTCTGTAGGCTTCCAGCAGCAGAAGCAGGTCGTCTACCTTGGTCTGCAATTCGCTGCCCTCATCAGTCTGGCTGACCCGCATCCGGGTCTCCAGCTTTTCGAATACCACGCTTTCGTTTTCGATATCGTCATTCTTGTGCAGTGCGTTATACTTTCCGGCGAAGGGCTGGTGGGACACAATGCGGTAATGACGGGAATTGTAGATCAGGGTATAACCCGCAATGCCGGAGGTGGACTGGTAAGCACGGCTGAAGCCGCCGTCAATGACGATGAGCTTGCCGCCGCCTTTGATGGGATTTTCGCCCTTCTTGACCTTCACGGGGACATGGCCGTTGATGATATGGCAGTGGTCGCCCACAAGGCCGAATTCTGCCAGCAGCATCTCGCAGACTGCGGGATCCTGATAGTAGGTATAGTACGCGTTCTTCGGCTCCGTCCAGGTGTCCTTGTCGGCAATGAAGCGGCGCTCGAAGGTGGTCATCCGGTCCCGGCCGAAGATGGGGCTGTTCCGGCCTGCCCACAGCCACCACAGGAAGTCCAGGCCAAACTGGCGCTCGGGTGTGCCGCGCTTGTCGTAGTAGGCCTTACGGGCGGTTTTTTCCGCGTAGTCCAGGAACCGCTTGCCGCTGCGCTCCTTACCGCCGATGGTGAAGGTCATCAGCGTGCCGTCTTCGTTCATGGGGATGCAGCCGTGGAAGAGAAGGTTCTGATTGATGACCTTGTACAGTCCGCCCTTGGAATACAGGAAGCGGGTATGCTTCTGCAGCTTCTCGGAATGGCGGAAGGAATCCGTCAGCTGGGTGATGACGTGGAGTTCTTCCTCGGTCAGCTGATAGGGATTGGCGGGATCCACGGTGGGGAAATCGCAGTCCAGCATCGGATAGACCTTGTCGCCGAGGCGTAAGGTCTGGTTTTCATAATCGATCTTGTCCAGCAGCAGCCGGTCGTCAATGTTGAACTCCGGCCGGCGCAGCACCTTCTGGCCCTCCAGCTTGAACAGGATGATGGTGATGGCCTTGTACATCCGGGCGGACAGGAGCTTGTCCTTCTCGGTGTACTGGTCGGCATCGGAGCCGGTGAGCTTGACCTTGAACTGGTCGGTATTGCAGTCACGATAAACTTCGTTG
>JAFUQU010000028.1 GCA_017472255.1 Clostridia bacterium | reverse complement strand
TTTTCGACCCATTCCTCGCGCTTTTCCGTCGGCACCTTCTGCTCAAGCACCGCCACGCGGAAAACGTTGTCCTCCATCAACTTTTTCAGCTTGGGTCGTTAAAGCGGATGGGATTATGCTCCTTGATATAATCTCTGTGCATACGCCCCCAACGACCAATAGGTCTGGTTTCCTCTGGTATGCGAATATCGGGAATATAGTAATCACCGCAACAGATATAGTTCAGTTCCTGCATCATATGTACCTCCACAAAAGCGTTTTTACGGGTAAAAAAAGAAGCGATACTCGGTTATCAAACCAAGTATCGCTAACTTTTGTTTAGCCAACCCCCGTCTGAAAGATGCCGTAAAATAGCTAAATTTTTAGTTTAACTGTTTTACGAGCACCCGCCATTATGCAAAGCTTTTGTCTATTCAAGTTTTATTTCGGATGTCTCCATCCTATCCGAGTCATGGTGCCCATGCAACCATAAATGAGCTCCGGTACGCATCCACTCAGATAAACGCGCCCTTCGTCACTCAGCAAGGTACTCCCGCCCTGCGGCATCGTTACCTGCCCGAACTCCAAGCTGAACGCAGTTCAACTTTAGGTCCTGCTCAACGGATTGCTCCGCTGCTACTATACACCAGAATCCGATGAATGTCAATAGTGATTCACGCCTATTTCTGTGAATTTTGGTAAAAGCAGCGACGCATACGTTACTTGTTGTATTCGCTTTTTCTCGGGTTTTCATTAAACCGTCTGACACCATTTTGACACAGCAGCCGCATTGGGCTTTATAGATTTACATGGAGTTACATAAAGCGTGAAATCTGATTTTTCCTGGTGTCATCGAGCTTTATCGGACTTATATCGATTTATAAGGAGATATGAAATTCCGTTCGTTTCTTACGATACCTAATTTCATCTTTTTCCCAAACACCTTAATTGATAGAACTCATCCGATGCCGTGCGGAAGCGGGGGCACCGTTATGCATAAACAATATATATAAATTTGATTCTTTCCGTAATATTCGGTCTTGACTTTTGAAAATGGTTTGTGTATAATATACTTGCATCATAGGAATGCTGCATTCCATAAAACCTGCCGCCAAGGCAGTCATGAGGTGATAAAATATGATTACGGCAACCAAAGAATTTTTACAGCAGATCGACGCGATGAGCGAAAAACGCAGACAGGAGATCCTGAACGCACCCGACGCGCTCGATATCAGAGGAACTATCTATTATGTCAGCAATTCCGGCGACGACAGCAGCGACGGACGCTCGCCCGGAACTGCGTGGAAAACGTTGGCGAAGGTTTCGTCGGCTGAGCTGAAGGAGGGCGACGGCGTGCTTTTTGAACGCGGCGGCCTGTTCCGCGGCAAAATTATGGCGCGTGCGGGCGTGACCTACGGCGCTTACGGCGAGGGCGAAAAGCCAAAGCTCTACGGCTGGGACAGAAGCCTCGACGATCCCGCGCTCTGGACAGAGGTTGACCCCGAGCATCATATCTGGAAATGGGGTGAGCGGCTGCTTGACCCGGGCACGCTGGTGTTCAACCACGGCGAAGCGCATTCCGTCAAGCTCATCCCCTCCTACATCAACGGGAAATTCGTCTGCCGCAATGACGAGTCGAAGTTCTTTGACATGAGGGCGGAGATGGTGCGCGATCTGGATATCTACTGGCATTTTGAGGATATCCTCACGACCCGTCCTTCAAAAGGGCAGGATTTCCCCATACCTGAGATGGGCGAAAACAGCCTCGGCGAGCTTTACCTGCGCTGCGACAGGGGAAATCCGGGCGAGGTGTTCGATTCCATCGAAGCGCCGACCAGACGCGCGATGTTTTATGTTGGCTCCAATCCCAACGTGCGGATTGACAATCTCTGCATGAAATACATCGGACTCCACGCCATCGCGGCGGGCGGCGCCTGCGTGAAGGGGCTTCACGTCTCAAACTGCGAGATCGGCTGGATCGGCGGAACGATTCAGCACTACTTCGGCACAGACCCAAATTATCCGGAGGGCGGTAGAGGTACGGTTACTCGCTTCGGCAACGGCATCGAGATTTACGGCGGCTGTGATAACTATACGGTGGAGAACTGCTATATCTATCAGGTCTACGACGCGGGCATCACTCATCAGGTCACTACAGGCGGCAGGAAATACGCAATGACCAACATTCTCTATCGGAACAATCTGGTCGAATACTGCGTGTATTCCATCGAATATTTCCTCGAGATGACCAACGGCGACACCGAAAGCTGCATGGACGGCATCGAGATGTGCGGCAATATCCTCCGTCATTCCGGCTATGGCTGGGGACAGCAGCGGCATAATTACCACACGCCCGCCCATATCAAGGGCTGGAGCTACACCAACAAGGCCGCCAATTACACGGTTCACGACAACATCTTCGACCGTGCCGCGTACAGAATGCTTCATCTGGTGGCAGAGAAGGACGACAGCTGCCCCGATATGCACGGCAACACCTACATCCAGCATGAGGGCGGTATGATCGGACAGTACGGCGGCAATGAGCTGGCTGAGCCGGAGATTCTCGTCTTCGACGATGAGGCGGACGTGAAAATCGAAAAGATCTTCGGCGATACGGACGCAAAGGTTTATATCATCCGGCCATAATGGCGGTTTTGCGACCTAGCGGCAGCGAATTTCACATAAAAAACAAAATTTTCACTTTTTCATCACAATCCTCCGTATAATTCATCGAAAGTAATTACAAAATTCACAAATCCGTAAACACTTTTTGTCCGATATGTTATATAATGAATATGGTCAAATTTGTAACGAAATTAACAATTGCATGGATTCGTCAAATTATGAACGGAATCTTTGTTCAAAATTTCACAAACAGAAAGATACAGGAGGATAAAAATATGGCAACTAAAATTCTTGTGGTCGATGACGATCTGAATATCTGCGACCTGCTCCGCCTCTATTTTGAAAACGAGGGCTACGAGGTCAAAACCGCCAACGACGGCGCAGAGGGCGTCAGCTTTTTCAAAATGTATGAGCCGGATCTGGTTCTGCTGGACATCATGCTCCCGAAGAAGGACGGCTGGCAGGTCTGCCGCGAAATCCGCGAAGTCAGCTCCAAGCCGATCATCATGCTGACCGCCAAGGGCGAAGTATTCGACAAGGTGCTGGGTCTTGAGCTGGGCGCCGACGACTTCATGGTCAAGCCCTTCGAGACCAAGGAACTTTCCGCCCGCGTGAAGGCTGTGCTCCGCCGTTACTCGGCGCACGACAACCAGAACGACGAGGAGACCATCAAATTCGAAAACATCGAGATCAGCCGTCAGAAGTACGAGCTGAAGCTCAAGGGTAAGTCGGTGGACATTCCGCCCAAGGAGCTGGAGCTGCTCTACTTCCTGGCATCGAACTACAACCGCGTGTTCACCCGCGATCAGCTGCTGGACAAGGTTTGGGGCTTCGATTATCTGGGTGACTCCCGCACCGTGGACGTACACGTCAAGCGTCTGCGCGAAAAGCTGGAGGGCGTCAGCGACAAATGGGTGCTGAAGACCGTCTGGGGCGTCGGCTACAAGTTCGAACTGCTGCAGTAAATGAAACCATCAATAAAAATCCGGCGAATTGCATCGCCGGATTTTTATGTTGGTTCAATGATAGAAGCAGTCTGCTTCCCATTTGATTGGGTTTAGCGAAATGTATTCCGCAATTTTGCTATAATCATCCGAATGACGGATAACATGATCGTGAAACGATTTTTTCCAGATAGAAACATCAATTTTCTTCGAAACAATCCCTTTCATTTGCTGAATAACAGTCGATATCGTAGGGGCGACCATTGGTCGCCCGCCTCGCGAACAAATTTGCATTATTATATGGACATGATTCGGCATGATCACGTAATGATCAATTGTAACCATTGGATAATGCTGGGGGATATGGTTGATAGCTCCATCGACAATTTTACCGTAAGGCGATAATTCTACGTTTTGCGGGCGACGGTGTTGGAATCGTTTGGCGATTTTGAATTCTGTTCGGCTTCCTTTTCGGTAAATGCTGATGCATATATCTTACAGCAATTCCGCCGCTTCGTCGATCAGCCCCAAATCCCACAGCAGACGCGAGCCCACGTATTTGTCGCGGATGTCGCAGGTGGCGTGAAGGGTGGGCGCGGCTACATCTGAAAGCCCAAGCTCGGCGGCGGTCGTGGGCGCGCCCACCGTCTTCAGCAAGCGCTCCACATCCTCATAGGCGGGCAGCTCCTCGTCAATGATGGCGCAGATTTTGTCCCAGTTCGCCTCGATCCGATCAAAGCGCGCCGCGTGCTTCGCGGGATCGTATTTGCCGTCCCTCGCCTCGGCGGCAATCATGGGCGCGGAGCCGCTTCCGATGAAGTCCCGCAGGAAGGCGAAATGCTTCTCCTTGTCGAAGTTCGCCGCGTGCGCCATGGCTTTGGCGCGGTCGGGCTTGTTCGGGCGAACCAGCTGATGGTAGATTTTCAGCGTCATCAGCGTTCCCACGCCGCACTGGATGCCGTGGAAATCGCTGGGCGTGCCGAATTCCTCCGCCCGCATATCCCAGATGTGGGAAATCGAGTGCTCCAGCCCCGACGCCGGACGGCTCAGTCCCGCCCAGGTCATGGACACGCCTGCCAGCAGCAGTCCGCGCATAACCGAATCCGCAGCGGACGCTTCCCGGCGGGTCAGCGCCTCGGCGTTGTCCGCCACCTGACGCAGCGCGCCCCGAAGCGCTTCTGCCACCGATTCGCAGTAATATTCGCCGGTGATCAGATTGGAGATCCGCCATTCGCAGATGCTGACATACTTTGCCACCATATCGCCCACGCCCGATGCGATCATTCTCGGGGGGGCGTTTTTCAGAATGTCAGTGTCGCCGATGACCGCCAGGGGGCAGCAGCTGGGCACCGAGTATTTCAGCCCGTCCCGCGCCATGGAGGAGGTCGCCGAAGCGTAGCCGTCCATGGAAGGCGCAGTGCCTACGGTAATCATGGGGCGGCGGGCGGTGGCGGCGATGATTTTTGCGATGTCGCCGACAACGCCCGAGCCGACGGCGATAATCATATCGCAGCTGTTGTCGAAGTGCATGATGGCTGAGCCGACGGCGTTGTTGTCAGGAATCACGTGGGACTGGGGGAAGGTATGGGACGAGAAGGGCATATCGCCCAGTAGCTCGCGCACACGATCACCGGCGGCGGCGCGGGTATTCACGTCGTCGAGGATGAAAGGCTTGGTGCCGCCGTACTTTTTGATGAGGGCGGGCAGCTGGCTGATTACGCCGCTGCCGATGATGATGTCGCCTAAGTCCGCGCGGTGGATTTTTCCGCATTCGCAGGGATTTTCGCGTCCGATGGCGGTTTCGAGTGTAAGTCTCATTTTTGATGACCATGACTTTTGCGTAGCAAAAGTTTCCTTTCTACGCGACGCTTTGCGTCGCATTGGAATGTGGGGCTGGTTCGCGTAGCGAAACATTGCCGGGACGGCAATGTAGGCCACAGCAGATATGCTGTGCATATCTGCTACACTGTCTGAAAAATTTATTTTTCAGACAGTGTTCCTTTCCTGATGCGCGCCGCTAAGAGTGATATGGCGGTGCGGATTTCATTTTCGTTGAGTCCGGCGAAGTTCATGACCAGCGCTTCCTCGCCGATGTCGCTGCCGGACGTGTATTCATGAAGCCCGGCCAGCAGAATCGATTCCTCCCGGGCGGCTTCGATGACGGCGCGCTCGGTAAGCCCGCCGCGCAGACGCAGCAGCAGATGAACGCCCGCCTCCCGTCCGACGATTTCCGCCAGATCGCCCAGCTCCCGCTTGACCGCGTCGATCAGCGTGTCCCGCCGCTGGCGGTAGAGCTTGCGCATTCGATTGATATGCCGCTCGTAGGAGCCGTCGGCGATGAACCGCGCCAGAACGTGCTGCTCCAGCGCCGGGACGGTGGACGAATAAAAAAGAAAATTTTCCTCGAACTCGGTCAGCAGCGCCGGGGGAAGCACCATGTAGCCGATACGCAGAGAGGGCGCGAGGGTTCGGGTGAAGGTGTTCATGTAGACCACCCGGTCGCTTCGGTCCAGGCTGTACAGGCTGGGCAGAGCGCGTCCGCTGTAGCGGAATTCGCTGTCGAAGTCGTCTTCCACGATGCGGCGGGCGGGATCGGCTGCCACCCAGTCCAGCAGCTGCTCCCGTCGGCGCATGGAAGTGACGGTGCCGGTGGGGAAGCTGTGGGAGGGGGTGACGTGTACCACGTCGATGCCGGGGGAAGCCGACACCCGGCTCATGTTGATGCCCTCGCTGTCGGCGGGGACGAGGGTAACGTCCGCGCCCAGCTTATCGTAGATTTTGGCGGCTTTGGAGAAGCCGGGGGTTTCCAGGGCGTAACCCCGCCGCCCCAGCAGCTGATAAAGCAGCCCCAGCAGATATTCCGAGCCCGCGCCGATGATAATCTGTCCCGGTTCGCAGCGCAGTCCCCGCAGCACGGACAGCTGCTTGGCGATCTGGCAGCGCAGTTCCCATACGCCCTTGGGGTCGATGGCGGACAGCAGCTTCACGTCCTTTTCGGTCAGCACCTCCCGCATGAGGCGCGCCCACGTGGAGAAGGGAAAGCCTTCGGCGGCGGTGCTGGCGGATTTGAAGTCGTAGCGGCAGGGCGGGGGAGAATGGGCAGGGGAGAGAGCAGGGGCGGCGGTCTGCTTATCGCCAGTGTAGGAGACAAAGTAGCCCCGCCGCTCATCGGAGCGGATGTAACCCTCGGCCAGCAGCTGCTCGTAGGCGTTCATGACCGTGATCACCGAGACCTGCTTTTCCTCGGCCATGGCGCGCTTGGAGGGGAGCTTTTCCCCGTCGGACAGCACGCCGGACAGGATGTCGGCCTTCAGCGAGGCGTAGAGCGCCTTATATAATGAAGTTTTTTGCGGATGCTGGGTCATGTTGGTTCCTCTGGAATGAAAATATTTTTACTTTTTTTGAGAAAACGCTTGCAATTTACAGGATTTTATGGTATATTGTAAGTGCGATGAAATTCCTTTACGAATCGCCATGAACAAACGCATACGAACGGAGGATTGCTATGTTAATGACCGCTCCCACCGCACTGCTTTCGTCCATTGATGAGCAGACCAAACGGCTTCGCGCCGAAATTCTGTCGGCGACCCACGAGATTCCCGCCGACAAGCCTGTGTATTATATCGCCATGGACGGCGATGACACCGCCGACGGACGTTCGCCCGAGCACGCATGGAAGACGCTGAACGCGCTGGCGTCTCATGAAATCGCGCCCGGCTCGGAGGTTCTCTTTGAGCGCGGCGGACTTTGGCGCGGACGCTTTATTGCCGCACCCGGTGTGACCTATTCAGCCTTCGGCGACGGCGACAAGCCGTGCATTGTCGGTTCGCCCTGCAACGGCGCGAAGGTTGGAAAATGGAAAGAGGTTGCGCCCGACATTTACCGTTATTCCACGAAGTTTGTGGACGACGTGGGCGGGTTGGTGATGGACGGCGGCAGCAGCCACGGTTTGAAGAAGGTCATCAACTATTCCGCGGAACAGCCCTTCGATAATGTGAAAAAGACGCCCTTCCATGGTTACACCGACTTGGAGGAGGATTTGGAATACTGGCACGATCTGGGCGGCGCCAACGTATCCAATCCGGACGGGGGATATCTCTATCTCTGTTCGAAGGGTGGCAATCCGTCCGAGCGCTTTGAGCAGATCGAGTTTCTGACCCGGGGCAACGTAATCCGCATCGGCGGAAACGGCGTGACCATTGACAATCTGTGCGTGATGTACGGCGGTTCCCACGGTGTGGGAAGCGGCACGACGAAGGATTTGGTTGTGACCAACTGCATCTTTGGCTGGATTGGCGGCGCGCTGCAATTTTACCGTGACGGTCGTCCCACCCGTTTTGGCAACGGCGTGGAGATATACGGCGGCTGCGACAATTATGTTATTGACCACTGCTGGGTTTATCAGATTTACGACGCGGGCATCACCCACCAGCTTTCGGCGGGGGGCGATCAGGACTGCACGATGAACCATGTGCGCTACACGAACAATCTGATTGAATACTGCACCTACAGCATTGAATATTTCCTGGGAAAGTCCAATCGGGAGGATGCGGTTCGCTGGATGGCGGACATTGACATGAGGGACAACATTCTGCGGTTTGCGGGCTATGGCTGGGGACACCAGCGTCCGGACAAGACGCAGGCGTCGCACATCAAGGGCTGGGACAGCTACAATCGTCTGACCGGCGACTGCACCATCGAGGACAACATTCTGGAATGCTCGCGGTACATGATGATACACTGCGGCGTAGCGGACGAGGCATGGACGCCGATTTTCCGGGGCAACACCTTCATCCAGTACGCGGGCGGCGAGCTGGGGCGGTTTGGACTGGCGCCCACGAAGCTGATGGCGTACATTTATCAGAATGTGATTGCGGAAGCGTTCGTCGGGAATGAATTTTACATTCTTCCGAACGACTGATAACATTATACCACAAACCGCCCCGGTTTTCAAGCCGGGGCGGTGATTTTTATACGGAATTTTGCGGTGATGGGGTTCGTTCCCACTTGACAAATCAGCACTGTTTTGGTATAATATAACCAAAGAAACTGCATACATTATAGAAAGGACAAACAGGATGGAAATGGTATTATTAACGGCGCTCGGTGTAGGTGGAGCGACGGTAATCGGCGCGGTGATTGGATTTTTGTTCAAGGGAATGTCGCACAAATTCAGCGACATCATTCTGTCGTTTGCGGCGGGGGTAATGTTATCGGCGGCGGTATTGGGGCTGATTCTTCCGGCGGTGGAATATGGCGGCACGTGGGGGCTGCCGGTGGTGATTGTGGGCATATTTGCGGGAGCGGTATGTCTGAATCTGATCGACAAGTTAGTGCCTCATTTGCACCGGCTGGCGGGCGGGGAGATTGAGTCTCACCCGGACAATGACAAGCTGGGGAAGGTGCTGTTATTTGTGACGGCGATTGCCATTCACAATCTGCCGGAGGGCATAGCGGCGGGTGTCGGCTTTGGCTCGGGGGATGTTTCGGAGGCGATGCTGATTGCGGGAGGCATTGCGCTTCAGAACATACCGGAGGGCATGGTGATTATTGGGCCGATGCTGGCGGCGGGTGTAAAGCCGTCGAAGACCTTTCTTCTGGCGATGCTGACCGGGCTGGTGGAGGTAATTGGCACGCTGCTGGGATATTTTGCGGTAAGCGTTGCGTCGGCGATTCTGCCCTTTGCGCTGGCGTTTGCGGGCGGCACGATGCTGTATGTAATCAGCGACGAGATGATACCGGAGACCCACGCTCACGGCGGCGAGCGCGGTGCGACCTACGCGCTGCTGGTGGGATTTTGTGTGATGCTGGTGTCGGATGTTTTATTGGGGTGACATTCCCATCACACGGGCGAACCAAATTTGCTTTACCTCTGTCGGGCAGCCTGACGTTTGCTCACATCAGATTTCCACCTGCCGGCGGGGGTTCGAGAGGATGGGAGATGAACCGTATCAGGTCGGCTACGCCGACCTGCGCCCGCTCTGGTTCGCCCACCCTCTCGAGCTCTCCCGTCTTTCCTCCGGGGAACGATATGCGCATCACGCGCAGGTGCAGACGCCGTGTGCGGTGCGCCTAGGCCTTAGGGGATGCGAAAATTGCACGCGCTATAGGCGCGCGCATTTTCTTAGTCTGCTATTCTGGGGAAAGTCTGTGCGCTTAGACTTGTTACTGCTTACGCTCGGGGGCTTTTGGCTCCCTCGATTCCACGTTAGGATACGACTGTTACTTCTTCAATTCCGTAATAGTTAAAGCATTGGATGGCTTCTTCGTTGATTCTTTCACCGCAGACTACAATTGGGACGGCGGGGGGACAGCCTACGGTGGCGGCGGCAAGCACGCGCCCGCGTGCTTGCGCCGCCGGCAATGTTTCGCTGACGCTCATTGCGGCTTCACGGATGGACAGCACGCGCTCGGGCAATGTGAATGCGGGCGGTGCGTCGGTGATTGCAGGGCGGCGGGGCAGGGAAGTCAGCGCGTCGATCAGGCGTTCAAGGGGCTGCTTATCGGGGGGCAGCATCAGCACGAGGAAGTCCGGGTCGGCGAATTCGCTGACGATATTTTTTTCAAGCAATGCGTCGGCAAGGGATTTTCCCGTATAGCCGTAATTTTTTGCGGCGATGGTGATTTTCAGCGGCTCGTCTCCGCGAAGCGTATAGCCGTGGGCGGCGAGGGTTTTCTTCGCGGCGGCGATGGCGGGCAGAAATTCCTTCAAGCGTTGGGGGAAGGTGGTGGCAAGAAGGGCGTTGGCGGCGTCCAGCGACTGCATGATCAGGTAGGATGGACTGGTGGAGCCGAACAGGGCAAGTGCCTGTTTTGCCTGTGCCGCGAACATGGGGGGCAGATTTGTTGCGATGTGCAGATATGCGCCGCCGGTGAGCACCGGCAGGGTTTTATGCGCCGAATCGCAGCAGAGGTCTGCGCCAAGATCGATGGGGTGGCGGGATTCAGGCAGGAAGCGAAGGTATCCGCCGTGGGCGTTATCGACCAGCAGCAATGCGCCGTGGGCGTGGCAGACTTTAGCGAGGGCGGCGATATCGGCGGTATTGCCCAGATAATCGGGGCTGGTGATATAGACGGCGGCGACAGATTCGTTGGAAAGCGCCGTATTCAGCGCGGCTCCGTCGATAGGACAGGAAAGGTAGGAATCGGGCTTCTCCGGGGGGAGCCAGCGCACGTCGAAATCCAGCAGTGCGGCGGCGGACAGGAAGGTTTTATGGGCGTTCCGTCCGGCGGCGATGGTCGGGTGCTGACCGGTCGATTGGGCGTGGAGCAGTGCCAGATAGAGCATGGCGCGGATACAGTGGGACGAGCCTTCGGTGGAGTAGAAGGTGGGTGCGCCGAACAGGGCGGCGGCGTTATCCTCGCTTTCCCTGATGATGCCGGACGCTTCGTAAAGGCTGTCCGCGCCGTCGATTTCGGTGATATCGAGCTGCTCCATACCGAGGACAGGGGAGCCTTTATGTCCCGGCATATGCAGGCGGAGGGCGCCGCTTTCCGCGTAGCGGCGGACGAAATCGCAGATGGGGGTGGTCATTCGTCCATGGACCGGGCGGCGGCGACCATAATGGCGCACTCCATGCGCTTACGGAACAGCTCGCAGCCGTATTTGTACACGCCGCGCACCGAGCCGGTGGCGTGGTAAGCGTTGGCGGCGCATCCGCCGGAGCAGTAGAGCTTCGCCCAGCAGTCCTTACAGTCGGGGCGGGCGTAGACGTTGCAGGAGGCGAAATCGGACTGAATTTCGGTGTTGGTCACGCCCTTCCAGATATCGCCCAGCTTGAACTTTTCCTCGCCGACGAACTGGTGGCAGGGGTAAAGATCGCCCCAGGGGGTGACGGCCATATATTCGGTTCCCTAGCCGCAGCCGGAGATTCGCTTATAGATGCAGGGACCGCCGGACAGGTCGATCATGTAGTGATAGAAGGTAAAGGGCTTGCCGGCTTTATCCCGCTCCAGCATCAGCTCGGCCAGCTTTTCGTACTGGTCGAGGATGACGGGCAGGTCTTCCTCGGTCAGCTCGGAAGGGTCGCCGGGTGCGCAGACCACCGGCTCCATGCTCAGCTCGTTGAAGCCCAGATCGAGCATGGTTTTAATGTCCTCGAGGAAGTCGGGGTTTGCGTGGGTGAAGGTGCCGCGCATATAGTAATTTTTACCGCCGCGCGCCTTGACAAGCTGTTGGAATTTGGGGACGATTTTGTCCCAGCTTCCGTTTCCGGCGTAGTCCACGCGGAAGCGGTCGTGAATCTCGCGGCGTCCGTCCAGGGAAAGGACGACGTTGCTCATCTCGCGGTTGGCGAAGTCGATGACGTCGTCGTCGATGAGCACGCCGTTTGTGGTGAGGGTAAAGCGGAAGTTTTTGCCCGCGTCCTTTTCGATGCTGCGGGCGTAGGCGACCAGCTGCTTGACCACGTCGAAGTTCATCAGCGGTTCGCCGCCGAAGAAGTCAACCTCCAGATTGCGTCGGCTGCCGGAATTGGCGACGAGGAAATCCAGCGCCTGCTTGCCCACTTCGAAGGACATGACGGCGCGGTCGCCGTGATATTTGCCCTGGCTGGCGAAGCAGTAGGAGCAGTTCAGGTTGCAGGTGTGAGCGATGTGCAGGCAGAGCGCCTTGATCACGCCGGAGGTTTTGGCCTTGAGGTGGCCGGCCATCGGCTCAAAGGTATCGGGGGCGAAGAGCTGACCGTCCTCCTTGAGCGCGGCGATCTGGTCGTAGCATTCGGCGATGTCGGCGGCGGGGATATGGGGGTGCTGCTTGGCCATGGCGGCGAGGATATCCTCCCGGCTGCCGTCAAGGAATCGGGCGATGATGTCGTATGCCACCTCGTCCACCACGTGAACCGCGCCCGAGCAGATATCGAGGACGATGTTATAACCGCCCAGTTTGTATTGATGAATCATGGTAATCTCCTTGCTGTATCATGAAAAATGCCGCCGGATACGGCGGCATTCAAGCTGATAAACCCTTACTTGCTGTTCTTGCTTGCCTTGGTGTTTTCACACTTCTGGTTAGCGATACCGCAGCTGGTCTTGCAGGCGGACTGGCAGGAAGTCTGGCACTCGCCGCAGCCGCCGTTCTTAGCGCTGTCGCAGAGATTGCGGGTCTTGATCGTCTTGATGTGTTCCATGATAGAAGCCTCCATAAATATAGTTTCTTATAGTATTATAGCACATTTCCCGCACAAAGTCAATGGGGGACGATGATTTTTTTGCCGCGCGGGGGAAATATGTTGAAATAGCTGAATCAGACGGAGAAATGCCTGCCGCTGTTGATCTGACGGAATTCGCTGGGGCAGATGCCGGATTTGTTCTTGAAAAACCGGGTCAGCGAGGATGCGGACGCAAAGCCGCACAGCGACGCCACCTTATCCATTCCATATGAGGTTCCGGCCAGCAGAAGCGCCGCACGCTCATAAATTTTCTCCGAGAGATAGTCGGTCAGCGTAATGCCGGTTCGATCCCTGAACAAATGGCAGAGGTAATATTTATTCATATGTAGAATGGCGCTGATTTCGGAAAGCGAGGTTACGCCGTTTTTCTCTGTGATCACATTGAGAATCTGCTGAAGCACCGTATCGCGCTCGCCGTCGCTCCTTTTGGAACGGGAAAGCGTATGACTGAGATGGAGCAGCTCCAGCACATATCCGTGGGCAAAGCCGATATTCGCCGCCTCGCCGCTCTGACACAGGGACGAGACCGTCTCATACAGCTGCTCAATGCGCGGACAGCTGCCGGTGGGAATCGGCGCCGCTGCCAGAAGCTCCTTTGCGACCGTTTCCAATCCGGCTTCCCTGCAGAAAGCGAAAAACGAATCGGCTTCGATGACGATTTTGTTCCGCTCATATTCGTCGCAGTTGATCGGATGCACAATATGTGGTCGTCTGGCGTCGATGATGTACAAATTCTGACGCTGTAAAAGATAGGACTGGTCGTTCTTAAGCACGGTTCCGCTGCCGCAGAGCACCTGAATCAGCTCGATTTCGTTGTGCGTGTGATTCTTTTTTACAAAATTATCCTTTCCTTTCAGGCGGAAAAAATACTCGTTGATCTTCATACAGACACCTCCCGGTTCTATTATACAGCAATTTAAGATAAATTGCAAGCAATTTGCGTTATTTATTTTTCAATATTCCTGTGCTATAATAGAGATACAAACAATATATCAGAAATCTGCCGCAGCAGATTTCTGACGGGAGGTTATTTTATTATGGATAAAAAAGATTGTTCACTGCTTCCACCTCGCTTCACTTATGAAGCGTCGGAGGATTTTGCGCCGCAGGGCAGGCTCTGGCAGAGCGCGCCCTCCGCCGCACTGACCGAAAAGGGACAGATTTTCTGCGTTTACAGCGCGGATAACCGTTCGGCGGGGGAGTATACCAGCAACTACACCGTTTGCGCCTACAGCGACGATGGAACGAACTTTAAGCTCGCCTTCTATGCCTGGTATGAACACGAGGTTCGGATAAGCGAAACGCTTCTGTTCATGAGTCCCGAAGGCGTTTTGTATCATTTCTGGACGCAGAACTATGGGTATTTTGACGGCCGCGGCGGCGTCTGGTGCGCGGTCTGCGAGAATCCGGACGCGCCGGTTCCCCGCTTCGGCGAACCGAGACGTGTCTGCGACGGCTGCATGGCCGACAATCCGGTGGTGCTGCGGGATGGACGCTGGCTGTTCGGCGCATCGGTCTGGACGCACATTTCCACGCCGTGGCATCCCTTTCCCGAATACGAGAAGGCTTCCGTGTGGGAATCCGTCGATCAGGCGCGGACACTGACCTATCTGGGCGGCGCGGTCGATCCGAAGCCGGACTTCACCGAGAATACCGTCTTCGAGACGGGCGACGGCAGACTGGTCATGCTCCTGCGCACGCAGAAGGGCATCGCGCGGGCGACCTCTTCGGATGGAGGAAAAAACTGGTCGGAGGTATCCGATTTCGTACTTCCAAGCCCCTCGTCCCGCTTTTTCGTATCCCGCTTCCCGTCGGGAGCGCTGCTGATCGTCACCCATTACCACTTTGAAGGTCGCAGCCATTTGACCGCGCTGCTGTCGGACGACGACGGCGAGAGCTTCCTGTGTCCGCTGCTGCTGGACGAGCGAAGGGAGGTTTCCTATCCCTCCGGCAATATCCGCAGGGACGGGCGCGTGCTGCTCGCTTACGACCGGGAACGCACGGGCGCCAGAGAAATCCTCCTCGCTTCCTTCACCGAGCAGGATATGCGCCGGGGAAGCTTCGGCGAAGGCTCCTACACGAAACGACTCGTTTCCGCCGGCGGTAAGCCGGACGGCGTCTGAGCGGAGGGGAGGAATTTTGTGAACATGGAGTTGGAGCGTTTGATGGACAATCTGCGGCAGACAGGGATTCTGCCGGTCATCTGCCTTGAGAATCAGGCGGAAACGGACACCCTTCTGCGGGCTATCGAGGACACGCCGGTCAATACGGTGGAAATCACGCTGCGGCATCCCTTTGCGCCGGAAGCCATCGCGCGAATCCGGCGGCTGCGTCCGATGCTGCGTATCGGCGCGGGAACGGTTCTGACCGCCGATGCGCTGGAGCAGGTCGCATCCGCCGGAGTGGACTTCTGCGTCTCGCCGGGACTACATGAGGCGCTGCTTTCGCAGGCAGAGGCCCGGGGCATCCCGTTTCTGCCGGGCTGCGCAACGCCCAGCGATATCCAGCGAGCCGCTTTTCTGGGAATCCGGACGGTAAAATTTTTCCCGGCGGAATGTGTCGGCGGCACCAAAGCGTTGAAGCTGTACCAGGGCGCTTTCCGGGAGATATCGTTTCTTCCGACCGGTGGCATTACCATGGAGAATCTTGCCGATTACCTGCGGTGCTCGAATGTAATCGCCTGCGGTGGCAGCTTCATGGTTCCGCGTGAAATGCTGAAGGCAGGGGACAGCGAGAGTATCCACGAAGCCATCCTTCGCTGTATGGAAGTTCGAAAGGCGGTGTCAGAATGAAGGTCACAGGCTTCGGCGACTATCTGATTCATTTCAGTCCCATGTGGGGGGAACGCTTTATGCAGGCCGACTGGATGCACATGAACTTTACCGGCGCGGAGGCCAATGTCTGTGCGGCGCTGGCATTCTGGGGGGAAAAGACTGGGTTTGTCACACGTCTGCCGGAGCATATGCTGGCGCGGCGGGCCGTCACTGCCCTGCGCGGTCTGGGCGTGGACATGAGCCGCACCGTCTTCGGCGGCGAGCGGATGGGCGTATATTTTCTGGAAAAGGGAGCGTCGGTGCGGGCGTCCAAGGTCATTTACGACCGGAACCATTCCAGCTTCACCGAGGCCTGCTATGAGCATTTCGACTGGGACGCGATTCTCGGGGAAACCGACATTCTGTATCTGACCGGCATCACGCCGTCTCTTTCGGACGGTCTGGCAGTATGCTGCAAAAAACTGGCTGCGGAGGCCGCGCGGCGTTCTGTCCAGGTGGTATACGATGTGAACTATCGTCCGGCGCTGTCCACGCCAGAGAAGGCTGCGTCGATTCTTCTGGAGCTGGCGCCGTATATCACCTGCCTGATCGGAAACGAGGAGCACTTCCGGCTGCTGCTAGGAATCGGCTCCGACCTGGATGACGACCATCGACAGGAGCGCTTGCGTGAGACTACCAAGCAGCTTCACGCGCGCCTTGGAATCGGTCAGATCGCCGTAACGGTCAGGCGGACGCCCTCCGCCAGCGACGCCGTGGTATACGCATCTTTTTCCGACGGCGGGGACTTCGCGGTCAGTCCCGAATACCGCCTGCACGTGGCGGATCGAGTTGGAAGCGGCGATGCATTTTCAGCTGGGCTGATATATGGGTTGATACACGGTTATGATGCCGCGGAAGCGGTAGGCTTCGCCGCCGCGTCGAACGCGGTAAAGCACACGATTCTGGATGATTTCAATCTGTCTGACGTGGGGGAAATCCGGGATGTGATGAACCGGAGCTTTCAGGACGTCAGACGATAAAAAAGGAGTGTATTATGATGAAAAAGAATATCTATACTCTGACCGCTCTGCTCTGCGCAGCGGCGATGCTTACGGGCTGCGGGAGCAGCGCGGCGCCTGTGACGGAGGATACCACCACAACCTCCGCCGTGACAACGGAAGCGGAATCGACCGGCTACACCTCCTCCATTCCGAAGCAGGATTTCGGCGGGGAGACAATCACCTTCTGGACCTACAGCAATTCCAGCGCCAGAATTCCACGGGGGATATTGCGGCGGAGGAGCTGAACGGCGATGTGCTCAACGACGCGGTTTTTGAACGGAATCAGATCGTGGAGGAAAAGTTCAACATCCAGCTGGAATGGTTTGACCGCGGTTCCGCCAGCGCGCTCAGCAAAACGTTGAAGGACGATGTGCTTTCCGGAAGCGCCGAATGCGACATCATCCTGCACAGCGCGCTGACAGCCATGACCGACGGTCTTTCCGGGCTTCTGATGGACATGAACAAGCTGCCCCACATCGATCTTGACAAGCCATGGTGGAACAGTCAGCTCCGGGAGCGCACCTCTCTGCTTGATACCAACTATTTCTATGTCTGCGACATGAATGTGGGCACTTGGACGCAGAGCTATGTGACCTATTTCAGCAAGCAGATTGCCGAGAATTACAAGGTGGAGAATCTGTATGATACGGTTCGGGAGGGCAAATGGACGCTGGAAAAGCTGGACACCCTGACCCGGGGAATTTACGAGGATTTGAACGGAAACAGCCAGTATGACGAAAACGACCTTTATGGTCTGGCGGACTGCTCGTGTATTATCGACTGCCTGTTGGTTTCCAGCGGTCTGTCTCTCACGGCGAAGACCGAAGACGAAGGCATGGAGGTGGCCATATCCGAACAGTTCTATCAGGTTTACGACCAGATCGCAAACCTTCTTCAGGCTCCCGAGATGCTGTACACCGACCGTCCCGAGTATACCGCCAAGCGGGATGTGTATGACCGGGGCGCCTTTATCGACAACCGGGCGCTGTTCTTCATCGAGGGACTGTATGTCGGCGGCACCAAGCTGCGGGATATGCAGACTGAATATGGCATTCTCCCGCTGCCGAAGTTTGATGAAACGCAGGAAAACTATTATACCTATTCCCACAGCAGCCACAATTCCACCGTCTCTCTACCGGTTACTTCCGCACAGAAAAGCGATATGCTGTGCATGATTCTGGAGGATATGGCCTATTACTCGATGGATTTGATTCGCCCGGCGTACTATGAGAAGACGCTGACCGGAAAAATCGCGCTGGACGACGACAGCGTGGAAATGCTGGAAATCATCACGCAGAGCACCGTCTACGAACCGGCATTTTTACTGCTGAGCAACAACCTGACAAACGGAGGAAGCGGTCTGCGCGCCGCGATTTCCAACGCGAAGCCGGCAGCTTCCTTCATCGAGTCCGTACTGGAGGCCAATAATAAAATTCTTGCCGATGCCATCGAGGCTGTTCGCGTGAATCAGTCGGCGGAATAAACGCTTAGGTAGCAAAAGCGGATTGATTTAATTAAATGACTTGACAAACCTCGCCCATATGTGGTATAATCATAACAACAATCCACCTAAGAAAGGACACCACATATGAAGCTCAACTTAAACGGCGTGTGGAACGCTGAAAGCATACCTACGCCGGGACAGCAGGCGCTGAAATTCTCCGGCAGCGTCCCCGGCAGCGTCATCAACGACCTGATTCACGCGGACATTCTCCCCCGGGACATCTTCTGGCGGGACAACGCCGAAGCCGTCCGCGCCTTTGAAACCTACAGCTGGCACTACAGCCGCGCCTTCACGCTGGACGCCGTTCCTGCCGCCGACACGGCGCTGGTCTTCTCCCAGCTGGACACCTACTGCGATGTTTACGTCAACGGCTCCCACGTCGGCAGCACCGATAACGGTCACATCCCCCATCGCTTCATCGCCGGACACCTGTTGCATACCGGCGAAAACACCATCGACGTCTACCTCGCTTCCCCGATTACCAAGGTCGCCGGGAAGAAAAAGCGTTCCGGCGCATTCACCACCGAGCGCATGAACACCCGCCGGATGCAGTGTACCTACGGCTGGGACTGGACGATGCGCTTCGTTACCTGCGGCATCGGCGAGGTTTGGCTGGAGCAGCCGGACGAGCTGCCCATCGCCGTGGACAGCGTTTACGTCTGGACAAAGTGTGTCGAGGATACCAGCGCGGCTTTGGGCATGGACATTCGCTTCGGTCTGCGTCCGAATCAAGGGGCGCGGGTTGGCTTCACCATCACCGACGAGGAGGGGCGCATCGTTTGGTCGGACGATCGCTATTGCGCCGAGCCGCGCCTGATGCTGAACGCCGACATTCCCCAGCCGAATCTTTGGTTCCCGCTGGGCTATGGCAAACAGCCCCTCTACCGCCTGACCATCCGAACCGGGGACGTCGTGCTGTCCGAAACGGTCTTCGGCATCCGCACCGTTCGCGTGGAGCAGCTTCCCGACGAACCCGGCAGCGAGAATTACGCGAAGTGCGTGGAGCTGAAAAAGACTCCCCACTCCCAGGCTTACGACAACAACACGAAATTTTCCGGCTTCATCCTGAAAATCAACGGCGTGAAAATTCTCTGCCGGGGTCAGAACTGGGTGCCCTGCGAGCCCTTCGTCACCGAGGGCATGGACGAAAAAATTACCGCCATTCTGGAAACGGCGGCGCTGGCTGGTGTGAATATGCTTCGCGTCTGGGGCGGCGGTTCCTTCGAGCGGGCGCATTTCTACAACGAGTGCTCCCGATTGGGCATTCTGGTGACGCAGGACTTCCTGATGGCCTGCGGACATTATCCCGAGGACGAGCACTGGTTCATCGAAAGCCTGCGCCGGGAAGCGGAATACGCCGCGCTGCTTATCCGCAATCAGCCCTGTCTGGTCTGGTGGAGCGGCGACAACGAAAACGCCGTCAACGGCTGCGATACCGATGTGGACTACACCGGACGCCGCTCGGCGTATCAGGGCATCGCCCCCGTGCTCTATGAGCTTGACCCCAACCGCCCCTTCTTCGCGTCCAGCCCCTACGGCGGAGACAAATACGCCTCCAACACCGTGGGAACCACCCACAACACCCAATATCTCAGTTTCTTTTTCCAGTGGCTGGAGAAGGGCGGGCTGACCGATTACAAGGAATATCTGCGCACCTACAACGCCCGCTTCATCGCCGAGGAGCCGACCATGGGCGCGGTCTGCCGGGATTCCATGCGCCGAATGATGACCGACGGGGACATCACCGGCTGCGATACCGCCATGTGGCTCTATCACACCCAGTCCAATCCCGCCCTCCGCCATGAGCTGTTCGACTATGCCGATATGTTTGCAAAGGCGATTCTGGGCGATTACACCGACGGCGAGGACGCTTACTTCAAGCGCAAATACATCCAGCATGAGTGGATGCGGGTGTCGCTGGAACGGGTGCGCCGGGAGATGTGGTTCTGCTCGGGCATCGTTTTTTGGATGCTGGCGGACTGTTGGCCGGCGGCGTCGGGTTGGACGATTATCGACTACTACGGCGTTCCCAAGGACAGCTTCTACACCTTCCGACGGCTGGCGGCGCATACGGTGATCTCCATCGATCATCTGGACGGCAGGCTCTCGGTTTGGGCGAGCAACGATACGGCGAATCGACCCGCCTCCACGCTCCAACTTGCCATCGTCGGCGCGAAGGGCGTTCGGGAGCTGGAATCGGTGCAGGTGACGCTGCCCGGCGAAGGTTCGGCAGTGGTTCACAGCCTACCGCGCGACCTGCTCGGCGAGGGCGAAACGCTGGTGGCGACGCTGGAGACGGCGGACGGTCAGCGCGACCGCACCTTCTGGCGGGAGGGTAAGCTTCCCATCGTACCCTGTCCCGACGGGCTGCGTGTCAACATGGGCGAGGGAAGCGTGACCATCACCGCCGAACGCTATGTCCACGCGGTGGAACTGGAAGGCGAGGCGCTGCTTGAGGACAGTTGCTTCTCCATGCTGCCCGGCGAGACAAGGACGATCGCGTTCCGCCCGCTTCCCGGACGGGAAAAATGCGGCGATGTGCGTGTGACGGCGTATACAATCGAATAAAAAAAGCAGAATGCCGCGCGTAAGCGCGGCATTCTGCTATTCCCGGGAATAATCCTCTACCCGTTCGTCCGTGTTGCGGAAGAGCAGGGAGATGCACCATACGGCGGCAAGTCCCACCACAGTGTAGATGATGCGTGCCACCAGCGAACCCTGTCCGCCGCAGATCCACGCCACGATGTCAAATTTGAACAGGCCGATGGAACCCCAGTTCAGACCGCCGATGATAGCTAAAATAAGTGCGATTCTGTCAAGCATATGATTACCTCTTTTATTTAGTCTTTATCGGTTCACAGTAAGTATTGCCGTCTGTCAGATTAATTATGCAGAGCGGGACAGGAAAATTTTTCACAACACAATATTGCGACAATTTTTACGGTCGGACAGGTGTATAATGGTAGCAGGAGGTGAGGGGTTGACCACAGTCATCTACGCCGATTCGCTGCTGGCGCTGAATTTCTCCATGGATTTTCTGGCGCTTTTCCTGTCCGGGAAGGTACTGCGTTCGAAAATACGCCCGGGAAGGCTGTCGCTGGCGGCGGGACTGGGTGCGCTCTATTCGCTGCTGGCGGTTTTTCTGTCGGAGACGAGCATGGGCGGGCGGATTACATCGACCTGCGCGTGGGCAGCCTGCACGCCCGCCATGGCGGCGATTGCCTACGGCGGCAGTCTGCCGGTCATCGCCAAAACCACGCTGCTGTTCGGCGGCGTAAGTTTGGCGCTGGGCGGAACGATGACCGCGCTTTACAGTCTGCTGGGACGGCTGGGCGGAGTGCCGTCCGCCGATGCCGGGTCGCCGCTGACCTTTGCGCTGATCGTGCTGATCAGCGGCGGGGTCAGTCTGCTCTGGAACCGCGCCCGCCGGGAAAGCGTTCGGGAGGTTTCCGTCTGTATCAGCGTGGGCGGGGAAACCGTGACGCTGCGATGTCTGGTTGACAGCGGCAATCTGCTCATCGAGCCGATTTCGGGAAAGCCGGTGATTATCGTTCCGCCGGGACGGTTCGGCGAACCGGAGCCGAGACGGCTTCGGCTGATTCCCGCCACCGGCGTTACCGGAAGCCGGATGCTCACCGGATTTCTGCCCGACGGGGTGACGCTGGACGGGCGCGCCGTGGACGCGGTGATCGCCGTTGACCGGGAGGCGGAGGATTTCGGCGGGTGCGAGGGAATCGTGCCGGAAATACTGATTTTATGAAAGGGTGTTCGCAATGAAAATGAACGGCGCCGCGGCCATATGCGGCGGATTTATCGAGAGAGTGTCCAATTTTCTGGGGCGGCTGTTCGCAAGACCGGGGGCGGGGAAACTCTACTACATCAACGGCGCGGGGACGCTTCCTCCGCCGCTGTCAAGTGAGGAGGAGGCACAGACCATCGCCCGGTTGGAAAGCGAGGATGCCGCCTGCGCCGATGCCGCCCGCCGGCTGCTGATCGAGCACAATCTTCGGCTGGTGGTATACATCGCCAAGAAGTTTGAAAACACGGGAACGGGCATCGAGGATTTGATTTCCATCGGCACCATCGGGCTGATCAAGGCGATCAACACCTTCCGCGCGGACAAAAACATTAAGCTGGCCACCTACGCTTCCCGCTGTATCGAGAACGAGATTCTGATGTACATCCGCAAGAGCGCGGGGAAGCACGATCTGTCCATCGACGAGCCGCTGAGCGTTGATTGGGACGGCAACGAGCTGCTGCTGTCGGACATTCTGGGAAGCGACGAGGAGGATGTTTCCCACGGGCTGGAGGTCATTGAGGAGAAGAAGACGATTCGGGATGCGCTGTCCCATTTATCCGAGCGGGAGCAGCTGATTATCACGCTGCGGTACGGTTTGAACGGCGGGCGGGAGCTGACCCAGAAGGAGGTTGCGGATATGCTGGGGATTTCGCAGTCCTACATTTCGCGGCTGGAGAAGAAGATTCTGTCGCGGCTGGGCAGTGAGCTGGCGACGCGGCTTTAGGATAAAATATGAGCTGCCGTGCGGGGCATGGCAGCTCATAAAAAAATCTGCAAAAATTTTCAAAAACCTATTGACAAACACGTTTTGTTGTGATATAATAATATACGTCAAATGCGCAAGCCGCTTCGACGGGATGTAGCGCAGTTGGTAGCGCGCCTGCTTTGGGAGCAGGATGTCGCAGGTTCAAATCCTGTCATTCCGACCAAATCAGTTCCGCGAACTGATGGAGGCATAGCTCAGCTGGTTAGAGTGCTTGCTTGACATGCAAGAGGTCACTGGTTCGATCCCAGTTGTCTCCACCAAAAAAATCCTGACGCAAAGCGTCAGGATTTTTTTATCTCTGCCCGCCAAAGGCGGGCAGAGATATCACTGCGCCCCAGCGCAATATCACTTCCGCCAAAGGCGGAAATATCACTCTGCGCAAAGCGCAGAATATCACTTGCAGACCAATGTAATTTTACGATAGCACAAAAAACAGACGCCATGCGACCCGCGTTCGCATGGCGCCTGCTCTATTTATCTCAGCTTCTTCTTTCTCAGAAACGCCAGCTTGGTTTCGGATACAATCACCGCCACAAAGATCAGCGCGAAGCCGACGAAAATGCGGGGCGTCATCCCTTCGCGCCCCAGCGCTACGGAGAATGCCACGCCAAACACCGATTCCAGCGACAGAATGATCGACGCAGTGGACGGATCGGTGTACTTCTGCCCGAAGTTCTGGAAGGTCAGCGCCACCGCTGTGCAGCCTACCGCCAGATACGCCACGCCCAAAACCAGCGCCGCCGTAATATCGATGCCCCCCAGCCTGCCGAAATCGCCCAACACCAGCATGGCAGCTGCCGCGCAGACGCCGCTGGACGCAAACTGAATGATGGTCAGCAGCAACGGGTCGCGCCCGTCCGAAAACTTCGACACGGCAATGATATGCAGCGCGTAGAATACGCCGCCGATCAGCGTCAGCAGATCGCCCATGCGGATGGTGAAGTCGTTGGTCAGCGACACCAGCCCGATGCCCACAATGCAGAGCAGCGCCGCCGCGATGTTGTAACGGTCGGGACGCTTCTTCGTCAGCCCCCACGCCATAAAAGGCACCATGACGCAGTATACGGCCGTCAGGAAGGCGTTCTTGCCGGGCGTGGTGTCGGTGATGCCAAAGGTCTGGAACATATACGCAAAGAACAGCAGCACGCCCAGGATCCCGCCCCGAACCAGATAGCCCCGGTCGAGCTTCTTCAGACTTCCGCGGAAAATCACCGCCAGTATCAGCGACGCCGACAGAAAGCGGATGGTCAGCAGAGTATTGGTGGGCAGGGAATCGGTCACATCCTTGACGATGATGAAGGAGCTGCCCCAGATCAGCGTGGCGGCAAAAAGAGCCAGCTTTGCAAACAAAGATATCTTTTTGTTGTTCATGTCATACTCCAGAGAAAACCGGGAGACCTTTGCGGCCCCCCGGCAAGGATTACATATTTGCTTCTACGTACTCCACGATGTCGCGGACGGTCTTGAGGTTCGGAATCTCCTCGTCGGGAACGGTGACACCGAAGTTCTCCTCGATGGCCATCAGCATTTCGACCACATCAAGGGAGTCTGCGCCAAGATCATCCATAATGTTGGTGTCCTCGGTGATATCCTCCGCGTCGGAACGCAGCTGGGAAGCGATGATTTCTCTGATTTTCTCAAACATGGGTATATTCCTCCAATAAAATATGATTCTTCCGGGTGAGAATGCCGGATTTGTTAATATTTTGAGACCTTACTCGATGATGTTGTATTGACCCATCTTTCTGAACTTCTCATACCTCTCATTATATATGATATCGGGAGATTTTTCAAGTAGTGGACGCAAATTTTCCAAAATGTTTACTTTTAACGCTACGGCTGTCGCGTCGGGATTGGTGTGCGCGCCGCCTTCCGGCTCGTCAACCACGCTGTCCACGATGCCCATGCCCAGAAGATCCGCCGCCGTCATGCGCAGCGCCTTCGCTGCGTCAGCCTCCCTCGAGGGATCCTTCCACAGAATCGACGCGCAGCCCCTCGGCGAAATTACCGAGTAGGTGGCGTTCTCCAGCATGATGATCCGGTTTGCGCAGGCGATGCCCAGCGCTCCGCCGGAACCGCCCTCGCCGATGACGACAGCCACGGTAGGAACCTTCAATCCTATCATCTCACGCAGGTTCACGGCGATGGCTTCGCCCTGACCCCGCTCCTCAGCCCCCACGCCGCAGTCCGCGCCGGGGGTGTCGATGAAGGTGATCACGGGGCGTCCGAATTTCTCCGCCTGCTTCATCTGACGCAGTGCCTTGCGGTAGCCCTCGGGATGCGCCATGCCGAAGTTGGCGCGGATATTTTCGTTGACGCTGTGACCCTTCATCTGACCGATGACCGTCACGGGAATGCCGTCCAGCCGTGCGATGGCGGTGAACATGGCCGCGTCGTCGCCGAACGCACGGTCGCCGTGCAGCTCAAAAATATCGGTGAAGATTTTCTCCGCGTACTGGCGAACGTTGGGGCGGTCCTTATGCCTGGACAGGGTGAACCTTGTCAGGGCGTCGATGGTCTGCTGCTCACTCATTGGCGGCACCTCCTTCGGATTCGGCTTCGTCGGTCGTGTCCTGCGCGGCGGGCTGTCCACCGGACAGGCTCATAATCAGCGCCAGCTTTTCGGGCAAATCCTTTCGCGCCACGATGGCATCCACGAAGCCGTGCTGGAGCTGGAACTCCGCCGACTGGAAATCGTCGGGCAGCTTCTTGCCGATGGTGCCCTCGATGACCCGCCGTCCGGCGAAGCCAATGAGCGCCCCAGGCTCGGCTAAAATCACGTCGCCCAGCATGGCGAAGCTGGCTTCCACGCCGCCGGTGGTGGGGTCGCAGAGGACGGTGATGTAAAGCAGTCCCGCGTCGCTGTGCAGTCCCACAGCCGCGCTGACCTTCGCCATCTGCATCAGAGACAGCGTGCCCTCGTGCATACGCGCGCCGCCCGACGCGGTGAAAATCACCACGGGAAGGCGCTCCTCCACCGCCTGTTCAAATAGGCGGGTGAGCTTCTCGCCCACGGCGCTGCCCATGGACGCCATCATGAAGTTGGAATCCATGACCGCCAGCATACAGGGCTGCCCCTTGATGACGGCGCGTCCGGTAACGACGGCTTCGTTGAGACCGGTGGAGGCGCGAAGCCTTGCCAGCTTCTCGCTGTAGCCTTCGAATTCCAGCGGGTTGGCGGAGATGATTCCGCCGAACAACTCCTCGAAGCTGTCGGTGGTCATTGCGATGCGCTCGCGCGCCGTCAGGCGCGCACAGCTGCCGCAGTGGGGGCAGACCTTCAGATTGTTGTTGTATTCATTCTGTGCCACCGTTTTTTTGCACTTGGGGCAGACGGTGGTCAGCTCGATGTTCTCGGGATTCTGCTCCGGCTCCATACCGGTCAGGCGGCGAAGGGAGTCGGGAATCGTGATATACTGCGCTTTTTTGAAAAGATCGGAGATCAGAGTCAGTCACCTCATTCCGGGAGAATTTTGTGAGTGTCGAGGAAGGCGTTTGTGTACATACCCTCGATGAACTCGGGACGGTTCAGCAGCGCCAGCTGGAAATCCAGATTGGAGCCGATGCCCGCGATAATAAACTCGGCCAGCGCACGCTTCATGCGCATGATGGCTTCGGCGCGGTCGGAGCCGCTGACGATGACCTTGGCGATCATCGAATCGTAGAAGGGCGGCACCGTGTAGCCCTGATAGACGGCGGTGTCAACCCGCACGCCCAGTCCGCCCGGAATGTTGAATCCGGTGATCACGCCGGGGCAGGGAGCGAAGTTCTTCGCCGGATTTTCCGCGTTGATGCGGCACTCGATGACGTGCCCCCGGGGAACGATGTCCTCCTGCGTCAGCTTCAAAGGCTCGCCCGCCGCGATTTCGATCTGCGCGCGGACGAGATCGACGCCGGTCAGACATTCGGTGACGGGATGCTCCACCTGAATGCGGGCGTTCATCTCCATGAAGTAGAAATTCCGATCCTCGTCCACCAGATATTCGATGGTTCCCGCGCCGTGATAGCCCGCAGCCTTTGCGGCGGCTACCGACGCCGCACCCATGCGTTCCCGCAGATCGGGGGTCAGGAAGGCGGAGGGAGTTTCCTCCAGCACCTTCTGATGGCGGCGCTGCATGGAGCAGTCCCGCTCCATCAGGTGAATGGTGTTCCCCTGCTGATCGGCCAGAATCTGGAACTCGATGTGGTGGGGATTTTTGATATACTTTTCGATGTAAACGCCGTCGTCGCCGAAATTGGCGGCGGCTTCGGATTTGGCCGCGTCAAAGGCGCGGGCGAGATCGTCCGCGTTTTCCACCATGCGGATGCCCTTGCCGCCGCCGCCGTTGGCAGCCTTGATCATCACCGGGTAACCGATCTTCTCCGAGATGACCTTCGCGTCCTCCAGCGAAGTCACCAAACCGTCCGAGCCGGGCACAATCGGCACACCCACCGCCGAAACGGTGGCGCGCGCCTGCGCCTTATCGCCCACAAGCTCGATGGCGCGGGCGGACGGACCGATAAAGATGATGCCGTTCTCCTCGCAGAGACGGGCGAATTTCGCGTTCTCGGACAGGAAGCCGTAGCCGGGATGGATGGCGTCGGCGTGAGAGAGCTGAGCGGCGGTGAGGATGGCGTCCATGTTCAGATAGCTGTCCCTGGAATAGGCAGGACCGATGCAGACGCATTCGTCGGCGATGAGGGCGTGCAGCGACTGGCGGTCAGCCTCCGAGCAAACCGCCACGCTGATGATGCCCATGTCCCGGCAGGCGCGGATGACGCGCACCGCGATTTCGCCCCGATTGGCGATTAGAATTTTTCTGATCATCACTGCACCATACACTTGATTTCCGCGGAGCAGGCCAGCTCGCCGTTCACGGTGGCGGTTCCTGCGGCGATTGCCATGCCGAAGCGGCATTTCACCAGCTCGCAGTGCAGCTCCAGCGTGTCGCCGGGCGTAACCTTACGCTTCCACTTTACGTTGTCCGCGCCGGCGAAATAGGCGATTTTGCCCTTGTTTTCCGGCATTCCCAGAATGACCACCGCGCCGCACTGGGCGATGGATTCCAGCATCAGCACGCCGGGCAGAACCGGAGTGCCGGGAAAATGTCCCTTGAAGAAATATTCGTCGCCGGTGAGCGTCCATTTCGCCGTGGCGGACTTGCCTTCCTCCAGCTCGGTCACTTCGTCGATGAGCAGGAACGGTTCGCGATGGGGAATGATTTCCTTGATTTGATCCTTGTTCAGTCCCATGCTGTCCTCACTTCACCGCGATCAGCGGCTGACCGAATTCCACCATCTTGCCGTTGGTGAAAAGAATCTCGGCGACTTCGCCGTCCTGATCGGCTTCGATTTCGTTCATGACCTTCATGGCCTCGATGATGCAGATAATGTCGCCTTTTTTCACCATCTGACCCACGCTCACGAAGGGAGCAGCGTCGGGGGAGGGAGCGGCGTAAGCTACGCCAAGCAGCGGCGCGTTGATGGTACGCAGATTTGCGGGCGCTTCCTGCACAGCGGGGGCGGGAACAGGCTCAGCCGAGGGAGCGGCAGGCGCTGCGGGAACGGGTGCAACCGGTGCAGCGGGCGTATGCTGCGGCACGGGCGGCGGGCAGTGACCTTCGCCATGCGGAGGGCGATGGAGCGCGCCCTTGGACAGGCGGAGGGAAACCTCGCCTACCGCCAGCTCCACGGTATCGGTGCGGCTGGCATCCAGCTTATCGATCATGCGACCGATAAAGCCCTCCAGCTCGGAAAGATTATTGAAAAATTCCATGGGATGATTCCTTTCGTCAGTCAGCGAATTTCTTGATCAGCAGCGAAACGTTGGTGCCGCCGAAGCCGAGGGAGTTGGACAGCGCATAAGTCATGGCGCGTTCCTTCGGCACGAGGGGGGTGTAGTCCAGATCGAGGGCGGGGTCAGGCTCGCGCAGGTTGGCGGTGGGGGGAACGATGCTGCGCTCCAGTGCCATGGCGGTGATAATCGCCTCGGTGGCGCCTGCGGCGCCCAGCATATGACCGGTGACGCACTTGGTGGAGGAAATCGATACCTTGTAAGCCGCATCACCGAAGGTTTTCTTGACGGCGAGGGTTTCGGAGGAATCGTTGGCAGCGGTGCCTGTGCCGTGGGCGTTGATGTAGTCCACCTGATCGGGGGTGATGCCGCCTTCGCGGATGGCGGCAGTCATGGCAAGGGTTGCGCCCGACGCTTCGGGATCGGGGGCGGTGATGTGGTAGGCGTCGCTGGTGGTGCCGTAACCGCAGATCTCGCCGTAAATTTTCGCGCCGCGAGCCTTTGCGTGCTCATAGCTTTCAAGAATCAGCGCCGCGCCGCCTTCGCCCATGGTAAAGCCGCTGCGGCGTTTATCGAAGGGCAGGGAACAGGTATCGGGAGTGGTTCCGTGGGTCAGGGCGGTCATGTTGGCGAAGCCTGCCAGCGCCGTGGGGGTGATGGTGGCTTCCGAGCCGCCGCAGATTGCCACGTCGCCGTAGCCGTCCTTAATCCAGTGGAACGCCTCGCCGATGGCGGTGGCGCTGGATGCGCAGGCGGTGACGGTGGCGTAGCAGGTGCCTTTGAAGCCGTACTTCATGGCGATCTGTCCGCAGGCGATGTTGGAAATCATCATGGGGATGAAGACCGGCGAAACCCGTCCGGGGCCTTTTTCCATCAGCTTGGTGTGCTCCTCCTCCAGCGTGATCAGGCCGCCGATGCCGCTGCCAAAGATAACGCCGCAGCGGGTCAGATCGAGGGAGTCACGGTCAAGACCGCTTGTCTCCCATGCGCCGCTGACGGAAGCCATGGCGAACTGGCAGAAGCGGTCCATACGGCGGGCTGCCTTGGCGTCGATGCCGTAGGCGGTGGGATCGAAATCCTTCACTTCGCAGGCGAAGTGGCATTTATAGGCGGATGTATCAAAGGCGGTGATTTCCGCCGCGGTTTCCACGCCCGACAGGACGCGTTCGAAAAGGGCTTCGGGGGTCGTACCGGCAGGCGTAATGGCGCCCATGCCTGTAATTACTACTCTCATTTGATTACCTCAATAAATTTTACATGATTTTACGTGATGTTTGTGCAGAACGGGATGCGCGTGAGTTTACATACTCATGCAGCCATCGACGGTCAGGACTTGCCCCGATATATACGAGGCGTCCTCGCTTGCAAGGAAGGCGGCGGCGTTGGCGATGTCCTGGGGCGTTCCTGCGCGGCGGAGGGCGATGACGTCGGTCATGGCTTTGCGCGCGGCTTCGGAGAGGGCGGCGGTCATATCGGTCTCGATGTAGCCGGGGGCGATGCAGTTGGCGGTGATGCCGCGGCTGCCCAGCTCCTTGGCCAGCGATTTGGTGAAGCCGATGATGGCGGCTTTGGACGCGGCGTAATTGGTCTGCCCCGCGTTGCCGTTGATGCCCACCACCGACGACAGGCTGATGATCCGTCCTTCGCGGGCTTTCATCATGATCGGCGTCACGGCCTTTGTCATGTGAAAGACCGACTTCAGGTTGCCGTCGATCACGCTGTCGAACTGCTCCTCGCTCATGCGCATGAGAAGCCCGTCACGGGTAATGCCCGCGTTGTTGATCAGCGCCCAGACGCCGCCGAATTTTTCGACGACCGCGTCCACCATCGCCTTGCACTCGTCGGCTTTGGAAACGTCCGCCCGGAACAGAGCGCATTCGCCGTCTCCGGCGGACTGGCATTTCTCCAGCAGAGCGTGGATGGCGTCGTTCTCGGTGCGGTAGTTGATGGCCACGTTATAACCGAGGGCGGCGAACTTATACGCGATTGCCGCGCCGATTCCGCGAGCCGCGCCGGTTACAATAACTGTTCTTTTTGACATTCTTTTTCTCTCTTTCTTACCATTCGGTAACAATTACACCGTAGGTCAGTCCCGAGCCGAAGCCGGCAATTGCCAGCTTGTCGCCGCGTTTCAGCTTGCCCGAGCGGTTCATCTCGTCCAGCAGCACCGGAATGCAGGCGCTGGAGGTGTTGCCGTAACGGTCGATGGTGAAGGGAACCTTCGCGGGATCCAGCCCCAGCCGATCGATAACGGCGTTGATGATGCGCAGGTTAGCCTGATGCAGGATGGCGTAATCCAGCTGATCGGCGGTCAGACCCGCCAGCTTCAGTCCCGCCTCGAAGGCTTCGGGAACCGCACGGACGGCGAAGCGGTAAACTTCGCGGCCGTTCATCACCAGTCCGGGTTTTTCCACAGGCGGCGCGGTTTCCACCCGGCCGTCCTCCGTGACGGTGGCGGCGGTCAGCGCGGGGGCGACGATGCTGTTCGCTCCCTTGCCGTCGGCGCGCATATAGGATGCCAGCACGCCGACCTCATCCGCGCCCACAATCACCGCGCCCGCGCCGTCGCCGAAAAGCACGCAGGACGAACGGTCGGTGTAATCGGTGATGCGGGAGAGGTTCTCCGAGCAGACGATAAGCACGTGGTTCACCGCCTTTGCGTTGGGGCGGCTTGAGCTGATGAAAGCCGAGGCGTTTTCCATTGCGTAAACGAAGCCCGAGCATCCTGCGTTGATGTCGAAGGCGAAGGCGTTGGAAGCGCCCAGATCGCCCTGCACATAGCAGGCAAGCGAGGGGGTGTAATTGTCATTGGTAATGGTGGAGCAGATGATCATATCCAGGTCGAGAGGGGAAAGCCCGGACATTTCCAGCGCACGCTTGGCGGCGGTGGACGCCATCTCCCGGTTGGATAAATTCGGATTAATCCGGCGCTCACGGATGCCGGTGCGCTCCCGGATCCACTCGTCGCTGGTATCCACCATGCGGCAGAGCGCTTCATTCGTAAGCGCAAATTCCGGTACATACGAACCCGTCGCAAGGATTCGCGCCCGGCGATTGTTTTCTGTCATGATAAAATTATCCTTTCTGCTGTCTGAATAACAATATTGTACCATCTAAATGAATATTGAGTGTTGACTAATTGTAAACAAATCATGCAATTTTCCGTATTTGGCGGTCAAAACGGAGAAAATTAAGGCTTGACATTTGCCACGCTTTATAGTAAAATGAAGAAAAGAGAATTTTCTGTCGAGGTGAGACGAATGGATCGGATTAATCAGCGAAGCATCCGCCGGGAGAGCCTACGGGCGGTGTATGAGGTGATCGCCCGGGGCGGTACGGTGAGCCGGGCGCAGATCGCGGGGGAAACGGGCTACAGCCTGATGACCGTGGGGAAGATGGTGGACGCGCTGGAGGCGGGCGGGCTGATCGCGCAGACGAAGGAAGCCGGGCAGGGAACTGCCGGGCGGCGTTCCAGCGTCTGCTGCCCGAATCCGTCCTGCGGAATGCTGGTAATCCGCCCCGATACGACGTCGGCGGAGGTTTGGGATGTGACGCTGCGCCAACGCCATCGCTGCGTGCTGCCGGAGGACATCGCCGCGGATATGCTTGCCCCGACCGCATTTGTGGACGCGGCGTCCGCCTACGACGGCGAGCTGCGGGGGACGGTCTGCGTCGCGCCCGCTGATTTTTCGCCCGCCGAATATGGCATCCGCCCCGATTTGCTGGTGACGCCGGAGGTCGCCTGTGCCGCCGCCAATGCGTATCAATTCGACGCGGGGCTGGTTTTCTGCCTGATCGTGGGCGGGGATGTCCGGGGCGTGGTGATGCGGGACGGTCAGCCGGTGCGGGGAACGTTCGGGCGGGCGGGCGACGTGGGCGCTCTGTGCGACCCGTCGAAGCCGCTGGATCTGAATCTGCTGCACATTTTGGAAGCCGTCTGCCGCGTCCTTGACCCGGAGGCGATTCATTTGCAGTGCGCGGATTCGCTGTACGCGGGGCTGACCGATCTGCCGGGGCGGCTGGCTGAACGGCTGGAGCCGCCGGTTCTGCGGGTGGAAGCGGAAAGCGGCTGTCCGGGGGCGTTCTATGGCGGCGCTTTGCTGATGCGGGAGCGGTGGCTTATGGACTTGTAAAATTTTGGTTGTATGAAAGCTGTCCGCGCTGTCCATACTAAGTTCGTCGCCGGAAAAGCGGCGTCAATAACGAAACGAAAGTTGGATTGGAAAAATGGATAACAAGACTCCGAACACCTCCATCGAATGTACCGTTAAGCAGTGCGAGCATCACTGTGGTTCCGAAGACTACTGCGCGCTGAATCAGGTGCGCATCGCCACCCATGAAGCGAACCCCACCGTCAGCCAGTGCGTTGACTGTGAGTCCTTCAAGGTAAAGGCCGGCTGCGAGGGCGGCAAGTGCGTCTGAACCGCTGATTGACGCGGGGGAGTACGGGGTCTGCCCGTACTCCTTTTTTATTGAATTTTTGAAAATCTATTGACAAACACAGGGAGATATGATATGATACTGTGTGAAAATATATTTCATACTTTCTTTGTTTGAAAGGGGAATTGCACGATGAGAGAGAAAATAAACTTCGATTCAGGATGGAGCTTCCATCTGGGCGACCAGCATCTGCCCGAGCCGCCGCAGAAGGAGCCGATGTACATAGAAGCCAAGACCGAGCGCTTTCTGCGGGGCTATGCGTCCCGCAATTACGGACGAAACCGGGAACGGATGTATGAGGACTGGGTGACGGTAGACCTGCCCCACGACTTCATCATCTCCCAGGAACCGAAGCCGGAAAACAACGAAACGCTGGGCTTTTTCAAGTACGACAACGCATGGTACCGCAAGTCGATGAAGTTCGACGAGGTGGACAAAAGCAAGCGGATTACCATCCTTTTTGAAGCGGTGGCGACCCACGCGACGGTTTACTTCAACGGCTGTCTGATGGCGCACAATTTTTGCGGCTACACCTCCTTTGAGGTGGATATCACCGACTACATCCGCTTCGGCGAGGACAATCTGCTGGCGGTTTACGTGAACACCACCGATAAGCATGAGGGCTGGTGGTACAGCGGCGGCGGAATTTACCGCCACGTTTGGATGATCAAAACCGACATGGTGTCGGTGGATCAGTGGGGCGTGTTCGTTCATCCCGAGAAGCGGGAGGGAGACTGGCGGATTCCGGTGGACGTGACCGTCCGCAACGATACCGTGGAGGAGCGCACCGTATCCGTGACGGCGGAAATTTTCGACGGGGAAACGATCGCCGCGCAGACGTCCGGCGAGATCACCGTCGCGTCCAAGGATAAGGCGGAGCTGTCCATGGAGACTGCCCTCGCCGACCCGAAGCTGTGGGACTGCGAGCATCCCAACCTTTACCGCTGCGTGGTGCGCGTATTCGACGGCGAAGCGGAGATCGATGCTTACAGCACAACCTTCGGCTTCCGCACGCTGAAATTCGACCCGAACCACGGCTTCTTCCTCAACGGCAGGCCCACCAAAATCAAGGGCGTCTGCTGCCATGAGGATTACGGCTTGCAGGGAAAGGCGGCTTCCGATTCGGTGAAGCGGCTTCGTCTGGAGCGGCTGCGGGAGATGGGCGCCAACGGCTACCGGATGGCGCATTATCCCCACAGCGAAACCACCTTCAACTGCTGCGACGAGCTGGGCTTCCTTGTTATGGCGGAAACCCGCTGGTTCGAGTCCACGAAGGAGGGGCTGGAGCAGATGGAGATGATGATTCGCGCCAACCGCAACCATCCCTGCGTGATTATGTGGTCGCTGGGCAACGAAGAACCGCTGCACAATCATCCCGTGGGCAGGCGGATTTTCTCCACCATGCGGGAAAAGGCCCGCCGCCTTGACCCCAGCCGCGCCATCACCACCGCCGTGTCCAACAATCCCGCCGACGCGCCGGTTATGGACGAGGTGGACATCATCGGCATCAACTACAACCTGCGGGACTACGATATCCTCCACGAGAAATATCCGGACAAAATGATTTTCGCGTCGGAGTGCTGCGCGGTTGGCACGACCCGGGGATGGTTCCTGGACGACAATCCCGAGCGGGGTTATCTGCACTGCTACGACAACCGCACCGGCTGGTTCATGTCCCGGGAGGTGACGTGGAAGTTCCTGATGGAACGGGAATGGCTTGGCGGCGGCTACCAATGGGCAGGCATCGAGCATCGGGGCGAGACGGTTTGGCCGCGGCTCTGTTCCCAGTCGGGCGCGCTGGATCTGTTTTTGCAGAAGAAGGACGCCTTTTACGAGAATAAGGCACACTGGACGGATGAGCCGCTGGTACATATGACGCCGAACTGGAACCTTTCCGGACGGGAAGGCGAGACGATTCCGATTTGGGTTTACACCAACTGCGACGAGGTGGAGCTGATTGTGAACGGTGTGAATCTGGGAAAGAAGCCCGTGGAGAAGTACGGTCACGCGGAGTTCGACGCGGTTTATCAGCCGGGCAGGATCGAGTGCTATGGCTATCGCAGCGGCGTGAAGGCCGCCGAGGAAATCAACGTGACCACCGGTCTCCCGGTGAAGCTGGAGCTGGAGCTTCAAAACAATCATCCGCTGACGAAAAACGACACCGCTGTCTTCAACTGCTACGCCCTCGACGCCGAGGGACGCCGCGTGCCGGACGCATCGCCCTTCGTGCGCTTTGACACGAACAGGGCGGGCAGAATCGTCGGCACCGGGTCGGATGTATGCGATCACACGCCGGTTCCCTCGCTGGATCGAAGAATGCGGGCGGGCATCATCGCCGTCTGCGTAAAGCTGACCGAGGGCAGCTTCCGCCTGTACGCGAAGGCGGACGGGCTGGAGAGCGCAAGCTGGGGCTGCGAGATATAAAAAACAAGGGGATGCTGCACTAAGGTACAGCATCCCCTTGTTATCTTGCCATCTCCGGAACCGGGGCGAAGGTCAGCTCGCCCGATTCACCGGCGTGCGCTTCGAGGAAGGTCATCGTCCCCGCGTAGCCGCCCATGCTGGAGAATCCGGTGAAGATCAGCCGTCCCCGCCAGATTGCCGCCTTGGGCACCGAGCCGCAGGGGATGATGGGGTCGGCGGGAGTCTGCCAGTCCGAGAAGGGCTTGTCCGAATAGCGGTAGTGCGCCCGGCCGTGATGGCTGAATACCAGATAATACCGCCCGCCGAAGGCAAAATAGTCGGGGCATTCGGGCTGATTGTCGTCGGGGGAGACGTAGATGCTGTCCAGCTCCTCCCAGTGCTCGCCGTCCGTGGAGCGCAGATGCGCCAGCGCACCCCGTCCCAGCGTCAGGTCGCTGGTGGTGACGAACATATGCCAGCCGTCCTCTGCCCGCACCAGCTTGGGATCCCGCGCCGACGGACGGTGGTAGCGCCCGCTCAGCGTGAATCCGAAATCCTCGTCCTTCGTGAAGTGGAAGCCGTCCCGGGATACCGAGCGGCGGATGGGCGCGGGGGAGCCGTCCGCCATCCGGACGGTATAGTAGAGATAATGGGTATCCCCCACCCGCATCCACGATCCGGTGCAGATCGAGCCTTCCTCCGGCCTGGTGATCGGAACGGCCATGGGATGGATGTCCCAGTGCACCAGATCGGCGGTGGAGATATGCTCCCACTGATGCGCGCCGAGCCCCCATTTGCTTCGGTGGTGATGGCGGTCCTTCAGCCAGAGCACATGGTAGCGTTCATCCCGGGCAGGAGTTGCGTCAGCAACTCCAATGCCTTTTACAGATGTATCATCTGTAAAAGGCATACAATCTCCCACGTAAATCGTTGTTCCATTTGGACGCCAGCCCTCGGCGTTGTCGATGTGGCCGCATATGACCGGCTGCTCCGGCGCTTCGGCGCTCACATCCCGAATCTCGCCCCATGGGGCCAGCGACGCCCGGTCAAAGCGGGGCTCGCCGCAGGGTCATTCCTCGTCTGCCAGTACGCCGCCGCTCCACAGCTCCAGCCGATGGGCAAGCACCGTAAGACGCAGGGATTCCGTCCCCTCCGCCGTCAGCGTCAGCGGCGCGTCATGTCCCTCGTACCAGAGGGAGAGGGAAGCGCTTCCGCTGTCAACGGTCAGCGAGAAGCCCTCGCCGCTGATATTCTGTATTGTTTTGCAAATCCATTCCCAGGCCATAGTCATTCCTCCAGATATGTGATGAAATCGCCCAGCTCGTCCTGGCGCACCAGTCCCGCCGCCAGCGAAGCGTACATCGCCGCACCGTGAGCGGCTTCCTCGGTATGGACGGGAATCTTCACCGCCATGCCGAAGACCCGCGCCAGCACCTGCCGCAGCGCCGGATTCAGCCGGACGGCGTTGCCCGACGCCGCCAGCGTGGTGACCGGCCTCTGCGGCGTCATGGCTGCGAACATGGCGTGAAGCTCCTCTGCCATGCCGTAAAGCACCCCCGCCGCCAGTCCCTCCGGCGTGAAATTGTCCTCGCCGATGCCGCGTATCTCGCCGCGCAGAAGCGGGTCGGAGCGCCGTCCGCAGAAGGTGGCGCGCACATCCAGCGGGCGGTCGACGCCCTCGGCGGCCAGACGGTTCAGCAGCGTATACTGGGGCTCGTCCACGCCCAGTCGTCCGGCGTAAGCGGCGAAGAACCGCTCCAGCAGGGCATATGCCCGTCCGCCGCATAGGGCGGAGCCGCTGACCAGAAAGCTGCCGTTCAGATAGGGACGCTGCTCGATGTCGCCGTCCGCCCCGCCAGGCAGCCTGCCTACCATGGAAATCTGGCTGCCCGTGCCGAAGTTGGCCAGCGCCGAGCAGTCCGACTCCTTCACCGAGCCGAGAAAGCTGGCCTGGTTGTCGCCGATGGCTGCCGCCGTCGGTACGCCCCGATAGCTGCCCAGCAGCACCGCGCCGTCGGTGACGCCGGGCAGCAGACCCTCCAGCCCGGCCTGCGCCAGTCCGGGGGAGAAGCGTCCGCACGCCATGTCCCAGCAGCCCAGGGAGCGGCGTTGGAGACATGGGTCAGCGGCGACGTCCGCCCGGTCAGCGCCATGCCCACATAATCGCCGATGGTGCAGATTTTCGCCGTACCTGCGGGCAGCAGGCCGTGCTCCTTGTTGTACAGACAGGTGGCGAGTCCGTAGCCTGCCGATACGCTGGCTTCGGTGAGGGGGCGCAGCTCTCCGACGGCGCTCCTGCCGTTCTCCTGAAGCCCCGCCCGACCGTCCTGCCAGGTGTACAGCGGGGACAGCAGCCGTCCGTCCCCATCCACGCAGACGATGCCGTGCATCTGACAGGACAGCCCCACGGCGCGGATGTTCGGGCAGCGGTCAAGGAGGGAGTCGAGCAGGGACTTCACCCGCCCGAAGATACGCCCGGCGTCCTGCTCATGCCGCCACGGCTCTGCGACCGGGATGTCCGCCCCGCTCTGCAGGGTGCAGGAGGTGAGCTGCCGACGGTTCGCCAGGTCGAGAATCGCCGCGCTGATGGTGGTGGTGCCGATGTCGATGCCCACGCAGAGCGGCGCTTCGGAGTCGAAATCTGCGCCCTCGTCCTGCTGGGGCTGGATGGATGTATCGGGCAGTCCCTCCCGCAGGTCGATGCCCTGCCCGACGTGATTCAGCAGTCTGCCGCAAAGCTCACGCTGCCCGGCCGTAACGCTGTCGGCGGTTTTCAGCTCATCCAGCCGCCCGGTCAGCAGCTCGGCGGAGGAGATGACGCCGTCCTGCCAGAGCTGGATGGCGGTCACAGAGATGCCCGCCTGCCGCAGCGCCGCAATCAGCCGGAGCTGGCGCAGAGCCTCCTCATCGTACGCCCGGTAAGAGTTGTCCGAGCGCTCCACGCGGACAAGTCCCCGGGCTTCCCAATAACGGATGGTTTTGCGGGTCAGTCCGGTGAGCCGCTCAATTTCCTGTATGCGCATTCGGTTGATACCTCACTTTCACTGGTTTCATTATAAGCTATCCTACCGGGGAACAGTCAAGAGATAAAATTGTAACAATTTTATGAACAGGTCTAATAAAGGAGTTGCTGCACCTTAGTACAACAGCCCATTATCCTTTCTTACGCCCGAACGAATACCGGCAGCTCGTCCAGCGCAGCGTCCACCGTGACGGTGCGCCCGCCTTCCAACAGCTCGCCGCCCACGTCCCGCTTCCAGCGTCCGGCGGGGAGAATCACGCTCCGGGAGCGCGCGCCCTTCGTCAGCACCGGCGCGACGAGGATATCGTCGCCCAGCATGAACTGGTCAGTGACCCGTTCCAGTCCCTGTCCGGGGAATACGTATTCCATGTAGCGCACCGCCGGCTCACCGGTGAAGGCGGCTTCCCGCACCAGCCGCAGAATCTCCGGCAGGAAGCGTTCGCGGACTTCCATCAGCTTCAGAATCATCGCGTAATGCTCGTCATCCAGCACCCGCCACGGCGCCGCCGAGAACTGAATCATCGGCATCAGCGCCGCCGCCGCGCAGTAACGCACGAACAGCTCCTGCTCGAAATTCACCGCGCCGGGCAGGAAGTCGGCGAACTGTCCGCCGCCCACCATATCCGGGCAGCCGAAGGCATAACCGAGGATGCCCTGCGCCAGCATATGGGGCAGAAGCTGATTCACGCCCGTTCCCGTCCAGCGGTGACCCTTGTCCTGAAGCCGCTGCACCAGCGGACGTCCAGCGTTCTTACAGCAGGCGCGGTATTCGTTGTAGGGGTAGTTCAGACCGACCTGTGCCCACAGCTCGCACTGCTGGTTTGGCGTCACATTGCCGAAGGTTTTGTCGTCCATGCGGTAGAAATAGGCGTCGCCTGCGTCGAATTTGAAGCCGTCCACGCCGTAGGTTTCGGTCAGAAAGTCGCACTGCTCCCGGAACCACTGCTGATCGACGGGGTTGGACAGATCAAGCACCGCCGAGATGCCGTCCCACCATTCCACCATGCGCACCTTGCCGTCCTGGGTGCGAACCAGTCCGCCCCGGTCGCGGAGCAGCCGGAATTCCTTCGAGTCGGGGGAGATGAAGGGGCAGATCCAGACCATCACCTTAAAGCCCCACTGGTGGAGCAGATCCATCATTCCCTTGGGGTCGGGGAACTTCCGGCGGTTGAAGTCCCAATAGCCGTAATAATCGCACCACATATCGTCAATCATGATGACGCCCTTGGGCATATTGTGCTCAACGATGTGGCGGCAGTATTCGGTGATGTCGTGTTGATTCTGTTCGTAGAGCAGCTCAATCCAGGTGTTATACTGGGGCTTGGAGAAGAATTCCTCCGGCGGCAGCTTGCCGTCCGCCGGGAAGTGCGCCTTCGCCGCAGTACGGAACGCGCCCCGCAGGTTCTCATAACCCTCGTACAGCTTCACCTCGGCGAGGCTGGATTCCACGGTCAGAACGCCGTCCGCCAGCGTCAGATTGAAGCCGTCGTCGCCCCAGATGTAGCGTCCCTTGCTGGAGAGCAGCAGGGGCGAATATTGGTTGTTGGTATTCACGGGCTGGAGATTGCGGGAATAGCTTTTGGAAGCGTCCAGCGGCATTTTATCGCCGTCCTCCACCGCCAGACCGTACCAGACCTCGTTTTCTAAAAGGTTGATTTTCATGTTGAGACTCCTTCATAATACAAATAAGGAGCTGTTGCAAGTTGAAAACTTGTGACAGCTCCAGGCGCGTATGCGCCCAAATACATCGGTTTTTGTGTGCATAGCACACAAAAATGGAGCCCCCGATGGGCGAATGTCGCCTTTCAGGCGACAAGATGTATTTTATTGGGGCTGTTGCACCTTAGTGCAACAGCCCCTTGAGATGATTTACGCGAAATTGTAACCGAGGGACAGTGCCTTGGTATTCTTTTCGATGAGTGCTGCTTTTGTGGGGGGAATGCTGGCGATCATGTACTCGAGGAACTTGTCGTACTCGAACAGACCGGTGATCTTGAGCAGATAGCCCAGAATGATCACGTTTGCCATGCCGTCCAGCCCGTTTTCGGAAGCGATGCCGGTGGCGGGGATGGGGCAGGCTTTCACGTCATCGCGAACGCGGTCGGTGGAGACCAGCGTGGAATCGTAGATGATCGTTCCGCCCGGAACCACGTTGGGGGCGAACTTGTCGTAGGAGGGCAGGTTCATGGCGATGAGCAGATCGGGGGTCACAACCAGCGGCGAACCGATTTCCTCATCGGAGATGATGACCGAGCAGTTTGCGGCGCCGCCGCGCATTTCGGGACCGTAGGAGGGCAGCCACGAAACCTGAAGATCGGAGTACATGGCGGTCTTTGCCAGCTGCTTGCCCGCGAACAGAATGCCCTGTCCGCCGAAGCCTGCTAAAAGGATGTTTGTTGTCATCTTATTTGTCCTCCTTCGTGGAAGTGGGATTCAGCAGCTTCACGTCGGTGTCCTTGTAGACGCCCAGCGGATAGAAGGGGATCATGTCGGTCTTGACCCACTCCAGCGCCGCTTCGGGAGACATACCCCAGTTGGTCGGGCAGGTGGACAGAACTTCGACAATGGACAGACCCTTCTTGTCGATCTGGTTCTGGAATGCCTTTTTAATGGCAGCCTTCGCCTTCTTAATGTTGGGCACGGTGTTGACGGCCACGCGCTCGGCGTAGGCAACGCCATCCAGCGTGGACAGCATCTCGCAGACATGAACGGGCGAACCCTGAATGCGGCGGTCGCGTCCATAAGGGGAGGTGGTAGTCACCTGACCGGGCAGGGTGGTGGGAGCCATCTGACCGCCGGTCATACCGTAGATACAGTTGTTGATGAAGATGATGGTGATGTTCTCGCCGCGTGCGCCCACGTGAACGGTTTCAGCCGTACCGATGGCGGCAAGGTCGCCGTCGCCCTGATAGGTGAAGACGATATTGTCGGGATGGGTGCGCTTGACGCCGGTGGCAACCGCCGGAGCGCGTCCGTGTGCGGCTTCGATCATATCGCACTCCCAGTAATTGTATGCGAATACGGAGCAGCCGACGGGGGCGATGCCCACGGTCTTGCCGCAGATATCCAGCTCGTCCAGCGCTTCGGCGACCAGACGATGCACGATGCCGTGTGTACAGCCCGGGCAGTAATGGAAGGGCACGGGCGAGAGGGATTTCGGTCTATCGAATACTACCATTAGTTAAGTCCTCCTGCAATCTTTTCAATTTCCGCAAGAATCTCGGCGGGCGCGGGGATAACGCCGCCGGTGCGTCCGAAGAAGGACACAGGCTTCTTACACTCGGTGGCGACCTTCACGTCGTCAACCATCTGACCCATGTTCATCTCGACCACGAGAAAGTGCTTTGCGGTGTCAGCCAGCGCGCGCAGCGGCTTCTTCGGATAGGGCCAAAGGGTGATGGGACGGAGCAGACCGACCTTAATGCCCTTGGCGCGGGCGGCGGAGATGGCGGTCTTGGCGATGCGGGAGGTGATGCCGTAAGCGACAATTACGATGTCCGCGTCGTCGCACTTGTATTCCTCGTACTTGACTTCCTTGTCCGTCACCTCGGCGTAGCGCTCAAAGCGGGCGAGGACGGATTTTTCCAGCTCGTTGGGATCCATGTAGAGGGAGTTGATGATATTCTTCTTGCGCTTGCCGTATGTACCGTTGGTCGCCCAGGTTTTCTCGGGGATTTCGCGCTTGGAGCCAAGCTCAAAGTCCACCGGCTCCATCATCTGACCCAGCGAACCGTCGGCAAGGATCATGGCGGGCATACGATAGATATCGGCCAGATCGAAGGCTTCGCTGGTCAGCTGAGCCATTTCCTGCACGGAGTTGGGGGCGAGAACGATGACGTGCTCGTCGCCGTGACCGTTGGCCTTGGTGGCCTGATAGTAGTCCTGCTGGGAGGGCTGGATGCTTCCAAGACCGGGGCCGCCGCGCTGTACGTTGACGATGACGCAGGGAAGGTCGCAGCCGACGATGTAGGAAATGCCCTCGCTCTTCAGGGAGATTCCGGGGGACGAGGACGAGGTCAGACAGCGGGAGCCGGATGCTGCCGCGCCCATAATCATATTGATGGCGGAGATTTCACTCTCGGCCTGTAAGCAGAGACCGCCGACCTTGGGCATACGCTTTGCCATGTATTCGGAAATTTCGGTCTGAGGGGTGATGGGGTAGCCGAAGAAGTGCAGGCAGCCCGACTTGATGGCAGCCTCGGCAATGGCTTCGTTGCCCTTCATTAAGACTTTCTTAGACATTCTATAATCCTCCAGTTATTCTTTCTCGACCTTGATGACCACGTCGGGGCACATGGTGGCGCACATGGCGCAGGCGATGCACTTGGACTGATCGGTCACCCCGGCGGGGTGATAGCCCTTTTTGTTGAGCTTTGCGTGATCGAGGGCAATGATCTTCTTCGGACATACGTTCACGCAGAGTCCGCAGCCCTTGCAAAGATCTTCGGTAAAGGTTACTTTGTTCATGGTTTTCCTCCGTTAGATTTATTCTCAAACGTTTGCACGTTGTGGGCGGGATTAAAAGGGGAATTTTGTTGCGTTTTCGATGGGGAACAGGTCGGGCACCGTCTCCAGCTCTCCGGCAAGCTCACGCAGCGCGGCGGTGCAGAGAAGGGGAAGGGAACAGCGTTCCGCCACATCCTTTGCCCAGCCGATGGTGGACGATACATCCTCCGCCGTGGTTTCGGCGCCCAGATTGGAGCAGTTGACGATGCCGGTGGTCTTCAGGCGGGAGTAATATTCAATCTCGCCCAGCAGCGCGGCGCAGTCGGCAGGCTCCTCGGTGAGGGGACGGTAGCGGTTGATGACATAGAGCAGGTCGTAGGGATACTGCGCAAAAAAGCGGTTGTACATGCCCAGCGCCACCGCGCCGTTGTCGCCGCCCACGTCAAAGATGGTCAGGCGGTCGGTTTCCGTTTCGTAGGCTTCGAAGGCGGAGAAGATTTCCGGGGGGAGCGAGGGGATGTCCACGCTGGTGTTGGCGAAATCGGGAAGGATGCAGCGCACGCCCAGGGCTTCCAGCTCGGCGCGGTTGTCGGCGGCGCGGAAGTAGGGATTGACGATATCCATGTCGATGAGGGTTACGTCGCGACCGTCCTGTCGGGCGGCTTTCGCCAGATTGACGGCGAAATTGGTCTTACCCGAGCCGAAATGGCCGGTTATGACAGTAAGATTCTGCAAATTTTTCAACGTTTTGAGCATAAGAACTCCTTTACGGGTGATAAAAATCATCCACATAATATTATAACATACAATCAACTGAAATGTAAGAACAAATTTTGAAATTTCTTGAGAATTTTTTATCGTCGTATTGTACATAATTTACAGGATAAATTCCCTGTATTTTATTTCGTTAAAATTTCCCGAAACATTTGAAATTTCTCGGGATTTGTGATAGAATATATTATAGAGTATTATATCCGAGGAGGACGCACCGGTTTATGGAGCTTTTTTGGCAGGCGCTGGAAGGCGCGTGGAATATCATCAGCAATATCTCATTCATTGACATTATCGATATTGCCATCGTCTCCTTCCTATTCTATTATATATACAAATTCATCCGCGAACGCCGGGCAGGCAAGCTGGCGGCAGGTGTGCTTTTCATGCTGGCGATTCTGTTTTTCAGCGACCTGCTGGAGATGCACGCCCTGCGGTTCATTTTGCAGAATATCTTCCAGGTGGGCGTCATCGCTTTCATCATCCTCTTTCAGCCCGAGCTGCGCACCGCCCTTGAGCAGGTGGGCGCCGAGCCGCTGAAGAGCCTGCGTTCCATTGGCGAGTCCAAATCCAGCGATGTCACGCACACGGCGACCATGATCGCCGAAATCACAGAGGCGGTCTGCGATATGTCCATGGACAAGACCGGCGCGCTGATTGTTATCGAGCGTTCCACCAAGCTGGGCGATATCATCGCCAGCGGCACGGTGGTCAACGCCAATCCCACCGCTTTTCTCATCCGCAACATTTTCTTCAACAAAGCGCCCCTCCATGACGGCGCCATGGTTATCCGCGACGACCGAATCTGGGCGGCGGGATGTTTTCTGCCCCTGTCCACCAACGGCGACATCATCAAGGATCTGGGCACCCGTCACCGAGCCGCCATCGGCATGAGCGAGAACAGCGACGCCGTGGTCATCGTGGTTTCCGAAGAGACGGGCACCATTTCCATCGCCATCGACGGACAGCTCCGCCGCAATTTCAGCTACAACACGCTGAAGGCCGAGCTGACCGGTCTGCTGATCACCGAGGAAGCCCCGAAAAAGTCTTCCCCCTTCTCGCGCTTTACCCGCCACGATATGCCGGGGAACGGCGGCTCCCAGGAGCGGCAGAACAATAACAAATCCGAGTGAAAGGAGCACCTCTACCGATGCAGAATAAACAGAACAGACCCGGCGACGAATACGAAAAGCATGTTGCTGAATCGGGCGGCGACTATCAGGTCGTCAAAGCCGGCAAATACGAGACGATTATCGCCAAGGTGCTCTGCGTGCTGGCGGCGGTGATTCTCTGGTTCTATGTGGTCAGCACCGACACCACCACCAAAGAAAAGACCTTCTCGGGCGTGAAGGTGGACATCCGCAATCTGGAGCGCATCGAGGAGGAGCTGGGGATGTCCATCATCACCGGCTACGACTCGCTGATCGACCTGACAGTCAACGGTCCCAACGCGGAGATTAACCGGCTGTCGCTGGACAGCATCAGCGTCTATGTGGACGTGAGCAATGTGAATGAAGCGGGCGAATACACGCTGGAGGTGCATACCTCCGTCCCCGTCGGCATCAATGTGATCAGCCAGTCGGTGGATTACCTGAATGTCTACATCGACCGCCGCACATCCATCAGCGTGCCGGTGAAGGTGGTGCCCACCTATTCCATCGAAACCTCCTACACGCTGGGTGAGCCTGAGCCGAGTTTGGAAATGGTGAGCGTCACCGGTCCGGAGGCGGAGCTTTCCCGAGTGGCATACGCGCAGGTTTCGCTGGATCTGGGACAAATCAGCAAGACGCTGAACGCCACAGGCAAGCTGGTGCTCTTTGACGCCAACGGCACGGAGATTACCAGCCCTTACGTGAAGCTCCAGACCACCGAGGTTTCGGTGCGCGTCCCGGTTTATGCTTACAAGGACGTGGCGCTGGCGGTGGATTACAAGTACGGCTACTACAACAATTCCAACGTGAGCGTGAAGATCACCCCCGCGTCCATCCGCATCAAGGGCGATCCCGACGTTCTGGCGGATATGGACACGATCACCATTTATCAGCTGGATGAGAAGAAGATCATCGAGGATACCACTATCTCCACCAGCATCATGCTGTCCGACGATATGGAAAACGTCAGCGGCATCAAAACTGCCGAGATCAAGGTGACGCATATGAACACCGAAACCCGGAAAGTGACCATTTCCAATCTGATCGCCAATAACCCCAACAACCTGAATTACTCGCTGGACACCAGCGAAATTGAAATTACATTCCGCGGCACCAGGGCGCTGCTGGCTCTGCTGAACAATTCCAACGTGACGGTGACAATCGATCTGGGCTATCTGAATAAGGCAGTGGGGAAGGTGCAGGTGCCGGTGACAATCACGCTGTCCTCCGCGCTGGTGGGCAACGTTTACGAAATCGGCGAATACAAGATGAATGTGACAATCAACGGATGAAGACTTCTATTATTGTAAATAACATACGCCTGCCCATCACCGCTCCCATGGAGGAGAGCTTCGGGGCGGCGAAGAAAAAGCTGGGACTGTCGGGGAGCGAGTCTCTCTCCGCGTCCCTGCACAAACGTTCCATCGACGCCCGCCGGAGAAAGGGCGGCGCACCGGATTTTGTCTATTCGGTGACGGTGGAATGCGAGATTTCCGACAAAAAGCGGGCGCGCATCGCTTCCCTTGCCGACGCGCAGATCGTGGAGCGTCCGCCGCTGGCGCTGGAGCGGGGAAGCGAGCCGATGGACGGACGTCCGCTGGTGGTGGGCTTTGGCCCCTGCGGGATGTTCGCGGCGCTGCTGCTGGCAGAACAGGGCTATGCGCCCATTGTCATCGAACGGGGCGGGGATATTCCGACCCGACAGGCGGCGGTGGACGAGTTTATCCGCACCGGGCGGCTGGATTTGAACACCAACATCCAGTTCGGCGCGGGAGGCGCGGGAACCTTCTCGGACGGCAAGCTGGTGACACGAATCAGCGACCCCTGCTGTTCCTATGTGCTGGAGAGGATGCGGGATTTCGGTGCGCCGGAAGAGATTGTCTGGCTGGCGAAGCCTCACGTGGGCACCGACCGGCTGCTGGGCGTGGTGGAGAATATCCGCCGCCGCATTGAAGCGCTGGGCGGGGAGATTCATTTTCACACGAAGCTGACCGATTATGTCACGAGCAAAGGGAAAATCACGGCGGCGGTGGTTGAGCAGAACGGCGCGCGGTGGGAGATGAAATGCGGCTGCGTGATTCTCGCCGTGGGACACAGCGCCCGGGATACCTACGATATGCTGGACGCCCGGGGCGTGACGATTCTGCCCAAGCCCTTTTCGGTGGGCGTGCGCGCCGAGCACCTGCAAAGCGACATCGACGCGGCGCTTTACGGCAAGTATGCCGATTTGACCGATTCCTCCGGCAGGCGGATTCTGCCGCCCGGCGAATACGCGCTGTCCATGCGCGAGAAACAGAGCGGGCTGGTATCGGACAGCGCCCGTGGGGTCTACACCTTCTGTATGTGTCCCGGCGGCGAGGTTATGGCGGCGGCCAGCGAGGAAGGTGGCGTCGTCACAAACGGCATGAGCCGCTATGCCCGGGACGGACGCAACGCCAACGCGGCGGTGGCTGTATCGGTTTTCCCGGAGGATGTGGGCGGCGGCTGGCGGGACGGCGTGGCGTTCCAGCGGAAGCTGGAGCGGGCGGCCTTCGCGGCGGCTGACACGGGCGCTCACGATTACCGCGCGCCGGTGGAGGCGCTGGGGGATTTCCTTGACGGGAAGACTTCCCATTTCACCGAGCCGGGCAGGGTGCAGCCCACCTATCGGAACGGCGTGTACACGCTGTGCGACCTGTCGTCCGTGCTGCCCGGATTTGTCGGCGATATGCTGAAAAAGGGCTTCCGCAGCTTCGGCGGGAAGCTCCGGGGCTACGACGCCCGGGACACGATTCTAACCGGCGTGGAGACGCGAACCTCCGCTCCCGTGCGCATTGTGCGCGGCGAGGACGGAACGGCAGGCGCGGTGGACAACCTCTATCCCTGCGGCGAGGGCGCAGGCTACGCGGGCGGCATCACATCGGCGGCGGTGGATGGCATCCACACGGCGCAGCGGGTGATGGCGCGGTATAAAAGCTGAACTTTTTTATCCGAAAGGAGATTTACACATATGTCAGACATGATCGACAGAATCCACATCGGCGAGGCCGAATTCCTTCTCCCCGATGAGAAAATGCCCTACACGCTGGACGCGATTCACGTGCCGCTGAAAAATCCCGACGGCACCTGGAAGCTGCTGACCACCGATCTGGGCGAGAAGCCCTACTTCCGCAAGCTGACCTCCACCCCCGAGGAGATTTTCACGAAGGTTGACACCTTCAAGATGGATTTCAACGGCTACTGCGACACGTGGCCGTCGGGACTGTGGCTGTGGAGCGCCCATAAGTGCGATGACGGCATGGTTTTCGCCTTCGTACACCGGGAGCTGATCAGCCGCCGCGACCCCTTCTTCCGCGACTCCTTCCTCGTAGGTATCGCTGTTTCCTACGACAACGGCGACAGCTGGAAGTATCTGGGCGATATCTGCTCCAACGCCATCAACGGAAACACCAATCAGGAGATTTCCAACATGGGCGGCATTCCCATGTACATCCGGGGCGACGATATCTTCATCTATTTCAACGACTACGACGCCGACCGTAATAAGCGGATCACCGGCGCCCGCATGAAGCTCTCCGAGACCATCGCTGCGGTGCGCGAGGAAAAGCTGCCCGAGGTGAAGAAATACAGCGGAAACGGCGTCTGGGACACCGATCCGGTGGACGGCGTTGGCGCGCCCATTCTGCCGACGCTGGAAGGCTTCCACCCCGATTCCCACGGCAGCGGCGTCTATTGTAAGCCCCTCGACCGCTTCCTGATGCTAATGCAGACCGGCGGCGCGGGCAAGTTGGTCATGTACGTGACCCAGGACGGCGAGCATTTCGACGAGCACACCATCGTGGACGAAACCGGTCGGGACGACATGATGCAGCCCTACTCCTTCTTCATGTCCACCGACGGCGACTGCACCGACGACATGAACGAAATCGGTCGGGAGTTCTACATCTATTATCCGCACAAGAGCATCAAAACCTACTCCTATGATGAGTTCTACAGAAGAAAGGTTGTCATCGACTGACAGCCTCCCTTGGTTTTGCCCTTTACCACAGTAAAAAATCCTCCCGAAAACCTCGCGAAAAGCGAGGATTCGGGAGGATTTTCGCGAATTCGTCAAATTATCGGGGCTTAACCCCGGAAAAATCAGATTAAACATAAATTTTTCAAAGAAAATCAAGAATTTTTGCAAAACCTATTGATTTTTTTGCGTATCTCTGCTACAATATTACCATCACAGTATATGTGGTACCGATTTCCGTTTGCCGACGGTCTGTCGTTTTGTTTTATCATCTCTTTCCGGTATCCGGCGCCGATTGGCCGGAGCATTGGTTCGGGGTGTTTTTTTACGTCAGAAATCCGTCGATAGTGTGAAAAATACTTTTTCACACAGGGTTTTGTGGCCTTCGCTGCCTTGCAGCAGCGATTTTGCTACGCAAAACCAGCCCCAATTCCCCAATATGGAAACTTTCGCTACGCGAAAGTTACAGTTATTTTTAAACAAAGGAGTACACACACAGGAAATGGACAAAAACAAAATCATCGAGCTGAAGAACATCGAGATGGAATTCGACGGTGAGCGGGTGCTCAAGGGCATTAACCTTGACATCCATGACAAGGAGTTCGTCACGCTGCTCGGTCCCTCGGGCTGCGGCAAAACCACCACCCTCCGCATCGTCGGCGGCTTCGTCACGCCGGATAAGGGCGACGTTTTCTTCGGCGGCAAGCGCGTCAACGACGTGCCCCCCTACAAGCGCCCGGTCAACACCGTGTTCCAGAAGTACGCGCTTTTCCCCCATCTCAACGTTTACGAGAACGTGGCCTTCGGTCTTCGCCTGAAAAAGGTCTCGGAGCCTGAAATCGCCCGCAGAGTCGGCGAAATGCTGGAGCTGGTCGATCTCAAGGGTTACGATAAGCGGGGCGTCAACCAGCTTTCCGGCGGTCAGCAGCAGCGTATTGCCATCGCCCGCGCGCTGATCAACAACCCCAAGGTGCTGCTTCTCGACGAGCCGCTGGGCGCCCTCGACCTCAAGCTGCGCAAGGAAATGCAGATCGAGCTGAAGAAAATTCAGCAGCGAATGGAAATCACATTCATTTATGTTACCCACGACCAGGAGGAAGCCCTCACCATGAGCGACACCGTGGTCGTTATGAAGGACGGCACCATCCAGCAGATCGGTACGCCCCAGGATATCTACAACGAGCCGACCAACGCTTTCGTCGCCGACTTTATCGGCGAATCCAACATCCTCCCCGGCATCATGCACCGCGACCGGCTGGTGGAATTCGCCGGCAATAACTTCGAGTGCGTGGACGGCGGCTTCGATCCCATGGAACCGGTGGATGTGGTTATCCGCCCCGAGGATATCAAGCTGGTTCCCGCGTCGGATGAGGTTCTCAACGGCGTTGTGGAAAACGTCCAGTTCAAGGGCGTTCACTATGAAATCATCGTCAAGGCGTATTCGGACACCTGGGTTATCCATTCCACCAAAGCCCCCGAGGTCGGCTCGGTGGTTGGCATCACCCTGACCCCCGAAGATATTCACATCATGAAAAAGAGCGACGTGAAGAAGGTTAATTATTTCAAGTCGGATTACGACGACGCGGAGGGCAGTGACATTGAACAGCAAATCTAAATATGTCGCCGTGCCCTATTTGGCGTGGATGGTGATCTTCATTGTGGTGCCGCTGGCACTTATCGGCGTCTTCGCCTTCACCACCACCGTCACCTGCGATATGGAGGGCAATATGCTCACCGACGAGGAAATTGCCGAGTACGAAGCCTACTGCGAGGAGGAAGGCATCGAGCCGGAATACACCGAGCGCACCATCTTCACCGTACAGAATATCCTCGACGTGAGCAAATATTCGTCGGTGCTGATCAACTCGGCGTGGCTGGCGCTGATTGCCACGGTCATCTGCCTGGTCATCGCTTATCCGCTGGCTTATATGATTTCCCGGATGTTCTATTCCCGGCAGAAGCTGGCGCTGATGCTGGTTATGCTTCCCATGTGGATGAACTTCCTGCTGCGCACCTACGCATGGATGACGCTGCTGGAAAAGAACGGTCTGATCAACAAATTCTTTGGTCTGTTCGGCATCGGTCCCTTCGATATGATCAACACCCAGGGCGCGGTGGTGCTGGGCATGGTTTACAACTATCTGCCCTTCATGATTCTGCCGCTCTACTCGGTTATGACCAAGATTGACGACCGCACCATCGAGGCGGCGCAGGATCTGGGCGCGAACGGCTTGCAGGTAATCTGGCGTGTGGTCGTTCCGCTGTCCATGCCGGGCGTGGCGACGGGCATCACCCAGGTGTTTGTGCCGTCCGTATCCACCTTTATCATTTCGCGTATGCTGGGCGGCGGAACCAATATGCTGATCGGCGACCTGATCGATTTGCAGTTCCTGGGCAACGCATACAATCCCAACCTGGGCGCGGCGATTTCGCTGGTGCTGATGGTATTCATCTTCCTCTGTATGTCGATCACCAACCAGCTCGACAATGAGGACATGGAGGGCGTGCTGCTGTGAAAAAAATTGCAAACAAACTTTATATCGCGCTGGTTTTCATTTTCCTGTACGCGCCGATTTTCGTGCTGATTGCCAACTCCTTCAACGAGAGCAAAAGCCGCACCGTCTGGACAGGCTTCACCTTCGATTGGTATGTGAAGCTGTTCAACAACGAGGTGATTCTGAAATCGCTGGGCAACACGCTGATTATTGCGGCGGTGGCTGCCACCATTTCCACCATCCTCGGCACCGCGGCGGCCATCGGCATCTACAACATGAAGAAGATCACCCGCTCGCTGGTAATCAACATCACCTATATTCCGATCATGAACTCGGAGATGGTGACGGGCGTATCGCTGATGCTGCTGTTCGTGGCGCTGCACATTGATTTGGGGTATCTGACCCTGATCATCGCGCACATCACCTTCTGCGTGCCCTACGTGATTCTGAACGTTCTGCCTAAGCTGCGGCAGATGAACCGCAACCTCTACGACGCGGCGTTGGATCTGGGCTGCAACCCGTGGCAGGCGTTCCGGCACGTGATCATTCCCGAAATCATGCCAGGCATTGTCACCGGCTTCCTGATGTCCATCACCTACTCCATCGACGATTTCGTGATCAGCTACTTCACCCACGGTTCCACCTCCCAGACCCTGCCGATCACCATCTATTCGATGACCCGCCGCAAGGTTTCGCCGGAGGTGAACGCCCTGTCCGCCATTATCTTTGTGGTGGTGCTGGTTGTGCTGCTGATCATGAACTTCAACGACCTGCGCCGCACCAAGCCGAAGAAGAAAAAGGAGGCCGCACGATGAAGAAATTTTCTCTGATTCTGGCTTCGGCGCTGACGGTATCGGCGCTGACCTTCCCGGTGTCCGCCGATCTGCCCGAATATTCGGACAGCGTGGACTGGGAGAAGTTCAAAGGGCAGGGTGTGACCATCAACGTCTACAACTGGGGCGAGTATATTTCGGTGGACGACGGTTCGGAGGAATCCTTCGACACCAACAAAGCCTTTGAGGAGCTGACCGGCATTAAGGTCAACTACACCAACTTCGCTTCCAACGAGGAGCTTTACGCCAAGCTGAAAAACGGCGGCTCCTCCTACGACATCATCATTCCCTCGGACTACATGATCGCCCGCATGATCAACGAGGATATGCTGGAGAAGCTGGATTTTTCCAACATTCCCAACTACGAGACGCTGATCATGGACGATTTCAAGGGCATGGATTACGACCCGAACAACGAGTACAGCGTGCCTTATATGTGGGGCATGGTGGGCATCATCTACAACACCACGCTGGTGGATGAGGAGGACGACGTGTACTCCTGGGACATCCTGTGGAACGAGAAGTACGCGAACAATATCCTGATGTTCTCCAACTCCCGGGACGCGTTCATGATCGCCGAAAAGTATCTGGGCTATTCCATGAACACCACCGACGAGCAGGAGCTGAAAAACGCCGCCTTCGCGCTGACCGAGCAGAAGCTGCTGGTTCAGGCGTATGTCATGGATGAAATTTTCGACAAGATGACCGGCGGTGAAGCGGCGCTGGCGCCCTATTACGCGGGCGACGCCATTACGATGATGGCGGACAATCCCGACCTTGCGTGGGCGGTTCCCGTGGAGGGCACGAACCTGTTCGTGGACGCCATGTGCATTCCGAAGGGCGCGAAGAACAAGGAAGCGGCGGAGATGTACATCAACTTTATGTGCGAGACGATGGTGGCGGTGAAGAACTGCGAATACATCGGCTATTCCACGCCGCAGAAGGAAGTGCCCCAGTACCTCGATCCGGAGCTGGCAACCAATCCCATCGCCTACCCGGACAGCGAGACGCTGGCGAACACGGAAGCCTTCATCGCGCTTCCCAACACGACCACGAAGCTGATCGACGAGCTGTGGACGAGCATTCTGACCGCCAACGAAACCGCGCCGTGGACAATTCCGGTATTTCTGCTGGGCTGTCTGGGGCTGTCCGTGGGCATCAACGTGTTCCGCACGATGAAAAAGAAGCGCAACGGAATGTAACGCCGCGCTTTGCAAGCGAAGCATCATTGACAAATTGTGTATCGTGTGATATAATATATAAAGGGAGGGGAATGATATGCCGGTATTATCGCGTTTTTATGGTATTGTTATTCGAATGTATTTTCGGCAGGGCGAGCATAACCCACCGCATATTCATGCGATATATGGTGAGGATGTAGCAGCGTTTGACATTCAAAGTGGTAATATTTTGGAGGGATATCTGCCAGCTAAAGCTGTGGCGATGGTCAGAGAATGGATGGAGATTCATCGCACTGAATTGGTTCATATGTGGACAACGCAGGAATTCAAGCAGCTTGCTCCGTTGGAATGAAAGGAGGCCCCTGATGTTTCACCGTGTGAAAGAAGTGAAGGCATTGCCTGATTTTTGTCTGCAAGTGCATTTTCTGAACGATGTATCAAAAATATACGATGTGAAAATGCTGATCGATAAATATCCTGCATTCTCAGTATTCAGGGATGTTCCCGATGAGTTTGTCAGCGTGCAGACGGATGTGGGCGGATATGGTGTTGTCTGGAACGATGATCTGGATATATCCTGCGACGAGCTTTGGGAAAATGGGAAATAATATAAAAACGCCGCGCGAGCGGCGTTTTTTATTCGGGCGTCCTTACTTCGTAATCCGGTCAATCGCCTCATTCTCACCCAGCAGTGCGACGGTTTCTTTGCCGGTGAAGCGGCGGGCGGGGTCGAGGGAAATGTTCAGCTTGCCGGTTTTCGGGTCGCCGATGGCGAGGACGGTGACGCCATAATTGCGGCGGACGTTCAGTTCAATCAGCGTCTTGCCGACCCATTTCTCGGGGACGGCTACTTCCACGATGGAGTGCGAATCGGAAAACTCCACGTACTCCAGCACGTTGTTCCGATCAAGGATGCCCACCAGCCGTTCGCCCATGTCCTGCTCGGGGAAGACAACCATGTCCGCGCCGATCTTTTCCAGCACGCGGCGGTGCTGATCGCTGGATGCCCGGGCGACCACCTGCTTCACGCCCATCTCCTTCAGGGTCAGCGTGATTAGAATGCTGTCGTTGATGCTGGATGCCACGGCGACGACGGCGCAGTCATAATCACGCACGCCGGCGGCTTCCAGCACCGATTCGTTGGTCGGATCGCCGATGACTGCGTTGGTCGCATGATCGCTCATGGCGTTGATGACGTTTTCGTCCGTGTCGATGACCAGCACCTGATGGCCGGTTTTGATCAGATTGGCGGCCAGCGTCTGCCCGAACCGTCCCAGTCCGATGATGCAGAAGCTGCGTTTGTTGTTTTTCATAGGGAATCCTTTCTGTCGTTATGTTATTTCATGTGAGTTTCGTCAGGCTCTGCTTGAGTTTCGGCTGGTTCCGCGTCAGCGGAATCGGTGTCGGAGACACCGAAAGCCGAAACTCACCTTGCAGAGCCGAAGGCTCTGCTTTATCCAATCATCATATCGATTTCCGGGTAGGTGATGCAGCTCTTCTTTTTCGCCTGGCGGAGCAGAATCGAGTAGGTGAACGTCAGGATGCCCACCCGACCGAAGAACATCATCACCATCAGCGCGATGTGCCCCGCCAGCGAAACCGTCGGCGTCAGCGACAGGGACAACCCAACCGTGGCGATGGCGGATACTGCGTCGTAGAGGGCGGGAATCAATCCCGCGCTGCTGGTTCCGGCGATGAGCAGCGCGGCGGACAGCGCCAGCGCCAGATCGATGCCGGTGATGGACAGCGCCCGAATGATCGTCTCATGAGACACCTTACGCTTCATGAACACCACGTCCCGCTCGCCCCGGGCGAAGGTCAGCATGGCGCAGACCAGCACGCCGAAGGTTCCCACCTTGATGCCGCCCGCCGTTGAACCGGACGCGCCGCCCACAAGCATCAGCAGCATGGAGACCAGCTGGGAGGATTCGGTCATGGCGGCGTTGTTGATCATATCGATGCCCGCTGTTCGGGTGGTCACAGACTGGAAAAGCGCCTGCATCAGCTTTTCTCCCGCCGGCAGGGATGCCAGCGTGGCGGGATTGTTCCACTCGAACAGGGCGATGAGCACCGCACCGACGAATATCAGCAGCCCGCTGACAATCAGCACAAACTTCGAATAGACCGACAACCGTTTGCGGCGGACGATCAGGTTCAACAGATCGTCCCAGACTACGAAGCCGATGCCGCCCAGCACAATCAACAGCATCAGCGTCACGGCGACGACCGGATTGTCCGCAAAGCAGGTGAAGGAGCAGAACTGTCCGCCGTACCCGCCCAGCAGGTCGAAACCCGCGTTGCAGAAGGCGGAAATTGAGTGGAAAACGCCGTACCAGATTCCCCGTCCCACCCCGAAAACCGGGATGAACTGGCTGGCAAGCAGCAGGGCGCCCACGCCCTCGATGATAAACGTGCCCGCGAGAATCCGCCTCACCAGACTGACGGTGCCGCCGAAGCTGCTCAGTCCCAGGGACTGGGCGGCCAGCATCCGTTCCCGGGGCGAAATCTGGCGGCGGAGGAAGATGGACAGCATAACCGCCATGGTCATGAAGCCCAGTCCGCCGATTTGTATCATTGTGATAATCACGGCGTGCCCGAAGGTGCTCCAGTAGGTGCCGGTGTCTACCACCACCAGCCCGGTGACGCAGGAGGCGCTGACGGCGGTGAACAGCGCCGTTCGGGGTGAGGTAAACTGTCCCCCGGCGGAGGAAATGGGCAGGGTGAGCAGCAGCGCACCCGCCAGAATCAGTGCGGCGAAGCCGATAAGGATGACTTGGGGCGCGCTGAAATGTCGTTTGGAGTCGTCGCGCAGACGGCGGCGTATGTTGGATTTTGGCATAAAATCATTCCTTCGTGTTATGTAGACAGCTTCAGCAATGCCAGCAGCGGGTAGTGGTCGGAAGGATAGCGCCCGTCGTAGCAGCTGCGGATGACCTGCGCATCGATAAGCGAGAATTCCTCGCTGGCGAAGATGTAGTCCAGCCGTCTGATGCCTTCGCCGCCGTGGAAGTGGTGATAGGTGCCGCCATCGGTATCGGCGGTGATGCAGCGCAGCCGGACGCCAGGGAAGCCGTAGCCGTTTTCCAGCGATTGAATGGAGCGCGCTTTGGGGCTGGCGTTGAAATCGCCCATCAGCAGGGTGGGCAGAGGATCGCTTTCCTGATACTGGGAAATGCGGCGACAGATGAAGGTAAGCTGCCAGCGGCGCAGTCCCTCGCTGAGCACGTCCAGATGGGTGTTGAAGACCCGGATGCGCTGCCCCTCGGGGAGCGTTACCTCGGCGGTGGTGCAGATGCGGGGGAAAATCCAGGACAGAGGATAGCGGGGCGCGATGAGACTGCTGACCCGGTCAGGCTTTTTTGACAGCCAGAAGGTGCTTTCCGACAGCACGCGCAGACCGTTTCTGACCACGATGTCCGCGTGTTCGTTGAGAAAATTCCGGCAGCGTCCCCGACCCACGAGGGTGCAGTCGGTCAGCTCGCGGGAGAGGTCGGAACGCATACGGGGCGTCAGCTCTTGAACGCCGGTGATGTCGGCGTTCAGTTCCCGAAGCATCCGCAGGATGAGTTCCCGACGCTTCGCCCATGCGTGGGCGCCAAGGCAGAGAAGGTCGCTTTTTAAGTTGAAGGTGGCAATTTGCAGGTTGGGCATTGGTGGATTCCTTTTTGGCGCGGTCATGCGCCGATCAAAATATATATTAACATTATACCACAAATCCCGTCATTTGTACAGCCATTTCAACCGAATGATGCAATTTTTTTGCAAAATGGTGAATTTGATGCTTCCATTCCGCCGCAGAATGTGGTACAATAGGGATAACAATATGTCCGAGGAGGGATTCACCATGCAAAAATTCACTGTCAGCCGGGACAATTCGATCTACGAAGCTTGGCCGGATGTGGTGCTCACCGATGCGGGGACGCTGGTCTGCGTCTTCTCCGAATGCGAGCATCACAACAATCGCGATAAGGCGCGGCTCGCCCTTGTCACCAGCACCGACCGGGGGCGCAGCTGGTCGGCGAAGCGTTACCTCACCGAACCGGGGCGGCGGGATGCTTATTACAACTGCGCGCGGATTTCCAAGCTGTCTGACGGACGGCTGGCGCTGGTCTGCGACTATATCACCAGCACCAGCGAGAACGAAAAAGGGAAGTCGGTCGTTCACCTCTGGCTCAGCGAAGATAATGGCGAGAGCTGGACGGGCCCCATCGCCACCCCCGCCAGGGGCATCGTGCCCGACCGCCTGCTGGAGCTGAAAGGCGGGCGCTGGCTGCTGGCAGCGCACCATCCCGACCCCGAAACGAAGAAGCTGACCGAATATGTCTGGTATTCGGACGATCAGGGCGGAAGCTGGTCGGAGCAGATCACCATGGCCAGCGCCCCGCGCTATAATCTGTGCGAGGCGTCCATGGTGGAGGTGGAGCCGGGGGTGATCGCGGCGTTCCTGCGAGAGAATTCTGGTCAGGGCTGGGACTGCTTCAAGGCAATTTCCCGCGACGGCGGCGAGAGCTGGGAGGGTGTTTACAATGTGCCGCTGCCCGGCTGTCATCGTCCCACGGCGGGCATTTTGCGGGACGGGCGGATGCTGATTACCTACCGTTTCATGCAGGGCGGCAAGGGCTGGCTTGGCTCGTGGACGCAGAACGTCTTCGGCGCGCTGATGCCGTCCGAAAGCGCGCTGATTACCCAGCGCGGCGGGCAGTCGGCGCGGATTTTCCCCATCGATTTTGACCGCAGCCTGGTGTCCGATCTGGGCTATACCGGCTGGGTGCAGTTCGACGACGGCGAAATTTACGTGGTCAATTACATCGTGGACGACGCGCCCAAGGCGCAGATTCGCGGATACTCGTTCCGGGCGGAGGAATTTTTGCTGGAATGACAAACCGGGCAGGGAGCCATGAAGGCTCCCTGCCCGAATTTTATTGTTCAAACCCCGCCAGCGTTTCATAGCAGAACCGCTCCAGCTCGGCAAATCGCGGCGGAATTTCTGCCAGCAGCCGGTCGGCAGTCCGATGCGCCAGCGTATGCTGCTCCGGCGTGATCATGCCTTTCGACAGCGCTTCGTCCAGATCGGCTTCGTCAATCAGCTCCAGCCGTCCGTCGGCGGAAGCAATCACGTCCAGATATAGGTCAACGAAACAGGATTCTCCGCCGTTCACCCGGTTTTCCAGCGTCACGTCGAAATAATACTGAACGATCTCGCCCCGGTCGTTCACCATGACGGTCAGCCACCAGTTTTCGTTCGGCGGCGCAATCTGCATCCATGTGTAGCCCCGGTCAGCCAGACAGGTGCGCACGCCGCAGACATCCTTGAACAGCGGGGCGCGAACCTCATCCATGCGCAGCAGCGCGGCTTCCATGCCGCCGGACAGCGTGCGGTGGATGAAGCGCCGGGCGGTAATTCGCCTCCAGTCGGCGCGTTCCAGCGTTTTGATTTTCAGTTTGTTTTCCATTACAGCACCCTCTGATAGCAGACCAGCGGCGTTTCGCCGGGGCCGCCATAGGGAAGGCGGTCGGTGAGCGTGAAGCCGTTCTTCTCGTAGAACCGGCGGGCGCGTCCGTTGGCTTCCAGCACGAACAGCTTCGCCTGAGCCATTCCCATCCCGCGCAGGGCGTCCATCGCCGCGTCAAACAGCGCCTGACCCAATCCGCTGCCGTAGGTTTCCGCCAGCGTGTAAATCGCCGCCAGCTCGCCCATATCCGCGGGATCGCCGTCCTCCCGGGACACGCCCGCATTGACGATGCCCACCGGACGCAGACCGTCGAAGGCGATGGCGTAGAACTGCCCCCGCTTGCCCATGATGGAGGCGAACATCTGACGGCGGTGTACCTCGTCGGTGTTGCGGTCAAGCACGTCGTCGGGAATCAGCCCGGCGTAAGTTTCCCGCCAGCACTGACAGAGCACCCGGGCGAAGTCCGCGTAATCTTCCGCAACGGCGCGTCGGATGGGGTAAGGCGACCCGCCGACAAAGGGCGCGCGGTAGGCGCGTCCGTGCAGGTGGGGCTGAATTTCGGGGTAGGTGAGGTTGTCAGGCAGCTCGTCAAAAAGGCGGCGTTCGGCGATTTCGGACGGGGGAAGCTCACCCAGCGCGCGGATTTGCGCCAGAAAGAGGATGCCCGCCCGGCTGGCGTTGTCGTCCACGTGATAGCGGCAGACCGGGACGAGATCGAAGTCGGACGCGCCGGTTTCCTCCCAAAGCTCCCGCCGGGCAGTGGCGGTGATATCCTCCCCCGGCTCCCGATGTCCGCCGGGGATTTCCCACGTGGAACGCTCCCGATGGCGAACCAGAAGCCATTGCCCCCGATATCGGGCGGCGATGACGGCGAAGGCGAGATCAGCCGGATTGGTTTCGCAGAGCGGGGAAAAGTGTACAGTCATTATAATTCCTTTCGATAGTAGAGCACCAGCTCGCCATCCTCGATGTCGTGGTGGACGAGCTTCGTGTAGCCCCAGTGCAGATAGATTGCCAGATTGCGCGCTTCGGCGGCTTCCACGCCGATGGTCAGCGCACGAAGCCCATGGGCGGCGGCGTATTCTTCCATGCCGCGAACCATGCGGGAGATATGTCCCTGACCCTCGTGGGCTTTTTCGATGCGCAGGGCGTTGATGTTGCCCACGCTCACGCCGTCGCAGAGAGCTGTCCGCCCCCGGATGGCCGAACAGGACGGGTCGAGCAGAATCGTTCCCTGACCCACCGGATCGCCGTCCGCCGTAACCACAAAGGTGACGGCGCGCCCCGATTTGTTGTAACCGATGTATTCCAGCCGCCAGCGTTCCCAGCGTTCTTCGCCGGGATTGGCGGCGACGTCCTTTTCCCAGATGCGCGCCAGCTCGTTGGGAGAGGCGCGGTGCGATGTGTATTCCATGTTTACTCCTTGTTTTTGTGGTGATTGCGGTATTCGGTGGGGGTCATGCCGGTGACGGATTTGAACTCCCGGCAGAAATAGGCGGGATCGGAGAAGCCGGAGAGCTGTCCTGCCGCTTCAATGGTGCAGAGGGAGGAGAGAATCAGCTCCTTCGCCCGCTCGATGCGCCGGTTTTTGATATATTTCGCCGGGGGAACGCCGCAGCGCGCCTTGAACAGCCGGCGGAAGTAGACTTCGCTCATGCCGGACATGGCGGCAAGCTCCACCACGGAGATGTCCTCCGTGGTGTAGGCGTCGTTGATATACTGCACCGCGTCGGCGATGCGGTCGGCTTTTCCGGAATCCAGATAGGGGCGGTCAAGCTCGGTGCGAACCTGTGCCATCAGGTCGTAGAGGTTGGACATACAGGCGTGGTAATAGCTGGGCGCTTTGCGGCTCCACTGCTTGTCGGCGGCGGTGTAGATCTGTTCCAGCCGGGCGGTGTCGCTGACCGTCAGCAGAAACGGCTCGGGGGGCAGGTCGTCGTCAAGAATCTCGAAGTTGATACAGGCGCAGCTTCCCTGCCGTGTCCGCTCAACGTGGTAATAGCTGTGCTTGGGCAGGTAAATCAGCTGTCCCGGGCCGCAGAACAGGGAGGGACCGTTGTCAAAGTGATAGGTCACAGCGCTGGACAGGTTGTAGGCGAAGCCATGGGATTCCCGGTCGTAGTGGTTAATGGTCGGCTCCAGTTCCGGCGGCATGATGACGCAGAGCACCAGCCGTGTGACGATTTGATTGTGCTCAAAGAAAGGGGATTTCATGGGCGGTCTCCTTTACAATTGGTATGATAAGTATACCGCATTCCGCTGATTTTGTCAAGAGGGGAATTTCGTCCGTAGGGAACGACGGGCGAGGCGTGTGCGTGTGCGGATAGAAAAATGTGTATTCATGTAATTCCTGTTTCGTTTTGTCCAATCTGTTTCGGAATCTGCATTGATTTTTTGTGCAGATGCATGGTATAATTAGAAAAAATGAAAGTGAGGTTCCCCTATGAAGCGACACATCTCCCTCTGTCTGCTGGCGGCTATGCTGACCGGCATCCTCGCGTCCTGCGGCGACGCAGCCACCCCCTCCGACACCACCGCGTCTGGCGAAAATGACACCACCACCGCCGTCGAAACGGCTCTCGTTGACACCCTGCCAACCGTAGATTACGGCGGCGTCGATTTCAACATTCTGCTGCCTTTGGAGCATACCTACGAATATGCCGAGGAGCAGACCGGCGAAATCGTGGACGACGCCGAGTACAACCGCGACCGCGCCGTCGAGGAAAAGTACAACGTCAAGATTAACTACATCGCCGAAGCCGGTGCGTGGGCGGCGAAGGACACCTTTAACGGTCTGATCAAACAGAGCGTTATGGCGGGCGACGGAGCTTATGATCTGGTGGACGGCATGATCGCCGTGACCATGACCGTCGCGCCGGAGGGTCTGTTCCTGAACTACCTCGATCTGGACGGCATCAATTTGGACGACCCCTGGTGGGCGGCGGACATGGATGAGAACCTGTCCGTATCCGGCAAGCTGTTCGGTATCTGCGGCTCGGGTCTGCTGTCCATGTACAAGTCCTCCTACATCATGTACTACAACGAGAAGCTGGTGGAGGAATACAAGCTGGAAAGCCCCATGCAGCTGGTTCTGGACGGCAGCTGGACGGTTGACAAGTTCCTCGCCCTCACCAAGGACATGACCATCGACCTGAACTCGGACGGCAAGTTCGATACCAGCGACCAGTTCGGCTACATCTTCAAGGACACCCCGCAGCGCGGCTTCCAGACCGCCCTCGGGCTGAACCCGCTGTCCAAGGACAAGGATGGTAAGCTGGTCTTCTCCGGTCTGACCGAGAAATTCTCCAACGCGGCGGATAAGCTGGTCGGTATACTCAGCGACCGGAATGAGACCTATATGCTGAGCGAAAATTACGAGCTGACCCCCATGTTCATCAACAATCAGGCGCTGTTCTACAATGAGACCATCCTCACCGTCGAGAACCTGCGCGACATGGAGAGCGATTTCGGCATGATTCCTCAGCCCAAGCTGGACGAGGAGCAGGAGAGTTACCATGTTCAGATGGGCACCGGCTCGGGTATGTACTTCATTCCCAAGACTGCGAACAATCCCGAAATGACCCTGAACGTACTGAACGCCTACAACTGCATCAGCATGACCGACGTGGTTCCCGCCTATTACGAGTTTGCGCTCAAGGAAAAATTCACCCGCAGCGAGGATAACAAGGCGGTCATCGACATCATCAACAGCTCCATCATGATGGACGTGACCTTCGCCTTTGCCTCCACCATCGGCGGCGGTCTGAACGACCTGTTCGGCAACGCCACAATCCGTGCCAGAGCCGCAGCGTCCATGTTTGAATCCAGCAAATCCACCATCGAAGCCGGCATCGCCAAGCTGGAGGAAACCTTTGCCGGACTCGATTAAACCCAAAAGGAAGCGATTTTCATGTACAATTTTGACCGCGATGCGATCACCTGCGCCTATTCCGATCGTCCGTCGCTCTACAATCCCGCCACGGGCTTATCCCATGACACGCTGAGCGAGAACGCCTATGCGCTGAACGACCGTCTTTTCGCCGAGGGCAAGCCCGCCGTCGCCGTCCGCGCCGCCGTTCTGGCGTATCTGCTGGACAACGCGCAGATCGGCACAATTCCCGCCCAGCGTTACGCCGACGGCATCAACGCCGAGGGAATCCTGACCAAGCTGCTCTATCGGCGGCAGAATCAGGTTATCGACCCGGCGCTGACCGCCCGCCTTGCCGAAACCAGGGACGCTCGGGAGCTGAAATTTATCCTCGCCAATCCCGATTACGGACACCTCTGCCCCGATTGGGAAGTCCTGCTGAATCTGGGCTGGCGGGGACTGATCGACCGCGCGCTGGCGTCGAAGGCGAAGAATCCGGGACACGACGATTTCTACGACGCCTGCGTCACCTCTTACGAGGCGGTTATCCGCGCATCCCTCCGCCTGGCGGATTCGGCGGAGGGCGCGACCACCGCCAACCTCCGGGCGCTGGCAGAACGTGCGCCCCAAACCTTCGACGAGGCGCTGCAATTGATCATCCTGCAATTCCGCGTGCTGGAGTATATCGACGGCGAACGCACCCGTTCGCTGGGCGGTCTGGATCGACTGCTGATTCGATTCTGGCGCGCCGATATTGCCCGGGGCGTGTTGGAGAACGAGCTGTCCGGGCAGCTTGCCGTCTTCTTCTGGCAGTGCTGGAGCATGAAGGTGCCCTTCGACCTGCCGTTCTACATCGGCGGACAGCTTTCCGACGGAAGCGACGCCTCCAACGAGCTGTCGCTGAAAATCGTGGAGGTTTACAGTTCCCTGGATATTCACAGCCCGAAGATTCACGTCCGCGTGGCGTCCTCAACGCCCGAACCGCTGCTGCGTGCGGTCTGCGACAGCATCCGCCGGGGCAACAGCAGCTTCGTGTTCATCTGCGACGACACCTGCGTTCGGGCGCTGACCGCTGTCGGCATTGACGAAGCCGACGCCCGGGATTACGTGCCCATCGGCTGCTACGAGCCGACCGCCTTTGGCAAGGAGGTGGGCTGCACCGGAAACGGCGGCATGAACATCGCCAAGGCGGTGGAGCTGGCGCTGAACGACGGCGTTGACCCGCTGACCGGGAAGCAGATCGGCGTTTCCACCGGCGACCCGGAGGGCTTCGACGGCTTTGAAGCCTTCTATGCCGCCGTGATGGCGCAGGTGCGGTACGCCCTTGAAACGGCGATGGAGCTTGTGAGCCGCTGGGAGAAGCTGTACGATCAGATTTACCCGATTCCGCTGCTGTCGGCGACCTTTGCAAGCAGCATGGAGAGCGGCGTGGACGCCCTCTGCGGCGGCGCGCGCTACAACAATTCGTCGCTGACCTGCAAATGCTTCGGCAGCGCGGTGGATTCGCTGGTGGTCATCCGCGCCTGCTATGAGGGGATTTGTTCCATCGGCGAGCTGAAAGCTATGCTGACCGCCGACTGGCAGGGCTGCGAGGGCTGGCGGGCGAAGTTCGACACCCTTCCGCGCTACGGCAACAATCAGCCGGAAGCGGATGAGCTGGCGTCCCGCTTTTCCGCCGACATCTCGTCCGTTGTGCTGGGAAAGCCAAACGGGCGGGGCGGCGTGTTCAAGCCGGGGCTGTTCAGCATCGACATCTGCCACCCCATGGGAAAGCTGACCGGCGCGACCCCCGATGGACGCCGCGCCCGCGAACCGCTGTCCAAGAATCTCTGCGCCACCACGGGCAAGGATAAAAACGGCGTGACGGCGCTGATTCAATCGGCGGCGAAGCTCCATCTCGACCGTTATCCCAACGGCTCGGTGCTGGACATCATGCTCCATCCCACCGCCGTCAGCGGGGATGAGGGGCTGGACATCATGCTGTCGCTGATTCGCGGCTATTTCGCTCTGGGCGGATTCGCGCTCCACGGAAACGTGATTTCGGCGGACGTGCTGGAGGCCGCTCAGCGCGACCCGAAGAAATACGCGAACCTGCAGGTGCGTTTGTGCGGCTGGAACGTGTACTTCGTGAACCTCTCCCACGCCGAGCAGGATGAGCTGATCAAGGCGGCAAAGTGATTTTAATTGAATGAAGAAACCCGGCGTCTGCGCAAGCAGACGCCGGGTTTTCGTTGTGCGTTCAGTTTGACGGATTATGCAGATTCTTCACGCGCACGTTCGTGCCGTGACCTTCCTCGAAAAAGGGCTCGTCCGTCAGATTGCAGCCGCTTCCCGGGGTTGTGTGATCGATGACAAACTCAATCGTGCCGCGCCAGCTGCCGGGCTGGGCTTCTGTGGCGCGGTGCCGCCCCGTCAAAAAATCGGGGGCTGAGCGGTCGGTGTAACCGGGGCAGGTGTTCGGCCATTGGAGATTCATGCCGTGGATGGTGATGGACTGGGCGTGAATCTCCGGCGTCCTGCCGTTGTGGCTGGCGTTGCCGAAGCGCGGCATATGGATGTTGTGCTCGTCCAGCAGATTGACGCAGGTCACGGGGTAGATGCACACGCCTCTGGCGGGCGTATCGTCGGGGGCGTCGATGCTGTCCTTGCCCTTGTAGCAGTCGAAGGCGAAGCCGCAGCCGTTGTACAGCGCGGACAGGCTTTCGCAGTATACGTGCTCGCCGCCGATATCAAAGCCGGTGCCGAAGCCCTGTACCGCGCAGTTTTTCCATTCGGTGCTGTAGAAGTTGGAGCCGCAGCAGCCCCGGAAGCCTACCGAATCGGGATGGGGAACCGGAATTCCCTCCGCCGTGGCCAGATTCATCCCGCGTGGGTCGAAGGATGTTACCCAGTCGTCCTCGTAGCGAACCGCAGACGCAAACCGCCCGTCAAAGACGATCACCGGCTTGTGGCTGCCGGGCAGATGCACCACCAGATTACGGATGATCAGTCCCCGCCCGAACAGGCTGTTTCCGTCCGAATAAAACAGGGAAAAGGGCTTGTCGTCGGGGAGGGAATCGTAAAAATCCTTCCCCATGGTCACGACCGCGCCGTCCAGCCAGCCCAGCGGCACCTTCGCGCCCTCCAGCACATGATACCGCGCTCGGTTCTGGGCGTAGAAGCGCTGCGGCTCCTCCGGATTGAAGAAGCAGATTCCGCCGCGGGAGCTGCGTTCGCCGCAGGAATTGATCGTGTAGGTTCCGCGCAGCAGCACGCAGCTCACGTCCAGCCGGTCGGCCTCGTCGATGGCGCGTTGGAGGGTGGGACGGGCGTCCGTCTCATCGCAGAGAAAGCTGGCGTGCCGCTTCAACTCCTCCGGCGTGTCGGCGGCGGCGCAGATGATGTCGATGCTGTTGATCATGCCAGATTCCTCCGTATTATTTCTGGAATGCTTCCACGATATCGTTCAGCTGGCTTTCGATGGCGCTCTGCTGGGAGGCGTAGTAGGAAGCGATGTTGGTGTCGTTTTCCAGCGCCTTGGCGCAGATGCCGTGGCGCATCCGGGCGATGGAATAGGTGACGGAGCAGTCGAAGGTGCGGTTGCCGAAGATCAGGTCGAGCATGGCGGAGGATTCCTCGTCGCGGGTGATCTTGCCCTTCAGGGAGATTTCGTAGTAAGCCGACTGAACCGTATCGGTGGAGAAGGCGTTGAGTGCTTCCAGAATGTAGGAGGTGCGGTCGATGTCGGATACCGTGATCGGCACGGACATACCGTAGAAGGAGCCGTTGTTTAGGTTGCTGTACTCATCCTGGGTCTTGTCATGCTTGGGGCAGGGAAGGATGCCGAAGTACGCGTCCATGTCGCGCAGGTCGTTCGCCCAGCTGACCGTTTCTACCCAGAACAGCGACTGATTGTTCGGGAACATGATTTCCTGCACCCGGTGATTGTTGGACAGACCCATGGTATTCTGCTTGACGTTGGCGTCGTAGAGGAAGCCTTCGCCGTTGCCGTGGATGACGTTCAGAACCTTGAGATAGGCCTCGGTGAAGCGCTCATTGTTGAAGGTGAACGCCGGGATATCGTCCTTATCCTTGGTGATGATGGTTTCGCCGGAGCCGCAGATCAGGTAGATATAGAGCATATTCTGATGTCCCAGCAGACCGTAGGTGTCCTGATCGTTATAGACGGTGTCGCCATTTTCACGCATGGCAGCTTTACCCATTTCCATCATTTTGTCCAGCGTCCATTCTCCGTCGGCTACCAGCTGATAGGGGTCTTCCAGCTTCAGATCGCCGAGAAGCTGCTTGTTGAAGAAGGTGACGATCGTTTCATCGTTGGCGGTGGTGATGAAATCGCCCACGCCGAAGTAAAGGCTGCCGGCGATGGACAGCTGCTCGGCCGCGTTGGTATCCCACCATTTTGCTTCAAAATCCTGATGAGGCAGGGTGAGCAGGTCGTGGAGCGCGCCCTCCTGCGCCATAGCCAGCACGTTGGAGCCGTGAATCAGCAGCAGGTCGGCGGTATCGTCCCCGGCCATGATGCCCGCACGGATGGATTGGATTTCCTGATATTCCTCTGTGATGGTGATGTTCAGCGCCTCCTCGGCGAGCTGATTGCGTTTATAGACGGCGGAGGAAAAGACGTCGCCCTCGTCCTCCATAACGGTGAGCGTGGAAGTGAACCAGGTGTTGGATTCGGCGTTCGCGGTGAGAATGCGGAAATTGTAGTTCTCATAATCGGCAGAAAAGAGGTCGGTTCCAGAGGTTTCAGCGACGGTGGTTCCGGTATCGGTGGAAGGCGCGGTGGTATCGCTGTTCGCCGGCGAGGTACCCCCGCAGGCTGTTATACCCAGCATACATCCGGCAAGCAGAAGGGAAAGCTGTTTTTTCATGATAATCACAAATTTGCCGGAATACGCTGGTTTTCATATAGCGCCGCCCCGCTGTTTTCGATATTCCCCGGGCGTGACGCCCATCGTCCGACGGAAGGCGTCGGCGAAGTAGGCGGGGGAGGTGAAGCCGCAGTCTTCGGCGATTTTCGACACCGGGTCGTCGGTGGTCATCAGAAGGCGGGCGGCGTGTCCCACGCGGATGTGGGTCAGATAGCGGTGAAGGGTCATGCCCGTGTGGCGGACGATCAGCTTGTTGACGTAGAATTCGTGGTAGTTCACGATTTGGGCGATTTCGTGATTGGTCAGCGGGCGGGCGTAGTTTTCCCGCAGGAAGGCGAGCACCCGTTCCACGGTGGTGTCGGATTTTTCCGTGCCGGTTAGGACGCGGCGGGCGATGTCGGTGAGCAGCAGCTTGAGACGGGCGCAGGCGGCTTCTCTGCCAAGGAGCCGCCCCTCGTTGAAGTCGCGGACGATGGCGGCAAGCTCCTCCTCTGCGCCCTGCATTCCGGGCAGGCAGACGAAGCCGGAGAGGGCGGGGCAGTCTTCGAAAGCGAGCGCTTCCAGCACCTGCGCCGGGTCAAAGCTGTCCGCGCCGATGATGCGCAGCGAATCGGCAAGATGCGCATGAGCGCGGGTGTAATCGAAATTAAGAATCGTCATGCGCACCGCGCCGTTCAACTCGAAGCGGTAGCATTGCCCGCCGCGCCACAGCAGCAGCGTGCCGTCGCCGATGGCGTGGGACTGTCCATCGATATGGAAGGTAATGCTTCCCGACTGCAAATAAAACAGCCGACAGTCCCTCGCGTATGAGAAGGGCTGCGCCGGTGTAAACTGGTAGCTGTCGGCGTAGCGGATAAACGGATTGATGTCTGCAATGATCATAGCGCACTCCAAAAAGTTTGTTTTTTCTAAAGTTCAGGTTTGTTTTTGCTATTTCATTATAACACAAATTATGCTATAATACAAGAGAAGAATACGCGCTTTTACGATCTCGCAATCGGGACGGTTTACCGTCCCGACATGCACTTCACCCACGGAGAAACGCTTTCAGATTTGTTTGCGTGTGAAAGTTCTTGGATTTGGGATTGGATGACAGGGCGTTTGTGGGGGCGTATTGATTGAAAGAGAGTTGGTTTTTATGAAATTTTCGGTCGGCTATCCCGGGCGGGCGAATCCGGCGTTTATCGATGCGGTAATCGCGGCGCGGGAACGGATTCACGAGGTTTACTTCGCGTTCGGCGATATCCCCAACGGACGCAGCCCGCAGAATTCTGCCGACAGCGGTGAGATGCCGTGGGAGAGCCGTCAGCGGCAGCTTGACGATCTGCGCCGCCTCTGTGACGCGGGGCTGCCGCTGAATCTTTTGCTCAACGGCAACTGCTACGGTGAGAATGCGCTTTCCCGGGCGTTTTTCCTGAATCTGGGCGACACCATCGACTGGCTATGCGCCAGATTCCGCGTCACCTCCGTTACAACCACATCGCCGGTCATCGGCAAGTTCATCCATCAGAATTTCGACGCCCTCGACGTGCGGGCGTCGGTGAACATGGGCATCGGCAGCCCGGCGGCGATGGATTATGTGGCGGAATTCTTCGACAGCTTTTACTTAAAGCGGGAGCTTAACCGGGATTTTGCCGCCATCCGCCGAGCGAAGGCTTGGTGCGACGCCAACGGCAAGGGGCTGTATATGCTGGCGAACAGCGGCTGCCTCAACGACTGCTCGGTGCACACCTTCCACGACAATCTGGTCGCCCACGAAGCGGCGATTGCGAAGATGGACAACGCTTACGCTTTCACCGGTATCTGCCGGGATTACCTGAAAAATCCGGCAAAGCGGGTATCGCTTATCCGGGACAGCAACTATGTCCGTCCGGAGGATATGCACCTGTACGACGGGCTGTTTGCCGCCGCCAAGCTGGCGACCCGGGTGAATCCAAACCCGGAACGTCTGCTGGCAGCCTATCTGGCAGGGCGCTATGTGGGCGCCGTCACCGATCTGCTGGAGCCGGACAATGGTTCGGCGCTCCTGCCGGGGATTGTGGACAATTCCCGCTTTCCGGCGGATTTCGGCGAGCGTGTGGCGTCCTGCGGCAAACGCTGCGGGGAATGCGGCTACTGCGGCGGCGTGCTGGAACGCGCCTTCGTGGAATTGGAATAACATCATCATTTACATACAGAAAGGACACCCACAATGCTAACCAGCCAAATGATCAAGGACGCCGCCCGGCGTGCGGGAGCGGATGCCTGCGGCATCGCGCCGATTTCGCGCATGGCAACCGCGCCTGACGAGATGAATCCGAAATTCCTCTTTCCAAGAGCAAAGAGCATGATCGGCTTCGTCTTCCGCATTCCCCGCGGCGTACAGCGGGGCATCGAGGAGGGCACCCAGTTCTTCCAGTACCCCTCCATGGCTTACGGCGGAATCAACGAAATCTTCGCTCCCGCCGTCCTCTACTCGGTGGGAAAAATCATCGAGGACGAGGGCTACGAAGCCTTTGTCTACCGCAACACCGGCGCGCGGGGCGTCGTCTCCGATATGGACGGCTCCCAGGGCAGCACCCTTTCCCCCGAGGAGGAGATCGAGGTGCATGAAAACGCCAAAACTTCCACCGCCCACCATCGAAGCGTCCAGTTCACCCGCGCGACCCGGGAGGACAACGTTCCGCCGGATTTGCAGTTTTCCTTCCGGCTGGCGGCTGTTGCCTGCGGTCTGGGCGAGATGGGCTACAGCAAAATGCTGCTGACCCCCGAATTCGGTCCGCTTCAGCGGGTGGCGTTCATTTTCACGGACGCCGAGCTGGAGTACGACGAGATGTATCACGGCGAACCGCTTTGCAAGAAGTGCATGAAGTGCGTGCGGGAATGTCCCGGTCACTGCATTCCCGACGCAAAGACCGGCAAGACCGTTAAAGTCAACATCGCGGGCAAGGAATGCGAATGGGGCGACATCGATATGTGGCGCTGCTACGCCTTCTACACCCACGCGGGCCGCTATTACAACCCCTTCGTTCCCAAGGAGGTCTGGGACGCCAACGAGAACGGCTCCCTTGATTTGATGGAAAAAGAAGGCGTAGAAGCCAACGAACAGGAAATTATGAAGGTCTACACCTCGCTCCAGAAGTATTTCCCCAGCTGGGTGGGCTACAACATGGCAAAGTGCGGCGGCTGCATCCGCGCCTGCGTCAGCCGGCTGGAACGGGGCGACGGCTGCATGGCGGGACGCTTCGAAGAACCCCTGCGCACCCGCACAAAGCCCTGGAAGCTGGACAGATAAGGAGGGACGCTGCATGAAACTTACATCACAAATGATCAAGGATAAAGCCCGGGAGCTGGGTGCGCAGGTCTGCGGTATCGGCGGTCTGACGCTGTTTGAGGGCGAAAATCCCCAGCGCGACCCGAAAATGATTCTCCCCAACGCCCGCGCCGTCATCGGCTTCGGCTTTGCCATTCCGAAGGGACTTTACCAGTCTATGGAGCGGGACGCCGCCTATTATGCGTACACAACCCTTGGCATCAAGTGCGTGGACGAGGAATTCGCCGAGATTTTCCTGCTCAAGATGGGCGGGATGATTGAGGACTGCGGCTATGACGCCTGCCTGCAAAAGGCTGTCCCCAACCTGAAAATCAAGGGCGACAAATCCACCAATCCCGAGGTGAAGGACACCTACGAGCTGATTCACGCCGTCCCCGTGGAGGACGGCAAGCCCACTCCCGACGTGATCATCGACTTCGGCAGAGCGGCAATGGCCTGCGGCATCGGCGCGCCCGGACTGTCGGGCAAGGTGCTGTCGCCCAAATACGGACCCTATGTGCGCTGGTGCTTCATTATCACCGACGCGCCGCTGGAGCTGGACAAACCGCTGACCACACCGGTTTGCGACGGCTGCGGTCTGTGTATGGAAGCCTGTCCCGGTCACGCCATTTCCGACGTGGGGCTGGACACCTGGCAGTGCTCGGTCTACTACAAGGGCGCGCACAAATCCAATCCCTTCATGAAGGCGGATTTCCTCGCCGGAGACCCGGAGCGGGAAGCCATCATCAACGGCGAAAAGCGTTTTGACGCGGCGTCGGCGCGGGCGATTTATCCGAAGCTGCGCTTCCTGCCCAACACCCACTGGGGCTATTCGCCCTGCCTCTGCGGGCGCAAATGCGACGTGGTCTGCTACAAGCATCTAAAGGAGGTTCAGGGCAAATGAAAGAGACGATCATCAACCTTGCAAAGAAATACGACGCCGATCTGATCGGCTTCGCTCCCGCCGAACGGTTTTCGGCGGACGACCCGATTTTCCGCCTGCTGCCCGGCGTAAAGACGGTGATTGGGCTGGGATTCCGCGTGCTGCGGGGCGCTTACCGGGGCATCGAGGAAGGCTCCACCTATTATCAGTACACCACCATGGGCGTGGAAAATCTGGAAGAAACCGTTATGCCTGTCGCCATGATGCAGGTTGCTGTGGCGCTAGAGGAGGAGGGCTTCACCGCTCTGCCCCAGAAGCGGCATCAGCTGATCATGGATTCCGCCGACGACATCAACCCCGAGATGGATCACCACGCCATCTTCCACAACGTCACCGCCGAAACCCAGATGGATTTCGACGAAGCGGCGGTGAAATGCGGTCTGGGGGAGCGGGGGCTTCACGGCGCACTGCTCTGCGATGAATTCGGACCCTTTATCCGCACTTGCTTCATCCTCACCGACGCCGAATTCGAGCCGACGCCCGTTTATGCGCCCCACCTCTGCGACGGCTGCGGTGAATGCGTGAAAGGCTGTCCCGGTCATGCGCTTTCCGCCGATGGAAAGCGGGACAATTGGCGCTGTGCCGTCTATTATCAGGGCGCGAACGGCACGAAGAATCCCTTCATGTCCCCCGACGCCTATTCGGATTTCGATGACCGCGTGGAGATTATTGCCGGCGAGGCGGGCATCACCCCCGAAAAAGCCCGCGCCATCATCGACGCGACGATCTTCTATCCGCCCATCAAGCATTCCTACCCAGCGTCCATCTGCGGGCGCGCCTGCGACATGGCGTGCTACTGCCATTTGGAGGAAAAGGGTCTGCTGACCAGAAAGTTCAAGACCCCCTTCCGCACCCGCGAACCGTGGAAATTTGATATTGAAGATTTTGGAGGGAAGAAACAATGACCAGAGCAAAGCTGCTTGACGGAAGCGTGGTTACGCTTCCGGTGAAAACCACCCCCACCGACGACGGCGTTATCGTCGCGCCGGACGTTTCCGACTGGTCGAAGATCGCGTATATCGACCTCTGCTTCGACGCCGCCGACGCGAAGGCTGGCGATGCGGGCTATTACGCCATCCCCCGGGGAACCGGTTCGCCGGACGATCACATCTGCACCTTCGACGAGCGCGAAGACTGCGAGGTGGACGGCGCCAACTACCAGCTGACCATGTTCGGCTGGGTGAAGAACGGCGAGGGCTGCTGCGCCATCGTCACCGGGTACACCTACGAATATCACCTGATTTACGGCGTGAAGGACGGGAGCTACTATATGTTCCCCCGCTTCCACGTGAACGGTCAGCCGCCCTACGAGGAAATTTCCGTGCGCTATGAGAAGCTGTCCGGCTCCAACGCCGATTACAGCGGCATCGCACGAACCTACCGCGCCTATCTCCTTGCCGAGACCGGCGTCAAGCCTCTGCGCGAGCGGATGAATCCCGAACTGAAATACGCCTCCGAATCGCTGTATGTCCGCGTCCGCATGGCGTGGAAGCCCGTGCCGTCGCCGGTCATGGAGCAGACTGAGGAAAACGAGCCGCCCATTCACGTCGCCATCGATTTCGAGGGCGTGGGGAAGCTGATGGAGCGCTGCAAGGCGGCGGGCGTTGAGAAGGCGGAGTTCTGTCTTGTTGGCTGGAACAAATCCGGTCACGACGGACGCTGGCCGCAGATTTTCCCGGTGGAGCCGCTTCTGGGCGGCGAGGAAGGGCTTCGGGCGCTGATTAAAAAGGCGGGAGAGCTGGGCTATGCCATCACCTGCCACACCAACAGCACCGACTGCTATTCCATCGCCGACTGCTATTCGCCCGCCATCACGATGAAGCGCGCGGACGGAAGCACCTGCGGTCATTCCACCATGTGGGGCGGCGGACTTCCCAGGTTCGTCTGCCCGGACAAGGCGTTGGAAATCGCCGAGCGGGAATTGCCCCGGGTGGCGGAGCTGGGCTTCCGGGGACTGCATTACGTGGACGTGATCAGCGTTCTGCCGCTGTCGCCCTGCTATGACCCGGCGCACCCGGTGAACCGCCGTCAGGCGAAGGCGGACTGGCGGAATGTGGCAAAGCTGTCCCAGACGCTGTTCGGCGGCTTTTCCTCCGAGGGCGGCTACGACTTCATGCTGCCGTACCTTGACTACGGACTGTACATCAGCTTCCACGACACCGAGTCGAAGAAGCTCCCGCCCATGTTCACCAAATCGGTGCCCCTTTGGCAGATTGCGCTCCACGGCATCGTTATGTCCAATCCCTACACTGCCACGGTGAATTCGCCCATCAAGAGCCGCCATCATCAGCTGGAGGTTATCGAGCGTGGCGGACGCCCCACCGTCTACGTCTACTCAAAGTTCGTCTCGGACGGCAACCATTGGATGGGCAGCGACGATATCGTCTGCACCACCGAGGAGGACACAGCGAAGGCGGTGAAGGCGATGGCCGATTTGTACGCCGAGCACAAGGATATGATGTACCTCCAGACCGAGTTCATCGACCGCCACGAGGAAATTTCCGACGGCGTGACCTGCACGACTTATTCGGACGGGACGAAGGCGATCGTTGACTGGAATCGGGGAGAATACACGCTCCAAAAGGCGTAAAATTGAATCTTTCCCGCAAAATGCGGAACGCGGCGGAATCGGCACGCAAGGTGTCGGATTCCGCCGCGTCTGCATATGCTGTAAATGAGACGGCAGAATGCTGTCTCAGAAAGGGAAAGAATGAATGGGAATCACTTATACCAACAAGGAGACCAGCGTGCAGCGGATCGACTGCGGCGGCACGTTCCGGGTCACGCTGTCGCTGACCGCCGAGCCGAGCATCGTCAGCAACCCTTGCGACATCGTGCTCATCCTCGATCGTTCGCGAAGCATGGCGGGACGCTCCTTCGACAATCTGAAGGAGGGCGCGAAGACCTTCATCGACATCATCGACGAAGCGACCGACGGGGCGAAGGACGGTCAAATCGGCGGGGGAAGCCGCATCGGCATTGTCAGCTTCGCCGACACCGCCCGGGTGGATGAGCCGCTGATCACCTCGGTATCCGCGCTGAAAGCCGCCGTGGATGGTTTAACGGCCGACGGCTCCACCAACCATGAGGACGCCTTCACCAAGGCACTGGCGCTGTTCGACCCCGCATCGACCAACGAGAAGATCATGGTTATGTTCACCGACGGACGCACGACGGCGGGCGGTGACGCGAACGTCATCGCCACCGCCGCCAAGGCGCAGGGCGTAATCATCTATGTCATTGGACTGTCGGGCAACGGCGGCATCGACGAACAGGCGCTGCGGGACTGGGCGTCCGACCCCGATTCGGCGTATGTTGCCATCACCCCCGACGACGAGGATCTGGAAGAGCTCTTCGAGGATCTGGCGCGCAACATCACCAAGCCCGGCGCCACCGATATCGTCATCCGCGACCGGGTGGCGTCCTGCTTCACCATCATCGACGTGGACGATCCCACCAAGGGCAAGGCGGAGCAGAAGGACGACCGCACCGTGGAGTGGAAGATCGACAAGCTGGGTGTATCCGGCAGCGAAGGTGCTTCGCTGACCTTCACTGTCCGCCACACCGGCTCCTGCACCGGCAGCGTAGAGGTGAACGAGTTCACCACCTACGAGGATCACGAGGACAACGACGTGACCTTCCCGTCTCCCCGCATTACGGTGGTCTGCGACGACGACCTGTGCGTGGAGGGCTGCCCGGACGCGGTCAATCTGGAAATCGAGGGTTGCGAGGATTCGGTGGTGCTGGATGCGGGCGAGCTGGTGCCCGAGTCGCTGGGACGTGTGGTTGAGCTGCGCGTCAAGCTGAAAAACATCTGCCCGCACCGTCGGGTAGCGCTGGCGGCGATTCTGACCGAGCTGGACGATTACGGCAACGAGTTCAAGCGCGGGCTGAAGACCATCGCCGTTCCGGCGCACGATCATCCCACCTGCCGGGACATTGAGGTACGCTGCATCCGCTTTGTTCTGCCCGAGTCGCTGGACGTGAGCGGCTCGCCGAACGCCATCTGCAACAAGCGCCGTCTGCGCGCACGGTTCATCGTACACTATATCGACAACGATTTCGAGTGCCCGGGCATGACGCTGTGAATATGTGTCTGCTGCAATAGCGGCAGATGATTCACAACAGCATCATGGAACAGGAAGCCGGGGCAGACCATATGGTCTGCCCCGGCTGGGGTTATGGATGGGTTCGATTGAGGCGGGCGACAATGATATATCTGTCTCAGTCTATATATTATCAATCTGCATTTCGCAGAAACGCTTCAGCGCGGGAATGTCGTTCAGTACGGTTTCCCAAATGATTTCACGGCTCATACTGCCATAATCGTGTGCAACCATGTTGCGCATTCCTTTGATAGCATTCCATTGCATTTGCTTTGCCGTATTTTGTCTGAATTCAGCAGACAGTCCGCCTGCGAGTTCCCCGATCTGCAAAATGCAGAAGGAAAGGGAGCGCTGATAATCTGCGTCATGATCGAAAATATCAAAGGATTTACCATAACGTTCGATTGTTTTTTCAATTTCGCAGCAATAGTCCCTGATATGAGAAATCCGTTTCAAATCAAGCTGCAACATATAAATCCACCTTTTCATTCCATACAGAATCGCGGAACGTAATATCACTGGGCATCTGCGGGCGCTGACGCAGGGAGCTGACCGTGATCAGATCGATTTTCTTGCCGAGTGCTTCCTCCAGCTCGCAATACAGTTCGCCGAGGGCAAACAGTCCCGTCAGGGTGGTTCCCGTCGTGTCTACAAGCAGGTCGATATCGCTGTCCTCACCTGCTGTGCCGCGCGCGTAGGAGCCGAACAGATAGACAGCGCGAAGATTGTATTTTTCTGCGATCGGTTGGATAATTGTCCGGATTTGATCAATCGAATAAACCATGCGCACACCTCTTTGTTGGTTGTTGTACTGATATTATTATACTCTAAATAAAGGATAATTGCAAGAGGTGAGAAGGATTGTTCAAAAATATTTTCCATGAAAAAACGTGACAGCCTGACAGAGGCGTCACGTTTTTCATTCAAACTTTCACCCAGCCGTCCGAAGCCGCCGCTTTCAGCGCGGCTTCGCGCAGGCGCATGACCTCCATGGTCTCGGCGGGATCGAAGCTGACCTCGCCGGTCTCATAAAAGCGCACGATGTCGGCAATCAGCCCCTTGAAAAAGTCGGACTTCACGTCCCGCTTCCCGCCGTCCAGCGTAACGGTGAAGGGCAGCGGCGGCGCGAATCGCATCCCCGCCGAGCGGTCGTCGGAATAGCGCACGTCGAAAATTATCGCATCGCCGTCCTTCTCCGCCTTCACTGCCGCCGAACCGCAGCCCAGCGTTTTCACAACCATTTCCGCCTGATGGATGATGTACTCGTCCAGCAGACGTCCGCCGCCGGTGGTTTTCACAGATTTGCAGCGTACACCCGCGATTTCGTCCGCATAACGCAGCGCCGACGTGCTAAAAAAGGGCGTTCCGCACGCCTTCGCGATGGCGAAGATTTCCGCCGCCTGGTTAGCGTTCGGGGCGAAGGTCTTGTCGATGTAGGTGCGCTTGCCGTATGGCAGCACAATCTTCGCGTAGGGAAGGTGCTTCTCGGGATTGGAGGGCGCGAGGATAAGAATCACGTCGCTTGCCTCGCACAGCTCCTCCAGCGTATCACAGCGGGTGGCGCCGAATTTTTCGCACCACCCGTCGGTGGTCACGCCGTCCACGGGGGAAACGTCGTCCTCCGCCCACGCATAGGTGATTTCGTAGTCCGCGCCGGCTTTTTCGCAGGCTTCACGGATCCACGCCGGGTAATTGTTGGCGTGCCACTCACTGAGATAATAATCGACAAATCCGATTTTCTTCATCAGAGCTTGATCTCCTGACGGATGTCAGCCGACTGATAAAGGGTGTCCAGCAGCTTCATGCTTTCAAGGATATTGACGATGTTGTTGCGGTTCTTCACGCCAGTCTCGATGGAGCGCAGGAAGTCCGCGTCCTCACAGCGGTACATATCGGGAATATCGTGGGAGGAGGTGGTCGTCTCCAGCGTGGTGCCGTCGGTGAAGGTGAACTGTCCGCCGTAAGTCAGACGCGCGCCGCCCTTATCGCCAAGGAAGTCAATCCAAGTGTCGCTGTGGGAAACATTCTGCGCCCAAGCGCCGTTCAGCGAAATGCTTGCCTTGTCGGTGCGCACATAGCCGGTGACGAAATCGTCCACGTCGTTGGTGCCGTTTTCCACATCCTTGGTGTCTTCAGCCCACATTCCGGTGTACTTGTAGGACTTCATATCCTTCGCCATCTCGCAGTAGGTGTCGCAAGTGACGGTTTGCAATTTCGCGCCGCCCATGATGTAGAGAATCAGGTCGAGATAATGCACGCCCCAGTCAATCAGCACGCCGCCGCCCGACTGGGATTTTGTGGTGAACGCGCCGCCAAGACCCGGGATAGACCGGAACGCACGGAAGGAGCAGACAATATGATAGAGATTGCCGAATTTGCCCTCGCGAACCATTTCCTCCAGCAGCTCCACGGACTTGTGGTAGCGGTTGCAGACGCCGATGTTCAGGATTTTGCCCTGCTTTTCAGCTTCGGCGGCCATCTCGCAGGAAAGGGCGTAGCTGACGGTGATGGGCTTCTCGCACATGACGTTTTTCCCGGCGCGCAGAGCGTCCATGGTGACGGTGTAATGGGCGTAGTTGGGAGTCAGCACCCAGACGGCGTCCACCTCGGGATCGGCAAGAGCGATGTTGTAATCGGTGATAACCTTTGTGTCGGTGAGCTGATACTTGTCCACCAGCGCCTGAGCCTTTTCGGGAATCAGGTCGCAGGCGTACTTGATGTATGCGTCCTCGATCTGGGTCAGGGCGGGGAAGTGCGCGCCGGACGCGATGCGTCCGCAGCCGACGATGGCAATGGTATGTTTCATGATAGGTTCTCCTTTTCGGAAAAAATTGATCTGCAATAATTATATACGCTGGCGGCGGTAAAGTAAATGGTAATTCTTTCGGCGGAATTTAGCATTTTTTTAGATTTTCGCGGAAAAACCCGAATTGTTCGGCTGAAAAATTTGATAATGGATTGACAAGCGCCGGGCGGTGCGGTATAATGATAGCAGAGCAATCCGACAGGAGGTGCAATTGTGGAAAAGGAGTATGTATTGCCGCGACCCGACAACAAGCGTTACCATTTCGACAAAAACTTTATCACCCATCCCAAAACCTACGGCGGCATATCGCTGATTCAAATCGGTCGTATGCACTGCACGCCCCAAACCGTCATTCCCACGCATTTCCATCTAAACTGGTTTGAGCTGACCATCGTCACCGACGGCTGCGGCATCGTCACCGCCAACGGGGACAGCGTATCGATGAAGCGGGGGGACATCCATCTCTCCCTGCCCGGCGACTTCCACGCCATCGCGTCCGACTCCGCCCAGCCGCTGAAATACGATTTCTTCTCCTTTTATACCGACGATGCTTTCCTGGGGAATGAACTGGAGGAGATTATTCGCAACCTGCCCGGACGGGTCTTCCGGGAGGAGCGGATTCCGTGGCTGGTGGGCAACGCCATTGCGGAGATCGGCGCTCCCGGCGACATGACCGATCTGCTGCTGGAGCCGATCTTCCGGCAGATCGTGCTTTATCTGATACGCGCCTTCCGGAATGTGCGCGCAGAGGGAACGTCCCCACGCATCGGTCAGCCGGAGGAGCTGTGCTATCAGATGATGAACTACATCGACACCCACATTTACGCCATGGAAAGCCTGTCCGAGCTGGCGGACGCGCTGAATTACAGCTACAGCTATCTGTCCGACCTGTTCCATCGGGTAACGGGGGACACGCTTCACGGCTACTACCGGAACCGCCGCCTTGCCGCCGCTCAGCTGCTCATCCGGGAGGGCAAGCAGAAAATCGGCGAAATCGCCGATCTGCTGCATTATTCGTCTATCTATACCTTCAGCCGCGCCTTTCGCGACGCCTACGGGATGTCGCCCAGTGAATACAAGCGTTCAGCGGAGCGTTGAGACGCTCCGCTGAATTTTTGGTTATGCGGCTACGGGTGTTCCCCAACGAAATTCCGCCGATTACACCTTCACAAACCCCAGCCCCTGATGCCCCAGCGGCAGAATCACGCCGCCGTCGATGGGGCAGGCCATGTCGGGATGCCCGCTGAAATTCAGCTGCCGGATGAGACGCGGCGAAGCGGGGTCGCTGATGTCGCAGAGGGTCACATACCCGTCCAGACGATCGGTGACGCAGAGAAGATTCCCCCGCACCACCGGCTTGCCGTGGAGCGCCGCACCTTCGATGCGGACAGGCGTCATTTCGCGGTAGTCCAACTCCTCCCGGATGTCGTGGATGATATACCCGCCGCCGTAAACGACCAGCGCCCGGTACGGTTCAGCCAGCCCGGTCAAACCGCCGCCGAAGCCCAGTTTGCCCTGCTTCCACTCCGTGCGCTTCGGCGTATCGCCGGACAGATCGTACCAGCGGGTGTAGTTCCCGTTCCAGTAGCAGCCGTAATAAACGCCCCCCGCACCCTCGGCGGAAAGATGGCGGTGGTAAATTAATCCGGGGGCGAAGTGCTCCAGCATCAGCGGCTTCGGGGACGCGGGGTCGGACACGTCCATGATCGTCAGCCGCTGATCGTCGGTGTGTACCATGGCGAAGCGTCCGTTTGCCGAGGGAACAATCTGCGAATAGGTTCGCATCGGGACGTTCCGTCCCGTGGCGGCGCACCGCCCAAGCACTCGCAGGGAAGCTCCCTCGGGGCGGGCTATGATCACGCCGCCCTTTCCCGCCGCGATGTACAGAAGCCCGTTCGCCGCGCGGATGTCCAGCGCGAAGGTGTCCATCGGATACTGCCCCACGCAGCGAAGCGTCTCCGGTTCGTAAACCCGCACGCCGTCCATGCCGCAGGCTGCCCATACCAGCCCGTTCAGATACGCCGCCGCGTGAACCTGTCCCTCCGTGCGGACGATCCGCACACCCTCGCAGGCATCCCCGGGATAGCGGTCGTAATAGCAGCCCTTCGCGGGCGGAAGGGGCGCTGGGGATTCGTTTCCGGCGGTGAAGTAATCTCCTTCGGCGATGTGCAGATTCTCGAAGCGCACGGCGATGTAAAGCCGCCCGTCCGCCGCCGCAACGCCGCTTACGGGAGCGTACATGATCTTTGTATAGTCGAAGGGCAGAATCAGCGGGCGGAGCTTCAGCGTGGCTTCGTTCATCGTGATGATCTCCTCCGGCCGTTTATCGGTGGTGATGGCGGTGTGATCGACCAGCTTCGGCGATGCCGGGTCGGCGATGTCGTAAATCCAGACGCCGTTGAAGGTGTGGGAGATAATGGCGTAATGGGTGCAGAGGGTTACATCCCACATATCCCAGTTGCAGCAGTAATAGCGGTGGGGGAAGGTGGTGGTGGACAGCTGTTTTGGCGATGCCGGGTCGGATACATCCCAGATGGCGAAGCCGTTGCCCCGTCCATAGCCGTATTCCGCCGGGTCGGTTCCCGAAGCCGGGCGGAGATGCTGCCCGAAGGCGGCATAAAGCAGCCCGTCCCGCACGACCAATCCGTCGCCCCGTCCTTCCAGCGGAATGGTCGTCAGCAGCTTTGGCGAAGTCAGGTCGCGCACGTCGATGACGTTCACCTGCCGCTCGCCCCAGGAGCCGGTGTAAAGAATGCCGTCCGCCACCGTCACGGACTGTACCTCGCCCGCCCGGATGACCGAGATATGGCGTGGCTTTTCCGGCTGGGCGATGTCGATGATCTCCACGCCGAAGCTGCGGCAGCCGATGAAAAGATACTGCCCGCAGAACGCCACGCCCGTGGCAAATTCCACGCTGTTGTAGTGGCAGAGCAGTATTGGCGAGGACGGCTCGGTGACGTCGAGAATGTACAGCCCGCATTCTCTGGCGGTGGCGGCGGCCAGCTTCCGCCCGGGGACGGCGTCGGCGCTGACCTCGATCTGGCGAAGGTTGCCCAGCCCGCCGATGCTGCCCAGCAGTACCGGTTTATCGCCCCGGGCGTCAAGGATGCGCAGGCTTCCGCGGTCATCGGCGCTGATGAGATAGAGCAGCCCGCCGTCGTATGCGATGTCGCTGCCCCCGGCGCAATCGGTGCGGCGAAGTTTCAGACGGGGGTTTTCAATGTGGGGCGGGAATTGTCCCCAGGATGGGTCGTAAATCTGATGCATGAGGTGTCCTTTCGTGTTCGTTTTCTTTCATTATAACATAATTCACCCGGCGGCGCAAGCCTTATTTGCCGATTTCCTTCAGCAGCGTGTCCAGATTCGCCTGAACGGCGCTCTGCTGTCCGGCGATGGCGGAGGACACGTTTTCGTCGCCCGCCAGCAGCAGGTTTTTCAGCTGATTTTCCAGCGGCGTCACAAGCTGATAGGCAATGCCCGGGTCGAAGGACAGCGATTCGCGGATCAGCTTGAGCATTTCGATGGATTCCTCGTTGCGCAGACCCTTTTGCTCCACGGTCTGCGTAAGATAGGTGTCCAGCACCATCCGGTCGGATTCAAAGGAGAGGGCGTCCAGCAGCAGCGCAGTGTCCTCCGCCGAACCGTTGGTCACGGGAATGGTCGCCACGCAAAGCTGATGGACGGCGGTGGCGCGATAGGCGGGCTGGCTCTCGTCCAGCTTGGGGAAGGGCACCACGCCGAAGGTCTGCTCCATGGGACGGAGGGTTCCCGCCACCTTCACCTCGGTGCCGATAAAGAGGGCGCGGTTACTCATGAACAGCCCAATGTAAGGCGTCACGCCCCCGGCATAGGCTTCGAAGGACTGGGTCGCGGCGGCGTTCATGAAGATGCCTTCCGCGCCGAAGAAGCGTGCATAGCTTTGCAGAGCGTCCGTCAGACCGGCGTCGTTCAGGTTGAGCACCGGAAGATCGTCCGAATCCTTGACCACATAATCTACGCCCGCCCCGTACAGGAATTTCGGAATGCCGTTGGCGATGGACACCGTGCCGTAAACCGACTTTCCGTCGCTGTTCAGCGCGAAGGAGTCGTCGCCGTTCAGATTGGCGGCGGCGCTGGAATATTCGTTGAGCTTATCCAGCGTCCATACGCCGTCCCGGACGAGCTGGTAAGGATATTCCAGCTTCAGCTCATCCATCATGTCCTGATTGAAGAACATACACCAGATGCCGTCGATGCTCATCAGATGCAGGGAGCTGGCGGCGAAATAATGCTTCCCGCCGATGGAGGTGGCGTCCAGCAAAGCCTGATTCCACCAGGGCTGATCAAGGGACAGCCCGTCGTAATCGTCCAAACAGGTGAGCTGACCGCTTCCGATGGCGCTCATGCTGTAGTGCATGGGCAGATAGGCGACCTGATATTCATCGTCCCCCGCCATGACGGAGGTTTGAAGAACCTGATTGATTTTGTAGATGTCGTCGGTGTTCTGCTCGACGATTTTGCAGTTCAGGCGGCTTTTGACGTACTCGTTCCGGTTGAACATGGCGTCGTTGACGCTCTCGCCGTTCAGCTCGTCGGGCTGAATGGTGTTGTGCATACTCCATTGATCCTTCGGGCAGTTCAGGAAAACGAAGGTTTTGCCGCCCAAATCGTGGGAGCCGTAGGAATAGCCTTCCTCGGAAGCGGCGGTGGTGGTGTCGGCGGCGGTGGTTTCGTCGGGCGGCGTGTCGGAGCTGCCGCAGGCGGCGAGCAGGGAAGTTAGTATCAGAAGCAGACAGAGGGTGCGTTTTTTCATGATAATCATCCTTTCGGTGAAATTTGTGCTTCCATTATACCACAACCCGTTGACAAATGGAATGCAATATATTATAATAAACATATAAAATCCGCGCAAATTTATCGGAGGTCAGCATATGGAAAACAACATTCTCACCCGGCTGAACGTGAAACCGGGGAAGTGCGCGTTCGTCGACGAGCTGGCGCAGTTCAAGATTACCCACGACTATTTCACCGACTGGGCGGTGTTTATCCCGATGAGCGGCGAAATTCTCTACAGCATCGAACAGAGCGGCGAGCATCGGGTCAAGACGGGCGAGCTGTTCCTCTGCCCGCCCTACTGCAACATCGATAAAACCGCCCCTGCGCCCCTGTCGTTCTGGTTCATGACCTTCGTCAGCGATGCCGCCGACCGTCCCGCCGCCCTGGGCAATCCGGTTCTGCCCGTGAACGACCGCGTCGCTGCCGATCTGGCGCTGATGGCGGGCTGTATGCCCCGGGATCCCTACCGCATCGTGCTTCAAATGGATATCTGGTATCAGATACGCGGACTTTACCGCGACCCGATGATTCCCGCACAGCCCCCGGACAGACGTGGCTCCATGGCGGGCGTCCTCGCCTACATCGACGCGAACCTGAATCAAAAACTGACGCTGGCGGAGCTTGCCGCCCGGTCGGGCTATTCCCAGTCGGCGCTGTCCCAATGCTTTCGGCTGCACACCGGACGGACGCCCATGGGCTATATCACCGACCGGCGGATGAATCTGGCGAAAAAGCTGATCGCCGATACTCGCATGACCCTGCGGGAGGTGGCGGCGTCCTGTGGCTATGCCAACGAATTTTATCTGAGCAGCGTTTTCCATAAACATACAGGAATGTCTCCCAGTGAGTATCGTCGGCGAAATATTTAATTTTTTTATGGAAATATTCGAAAATTTTTTGTCATAAACAATTGTATTTTGCGCGCAGATGTGGTATAATGTTTGCGTGTGAAAATCACGGCGGGCGAGGATGAGATATCGCTGTGAATTTACCGAAAAGTTTACTGCCGGGATGCGGCAATCTGTCTGCCGTGTCCCCTTTTTATACTCCCCTTTGTAAAAAAATTATCAAAGTCATTGGATAAAATCTTGACAAACTTACTTTCGTGGAGTATAATGTATCGTATAGCGTTTCGCATGATACCATGCTGAAATGTACATAGCACCTGTTTTCAACACGAAAGGAAAAACCATGAAAATTCTGGTTACGCTTCCCAAGGGACATACCCGCGACACCTTCATTCCCGCACCGCTGGTTGAGCGCATCAACAGCATGGGCGACGTGAGCTGGAACGAGTCCAGCCGCAACATGACCCCCTCCGAACTGGCGAATGCCCTTCAGGGCGTGGACGTCTGTCTTACCGGCTGGGGCACCGCACGTTTCAGTACCAATGTGCTGAATAAAATCTCGGGACTTCGACTGATCGCACATACCGGCGGCACCGTGGCTCCGCTGGTGGGCGACGCGGTTTACGACCATAACATCCGCGTGCTCAGCGGCAACGAATTGTACGCACAGTCCGTCGCCGAGGGGGTGCTTTGCTACACCCTGACCGCCCTTCGCCAGATTTCCAAATATACCAATATCATGAAGCGTGAAGGCTGGACTCATGCTACATTCTATAACGAAGGACTGCTTGGCCGTAAGGTCGGTCTGGTGGGCTTCGGCACGGTTTCCCGCTACGTGGCGAAACTGCTTAAACCCTTCGGCTGCGAGCTGCTGATTTGCAGCGGACACCTGACCGAGGCGGAAGCCGCTGAACACGGCGGACGCCTGGCTTCCATGGAGGAAGTCTTTTCCACCTGCTCCGTGGTGTCGCTTCACCTTGCCGCCAACGAGAAAAATTTCCACATCATCGACGAGCGCCTGCTGAATATGATGCCCGACGGCGCACTGCTGGTCAATACCGCCCGCGGTTCGTTGATCGACGAGCGTTCGCTGGCCGCCGTCATGAAGAAGCGCCCCATCAAAGCGGTTCTCGACGTCTACGAGCATGAACCGCTGCCCATGTCCAGCGCCCTTCGTACCCTCGATAACGTGCTGCTGGTGCCCCATATGGCGGGTCCCACCGTTGACCGCCGCCAGGTCGTAACATCCACCCTGCTGGATGAGGTGGAAAAGGTCATGAACGGCGGCGAATCCTGGCTTGAAATTGACCGCGCCACCGTCGCACACATGACCCAAGAACTCCCCCGCCTTTCTTTTTGAAAAATAATCCCATCCCCCACTCCCTCACCCCCACCATCCCCCACGTCGAATCGAGGGGGCAAAAAGCCCCCGAGCGTGAGCACGAATAAATCCAGCCGCAGCACACCCCTAAACTTCCAAAATCAAGAAAATGCACGTGCCAAAGCACGTGCATTTTCGCATCCATCAGCCTCTGCACCACCAATCCCCCGATACCCCGCACAGCATAATATCTTAGCATTCCGCGCGGGAGCGCGTTCCGTTCCCCGGGGAAGAGACGGGAGAGGCGAGAGGGTGGGAGAAACAGAGCGGAGCGGCGTTGCTCCCATCCTTTCGCGCCCCCGCCGGCAGGGGCGAGTCTGCTGTGAGCAAAATCAAGACAGACCGCGCCCGACCGTTGATACTTCCCCCTTGACAACCCGCCGTAAAAACGGTATAATGATATCACCAACCATCGGAGGTGTACCCCATGAAAACATCACAGAACGACGTCCTTCGTCTGATTGCCACGGGACAAGCATCCACCCGGCAGGATATCGCCGGAAAGCTGTGCCTTTCCAAAGCCACCGTCAGCGGTATCTGCGGCGAGCTGATCCGATCGGGATACCTGATCGAACGAGAGGAGAAGGACAGCAGCCATTCTGCCGGACGACGGGCGGTCAGACTGGAACTGCATCCCGCCGCACCGACCTGCTGCGGAATGCTGGTCAGACGAAGGGACCTGTCCGTGGTGCTGACGGAGCTGGACGGACGGCTGATCGCCGTGTCCCGCTGTAACTTCGATTCCATCACCCCCGACCGATTGACGGATGAGCTGGTCGAACGGGGAAGAGCGCTTATCAAACGCTGCGGACGCCGAGTGCTGGGCGTCGGCATCGCGGCGCTGGGACCCGTGGATACCCAGCGAAGAACCATCGCCAGCCCGCCGGATTTCTACGGCATCCGCGACCTTCCCATCGCCGATCGGGCGGAGGAAGCGCTTGAATTGCCCGCTTGGTTCATGCACGATACCGGCGCCGCCGCCATCGCCGAGCTGCTCTGTAAAACGATGAACGGGACGGAGAGCTTTATCTACCTGCACGTGCTGGACGGTATCGGCGCATCCTTCGTGCTGAATGGGAAGATTTACGAGGGAATCCGGGGCAACAGCGGCGAACTGGGTCAGATGACGCTGGGGTTGAATGCCGGCCGTCTGGAGGAATATGCCAATATCGCCCGGGTCAGCGGACGCATCGGCGAGCTTTCCGAACGACTGTACGTGAAGCGTAGTCTGCCGCCCATCCGCCCCGGCGAAGTTTATAGCTGGGCGCAGGTGCTTTCCGCTTGCAGCGACGGCGACCCGGCGGCGCTGACGGCGCTCTGCGAATTCACCGACTATGTGTCCTGCTCGCTGGCGAACACGATCATTCTGCTGAATCTGGACACCGTGATCGTCGGCTGCGAGGGGGACGGAAGGCTTCTCTGCGAGCTGCTGGAAAACCGCTTGAACGAACGGCTGGGCGGCAGCGTGGATATTCACGTCCGGGTGCGCCCATCGCAGTTCAGGGACGGCGCACCGCTGATCGGCGCGGCGGCGATGATCAGCGAGCGGCTGTTTCGTGGGGAAATTCAGCTGTAATTGGTTCGGATGCTTGACGAAATTGACGCGGAAATTGGAGCAAATGTACAAATATATATCGCAAATTTGTGTGAAACGCCGCAAATTTCCGCGCTGGCTGTAAGAATTGATTCGCTTCTTGATTTTATCGCCGAAATGTGGTATACTTCAATCAGAAAATGCAAAGGAGCAACCCCATGATCATTTTACACGAACATAAAAAACTGCCCCATATCGACGCCGCCGTCTTCGATTTCGACGGCACGCTGTCCGAGCTTCGCACCGGCTGGGAGAGCGTCATGGAGCCGCTGATGGTGGAATGCATTCCCGGCGATCGGGATGAAATCACCGCCCGGGTGCGCGCTTACATCGACGAATCCACCGGCATCCAGACCATCCATCAGATGCGCTGGCTGTCCGATCAGGTGGCAAAATCCGGCGGCAAAGCCCTCGACCCGTGGGACTACAAGACCGAATACAACCGCCGCCTGATGGTTGAGGTGGGACGCCGCCGCCAGTCCATCGCCGACGGAAGGGCTTCCCGCGGCGATTACCTCGTGCCGGGGGCGGAGGAATTCCTCGCCGAGCTTTGCGCGGGAGGCACGTCCCTCTACGCCGCCAGCGGAACCGACGACGCCGACGTAAAGGCGGAGGCCGCCATTCTCGGGCTTGACCGCTATTTCGCTGAAATCGCCGGTGCGCCCGCAGGCTCTGACCGCTGTTCGAAGGAAGCGGTTCTGGAACGGCTGATGACCGCCAACCGGGGCGCGAATCTGCTGGTCGTCGGCGACGGTCGGGTGGAAATCGCGCTTGGACGGGACGCGGGCGCGCTGACGCTTGGTATCTGCTACGGCAAAAATCTTAACGCCGACGGTTTGGAAGCCGATAAAGCCCGCCGTCTCACCGGGGCGGGCGCTCACGCGCTGGTCTACGATTTTACCAATCTGAAGGAGATTCTCACATGGATATGAACACCCCACGCCGCACCCGCGCCCTTGATTTTGAGGGCATCACCATGTATTCGGCGAAGAACCGCCACAACCTCGTTACCACCGAAACCCTGCTGACACCGGGTGTCAGCGAAATTCCGCCTTACGTCCCCGAGGGCTTCGATACGCTGGTCGAGCGTATCCGCAAAGCCCGGGAGAACGACCGCCCGGTCATCGTCAGCATCGGTGCCCATGTGATCAAAAGCGGGCTGTCCCGCTATCTGATCGCGCTGGCGAAGAAGGGCTGGATTACCCATTTGGCGGGCAACGGCGCCTGTTCTATCCACGACTTTGAGCTTGCCTATCTGGGCGGAACCTCCGAACACGTGCCAACCGCCATCGAGGACGGCTCCTTCGGAATGTGGGAGGAAACCTGCGGACGGATGAACGAAGCGCTCAACGAGGGCGCAAAGCGCGGCTGGGGCTACGGCGAATCGGTCGCCGAATATGTGGAAGCGCACCCCGCCGATTTCCCCCACAAGGACGACTGCGTGTTCTGGAACCTGTATAAGCTGGACATTCCCGCCACCTATCACATCGCGCTGGGGACGGATATCATCCACCAGCATCCGAGCTGCAATATGGGCAATATCGGCGCTTGCAGCGGTGTGGATTTCAAGCGGTTCTGCTATTCGGTGTCCCAGCTGGACGGCGGCGTTTACCTGAACTTCGGCTCGGCGGTGATTGGACCGGAGGTCTTCCTCAAGGCGCTGTCCATCTCCCGGAATCTGGGCTATCCAACCTTCAACATCACCACCGCCAACTTCGATCTGCGCGATCTGGGCGATTTCCGCTGCAAGGTGGGCTACGAGAACCCCGACTATTACTACCGTCCCCGCAAGAATATCGTCAACCGCCCGGTGTCCCGCGGCGGCTGGGGCTGGCATTTTGTAGGCGATCATGCGGTGACAATCCCCACGCTGTATAATCTGCTGGAGGATGTGAAATGATCGACCTTACTCCCATCGACAACGCGCGGATCGGCATTCTGGGCGATTTCGCGCTGGACATTTACTGGTACGCCGACATGACAAAAAGCGAGCTTTCCCGGGAGACGCCCCACTATCCGCTGCCCGTGGTGGAGGAACGGATTTATCCCGGCGCGGCGGGCAATGTGGCGGCGAACGTCTGCGCGCTGAAGCCGGCGCGCTGCGCGGTTTGCGGCGTGGCGGGGGACGATTGGCGGGGCGGGCTGCTTCGGTCGGCGCTGGAACGGCTGGGCGCGGACTGCGCCGGGCTGATCATCGAGCCGGGGCGCACCACCAACGCTTACTGCAAGCCCATGCGCATGGGGCTGTCGGACGTGGTTTACGAAGACCCGCGCATCGACTTTTCCGGAACGTCGCCCATCACCGCCGAAACGGAGGCGGCGATTTTAGCGTGGCTGGACGCGCGGGAGGGCGAGCTGGATATGCTTTGCGTCTGCGATCAATTCGGGTTCGGCGCCATCACGGAAGCGGTCATCGAGCGGCTGGCAAACTATGCCGTTCCCGTGATCGTGGACAGCCGCAATCGCTGCCACCACTACAGAAACGTCACCATCAAGCCCAACGAGCATGAGTGCGCCCGGGCGCTGGAAGCGCTGGGGCTGACGCCTTCGGCGGACGATGGAGCCAACGCCGCTTCGCTCGAAAAGGCTTCCGGCTCCCGCGTTCTGCTGACGCTGGGCGAGCGGGGAAGCCTGTACGACGGACGGATTGTCCCGGCGGTGAAATACGACGGACCGGTGGATATCTGCGGTGCGGGGGACAGCTTCCTGTCCGCCTTCGCCTGCTGCACGGCCGCCGGACTGTCCGCCGCCGACGCTCAGCAAATCGCCACCTGTGCGTCGGGCGTCACCGTCCGCAAGCTCGGCGTCACGGGAACCGCGTCCCGGGAGGAAATCGGCGGGGTATACGGGAAATACAGCAGGCCTCGCTCTTGACAGCAGAGGGCGGGTGTGATATAATGGTTTAACCCATCATGAAGGAGGAAAATCGCCCATGTTTCCAAACCATTTTGTCTCTGCCGGGAGGGAGTACTGTACCTACGACAGGCCTGTTCCCGCGCCTCTTTTCCAGAAAAGCTTCACTCTCGATACCATTCCGGACAGCGCGCCGCTGATCATCGGCTGCACCGGCTTCTATGAGCTGTACCTGAACGGCGAAAATGTCACCGACGGCTATCTTGCGCCCTATGTGGCCAACAGCAACGACGTAGTATTCTACCGCCGCTATGAGCTGGCGGAGAAGCTGCATTCGGGAGAAAACCGCCTCTCGGTGCTGCTGGGCAACGGCTTTGCCAACCCTCTGAGCACCCAGATCTGGGGGCATGACCGGCGTCCCGGACGCGCCGCGCCTGCCTTCTCCCTGGATTTCATGGACGGACGGATTACCGCCGCCGATATGCGCTGGAAGGACTCGCCCATCCGCTTTGACGATTACCGCTGCGGCGTGCTGTGCGATATGACCGCTGGAGACGACGGGTGGCATGACCCCGTGGACGCGGAGGAGCCGGCGGGAGAGAAGCGTTTTGTCACCTCGCCGCCCATCCGGGAGGTGCGCCGTCTGCGAGCCGTGAGCATCTGTCCGGGCGAACTGCGGGATTACCGCGTCCGCGACGAATTTACCAGCCTGCCCCGGACGAGCGCCGCCATGCAGCCCGCTCCGGTATGCGGCGGCTGGATCTACGACTTCGGCGAGAATACGGCGGGCGTGCCGCTGCTGCATATCAACGGTCAACGGGGGCAGGTCATCCACCTCCAGTTCAGCGAGCTGCTGCTCGAAGGCTTTGTGGATTACATCAACGTGGACGTCTACCCCGACGGCTGTTGTCAGCAGGACGTCTACATTTGCGGCGGCGGGGAGGAAACCTTCATCCCGCCCTTTACCTATCACGGCGCGCGGTACTGCTATGTCCACGGCATCACGCCGGAACAGGCCACGCCTGATCTGCTGCAATTCCTCGTGCTGCGCAACGACGTGGAGGTGCGGTCGGATTTTGCCTGTACGGACAGCATTTCCACCGAAATCTTTGCTGCCTGCCGTCGAAGCGACGAGGCGAACCTCTTCCACATAATCACCGACTGCCCCCATCGGGAGAAGAATGGCTGGACGGGGGACGCCGCCATCTCCGCCGAGCACTATATGTACAATCTTGGCGCGGAGGACTGCTTTGCTGATTGGCTTGCCTGCATCCGCGCTTCTCAGGCGAAAAACGGCGCGCTGCCGCTGGTGGTGCCGTCCAACGGTGCGGCAAACGGCTGCGTGGTCTGGGACAGCGTGATCACCGCACTGCCCTATTACGCATGGATTCACACCGGCGATACCCGCATCATCACCGACAATGCGGACGCCATGCTGAAAAATATCCGCCGCCACCTGTCCCTGCGGGATGAGCGGGGCATCGTTGAGCAGGGGATGGGCGACTGGCTGCCGGTGGACGCGGGAGCGAGCGAGTACGCATCGCCGCTGGGCTTCTGCTGCACCGTGACGTTGATGGAGATGGTGCGCATGGCCGACGAGATGCTGACCGCCGTGGGACGACATGGGGACGCTGCTTTCTGCGCCGACACCTGGCATACGCTGCGGGAGGCTGTCCGCGCCGAATATAACGAGGGAGGCGTCATCGGCGTGGGAAAGAAAAACGGCAAGCCCACCTATCGTCCCTGCCAGACCTCACAGGCGCTGGGGCTGTACGCGGGCGTGTTCGAGCCGTCGGAGGAAGGAACGGCGCTGGATACCCTTCTGCGGCTTGTCCGCGAGGCGGGCGGCTCCTTTGACTGCGGCTTCCTCGGACTGCGGGTGATCTTCCATGTGCTGACCGACCACGGTCATGCCGACCTGGCCTACCGCATGATCACAAAGCCCGCCCATCCGTCCTACGCCAACATGATCTACCGGGGCGAGACTACGGTCTGGGAGCGTTTCGTGAAGCCGGGGGGACGGACTGGCTCCCATAACCACCACTTCATGGCGGACGTGTCGGCGTGGTATCTGCGCACACTGATGGGCATCCGGGTGAATCCGGAGCGGGACAATCCCGACCGGCTGAGGGTCGCGCCCTGCTTCATCGAAGCGGTGGAAGGCGCGTCGGGCTGGTATAAGACGCCCCACGGAAAGCTCACCCTGCGCTGGGAGCGTATCGGTGACCGGGTGACGCTGTACGCGAAGGCCGGGGGAGATGTGCACGTGGACTATGCGCTGCCGGAGGGCGTCCGGCTGGTGAAGGAATGATGAAAAAGGGGATGTTGCACTAAAGTGCAGCATCCCCTGTCGTATGTCAGATATTTTCCTCTAAAATCCGCCCCAGATTTTGTGCGATTTCGCTCACGCCGTCCACGTTGGGATGGGTGAAATCGGCGGACAGTCCCCGCGCCGAGGTGAGCAGCGTCCGACCGTCGATGTGCATCACGTTCTCCCGCCCTTCGCAGGCTTCGCGGACAATGCGGCGAAAGGCGTCCGTTTTGGGCGAACCGAGGAGGTCGCCGGAGTGATAGTAGATGTCGATGACGAACAGCTTTTTGCCTGGATTTTTCGCCTGAGCCGTGTCAAGCAGGTATTTCACCCGACTGGCGAAATCGTCCTCGGCGATGTGCAGAACATTGATGCCCAGCTCAAAGACCGCGAAGTCCCATCGGCGGGGATTGGTTTCATCCTGCGCGCAGATGTAGTCGCAGACCGCCCGCTCCATGCAGCAGGAGCCCGCGAAGCCGAAGCTGTACATATCCATGCCAAGCCTGCGGGAAATCTGTTCCAGATAGGTCATGTTGGGCGTACAGGCAAGGCTTCCGTGGGTGATGGACGAGCCGTACATCATGAAGCGGCGGGAGGGAACCTCATCCGCTTTTGGCGGACGGACGTCGCCCTTCGCGTCCAGCAGAATCAGTGAGCCGCATTCGAAGACAATCCGGCAGACCTCCGGCGAATAAGGATAGCCCGCCGCGTCGCTGATGGCGCGCAGCGTATCCATGCCCGCGGGCGGTTCGATGGTGATGGTGGTGGGATGGTCGTAGATGTAGTGCCGAACGGTCTGCCAGCCCGCCTGAACGCCGCCGTAATAGAGCAGGGCATAGGTGGTGACGCCGGGCTGCGTGGTCTGGAGAGTGATTTCCGCCTTTCCGTTGTTGATGACAAAGCGCATCTCGCAGCCGGTAAGACCGATGGCCATCCGCTGTCCCTGCTCGCTCATGGCGGCGCGGACGTGGGACGGCACCCGGGACATATAGTGTCCGCCGTCCTCGGCGGGAATCAGCTCGGCGATATTGTAAAGCTCAAAATTGTTGTAAAGCATCACAGCATCTCCCTTACGCGCAGAGTTACGCCGATTTTATCGGCAATCTGTCGGCATTTTTCGATATCCTCGTCCGGGATGGAGCCGCGCACTACCGACAGAATCACGGTGGGGACGTGCGCCTTGACCCGGCGGGCGAAGTCGATGAGGGCGTCGAAGGCGGTCTCGCCGAACTCGGAATGGCAGACCTGCTGATAGGACTTGGCGTCGGCGCAGTTCAGGCTGATGGACACCACGTCAAAGCAGCCTTCGTAATCGGCGGCGGTGTCGCGTCCGTTAATCAGGTCGGACTGACCGTTGGTGTTGACGCGGATTTTCACGCCGCTTACCGACGGGTCGTCCGACGCGCGAAGCTGGCGGCAGACCCATACGATGTCGTCCAGCCGCTCGGCAGGCTCGCCGTAGCCGCAGAAGACCAGCTCCCGATAATCGGAGAGGGTGCGCTTTTGGATGTCGGCGAGAATTTCCTCCCGGGTCGGCTCGCGGTCGAGCCAGAGGTCGCCGTACAGCTCCTCGCCGTGGCTGCGGACGCAGAAGTCGCAGCTGTTGGAGCAGCGGTTGGTGGTATTGACGTAGAGCGATTCGCCTACGGTATAAGTGATGGTCATTGGTTTTTTCTCCTTATAATAAATTATGCTGCCGAGCGTGCGGCAGCATAACATAAGTTTTGCAAAGACACTTAGTCTTCCTGCTTGGGAGCATCAACAGGGCAGACATTAGCGCAAGCGCCGCACTCAATGCACTCATCTGCATTGATTTCGTACTTGCCGTCGCCTTCCTTAATAGCCTCTACAGGACATTCCTCGGCGCAAGCGCCGCAAGCGATGCAATCATCAGAGATTTTGTATGCCATTTCAAACACACCTCCATAAAAATTTTTATACATCTAATTGTACCACTGTTTTCGTCAAAATGCAAGGGGTTGGCGAAAAATTCATAGTATATTAAAAATTATCGCACCTCGACCCGATTGAAATCATACACAGCCGTTTGATTTCCATCGGTGATCTCGATCACGCCCGAGCGCCAGACCGATTTCATCCACGGGCTGTCGTAGAGCATTCCGTAGGGGTAGACGTTTTCCACACCCTGTTCGGCGTTGCCGTGATAGTACACATGGATGCCGTCGAAATCCACCGTACGCGCTTCGGGGTCGTAGACCACCGGAATCGCTTTGATGGCTTCGGCGAAGGCGGCGAGGGAGGCGAACTTTTCCGCGTATTCTACCCGCAGCACCACCGCGTGGCGGCGTCCGTCGGAGAGAATCTCCCGTCCCGCGTACTCGTCCTCGTTGTTGACCCGGTAGCCGCTGGAAAAGTACAGCGAAATGTACAGCCCCGGATAGGCGAGAAAGAGATACTTGCCGTCGATGCGCTTTTCCTCGAACACATCCAGCGGAACATAAGCGTTGATGTAGGGGAATTCGTTCGGTTTGGTGATCGTGTAGATGCTGATGGCGGTGTTTTCGTTGGTGTAGTGGGTGCTGCAAAGGCAGCCGTAATCGCCTGTCCAGCGGTTGTGAATCTTGTGGTAGCCCGGGTCGCCGGGATGGTGGGAGAAGATTTTGTGGGTGGTATCGCCGGGGAGGGTCAGTTCCCATTCGTGCTGCTGATGGTGGGCGTAGCCTTTGTCGTTCACTGCGGCGTCGGGGTAGGGGTCCTGATGGTTCACGCCGCCCAGCAGGTAGCGTTCGCCCACATAGGTTTGCTTGTTGATAAAGCAGTCGTCCACCAGCGCCAGCGTCTCATGGTCGATTTCCTTCCCGCTCCAGACGCTGCACATATGCAGATGCTTCATTTCCCGGTTGACGTAAGGGTAAGTCCGCCCGCTTTCCACCGCGTAAACGATGTCCGAGGGGACATAATCGGACAGCAGCAGGGCGGTGGGCACGCCGGACAGGGAATCCATGCCGAAGCGCGCGCCGAAATAATAATTGTAGATGCGGAACAGACCGCTGTTCTTCGTATCCAGCGCTGTCGGGGGATAGATGCGTCCGTGGGCGCCGCCGTAGAGACCGTTCTTCGAATCGCAGATCATGTCCAGCAGAATCACGTCCATGATCATGCCGGCGAGACGCTTCATGGTATCGTCCGCCGTGTAGGCGTAGAGCAGCGACAGAATCAGCATGATTTCCGCGCCGTAGCCGCAGGAATCGAACTCACCCCAGCCCCGCTTTGCGCGGTAGTCCAGGAATTCGCGAATCCACGCGCCGTCGGTTGTGTAAACTTCCTCGGGCGTCAGGCTGTCAAACTGTTCGAAAACCTTGCCGCTTCCAAGATAAAACTGCGCCGCCAGATAGCGGGAAACCCGATACATCAGCGCGTGATTCTCCGAGCCGTAGATCGAGCTGTAATCCCGGCGCAGGAAGAAGCGCTCCAGCGCTTCCTTCGCTTCGCCGCTCAGCGCGTCGTAGCAGGTGAAGTACAGCGGAATCAGGCGAATGGCTTCAAAATCCGCCTCGCCCCGGGGATCGCGTCCCATCACGTTGTCGTGCTCGAACCAGTCGGCGGCGAAGGTGATGGTATCCATCAGCCGTTCCCGCGACGCGGCATCGGTGATGAAGCGGAAAATCTGCGGGGTGCGGTAAGGCTCCATGGGCGCGCCGTTCCACTGGCGTTCTTCGTTTGCGTAAACGGCAGCAGCGGCGATTTTACGTGCGGATTCCAGTCTGTCCATGAGATGGTACCTCGTTTATTCTTCTTTATTTTTCGGTGGTTTCAGAAGGCTCGAGCGTCGGCTGGTCGAGGGCTTCGGGAGCGGGCGCAGGCTCGGGCTTGGGGGGCTTGAAGCCCTTGCCGCCGATGACCTTCACCTGATCGCGGTGGAAAACCTTGGGCGCGGCGTCGGGCTTATCGGAGAAGCGGACGCGCACCAATCCGGCCAGCGGCTGGACTTCAATGACGGTGCCGTCGCCTTCGGGGGTGGCGACGATTTGATCGCACTTGGGGGTTTTGCGGATTTCCTCCTGATAGGTGTCGTACTCGTAGCGCAAGCAGCACATGAGACGTCCGCAGGCACCGGAGATTTTCACCGAGTTCAGCGAGAGATTCTGCTCCTTTGCCATTTTGATGGAAACCTGCACGAAGTCGTTTAAGAAGGTTTTGCAGCAGAAGGGGCGTCCGCAGATGCCGATGCCGCCCAGCAGTTTGGTTTCGTCGCGGATGCCGATCTGGCGCAGCTCGATGCGGGTGCGGAAGACGGATGCCAGATCCTTGACCAGCTCGCGGAAGTCCACGCGTCCGTCGGCGGTGAAATAAAAGAGCAGCTTGGAGTTGTCGAAGGTGTATTCCACGTCCACCAGCTTCATTTCCAGCTTGTGGTCTTCGATCTTGCGGGCGCAGATTTCGAAGGCTTCGGCGGCGTGCGACAGATTGTCGTTGTAGCGGACGGTGTCCTCCTCGGTGGCGCGGCGGACGACCGGGCGCAGGGGAAGCACCACGTCCCGCTCGGGAACCTGGCGGTTGGCGATTTCCACGGTGCCGTATTCCATGCCCCGGGCCGTTTCGACGATGACCGCCGTGCCCTTGGCGTAAGGCTCGCCCGCCGGATCGAAGTAGTAGGTTTTGCCCCCCGCCTTGAAGCGGACGCCGATGATTTCGATGGTGGGCAGCGGCTCGGCAGGCTCTGCGGGAACTGGCTCAGGCTCGGGAATGTAAGGCTCGTCCGATGCGGCGGTGGAATTCAGCTCCTGCCGAATCTCCGCCTCGATGGCGGCTTCGCCCTCGCTGTCGCCGATTCCGGCGGAAGCGATGTATTCGCTGACCTCGCCGCTCTCCTCGATGGCTTCCTGAACCTCGGCATTCTCCCGGCGATTGCGTCCGCGTCCGCCGCGGCGTCTGTTGCTGCGGGAACGGCGCTTCTTGGGCTGGTCGCCTTCCTCTGCGGGGGCGTCATCCACGGCTTCCGGCGCTGCGGGAACGTTCTCAGCGGCGTCTTCGCGGCGCTCCTGCTTTTTGGGAGGACGCTCCTTTTTCTCGGGCTTCTCCGCCTTTTCAGGAGCGGATTCCTGCGCGGTCAGCTCCACCTCGCCCTGAACCTGTTCGACGGTCGCATCCTTCTTCTGACCGCCGCGCCCCCTGCGTCTTGGACGGCGTGAACGGGAATGCTCGCTCTTTGGCTGCTGTTCCCCCTCGCCCTGCGCATGATCAATCGCAGGCTTATCCTCCCTCGCAGCAGCTTCCGGCGGCAAATCATACCGCCCCGGGCGCACATTAATCGTCCCGTTGGAAGAATTCTCCGCCGCAATATTATGTTCCGCCTGCGGTCTGCGATGATGCCCGCCTCTCTTATGATGCGGCTTATGATTGCTTTTCCCCTCGCCGCTTGCGGCGTTCTGGGGCTTGTTTTCGTTATCCATTGTTTTTCTCCAAATTTAGTTTGTTTTTGGAATCTCTCCGGATGGAGAGATTCAGACTTGTTTGTTAAGGGGTTACGGTCGCTTTTCATGCCCTCGCCCTGCGAGGGCGTAGAAAAGGCTCCGCAAAAGCTTTATACAATTATTTTTTATGTTCGCGACAGCGAACATAGCAAACATTAATTTAATTTGTGCGACCGCTCGTCTGTGCGATGCGCTTGGACTACAGGGATGCGCCGACTCCATGGCCCCGCACCATTACGTCAGCATAGATTGTACAGATTTGTTTGAAATTTTGCTATCAGGCGTCTGTTTGCCTACCTGTTCGTAGGGAACGACGCTCTCGTCTCCAACTACCCTACGCTTGCCCGCCCGCGGACATGGCAAGGCGAACCTGCGTCAAACTGACGTTCACATTCCGAGCCAGCGATGCCCGCGCTTCGCCAACCAGCTCCGACAAACGCAGCAGCCGTCCCAGCGCGAAGCGCTCGGATAGAGCGCGCGCCGATTCCTCATCGGTGTAAAACAGCGGGCGGAAGGCGCCGCTTCCGGCGGAAGTCAGCTTGGCGGCGGCAAGGTCGCGCAGCCCGTCGGCGATGAGGGCAAAGATTTCGTCCAGCTCATCACGCTTGGTGGACAGCTTCGCCGCGTGCTCGTAGAATGCCAGCTCGTCGGCGCTGTTGCGGCGGTTTGCCAGCAGGGAAAGAAAGCGTTCTGCACGGCTCCAAAGCGCCATACAGGCTTCCGCCTTTTCGGGGTCGGCAAGCTGCCTCGCCCGTCCGATGCTTCCCCCCGCCATGCGGACGGTGACGCGGAAGGTCTGTTCGTCCTTCTCGTGAAGGGCGCGGGCGGCTTCATCGTTGGCGAGCAGCCAGCTGGACACGGCTTCGTCCGACAGTGCCGAGATTCGCAGGGAAGGGGCGCGGCTTCGGATGGTGGGCAGCAGGTTGTCGGCGTTTTCGCAGAGAAGCAGGAACATGACGGCGGTGGGCGGTTCCTCGAGAATTTTAAGCAGCGCGTTCTGCGCCTGAACGTTCATCACGTCGGCGTCGGGAATCAGGTAGAATTTGCAAGGCAGCTCTCCGGCGGCGTAAACCGCGTCCTCACGAAGGCGGCGGATAACGTCCACGCCCAGCTGAACCCGGTCGCGCTCCCGCTCCACGGTGATGACGTCGGGCGATTGTCCGCGCAGAATCAAATCGCAGGTGCGGCACTTCATGCAGGGACGGTCGGCGTCCGCGCAGGAAACGGCGGCGCAGATCAGCCTTGCCAGCGTCCGGCGTCCCGTACCGGGCGCGCCCTCGATGATATAGGCGTGGGACATTCGATTGTTCCCGATATCGCTCTTCAGCCGCGAAATCAGCTTATCGTTGCCGAGAAATCCGTCGAACCCGTTCATGCCATCGCCCCCGTTTCATGTGATACATATTATTATAGCAGATTTTTTTCGGCTTGTCAACAAAACAACCTTGGAAAGAATAAAAAGAAGACTTGTTTTTTTCATTTATTTATGGTATAATAATATTAGACTGCGGGAAAAGCGCGAATGGGGTCGGCTGTTTGTTAACAAATTGTAAAGAATTGCGAAAACTGCGATATATTTGCGATTTTCGTGTATCATATATACAGAGGTCTGCGTCTAATAGATACTACGAAAGGAGCGCCTTTTATGACCACACGCGATTCCATCGCACGCGATTCCATCACACGCGATTCCATCACACGCGATTCCATCACACGCGATTCCATCGCATCCATTCTGTGCCGGCAGAGCGAGGAACGGCTTTCGCCCTATGCCTGCCGCGAATCGGCGTCACGGGGACGGGAGCGTCCGCTTGCGCCGTCCGAACTGCGGGGCGAGTTCCAGCGCGACCGCGACCGCATCATCCATTGCAAGGCGTTTCGGCGGCTTATGCACAAGACGCAGGTTTTCCTCGCTCCCGAGCAGGAGCATTACCGCACCCGCCTGACCCACACCCTCGAGGTGACGCAGATTGCCCGCACCATGGCGCGCGCCCTGTCCCTGAACGAGGATTTGTGCGAAGCGGCGGCGCTGGGGCACGATCTGGGGCACACGCCCTTCGGGCACATCGGCGAGGATGCGCTTCGACAGTGTTATTCCAAGGATTTCGCCCACTACCGGCAGAGCCTGCGGGTTGTGGAGAAGCTGGAGAACGAGGGACAGGGCTTGAACCTGACCTGGGAGGTGCGGGACGGCATTGTCAACCATCAGGGCGAACATCTGGCCGCCACGCTGGAAGGCAGGCTGGTTAAATTCGCCGACCGCATCGCCTACATTAACCACGACATCGACGACGCCATCCGCGCCGGGCTTTTGCGGGAGGATGACATCCCCGCCCGCCTTCGCGATGTGCTGGGGGACAGCCACAGCCGCCGCATCGACACGATGGTAACAAGCGTCGTCCGCCAGAGCTTGGGAAAGCCGGAAATCGCCATGGAGCCGCACCTTTGGGAAGCGACGGGCGAGCTTCGCGCCTTCCTGTTTGAGCGGGTCTACTACAGCCCGCCCGTGCTGGCCGAGGAGGAGCGGGCGAAGACGCTTCTCATCCGTCTGTTCGATTATTATGTCGCCCATCCGGACAGGATGCCCGCGTTTTATGTGTCGCTGACCGAACGCGAACCGGTGGAGCGGTGTGTGGCCGACTTCATCTCCGGCATGACCGACCGCCACGCCATTCGGCTGTACAAGGATTTGTTCATCCCCAACACATGGTCGGGGCGGGTGGAATGACGAACGGGCGGCACAACATGGGGCGGCACAACATGGGACAAAACAACGTGGGCGGAACAACGAGGGGGCGGAGCGACGAGGGCGTCGCTCCCTACGAACGAACGGGGATGTGCAAATATTTGTTGGGGATGATTAACATCTACATATGATACCACCTGAAATCATCGAAGAAATCAAATTCCGCTGCGACATCGTGGACACCATCAATGCCTATGTCCCGCTGAAGCGCGCAGGCTCCAACTGGAACGGACTTTGTCCTTTCCACAGCGAGCGGACACCCTCCTTTACCGTTTTCCCCGCCACAAAGAGCTTCTACTGCTTCGGATGCGGCGCGGGCGGCGATGTGATCACCTTCATCATGAAGCGCGAAAACATCGATTACCGGGCGGCGCTGGAGCTGCTGGCAGACCGGGTGGGCATTACGCTGCCGCAGAACAACGACAATATGCGAAGCGAGGAGACGGTGAGGCGGGAACGGATTCTTAACATGAACCGCGAAGCCGCCCGCTTCTTCCACGCCTGCCTCTACGACCCGAACATCGGGAGAGAGGCGCTGGCTTACCTCACCGGGCGGGGACTGTCCGGCGCCGTGATCAAGCACTTCGGGCTGGGCTATGCCCCCGACGGCTTCGGCGCGCTGACCGATTACCTGCAAAAGCGGGGCTACACCGCCGAGGAAATGTCCACCGGCTTCCTCTGCGGCATCTCCAAAAAGACCGGACGCCCCTTCGACTATTTCCGCAACCGGGTCATTTTCCCGATCATCGACGTCACCGGCAACGTGGTCGCCTTCGGCGGGCGGGTTATGGACGATTCCGTCCCCAAATACCTGAACACCTCCGACACCCCCGCCTTCAAAAAGAGCCGCAACCTGTTCGCGCTGAACTTCGCCAAGGGCAAGTGCGCCGAGCGGATGATCCTCTGCGAGGGTTACATGGATGTGATCGCCCTCCACGCCCACGGCTTCGAGAACGCCGTCGCCACCCTCGGCACGGCGATTACCCCCGAGCAGGCGCGGATTATGGCGAAATACACCAAAAAGGTCATCATCTCCTACGACGCCGACGAAGCCGGACAGCGCGCCGCCAACAAGGCGATGAAGCTGCTGGGCGAGGTCGGGTTGGACGTCCGCGTGCTCAAGGTTACGGGGGCGAAGGATCCCGACGAGTTCCTGCGCAAGGGCGGCGAGAACGCAAAAGAAAAGTTCAAGCTGCTCCTGGACAACAGCCGCGCCCAGTTTGAATTCAAGCTGGAGGGCGTGCTTTCGCGGCACGACATCACCATCCTCGACGAGCGGATTAAAGCCGCCGCCGAGCTTTGCCAGATCATCAGCGAGGTTTGGAGCGACGCGGAACGGGAGGTTTACATCGGCGTGGTGTCCGACAAGCTGGACATCCCCCGGGACAGCCTGAAAAACGACGTGAAGCGGATGATAAAAAAGCGGGAAAAGGAGCGCCGCACCGAGGAAAAACAAACCCTCGAGCGCACCACCGGCGGCTGGGGCGACCGCATCAACATCGACAAGGTGAAGAACCCTTACGCCGTCAACACCGAGGAGCACATTCTCGGCATCCTGCTGCTCTACCCGGAGAATCTGGCGGCGGTGAAGAACGGCTCGCTGAGCTTGACGGAGGAGGATTTTTACTCCGAATTCAACCGCCGGGTTTTTGGCGAGACCATGGCGCATTACGATCCTGCGCGGCCCCTCGATTTCGGCTGCCTGTCCGACGCGTTCAGCCCCGACGAGATGGGGCGGATCACCTCCATGATCGTGCGGCGGCAGGGGCTTGGCGACAACGGCAGCGGCGTGCTCCAGGAAATGGTGGAGCGCCTGCGGGGCGAAACAAGGCAGAAGCGCCTGTCCGAGGCGGGTAGGGAAGTGGACGCCATCGAAGATTTACTGGCAAGCCAGCGGCAGAAGCTGAAAAAATAATATTCTATTGTAAAAATTGCAGAAAGGAAACAATTATGCTTACGGATAACGAAAAGGATTATCAAAACGAAGAAGTGGAAGGGGAAGGCTTTGAGGAAGGCGAGAAGAAAATTAACGTCGGCGAGCTGATCGCCAAGGGCAAGACCAAGGGCGGCTCCCTCACCTCCAGCGAAATTGTCGAAGCACTGGGCGACATCGATTACGATATCGACCAGATTGACAAGCTGTATGAAGACCTGGAAAACAACGGAATTGAAGTCAATTACCTGGACAGCCCCGATTTTGCCGACATCGAAAGCGAGGTCGAGCAGTACGAATCGGCGGAAGACATGGAAAAAATGCTGATTCAGGAAGGTCTTGCCATTGACGACCCCGTTCGTATGTACCTCAAGGAAATCGGCAAGGTTCCGCTGCTGGACAACGACCGGGAGCTGGTTCTGGCCGAAAAGATGGCGCACGGCGACGAGGACGCCAAGAAGGAGCTGGTCGAAGCCAACCTCCGTCTGGTCGTTTCCATCGCAAAGCGCTATGTGGGCAAGGGTATGTTCTTCCTTGACCTGATTCAGGAGGGCAACCTGGGTCTGATGAAGGCGGTTGACAAGTTCGACTACCGCAAGGGCTACAAGTTCTCCACCTACGCAACATGGTGGATTCGTCAGGCCATTACCCGCGCCATCGCCGATCAGGCGCGCACCATCCGCATTCCCGTTCACATGGTGGAAACCATCCACAAGGTCTCCCGCTACTCCCGCCAGCTGCTTCAGGAATACGGACGGGAAGCTTCCGCCGAGGAAATCGCCGAGAAGATGGGCACCAGCCCCGATAAGGTTCGCGAAATTATGAAGATCGCGCAGGACCCCGTTTCCCTCGAAACTCCTATCGGCGAGGAAGAGGACAGCCATCTGGGCGATTTCATCCCCGACGACGATTCCCCCGCACCCGCCGAAGCGGCTTCCTACGCCCTGCTGCGCGAACAGCTGAACGAGGTGCTGCACACTCTGACCCCCCGCGAGGAGCACGTGCTCAAGCTGCGCTTTGGTCTGGACGACGGACGCACCCGCACCCTTGAGGAGGTGGGCAAGGAGTTCAACATCACAAGGGAGCGCATCCGTCAGATCGAGGCGAAAGCGCTGCGTAAGCTCCGCCATCCCAGCCGCTCCAAGCGCCTGAAGGACTATCTTGACTGAAGAATCGGCGTAAATCACAAAAGAATCGTGCAAATCTTGTTGGAAACGCACGAACAATTAGTCTGATATGCAAAAAAATAGTGTCAAAGTTTGTGGGAAATGTACGAAATTGCGCGCCCAAAATCCGGCAAAAATCGGTTCCGGGACGTGGGCGGCGGCGGCTTTTCCAAAAAATCTCCTTGACATATCGGCTTTAATAGTGTACAATAAATAAGGTATATTTTCTGAATTCAATCGGGAGGAACAGCGAATGAAAAGACGCATATTAAGCATGGTGCTCTGCCTTGCCATGGTTATGACCGCTTTCGCGGCGACAGCCTGCGGTCAGACCGACGAGGAAGCAATGTCCAGTGTAGGTGAGGATGACGCGGATCACGCAATGACCCTTACCATCTGGGGTATCAAGGGAAAGGGCACGACGGATGAAGCCATCGCACTCGTTGAGGAAGCGATGAGCAGCATCACGGAGGCACAGTTCAATACTTCCATCAAGCTCATGCTCTACACTGAGAGCGAGTACGATAAGGCTCTGGAAGCCAAGATGGACGAAATCCAGGCTCAGCTGGACAAGGAGGCCGAGGAGGCCGCCGCCAAGAAGGCTGCCGAAAAGGAAGCCAAGAAGAATGACACCACCGACACCACCACGGCGGAAGAAACCTCTGCCGAGGAATCCACTGAGTACGCTGACGAGACCATTCTGGACGAGTACGGTCTGCCCGCCACCCTCTATCCTGAGGTGGAGGACACCCAGCTGGATATTTTCCTTATGACCGACTACGAGATGCTGATGAAGTACAGCGAGAAAGGCGTACTTTCCGCACTCGATGAGCAGCTTTCCTCTTCTTCGAAGCTGCTGAAGTCCTATATCCATCCGACCATTCTGTCCGCAGGTAAGGTCGGCAAGACTACCTATGCCATCCTGAACAATCAGCCCATCGGCGAGTATACATATATCCTCCTGAACAAGGAACTGATGGACAAGTATTACTACGATGCTGACAACATTAAGAGCCTGAGCGACGCTTACGATTTCATCATCGACGTGGGCACCAACGACAAGTCCTACACCCCTGTGATGGGCGATCTGTCCGCACTGAACGTGTTCTACTTCACCGAGGACGGCTCCGAGTCGATCATCGGCAATATGCTGCCCGCTGACGCTGTTGCCGGAACCAACGGCGCGCCCGACATCCTGCCCTCCGTTTCCACTTGGAAGGAATACATCATTCTTCAGAAGAAGCTCGAGGCCAACAAATGGGTCGGCGCTGAGGAAATCAAGGAAGGCGACAAGTTCGCTGTCGGCTTCATCAAGGGCAACGCCGGCGATATCGCCGCTTACGAGGAGGACTACTACATCAACGTAGTCCAGAATCCGCAGGCTACCACCGAAAATATGTACAACGGTATGTTCGCGGTCTCCACCTACACCAAGAGCCTGGCAAGATCCATGGAAATCATCACCTATCTGAACACCAAGTCCGACCTGCGCAACCTCTTTGCTTACGGTATCGAGGGCACGCACTATGAACTGGACGACGACGGTCTGCTCAAGATGATCAGCGACGATTACAACATGGAGCTGGCTTATACCGGCAATATGTTCGTCGCATACCCGCCGGAAGGCGCTGATCCCGAGATCTGGGAATACGCAAAGGCACAGAACCTGGATATGGTTCTCAGCCCCTGGTACAAGTTTACCTGGACCGAGGAGCAGGTTGACGCTGATCTGCAGAAGGCCGTAGCCGCACTGAGCAAGACCTTCTTCGCCGGTCTGAAGACCCAGACTGCTGACACCATCGAAGAATACCTGAACAAGGGCTGGGATGACGTTCTGGCAAACTCTCAGGCTATGGAGTGGTACGGCGGTTCCGAGACTGAAAACGAACTGACCATGGGCAAGGTTTACAGCGCATGGTTCTCCGCCAACTACGGTGGCTAATAACTGATTGACAAAGGCGGCGCCGTTCACGGCGTCGCCTTGCTTTTTTGGAGGTAACTATGAGTTTTAATTTCTATATGCCCACCGCCATCCTTTCCGGCGAGGATATCGTTCGCGGGAACGCAGGTAAGTTCGCGCTGGGCAAAAAGGCGATCATCGTCTGCGGACGAAATTCCGCCAAAGCTTGCGGCGCGCTGGATGATGTCGCTGCCGTTCTCGAAGGGCAGGGTATCGGTTATACGGTGTTTAACAAAATTATGGAAAATCCGCTGGTGTCTGTATGCTATGAAGGCGGTCAGCTGGCGATTCGCGAGGGCTGCGATTTCGTTATCGGCATCGGCGGCGGTTCGCCGTTGGACGCAGCCAAAGCCGTTGCTGCCTACGCCGCCAACCCCGGCATTCAGCCAATGGACATCTATGGAAGCGATTTAAAGGAATCTCTCTCCATCCTTGCTATCCCAACCACGGCCGGAACTGGCAGCGAAGTCAATCCTTATTCGGTCATGACGCTGGACGGCAAAAACGTGAAGAAAACCTTCAAATCCCCCGCATCTTACCCCAAGTACGCCTTCCTCGACCCGAAGTACACCGTTTCGCTGAACCGTAATTACACCGTTTCCACCGCGCTGGACGCATTCTGCCACTGCGCGGAATCCTACCTGTCCCCTAAATCCACCGAGGTTTCCCGCGCGTTCGCCGTTATGGGTGCGCAGAAACTCTACAAATCCTTGGAAACATTGGAGAATATCGCTGACGATGATAACGCAAAGGAAGCCATGCGCCCGCTTCGCTATGAGCTGCTCACCGGAGCCTGCGCCGGCGGCGTGGCAATCAATGCCACTGGAACCGGCTTCAACCATCCGCTTGGCTATAACCTGACGCTGTACTATGGCATTCCCCACGGACGCGCCTGCGGCGTATTCATGCAGGAATATTTCGCCTACAACAGCCGCACCGATGAGGGAAAATCGCTGATCGACGCTTTTTGCAGCGCTCTCGGCAGGAGCGCGGAAACCGTCGCGGCGAAGATCGTCGAGTGGTCGAACGTCACAACAAAACTGACCGACGCTGAAATCGCCCTATACATCGAAAACGTCAAGGGCGCCGGAAACTACGCCAACAGCCCCTACGTCATCAACGTTGACGAAATGCGCACAATCTACACAAAACTGTTCAAATAACAATAAAGCGCGGCATAAAGCCGCGCTTTATTGTTAAATTACCCAAATCATTTTCACCAAACGCGCCCCAGAACCTGTCCAAAATCCAAGAACTTTCAACACGCGAAACAAATCTGTACAGACCCGATTTGCCGGAGGGGGCAGGGCGGCCCCAGCCGTTGCTACGCACCGGCAAGGAGGACAAATCGCTCTGGGACGCATTATGTATGTTCGCGCATACTTCGTCTGCGTTGATATCGCAAACAAGTCTGAAGCGAAACAAACAAGGGCAGCAGAAACATCCGAGACGGAATAACGCTTGAGGGGGAGTTAAAACTCCCCCTCTTCTAAAGCTTTTGCACAGCCTTTTCCACGACCTCGCGTCGCGAGGTCGTAAAAGCGCGTACTCCTTACCCCATATTCTCGGGCAGCTTGCGACCACCCATGATGTGGAAGTGGAGGTGCTTGACGGATTGGCAGGCGTCTTCGCCGCAGTTGGTGATGACGCGGTAGCCGTTTGTGAGGCCGGCGGATGCGGCGATTTTCGGGATGGCGGCGAAGATTTTGGCGACGATGGCGGCGTTGTCGGGGGTGATGCCGTCCACGGAGGGAATGTGAACCTTCGGAATTACCAGAATGTGGACGGGGGTTTGGGGGGCGATGTCGTGGAAGGCGAGGATGTCGTCGTCCTCGTAGGCTTTCTTTGACGGGATTTCGCCGGCTATGATTCTACAGAATAAGCAGTCCATGTTGTGTTGCTCCTTTGTTTTTTATTTATTATACTACAGCGGCGCGGAAATTGCAAGGGGTTGGGGAAATTTTGTTTGTGGATAAATTTGTGGATTATTCTGTGGATTGTTTTGTGGATTCGGCGATTGGTTCGGGTATTGATTCGGGAATTGATTCCAAATTTGAACCAATTCCCGAAACATACATTATATAAAACAAATCAGATCGTATCATATACATTACGCGCTGGCGCGCGAGTTTTCCACAGAAATTTGCGACGAAAAAAATTTACTTTTGCATGGGCGAAAAAATGTGCGAAGACATTGACAAGACGGGAAAAATGGGGTATAATATAGCCGTATATCATTTACTGTCAAAAGGAGATTTTATCATGAAGGTTACGAAAGATTCGATTATTGGCGAAGTTCTGGATTTCGACCGCGAAACCGCCAAGTTCTTCCTCGAAATCGGTATGCACTGCCTGGGCTGCCCGTCCGCGCGCGGCGAGAGCATTGAAATGGCTTGCGAGGTTCACGGCACCGACGCCGACGAGCTGGTCGAGAAGATTAACGCTTTCCTCGAAAGCAAGTAATTGAACAACTGCACCGACGCTTCGCAAACCACTTGCAGGCGCCGGTGCCGCTGAATTATCATGGATTCTGTAAAACTCAGCCCCCGTCTGACGCAGATTTTCCGGATGGTCGGCTCCGCACGCCGGGTCGCCGATATCGGAAGCGACCACGCGCTGCTTCCTATCGCCCTCTGCCAGAACGATCGGGAACGCGCCGCCCTCGCTTCGGACATCAACGAGGGCCCCTGCGCCAGAGCGCGAGAAAATATCGCAAAATTTAACCTGACCGACCGCATCGCCGTCGCCTGCCGACCCGGACTGCAGGGTGTTGACGAATTCGCCCCCGACTGCGTCGTTATCGCGGGCATGGGCGGCGAAATGGTCGCGTCCATTCTCGCCGAATCGGACTACCCCCGGATGAGCCGCTGCCGACTCATCCTCCAGCCCATGTCCATGCAGGATGTGCTCCGCCGCTGGCTTTGCGGGAACGGCTTCGCGGTCTCGGAGGAACGGGTGGTCTTCGATGACGGAAAATACTATCAAATTATTGCCGCCGCGTGGGACGGCGTTCCGCGCACCATGAGCGAGCCGGAATATCGTTTGGGCGCGCTGAATCTCGCCCGCGCCGCCTCAAATTCCACCGATACCGATATCGCCTGGCTGCGGCAGGTTCGCACAGCCGCTGAACGCCGCATCGAGGGGCGCAAAAATGCCGCGTCGCCGGTAATCGATCAAACGGACGGGGACATGGTACAATGTATTGACAAAATATTGAACGGAGTGGATAATCATGCCAACGGTTGAGACCCTTTATCAATTTCTGAACAGCAAATTCCCCACGTCGCTTTCCTGCGATTGGGACAACGACGGCCTGATGCTGGCTTCCGACCCAAACCGGGAGGTCATCCGCGTCCTCTGTACGCTGGACGTGACCGAGGAAGCCGCCGATTACGCCATCGCCAACAGCTTTGACGTGATCGTTTCCCATCACCCGCTGATCTTCAAGCCCCTGAAGGCGGTCAATTACAACGATCCTGTGGCGCGCCGCTGCATGAAGCTGCTGAAACACAATGTCAGCGTTATGTCCTTCCACACACGGCTGGACGCCGCGCCCGGCGGATTGAACGATATCTTCGCCAAATTATTGCAGCTCACCGACGTGGAAACCCTTACCACCCCCGACGGCGAATCCGTGGGGCGGATCGGCTCCATCCCGACGCCGCTGGACTGCACCGAGTTCGCCGTGAACGTGAAAAAGACCCTCCAGGCTGAGCGCGTCCGCTACGCCCGGGGCGGCAATGTGGTCAGCCGCGTGGCAATCTGCGGCGGCGACGGCAAGGATTACGTCAAAGCCGCCATCGCGGCGGGGGCGGATTCCTATCTGACCGGACAGCTTTCCTACAACCTGATGGAGGATTCCGCCGCCATTGGCATCAATCTGTTCGAAGCCGGACACTTCCACACCGAGGATTTCATCTGCTCCTACATGACGCTGCTTATCCTCAAGGAGTTCACGCAGGTGCAGACCGGCTACTTCAACAGCAACCGGGTCGCCACCGTATGAGCACGCCCATGGTCGGCTACAACTGCATCATGGTCTTTTGCCCCGACGCTTCCCGCATCCTCATGTGCCGCCGGGTGAAGAACCCTTACAAGGGGCTGCGCAATTTAGTGGGCGGGCACATCGAGCCGGGCGAATCCGGCGAGGAAGCCGCTTACCGGGAGCTGTTCGAGGAAACCGCCATTTCCCGGGAAAGCATCACGCTGCGCCATCTGATGGATTTCACCTACTACAATCAGGGCTGCTATGTGGAGGTCTGGTGCGGTCGGCTTCACGAGGCGATGGAGCCTCACGGCGACGAAAATCCCCTCTGCTGGGTGAACCTGGATGAAGATTTCTTCGATATGTCCCAGTTCGCCGGGGAAGGGAACATCGGGCACATGATTGAGCAGGTGAAGCAGTTCGGGGAAGGCTTTCTCGACTGATTACGCCGATTTTACATAAACAAAACACGCGCGGCATATTGCTGTGCTACAATATGGGAGGACAAAGAATGCCATATATCAACGTAAAGGTCAGCACCCATCTCACCGACGAGCAGGAGCAGGCGCTGAAAGCCGGGCTGGGTCAGGCGATTACCGCTATCCCCGGCAAAAGCGAAACTTACCTGATGGTCTGCATCGAGGACGACGCGCACCTCTGGCTGGGCGGCAAAGACGCCGAACCCCACGCCATGATCGATGTGAAAATCCTTGGTCACGCCAAGCCCGCCGACTTCGACCGCATGACCGGTCAGCTCTGCCAGCTTATGGAAAAGCAGCTGTCGATCAAGCCGTCCAACGTCTACGTAACCTACGCCGAGGTGGAAAACTGGGGCTGGAACGGTAGTAATTTTTAACATGATCACAATCGAACAAGTCAAAAAAAGCGACGCCATCCGTACTTACATCGCCAAAGAGGACGAAGCGTTGATCGCCCTCGGCTACACGGAGCACAGCTTCCCACACGTGGGCAAGGTGGCGAACACCGCCCGGGATATCCTTCTCAAGCTGGGCTATCCTGCCCGTGACGCGGAGCTGGCGGAAATCGCCGGATACTTACACGACATCGGCAACATCGTCAATCGCGCCGAACACGCCCAGAGCGGCGCCGTTATGGCCTTCCGCATTCTGGACAACATGGGCGCCGATCCCGCCGACATCGCCACCATTATCACCGCCATCGGCAATCACGACGAATCCACCGCCGTCCCCGTCGATCCCATTACGGCGGCGCTGATTCTGGCGGACAAAACCGACGTGCGCGCTTCGCGGGTGCGCAATCAGGACATCGCCACCTTCGACATCCACGACCGGGTGAACTATTCGGTCAAGCGCGCCGATCTCGATATCTGCCCCGAAGAAAAGGAAATTATCCTGCGGCTGACGGTTGACACCGACTTCTGCTCGGTGATGGACTACTTTGAAATCTTCCTCGGGCGGATGAAGCTCTGCACCCGTGCAGCACAAAAGCTGGGCACGCGCTTCAGACTCAGCGTAAATACGCAGTTTTTACTGTAATACTGCACAAAACAAAGGCGGTAAAATTATGCAGAAATACTCAAACCGCCGAAGATAAAAAATATTGCGAAAACCTCTTGACTTTTTACCGAGAATGGTTTATACTATTATCAGAAACAGCAAAGGCGCTGTGAACATTAAGTTACAAGATGTAATGTTCGCAGTGCCTTTATCGTTTTAATTAAGTAAATTTTTACATATGGGGGAATATAAAATGAGCAACATTCAGGAATTGTTCGGCAGCATGGTATTTGGCGACGCAGTGATGCGTGAGAAGCTGCCCAAGGAGACTTACAAGTCCCTGCGCAAGACCATCGAGGACGGCAAGCTGCTGGATATCTCCGTCGCCAACGTCGTGGCCAACGCCATGAAGGACTGGGCTATCGAAAAGGGTGCAACCCACTTCACCCACTGGTTCCAGCCGATGACCGGCATCACCGCCGAAAAGCACGACAGCTTCCTGACCCCTGTGAGTTCCGGCGCAGTGATCATGGAATTCTCCGGCAAGGAGCTGATCAAGGGCGAGCCGGACGCATCCTCCTTCCCGTCGGGCGGTCTGCGCGCTACCTTCGAAGCCCGCGGCTACACCGCATGGGACCCCACCTCCTATGCGTTCATTAAAGACAACACCCTCTGCATTCCCACCGCGTTCTGTTCCTACGGCGGCGAGGCGCTGGACAAAAAGACGCCTCTGCTCCGCTCCATGGAAGCGGTCAGCCGTCAGGCAGTCCGCGTGCTGAAGCTCTTCGGCACCGAAACCTCCAAGGTTGTCAGCACCGTCGGACCCGAGCAGGAATATTTCCTGGTTGACAAGAAGCTGTACGATCAGCGCAAGGACCTGATCTACACCGGACGCACCCTGTTCGGCGCAAAGCCTCCCAAGGGTCAGGAGCTGGAGGATCACTACTTCGGCATGATCAAGCCCCGTGTCAAGGCGTTCATGGCCGAGCTGAACGAGGAGCTTTGGAAGCTGGGCATTTACGCCAAGACCGAGCACAACGAGGTCGCTCCCGCACAACATGAGCTTGCTCCCGTTTTCGCCACCACCACCATCGCCACCGACCACAACCAGCTGACCATGGAAACCATGAAAAAGGTCGCCA
>JAFUQU010000027.1 GCA_017472255.1 Clostridia bacterium | reverse complement strand
TTCGAGTCCAATTAGCAAAATATTCAACGTGCAGCGAATAAAAAAGCACCCGACGATATACGGACCATCATCGGGTGCAAAGAGAAAAATTAACGCTGCAAACCCCGAACAGGGGCTTGCAGCAAGGGTTTTTGGCATCCCGGATTGGAGTCGAACCAACGGCCTGTCGCTTAGGAGGCGACCGCTCTATCCTACTGAGCTACCGGGACATATACAAAAATTATTCAGTTTTCCGCCCCTCCAGGAAACGAACGAGCTGCCGCTTAGGAGGCGACCGCTCTATCCTACTGAGCTACCGGGACATATACAATATCATACCACAAATCCCCCCGTTTGTCAAGATGCCGCTTGAATTCCTGCGAAAAAAGTGTACATCTGAAACAGCGATGGTCTGCCGCTAATGCGTCAGACCATCGCTTTCTGCAATTTTTATTTCGCTGCTTCCACCTGATCAGCCAGCCAACGCGCCACGTTGACGGTCAGCTTCTGACCCTGTTCCAGCAGAGGCTGGGGCATATGACCGGATGTAGGACCAACCGTTTCCAGCGACAACGAGCCGGTGTAACCCACTTCGGCCAGCGCCTTGGTGAAGGACTCCCAATTCGCCGTTCCGCGATAAGGAAGCAGGTGCGAATCCATCCTGCCGTTGTTGTCGTGAACGTGCAGCACGCGCAGATAACGCGCACAGCAGCGTACATCATCGCCCAGATCGCGCCCGAATACGTTGCCGTGTCCAGTATCAAAGCAAACACCTGCATAAGGCGAGCCTACCTTCTCCACCGCTTCCACAATCCGATCTATCGTCGAAATGCGCTGCTTCGTAAAAGGCATATTTTCCAGACAAAGCACCACGTCGTATTTCTCGCAGTCGGGCAGCAGATTTCTCATCAGCTCCACCGTTTTCTCCAGAGCGAACTCCGGATCCTCGTTTACTCCGCCGTGACCAAAGGGCATCTGCGGGTGGATCACCAGATTATGCGCCCCCATCAGGTAGCAGCCGTACATCGAACGACGCATATCCTCCAGCACCAGCGCGCGCTTTTCCTCGCTGGTATCGTCCGTCGGCCAGGGACCGTGTACCTGCGAAATCTCAATGCCCGCAGCGGCGGCCGCTTCATGAATCTCCCGGCAGTGCGCCTCCATAACGGCAGTGTCCTGATACCATGTCGCTTTGGTATCGGCAAGGCTTACGTCCACTGTGTCATAGCCCAGAGACTTGATGTGCGCATAACGTGCTTTCACATCTGCGATGTAGGTGAATGCGCCGGTTTGAATTCCGATTTTCATATATACATTCCTTTCCTGTTTTATGGTAATATCTGACGAATCGCTTCGCTCCTATAGTATACCACAAAATAACGGCGCTTGCAAGAGTTTTTTCAAATTTCCGCTGCCTGATTAAACGCCCGCGTGCTCCTCCAGAAGCTGACGAAGCGCAGACATGGAGCTGCTGTGGGAACGGGCAATCCGGGTGGTGGATTTTACCTCACTCAGGGCACATCGGATCATCTTATGGGAGACGGTGTTGGTGAACAGAATCAGCAGATCGGGACTGCCGATGTCCTTCAGCCCGCTTGTCATCTTCGGATAGACCTTTGCCTTACAGCGGTACTGCCCGCACAGATCCTTATACTGGCGGGTCATGCACTCGTTCCCGCCTACAATTACTACACTCATGGTGCGCTCCTTTCGGTTAGCCTATGCTAACTATCTTTTTTGGATGTGGGGAGCCGCCGGACGGCTCCCCGCGTTCAATCAGGATTATTTTGTTTTTACGTGGGTGCCACTGCCTGTATGGCATGCACTGCATCCACCGCACGTTCCGCAGGATCCGCCGCAGGAGCAGGAGTGCTTACCCTTTTTCCGATTGCGGATTTCCGTGATCACAATCGCCAGGAAAATCACGGCGACGATCGCTGCCACAATGATGGTTGACGGATTCATAACGTTTTCTCCTTACGAGCGAGCGGTCTTAACGTTGACAGTCAGCTCGTTGTCGTTGTATTTGTTGGGGCGAACCAGCAGCCAGATCAGCACTGCCAGAACTACTATTGCCAGCACCGTCCAAACGGTGAATGTACCGGTGAACAGCATACCGATGTTGTACACAATCAGCGAGATCGCATAAGCGAAGCCGCACATATAAGCGATGGCTGCCGCCGTCCACTTGCCGTTGTTCATCTCACGCTTGATGGCGCCCATAGCTGCAAAGCAGGGTGCGCAGAGCAGGTTGAAAATCATGAAAGAGAAGGCTGCCAGCTTGCTGCCGTTGAAGAACTCCTGACCGATCAGCTCGATGTTTTCAACTTCGCCTTCCATTGCGCCCAGAAGGTCAGCAGCCGCATCGGGATTCGCGCTTGCCAGCATACTGGACAGCGAACCGAAGGTACCAACAACTTCTTCCTTTGCCACAAGACCGAGAATGGTTGCAACAGCCGCCTGCCAGTTGCCAAAGCCCAGAGGAACAAAGAGGTATGCAATGGGAGTACCGATAATTTCAAGAATCGACGCGCCGCCGGATTCCTCAGTGATGTAGTGGAAGCCGCCTTCGAAGGACAGGCTGTTCAGAACCCAGATTACGATGCTGGCTGCCACGATGACAGTGCCGGCACGCTTAATGAAGCTCCAGCCGCGCTCCCACGTTGCGCGGAGAACGTTGGAAGGAACAGGCGCGTGGTAAGCGGGAAGCTCCATAACGAAGGGAGCAGGATCGCCGGAGAATGCCTTGAACTTCTTGAGCAGGATACCGGAAATAACAACGGCGGCAACACCAATGAAGTATGCAGCGGTTGCGACCCATGCGCTATTGCCAAAGAGAGCAGCCGCAATCAGACCGACGATGGGCATCTTAGCGCCGCAGGGGATAAAGCCGGTGGTCATGATGGTCATCTTGCGGTCGCGGTCCTGTTCGATGGTACGGGATGCCATGATACCGGGAACGCCGCAACCGGTCGCAACCAGCATGGGGATGAAGGACTTACCGGAAAGACCAAACTTGCGGAAGATTCTGTCCATGATGAAAGCGACACGAGCCATATAGCCGCAGTCTTCCAGCATGGCGAGGAGGACAAACAGGATGAGCATCTGAGGCACAAAGCCGAGGACAGCGCCTACACCGCCGACAATACCGTCAGCAATCAGGCTTACCAGCCACTCTGCGCAGCCGATGGCTTCCAAACCGGCAGCCACACCGGGGACAACCCATTCGCCAAACAGGGTGTCGTTCATAAAGCCGACCGTCCAGTCGCCGATGGTGCCGATGGAGATGGTGTAAACCAGCCACATGACAACAACGAAGATGGGCAGCGCAAGAATACGGTTCGTGACAATGCGGTCGATCTGGTCGGAGATAGAGAGGCTGCCAACCTTTTTCTTTTTGTAGCAGCTCTTCATCAGCGACGCGATGTAGACATAGCGCTCGTTTGTGATGATCGACTCAGCGTCGTCGTCCATTTCGGTTTCAACGGCGGCGATATCGCTCTCGATGTGCGCCAGAATCTCCTTGCTGAGCTTAAGCTGCTCCAGCACCTTGTCGTCGCGTTCGAACAGCTTCACCGCGTACCAGCGCTGCTGTTCTTCGGGCAGATCGTGTACAACCGCTTCTTCGATATGAGCGATAGCGTGCTCCACGCTTCCGGAGAAGGTGTGCTGCGGTACAGGCTTGCCTGCTTTGGCAGCGTCGATGGCGGCTTTTGCAGCTTCCTTGGTGCCTTCACCCTTGAGGGCGGAAATTTCTACGATCTTGCAGCCCAGCTGGCGGGAAAGCTCGGCGGTGTTGATGCTGTCGCCGTTTCTGCGAACCACGTCCATCATGTTGATGGCAATGACCACCGGAATGCCCAGCTCGGTAAGCTGTGTGGTCAGGTAAAGGTTACGCTCCAGGTTGGTACCGTCGATGATGTTGAGAATGACATCGGGACGCTCGCCGATCAGGTAGTTACGGGCTACGACCTCCTCCAGAGTGTAGGGGGAAAGCGAGTAGATACCGGGAAGGTCGGTCACAGTAACGCTGTCCTGCTTATCAGCGGTTTTCAGCTTACCTTCTTTCTTTTCGACAGTAACGCCGGGCCAGTTGCCCACGTACTGATTGGAGCCGGTCAGGGCGTTGAACAGTGTGGTCTTACCACAGTTCGGGTTGCCCGCCAAAGCAATACGGATATTCATGTCTTTAATTCCTCTCTTATGAAGTTAGTGTTTGCTAACCATTGATGTTGAAGTAAGGGGATGTTCACCCCTCCATTACCCCGTATATCCGGGACTTATTCGACCTCGATCATATCGGCGTCTGCCTTGCGGATAGAAAGCTCGTAGCCGCGCACTGTTACCTCAATGGGATCTCCCAGCGGCGCCACCTTGCGGATATAAACCTCCACGCCCTTGGTAATGCCCATATCCATGATACGCCGCTTTACGGCGCCCTCACCGTGGAGCTTCACGACCTTCGCCGTTTCGCCCACCTTTGCCTGCTTCAATGTTTTCATATGTATGTCCTCCAAAATATATATTAGACCATAATCTTCATAGCCATTTCGCGGCTGATCGCCACGCGCGCCTCTTTGATCTTTACAATGATATTACCGGCCAGCTCATTGACAACCACAACATCGCTGCCCGCCACAAATCCAAGATTTTCAAGATGCTTCTTCACTTCCGGTGATCCGCCGACTTTCTTCACGACATTCGTCTCACCGACAGCGGCAATTGTGAGCGGCATCATTTGCTTCTCCTCTTTTCGATCATGCGCCGCAGATTAGCGCCAGCTAACCAGGCGGCAAAGAATTAGATTAGCCTTCGCTAACCGTATATTAAGTATACCGCATGATGATGAATTTGTCAACGGTTTTTTGCAAAAAAACCGGGCGATTCCGCATTTTCAGCAGATCGCCCGGTCGGTTAGCCTATGCTAATTTCCATGTTGTCTATTTTGCTCATTCCATGGTTTTCACGTGCTTCATCTGGCTGCTCCAGAAATAGTCGGTAGCGAAGTTGCCGTACTGCTCCTCTGGGATGTAGATGAAGCATCCCGAGGGGAGATTCTGCATCACCGCCGCGTTGATGGTCAGCTGAGACGGTTCGAGGTAAATCTCAATCCGCTGGAGCGACGAGCCCTTCAGCGCGTCGGAGGAAAAGCTCTTGAGGGACGAATTCTCGTCGATAATCATCGTTTTCAGCGTGTTCGAACCTGCGAAGGCGTTGTCGCCGATGGCAAGCACCGCTTTGCCGTCCTTTGCCCGGGGAACGGTGACGGTCTCGGCGGTCAGCCCGGTTTCGGACAGACCGGAGATCATCAGTCCGCCGTCGATTTCGCTGAACGTGAAGAACTTCGAATTCTCGTCATCCGCCATAGCCAGCGCGAAGTAATCCTCGGGACGCTGGGGCGCGGAATATTTCACCGTCTCCACGTACTCGGTGACGCCCATGGCGCGCAGCAGATCGTCCGCCAGCAGCGCGGTACGCATCAGCGCGCCCCGGCTGTTCAGGTGAAAGTTGGTGTCGTAGAAGTAAGCCGACGGCAGGATGTAGTCATCCACATCGCTGAGCAGCGGGAAATCCAGCCCCTCGCCCAGCGCGCGGTAAAAGGCTTCCTTCTCTTCCTCAGTGGAAATCACGGCTTCCTCGTTGATGGGCGAGAAGCTGAAATACACCTGTGCGCCCTTCGACTGCGCATAAGCGGCGTATTCGTTCAGGTAATCGATGAATTCGTCGTCAACCAGCGCGGTGGAAAGCGTGATGGGCTGGGCAGTATCGTAGTTGGAGGGCATCTCGTTATAGACGCGCTCGGCGGACACGTCTCCGTACTCGTTGAAGGAGGAGTGGGCATAGATGCCCTGGGGCGCGGGCTTGCTGCCGCTTCGCACGAAGCCCATCTTCTCGGCGGCGAATTCGGGCAGCGTGGACAGCAGCTTGCCCCAGTTATCGCTGCCCACATCCCAAAGCAGCGAATAGTCGCAGTCGATGGCCTGCCACATACTGCGTCCGTTATAGTAGAGCGAGTAGGTCTGGGCGTCGGTTTCCGGGCAGAGGACGATAATGTCTCCCTCCCGGATGTACGATCGGGACAGATCGAGCATGGCCTTGGTGCCGATGGTGGCATACAGACCGTAGTTGACCACCGGCAGCCCGGTGTATTCCTCCAGCAGCGCCGAATCCAGCCCGAAGGCCAGACTGCTTCCGCCGATTAGAACGATGCGCGGCCCCTCGACCGAGGCGAGGCGCTCATGCTTGTCGGCAAGCTCGCCGAGGAAGGTATCCTCATACTGCGGCTCTGCATTTACGGTGACGGCGGCCACGGCGGTCAGCGGGGCGATCAGGAGAAGAGCGCCGATGAGAAATAGGATTGCGATGCGTTTCATCTTTCAAACATCCTCCTTTCTCAGAACTGGAAGTAGATGAAGGCGCTGGAACCGTCGCCGGCCAGCAGAATCAGCCACGCGAACAGCACCGCCCACAGAAGATAAATCGATACACCGCCCTGCATAACGGCGCCGTCGGGAGTTGTATATTCCGGCAGCGTGAATCGGCGGTCGATGAGCACCATCAGCGCGATGGCGAAGATCAGAATCAGCGTGCCGTTCAGCGTCAGACCGATCTGTCCGGGCAGAGCCGCCAGATCAAAGGTGGTGAACAGCCGCTTCAGCAGAATCAGCAGCTCGGACGTATTGTTGGCGCGGAAGAAAATCCACGCGAAGCAGACCATCACGAAGGTGACGGCGCGGCGCCAGATACGCACCGGTGTCGATTTGGTGTCGATGCCCGCCTTCGCGTACAGCTCTTCCCTCTTTTTGAAGGTGATCATCCCCATCAGGCGGTAGACGCCGTGGAGCACGCCCCAGAGGACGAACGTCCAGTCCGCGCCATGCCACAGACCGCTGACCAGAAAGACGATGAACAGATTGCGCATCTGCATTCCCCTGCCCCGGCGGTTGCCGCCCAGCGGAATGTAGAGGTAATCCTTGAACCAGCTGGAAAGGCTGATATGCCAGCGATCCCAGAAATTCTTGATATTTTCGGCGGAGTAGGGGCGGTCGAAGTTCTGCATCAGGCGGTAGCCCATAATCCGCCCGCAGCCGATGGCGATGTCGGTGTAGCCGGAGAAGTCACAGTAAATCTGCACGGCGAACAGCGCAGAGGTGAGCGCGATGGCCGCACCCGACGCCTCGGTGGGATTGTTGAACACAGCGTTGACGTAAACCGCCGCCGTGTCCGCAACGACGATCTTCTTGAAGAAGCCCGCCAGCATCCGTTTGGCGCCGATGGTGAAGTCGCTGGCGTTTGGCTTATGCTCCTCGCGAAGCTGGGGAAGCAGGTTTGTGGGACGCTCGATGGGACCCGCCACCAGCTGGGGAAAGAAGGAGACAAACAGGGCGTAATAGAAGAAATTGCGTTCCGCCTTGATATCGCCTCGATAGACGTCGATGCTGTAGGACAGGGTCTGGAAGGTGTAGAAGGAGATTCCCACCGGCAGAATCAGGTTCAGCGTCAGGTCGGTCTCCACCCCCGCCAGCGAAAGCAGTCCACCCACGCTTCCGGCAAGAAAATTGTAATATTTGAAGAAGAACAGCACCGCCAGCGACGCCGCCAGCGAAAGCACCATCCACAGCTTCTTATGCTCCGGCTTTTTTTCAATGAGAATGCCGGAAGCGTAGGAAACGGCGGTAGTGAACAGGATGAGGAACACCAGATTGGCGCTCCAGCTCATGTAAAAATAATAACTGGCGATAAGCAGTGGGATATAGCGGTATTTTGTGGGCACCACGAAGTTGAGCAGCGCCACAATCGGGAAGAAAATCAGGAATTCGACGGAGTTGAAATTCATGGATTGTCCTCCTTCCCCGGTATCGGGCAGGCAAGCATTCCCACGGTGGCGGTCAGCAGAACCAGAACCAGCACATCCTCCAGCGTACCGCCCCACAGCAGCAGAATCACAATCCCCGCCGTATGTCCAAGGCAGCTCACCGCCGTCAGCCACATGGGCGCGCGCAGAAAGCGGGAAAGCACCTGAAGCGCCAGCAGAATCGCCGGAATGATCAGAAGAATCGGTTGTTCGAAGTAGATGAAATCCATATCAGTCCTCCATAGCCGCGAGAATATCCTTTGCCAGCTGCTCGGTGTGCAGCGCCATGCCCGCAGCGTTCAGATGATAGTCAGTGTTTGAGAAGTATTTGCCGCCGAAGATGTAATTGCGCACATCCGAAATCAGCGGAACATCCAGAATATCCTCCAGCCAGGCGTGATAGCTGTCGTAGCTTTCCTCGTTCAGGCTGTCGGCTTCGATGGCGTTGATGTTGTAGGGCGGATGGCTGAAATAGACGGTAGTTCCCTGCTCCACGGCGAAGTCCAGCACCCGGTTCATATTGGGGATGAATGCCTCCGGGATAACCGTTTCGTTGAAGCGGAAGGAGCCGTTCGCCTTATAGTGGAAGCTGTCCGAGTTGTAGCCCTTGCGCGCGGACACCAGATCGCCCACCTTGTCGGTGCCGGTGGGATATTTGTCCCAGGTCTGCGCACCCATTTTCTGCCGGGAGGTGGTGTACTGCGCAAAGGCGGTGAACACGTTGGTATAGCTGGAAACATCCACGCATTCCATCAGGTTGTAGGCCGATTCAATGCCCTGATAGTTGACGCTCTGCATCTCGGGATTGCCGTTCGTCCAGTAAGCGTAGGGACCGTACTGTTCGGGCGAATAGACCAGTATGTCATCCTCGTCCAGATTGGCCGCCACCGCTTCCAGATAGAACAGAATGTTCATGTTGGCGTTGGTTCCGTAGTTGACCACAACCAGGTCGCCGCCAAGCAGTTCTTCCATCTGCTCGGTGTCCAGACCGTAATGCTTGCTGGAGCCTGCCACAAAGACGATGCGCGGGCTGTCGGCGTTGAGCATCATCCGCTCATACTTCTGACCGAAGCAGTAGCCGCTGGTCATAAAGCGGGGCGAGGTTCCGGCACAGAGACGGAAGGTTTTCACCGGGCTACCCGTGAACGCGGCGTCGGAGATGGAGGTGACGGTATCATACATGGTGATGGTGGTCAGCGACTTGCAGTCGGCGAAAGCGCCGTCCGCCACCATGCCTACCGACGAGGGGATGTAAACCTCGGTAGTTTCGCTGCCGGTGAAGCATTCCCCGCCGATCTGCCGAACGGTTTTGCCGCCGATTTTGCGGGGGATATAGATCACGCTGTCGCTGCCGCTGTATTTGTCGATGCGGATGTTGTTATTGCCCAGATCGGTATAGGTGAAATCGGACGCGGACGTTTCCTCCTGCCAGACGCAGTAAAGCATCAGCGTCTTGTCCGTGCCCTCGGGCAGAATAAATTTGTGACCGGGGCGGATCAGCTCGCCGCCGTCGGGGTCGGTGGAATAGCCCAGCAGAACGTAGCCGTCCCGGGTGAAGGTGCCGTTATCCTCCATGGCGGTTGGCATCGACCAGTAGGTCATGTCGAAGCTGTACTCATAGGCTACCTTGTTGCCGGAAAGCAGATTGCCGCCGTTGTTGTTGTAGTAAATCATCAGATTGTTCTTGCTCTGAACGGTGGTGGTCTTTGTCTCGGGAATCTCCACCCCCGAGATATCGAAATTGGCGTAGATAAACTTGTTCTCGTCGATGGCGATGGTCATCTGTTCCTCGTCGGAAAGAAGCGTACCGCCGGAGGACAAGGGCTTTTTCAGCGACCAGCCCGTAAAGGCCGCGCCGTCCTTGAGCACCGCCCGAAACGTGACCAGCGTTCCCTTGGCGACACGTCCCTCATTGGTGGAAAGTTCGATCCGCCCGCCGTACTTGGACGTAACCTCCACGCCGTAATAGCTCTGGGTCGCCGGATCGCCGGAAACCACACGCAGCGTGGTGGGGGAGGTGACATTTTTCAGCGTCAGAACGCCGTCCGCATAGGTGTAATCCTCGGTGGGCAGACCGTCCGCCAGCACCTGAATAACCGTATCTCCCTCGGGCATGGACAGCGTAAAGGAAGCGTCCCCGCCGTAGGGAACCTGCTTGAGCGGCTCGTCTGTCACCTCACAGTCCCCCTCACCCATCGCCAGCACGCTCAATGTGAAGGAACGGCTTTCGGCGCAGGAGGACAGGCAGAACAGCAGGGAAAGTACCGCCAGAAGCAGAGAAAATCGCCTGATCTTGGTTTTCGTCAATATGGTATACCTGCCTTTCATAACATACCATAATTATACCTGTTTTCGCGAATGAAGTCAATAGAGGAAACCGCACAGAAGTTTCCCGCCCGATTTGGGCAGAACGACCAGAATTAATTGACGCGAAAACGGCAGGGCTTGCAGCCCTGCCGTTTTGTGGATTCAGTTTTCGTTTTTCTTGAGGTATTCCGTCAGCTTATCCGGGAAGTTGATGGTCATGCCGTCTGCTCCGGCTTCGCAGACCGAGCGCATCAGGTCGGTGTTAGAAACACCCCATGCGCGCACATTGTAGCCCATGCCGTGCCATTCCGCCACGCGCTCCGGCGTAACCTCGACGGCCTTGGGGCAAAGCTCCTCGATGCCTTCGGCTTCCATCTTCGCGATGACCTCGTCCGTAACCTTGACCACCAGATAGCCGGTGTGCAGCTCGGGCGCGTAAGCGCGGACAGTCTGCAATGCACCGAAGTTGAAGGAGGTGATCACGCTCTTTGCCTGAATGCCAAATTTACGCACCATATCCGCCGTCTGATGTGCTGCGGCGGGATTTTTCAGTTCGATGGCGAAGGTAATGGGGCGGTACGCGAAATGGGCGAGGAAATCCTCCAGCGTGACGATGCGGTCATACAGTTCGCCCTTCTTCACCCGGAAGCGCATCAGCTCGTCAAGGGTGTAGTCGGGTATGCCGCCTTCCTCGCCGGTGACGCGCACCAGCGTATCGTCGTGGAAAAGAACGGGCACACCGTCCTTTGTCAGCTGAACGTCGGTCTCGATGCCGTTGGCGCCCATGGCCATGCCCGCGTAGAAGGACATCATGGTGTTCTCGGGGTTATATTCGCTGGCGCCCCGGTGGGCGTAGTTGACGAAATGGGTGCTGCTTTCCTCCTGAATGACCCGGAGAAGCTTCTGCTTGCATTCTTCAAGGAAGGGCAGCCAGCGGCTGTCATCGATGAAGGGGTTGGTGTCGGAGGTCAGGCTCTTTTCGTAATTGCCCGGCGTGTCGTTCTGCCATGCGTGATTGCCAATGAAAATGTCCACGTGCTCGCCCTTCAGCCGCTCGATGCTCTCGAAGAAGTGCCCTCTCTGCCGCCAGGACAGGTCGCGCTCGTTCAGAAAATCCTTGGTCAGCTGCTTGGTTCCCGCGCCGCCGAAGGTGCCCGCGCGGTAAGTCTTCCCGTTCTCGGTCAGGTTCCAGAAGAAGGAGAAGGTGCCCTCGGTATGACCGGGCGTTGCAAGGCAGAGAATTTCGGTATTGCCCAGCCGGATCACGTCGCCGTCGTGCAGCCAGACATCCGGCACAAACCGTCCGCGCAGGTAGCGCAGATCGGCTTCACCGAGGTAAGTTTTCGCGCCGCAGAGAGCCACAACCTTCGGCGTGCCGTCGGTGTGGTCGTAATGTCCGTGAGAATGAAGGATGATCTTCACGTCCTTCACGTCAAAGCCCAGCTCGGCGATGCCCTTGACCACCACATCCGCCGTCCGTTCGTAACCGGTATCGATGAGAATCAGTCCGTCCCCCGTATCAATCAGGTGGGACGACGCCTCGTAAGTACCAACAAAATAAAGATTACCCGCTATACGAAATGCGGGAATATCCTGTGCCATAAAAAACGCTCCTAACGCAATAAATTTTATTCAATTATAGCACATTCCCGAAATTTTGTCAAGCGCTCTTGACGGTAAGCGGCAAATCTGCTATAATTAAAATATCAATTCAGGCAGGAGGCGTTATGCTGTCCATTCTTCAATCTCATCTGAATCCGAGCCAGCTGATCATCGATCTGATGGTGGTTTTCATGATCGTCGGCGCGGTCGATCATCTGCTCGGCAATCGTCTGGGGCTGGGAAGCCAGTTTCTCGAAGGCTTCGCTGCCTTCGGCTCCATCGCGCCGACCATGGCTGGCATTCTTGTGCTGGTGCCGCTGATCGGCAGATACATCGCGCCAATGATCACGCCCCTCTGTGAGGCGGCGGGCATCGATTCGGCCATCTTCGCGGGAGCGATTCTCGCCTGCGACATGGGCGGCTGGCAGCTTGCCTGCGAGCTGGCAGGCTCTCCAGCGGCTGCGGGGCTTGGCGGAATGCTGCTCGGCAGCATGATGGGCGTGAACATCGTCTTCAACATTCCCGTGGCGCTGGGCATCATCGACGCCGCCGACCGCCCAGCCATGTCCAAAGGCATTCTCTGCGGCTTTCTGACCATTCCTGTCGGCTGCTTCTTCGGCGGACTGACGGCGGGATATGAGCCGTCCATGCTACTGATCAATCTGCTTGTGCCGCTGGGAATCTCGGTGGTCATTGGCCTGCTGCTCTGGTTTGTGCCGGAAGTGATCACCCGGGTTTTCCTGATTTTCGGGCGGATCATCGGCATCCTCGCCACGCTGGCGGCGGTCATCGCCATCGCGTCGGCGCTGACCGGACTGACCATAATCCCGGGGCTTGGCTCGGTATACGACGCACTGGATGTGGTGATCGCGGTGGTCATCCTGCTGCCTGGCGCTTACGTGATGGTCAACGTCATCTCCCGGCTGCTGAAAAAGCCCTTTGCGAAAATCGGCGGCGTCATGGGCGTGAACGATCAATCGACGCTGGGGCTGGTCTCCACCCTTGCCAACGCGGTTCCCACCTTCCACCTGATCCGGGGCATGGACGAGCGGGGCAAGGTGATCAACTTCGCCTTTCTGGTCAGCGCGGGCTATATGCTGGGCGACCATCTGGCCTTTTGCAGCGCCATGGAAAGCGCGCTGGTTCCCGCTCTGCTGGTGGGCAAAGCAACGGCAGGCGTCACGGCCATTCTCGCCGCGCTGCTGCTGACACGGCGCAAAAAAAGTAAATGAAAATCGGCTGCGGAACCTTACGGTTCCGCAGCCGGTCATTATATTTGACGATTATTTCACTTCGATCAGCGACTCATCCCATGCTGCGGGCGCTTCGAAGCCCATCAGATTAACCATGGTTGCCGCCACGTTGGACAGACCGAACTTGCCCTCGTCCGCCTTCATTGCGTACTTGTCGGCATAGTAGTTGTCGTAGATATAGCAGGGTACGGGATTCAGCGTATGGCTGGTCTTGGACTTATAGGAACCGTCCTTGTTCTTCTTCGGCTCCTTGGTCTTCTTGTCCAGCTCCATCATCTCGTCCGCGTTGCCGTGGTCAGCGGTGATCAGCGCCACGCCGTGGAGCTTGTCCACAACCGCCAGAATCCGCGCCAGCTGCAAATCGAGCGCTTCCACGCTGATCTGGGTTGCCAGGAAGCTGCCGGTGTGACCGACCATGTCGCCGTTGGGGAAGTTGACGCGCAGATACTGATACTTGCCCGACTCCAGGCACTCAATCAGCTTATCGGTGATCTCGGCGCACTTCATCCAAGGTCTCTGCTCAAAGGGAATCACATCGGAGGGAATCTCGATGTAGGTCTCCAGCTCGTCGTTGAACTTGCCGGACTTGTTGCCGTTCCAGAAATAAGTCACATGACCGTACTTCTGAGTCTCGGAGATCGCCAGCTGGGAGACGCCGGTGTTCGCCAGATACTCACCCATGGTCTCGGTGATTTCGGGGGGAGAAACCAGATACTTCTTCGGAATGTGCAGGTCGCCGTCATACTCCAGCATACCGGCATAAACCACCTTCGGGAAGCGGACGCGGTCGAACTTGTCCAGATTCTCGTCGTCGAAGGCTTTGGAAATCTCGATGGAGCGGTCGCCGCGGAAGTTGTAGAAGATCACGCTGTCGCCGTCCTCTATGGTGCCTACCGGCTTGCCGTCCTCGGCAATGACGAAGGGAGGCAGATCCTGGTCAATGACGTGCAGCTCATCGCGATAGGTCTGCACAGCCTGGGCCGCAGACGCGAACTGACGTCCTTCGCCAAGCACATGGGTCTTCCAGCCCAGCTCGACCATGCCCCAGTTTGCTTCGTAGCGGTCCATGGTGATCTGCATACGTCCGCCGCCGGACGCGATCTTGACGTCAAAGCTGTCATCGCGCAGACCTGCAAGAAACTCCTCAAAGGGATTGATATATTCCAGCGCCGAGGTCTCGCCCACGTCGCGTCCGTCGATGAGAATGTGTACGCGCACCTTCTTCACGCCCTCTGCCTTGGCTTCGTTCAGCATAGCCTTCAGATGGTCGATGTGGGAATGCACGTTGCCGTCCGAGAACAGACCGAGGAAGTGCAGGGTGGAAGCGTTGTCCTTCACGTTGGCGATGAGGGTCTTCCAGGTGTCGGAAGCGTACATCTTGCCGGTTTCGATGGACTGAGTGACCAGCTTTGCGCCCTGTGCGAAGACCTGTCCCGCGCCCAGCGCGTTGTGACCGACCTCCGAGTTGCCCATGTCGTCATCGCTGGGCAGACCGACGGCGGTGCCGTGAGCCTTCAGCTTCACGTTGGGGTACTTTGCAGCCAGCATATCCAGCGTAGGAGTATTGGCGGCAGCCACAGCGTTGCCTGCGTTGGCGGGAGCGACGCCGATGCCGTCCATGACGATGGTCACAACCGGACCCTTGACGCCCTCAAAGCCTGCGAGCTTGTTCAGTTTCTTATCCATTTATTTGTAATTCCTCCGTAGAAAAAATTCATTCACTTTATATTATACATCAAAAATATGAATAATCAAGCCTATTCACAATAATTTTGCGAAAATTTTTGCAGAATTTTCCGCGAATACTTGCATCCGCGCCATTTTCATGGTACAATGTTAATATCAACACACAAGAGAGGTCTGATTTTATGGAAGTTTCCTCCAACGGCAACAAGCCCACCAAAACCAGAAAAACCAAGCCTGCCGGTGCCGACGGTCATCGTGAACGAATGCGTGACCGTCTGCTGGGCGGCGGCGCAGACGCGATGGAGGACTATCACATCCTTGAAATGCTCCTCTTTTTCTCAATCCCCGTCCGGGACACACGGGATCAGGCGCTGGCGCTGATTCAACGCTTCGGCTCCCTTCAAGGGGTGCTGGACGCCGGATTCACCGAGCTGACCCGGGTGGAAGGCATCGGCGAGAGAAGCGCCATGCTGATCAAGGTGGCTTCTGCCATCCTTCGCAAGATCAGCCTACAGTCCATCGAACGCAGCCGCTCGGAGCCGATCCGCTCGCCCCAGCAGCTGGGACAACTCTTCCTAAACGCCCTGACGCAGGTGGGCGAGCAGGAAATGCTCTACGCCGCCGCCTTCGATTCCTCCAACCGGCTTATCGCCATCGACCGTCTGCAATACGGTTCGATCACGGCGCTGTCAGTCAGTCTGCGCATGATTGTCAGCTACGCGGTGCGCCATGAAGCGGCTTCGATTGCCATCGCCCACAATCATCCGGACGGCAGCCTGCGCCCCTCCGCCGAGGATATCGCGTTCACCCACGAACTTCAGAAGGCGCTGGAAATACTGGACATCCGCCTGCTGGAGCACGTCATCGTCGCCGACGGTATGTACAGCCTGACGCTGGACAGCGGGCTTGCCTGAATCACTCCGCCGTGATTGCGCGGATTTCGGCGGACAGCTGTTCCTCCCCAAGCGTGGCTGTGATGCGCATGGGAAGCATGGATTCGGGGTCGATGAGTACCTCCACCGAGTCTTCGCCGTCCACATAAACCGCCTTCACGCAGCTTTGCCCGTCCAGCTCGGTTTCCTCCGCTTCCCAAAAGCTGTCCGGCGAGATGCAGAACAGCGAAATCATATCGGTGATGCCGCCGATCAGCGTTTCATCCTCCAGCGGGATTTTCAGCACGCCGGACACCACGTAGGCTTCCTCGCCGTCAAATTCGAAGGATATCCCCGCCACCAGGCTGTTGTCGCCGAAAGTCACCTTCGCCGACCGCGCCAGCATTCGTCCTTCCCCGTCATATTCGGGGGCGGCCAGCTCAATATCCGCCTCCAACGTTTCGCCGTTCAAATCGAACACGCCGTCGATGGTCAGCGCCGACTGCTGATAAGCCAGCCAGTCGGTGGCGGTCTCCTTCCCGCACCCCGCCAGCGTCATGCAGCACAAAATCAACAATCCGATATATTTTTTCCACATAAAATCGTCCCCTCCAACCGTTTGTGCATCTCATGTATACGGTCGGAGGGGGCGATTTATTCATATAATCACAGTGAAGCCCGCGCCACGGCGGAGGGATTGCACAGCCGCATGATGCGTATCATTTCCGCGTTGCAGTCAAGCAGCAGCGCGCGCTTGCGACCGGTTTTGCGGTCGGCGAAGACGCAGAGCCAGCCTTCCTCGCTTTGGGGCGAGGTGCGGTAATCGTCGGTGCGGGTAATATCCCGGGCGTTCAGCGCGGCGGGGGAAGGTTCGGTGCAAGGCGCGGCTGAAGTGAGATCGGACAGCTCCAGCGTCAGCTTCGTGCGGCGGGAACGTCCGTCGTAAATCTTCGCCACGCGCAGCACGCCCGCTTCGATGGAATATTCATACTCCACCCGCGTGAACCGCCATGTGAGCGTGAAAATCGCGTACATAAGAAAGGGCAGCAGAATCAGCATAACCCACGCTCCGGCAATCACCCAGAACAGGGTGATATAAACCAGCGTGAACAGCGTATAGGCGGCGATAAGCAGCACGCGCAGCAGCTGCATTTTCCCGTCCGGTTCAGGTCTTACGGCGTACTCGCAGAAATTTTTATAATCGTTCATAATATCCTCCATAATTTTGCTGAACGCATAATATTGCGCTCCTTCTGCCATCATTATATCATATATCGCTTTGGAAATCAACAAAAATCGTTCTGAACGATAAAATTTTATCTATTTAATATATTGAAAAATATCAAAAAAAGGAGTATCATATATATAGCAGATATTTCACACAAAAAAATAAATCCCGAAAGGAATTTTTCAAAATGAAGGCTGTTATCACCGTAACCGGAAAAGACGCGATGGGCATCATCGCCAAGGTATCAAACCAGTGCGCCGTATCCGGCGCCAACATCATCGACATCTCGCAGAGCGTGCTCAAGGACTATTTCGCCATGATCATGCTGGTGGACATCGACAAGCTGACCATCAATTTCACCGATTTCGTCGATCAGATGAGCGCGCTTGGCAAAGCATCGGGGCTGGTTATCCAGACCATGCACGAGGAAATCTTCCAGGCGATGCATACGATATGAGCCGCTGACGCGTCTCATATCGTTGGGGTTCCCTGCAGGGAACCATAGAATATTTTTCAGAAACATATAGGAAAGGTAGATGAGGTAATGTTAAACACTGCCGATATACTGGAAACAATCAGCATGATCCGCGAGGAAAACCTCGACATCCGCACAATCACCATGGGTATTTCCCTTCTGGACTGTGCCACCGATGACGAAAACCGCCTCTGCGACAACATTTACGACAAAATCACAAAAACCGCTGAAAAGCTGGTCGTCACCGGCGAAAACATCGAAAAGGAATACGGTATCCCGATCATCAACAAGCGGGTCGCCGTTACCCCCGTCTCCTTCGTTGGCGGGCACGTCTCCCCTGAGGGCTACATCAAGGTCGCAAAAGCCCTTGACCGCGCCGCTTCCACGCTGGGCATCAACTTCATCGGCGGCTTCGGCGCGCTGGTGCATAAAGGTATGACCAAAAAGGACGAAAATCTGCTGTCCATCATCCCCGATGCGCTGGCTGAGACGAAGATGGTCTGCTCCTCGGTGAACGTCGCAACCACCAAGGCCGGCATCAACATGGACGCCGTGGCAAAGATGGGCGAAATCATCAAACGCGCCGCTTACCTGACCCGCGACGAGCAGTCCATCGGCTGCGCCAAGTTCGTGGTCTTCGCCAACGTGCCGGAGGATAACCCCTTCATGGCGGGCGCTTTCCACGGCGTCGGCGAGGGCGAAGCGGTCATCAGCGTGGGCGTATCCGGCCCGGGCGTGGTGGCAAGCGCCATCAAGCGCGCCGGTCACTGCAATTTCAGCGAGCTCGCCGACATCATCAAGAAGCAGGCGTTCAAGATCACCCGCGTAGGTCAGCTGGTGGCGCATGAAGCCGCACGCCGTCTGGATATCCCCTTCGGCATCGTTGACCTGTCGCTGGCTCCCACCCCCGCCATCGGCGACTCGGTGGCGCACATTCTCGAAAACATGGGTCTTGAGAAGTGCGGCGCTCACGGCACCACGGCGGCGCTGGCTCTGCTCAACGACGCGGTGAAAAAGGGCGGCGTCATGGCATCCTCCCATGTGGGCGGACTGTCGGGCGCGTTCATTCCGGTGTCCGAGGACGCGGGCATGATCGACGCCGTTGCCACCGGCGCGCTGTCCATCGAAAAGCTGGAAGCCATGACCGCGGTCTGCTCGGTGGGTCTTGACATGATCGTCATCCCCGGCGACACCCCCGAGGCAGTGATCTGCGGCATCATCGCCGACGAAATCTCCATCGGCGTGGCCAATACCAAAACCACCGCCGTCCGCGTTATCCCCGCATACGGCAAAAAAGTAGGTGAGACCGTGAACTTCGGCGGCCTGCTGGGCTGGGCGCCGGTAATCAGGCTCAACGAGAATTCCCCCGCCGAATTTATCTCCCGTGGCGGACGAATTCCCGCCCCCATTCACAGCCTGAAAAACTAATCCCTTGTGTCCGAAAGGACATGGTTCCGAAAGGACTGAAGCAAATTTGGAACAAATCAACATGGAACAGGTCATTGACCGTGTTCTCACACTGGAACGGCAGTCAAAGGAAAAGGTGGCTGCCGCCGCAGACCGCCGTGAGCGGCTTCCCGAGGAGCTTGCCGAACGGCTGAAGACCATGCACGCCGACTACATGAAACACGCCGATCAGCGCATCAGCGACATCCGCGCCGAGGAAAATCAGCGTCTGAAGCAGGAGACTGACACTGTTACCGCTTACTACGCCCGTCAGACCGAGCTGCTTTCCAAGGCGGCTGAAAAGAATCTGGAGAGTTGGACAGAGCAGATTTTCCGGAACGTGCTGGACGGGTGAGCCTATGACAGCACTTTTCCACAATGAAGCGCTGACGGCGAAATGCCGCTGCATGATGGGACGGCTGCTGACAAAGGAGCAGTATCTGGAGCTGGCGGGACAGCCCAGTCTGGCGGATGCGGTGATCTATCTGCGGGATGAAACGGCTTACGCGCCGATTCTCGCGTCGGTCGATCCCAGCCGCATCCACCGGGCGCGGCTGGAGCAGCTGCTGGAAGCCAGCCTGCTGGACACTTATGTGAAGCTTTACACCTTCACCTCCGGCAATGAGCGGCGGTTCATCGGTCAGCTGCTGCGCGAATACGAAATCCGTTATCTGATGGACGCCATCCGCGCCACGTCCGATCAGGGAAATGGCGCCATGAATCTCAGCGGATCCATTGATCCGAGCGGATCAATAGATCCGCTGGAGTTCTACACCATCCCGCCGTTCATCCGGGAGCACGCCTCCATCGATTTTATCCGCATCTTCAAGAGCGGCTCGATGGACGAAATGCTCCATGAGCTGGAGGGAAGCGAGTATTACGACATCCTGCGCCCGGTCATGACCGGCGAAAACGTCCGGCTGTCCGACATTGAAGCCACGCTCCAGCGCGATTATTACAAGAAGCTCTGCACCAAATACGCCAACCTCTTTGACGGCGAACAGAAGCGGCACATTTTGCAGACCGTACACACCCGCATCGATCTGTTCAATATGTCCGTTATCCTCCGTCTGCGAAGGTTTGAAGCCATGCGCAGCGGCTGCGAACAGGTGAAGCTGGACATCACCGAGGTGCTTCCCACGCTGATTCCGATCTTCGGACGGCTGAAGGAAGCGGACATTGTGAACATCTGCGCCGACGAGCTTGATCTGTCCCAAACCATTGAGCGCTTCGCTTCCATCCTGCGCTGCGATGCCGGCATACTGAGTGAGCGCAGCTCCACCGGCAGCTACGGTTCCCGCCTGCTTTACGCACAGAGCCGCCGCTATGCCGCCTCCTTCGGCGCATCCTTCGATACGGCGCTGGGATGCTTATCCCTGATCCGTTTTGAAACCGACAATCTGATCTATATTCTCGAAGCCCTCCGTTACGGCGTCCCCGCCGAACGGATTGAGCAAAGTATCATCTCCTGAACCCATTTTTAACGAAAGGCAACTACCATGGCTGTTGTAAAATTAAAACTCATCCACGTGGATGGCAATAGCGACAATTACGAACAAACCCTGCTGCGGTGTGTCGCCGAGCCGGGCTTTCACATGGACGACGCGGCAGACATCACAGGTGCGTCGGGCAGCGTTACCCGGACGGAGGTTAATCCCTTCACACCGGTGCTGGCGCGTCTGAATGCCCTGCGGGTTTCCGCTGGAATTTCCCCCGAGCGCAGCGGTATGCTCCCGGCGGACAGCCGTATTCTCGACGACGAGGAATCGTGGAAAAGCTACCTCGCCGAAACCGAATCGGCTATCGACCTCTGGCAGAGCGGCTTATCCCGCATCACCGATGAAAAGAGCGAGCTGGAAACCCGTCTGCATGACGACGAACGGATTCTCGGCCAGCTCAACCACATCCGTTCTACAGGGGCAAATCTCGATCAGCTTTTCGCCTGTGACTTCTTCCGCTTCCGCTTCGGGCGGATGCCCCGCGAAAGCTACGACAATCTGTCGGCCTATACGTCCGACATTGACGATATGTTCTTCTTTGCTTCAAGTGTGGAAGGACGCGAGGTGTGGGGCTTATACTTTACACCGCGCACAAAGGCACAGCGCATTGATGCCCTGTTCGCCTCTTTGAATTTTGAGCATGTGCGGATTTCTGAGCGCGCGCATGGAACGCCTGCCGAAGCGATCGTACAGCTGGAGCAGGAAATGAAACTGACCGCGCAGCGCTCGTCCGAGCTGGATGCGGAACTGAAGGCCTTCACCGCCGATCTGACCCCTAAACTGCTTAACGCGCAGCGGACGATAGCCCGCCTTGACCGAATCTTCGAGCTTCAGAAAAAGGTCATCCGCACCGAGACCGGCTTCACGCTGGCCGGGTGGATTGAAGCCTCCCGCGCAGACCGCTTCGTCACGGAGCTGGAAAAAGCGCCCGGCGTCACCTGCAAGCTGGAGCGCGCGCGGCAGCTTGATAACGGCGTGGTGCCGCCCACCAAGCTGAAAAATCCTGCAATCTTCGGCGGTTTTGAAGATTTCGTTCGGATGTACGGACTTCCTTCCTACAACGAAATCGACCCGACACCCATCGTGGCAATCACCTACTTCCTGTTCTTCGGACTGATGTTTGGCGACCTGGGGCAGGGCGCGGTCATCATATTGGTGGGCGCGCTGATGTGGTTCCTCAAGAAGCTGTCGCTGGGCAAGGTGCTGATGTGCGTGGGCGTATCGAGCATGATCTTCGGCGTCTTTTACGGCTCGGTTTTCGGCATGGAGGAGCTGATTCACGGCTTCAAGCCCAACGAAAACATCAACACCGTTCTGTTCGGCGCGGTGGGCATCGGCATAGTGATGATCGTGGCGGTGATTATCGTCAACATCATCAACGGCATCCGGCAGAAGAATACGGAAAAAATCTTCTTCTCCCACAATGGTCTGCCGGGGCTGATCATGTACATCGGCGCGGTGATTCTGGTGCTGAGTATGCTGGGCTTCGTCAAAACCAGCCTTCCCATGCTGCCGCTGATTCTGTTAATCGCGGTCTGCCTGCTCATCATATTCCTGCGCGAGCCGCTGACAAAGCTGGTCGCGCATCGGAAAGATTTCATCCCCGAAAGCAAGCTGGACTTCATTCTGGAGAACTTCTTCGAGCTGTTCGAGGTCGTCCTCTCCTTCCTGACCAACACCATTTCCTTCATCCGAATCGGCGCATTCGCCCTGTCCCACGTGGGCATGATGAGCGTGGTCTTCCTGCTGGCCGAGACGGCGACCGGCTACAATCCGGTGATTCTGGTCATCGGCAACCTGTTCGTCATCGGCTTTGAGGGCATGATTGTCTGCATTCAGGTGCTGCGTCTGGAATTTTACGAGCTGTTCGGACGGTTCTTTGAGGGCGACGGACGCCCCTTTGAAGCCGCCGGCAGCATCAGCAATACCAATTCTTAATTCAGGAGATATCAAAAATGAACACGATCCTCTTTACTTCTCTTTTCTTCGCCGCTCTTATTCCGCTCGCACTCTGCGGTCTGGGCGTTATTCGCAAGCCTTCCTCCCGTAAGCTGGCGCTGATCGGCAATATCGCCGCCTGCTTCACCGTCTGCGTACTTGCCTTCGGCGTGAATCTTTCCGCAGCAGAGCCGATCGGTGACGAAGCAGGACCGACTGCCGTTGCAGAGGCGGAGATCGTTTCCAACGTACCGGCTACGGTTTCGTCCTCCAACGGCTACGGCATGGGTCTGCTGGGCGCCGCGCTGGCAACCGGTCTGTCCTGTATCGGTGCAGGTATCGCCGTGGCATCATCGGCGTCCGCCGCAATCGGCGCCATCAGCGAGAATCCCAAGACCTTCGGTAAGGCGCTGATTTTCGTTGCTCTGGCAGAGGGCGTGGCGCTGTACGGTATGCTGATTTCCATCCAGATTCTGGCTAAGCTGTAATCATGAAAATGTACGTAATCAGCGACAACAACGACACCTTCACCGGTCTGAAGCTGGCGGGGGTGGACGGTGTGGTCGTTCACACCGAGGAGGAGGTCATCGCCGCCGTGGAGCGGGTTTTGACCGACCCTTCGGTGGGCATCATCCTCATCACCGAAAAGCTGCGCACGCTGGCGGACAGCTACATCTCCGGGAAAATGAGCAAACTGCGCGAGCCGCTGTTTCTGGCAATTCCCGACCGCCACGGCGCAAGCTCCCAATCCGGCATGAGCGAATTCATTCGCACGTCGATTGGGCTGAAATTGTAATTTTCCCTTATATTCCTTACGAAAGGAAGCAAAAATCATGTCAATACAGGACGAAGCAAAGCTGCGGCGCTTTGCCGACGAAGCCCTCGGCGAGGCCGAAGCCATCGCGTCAAAGATCGACGCCGAGGTGGACGCTGAACGTCGCCGCCGCCTGGAGGAAGGCGAAAAGCGCATCCTCTCGGAGGCCTACGACCACATCCAGACCGAGCTGAAAAATATTCGCCGCCAGAACAGTCAGGAACTGTCCCGCTGCACTATGGAGGAACGCCGCAAGCTGCTCCTCTACCGCGAGGAAATCATGCGTCAGGTCTTCGACCGGGTTCGTGAACGCATCCTCGACTTCACGTCCACCGACGCCTACCGCGACTATCTGGTGAAGCTCTGCGTGGACGTACTTCGCCGTCAGAGCCTATCCTTTACCATCTATCTTTCCCCCCGGGACATGACCTGCAAATACGCCATTCTGGAGGGTCTGGACAATCTGTTGGACGAAAAGCTGGAGGTCGGCACCACCGAAGCCGCCCCCGTCTACAGCGTTCTTCCCGACAAGAACATTAAGCTGGGCGGCGCGCGCTTTCACTCGGTGTCCGGCGGCATTCTCATCAATGCCACGCTGGACGACAATCTGCTCCGCCAGCGCGAAGTCTTTTCCCAGATGCTGGGGCCGGTAACTGCCGAAGGAGGCGATTCCAATGGCCGGTGAACTGACAATCTACGGAATCAACGGTCCGGTGGTCACTATCGCCGGTAAGACTGATCTTGCCATGATGGAGACGGTTTACATCGGCAAGGCGCGCCTCATTGGCGAGGTTATCAGCATTTCGGGTGAGCGAACCACCATCCAGTGCTATGAAAACACCACCGGCGTTTGCCCTGGTGAACCGGTGGAACGCACCGGTATGCCAATGTCCGCCACCCTCGCGCCCGGTTTGCTGACCGGTATGTACGACGGCATCGGACGTCCGCTGAAGCGGCTGGAAGCGGTCAGCGGACATTATATCGCTCCCGGCATCGATGTGCCGGGCGTGGATACCGACAAAAAGTGGGACGTGAACGTCCTGCTGCACGAAGGCGACCGGGTGTCCGGCGGCGAAATTTACGCCGAATGCGACGAAACCGCGGTTATCCGCCACCGCATGATTATCCCGCAGGGTGTCAGCGGTACGATCACCTTTGCCGCTCCCGACGGCGCTTACACCGTCACCGAGCCGATTCTGCGCGTTTGGGGCGATGAGGGCGAGGAAGTTACGCTGACCATGATGCAGCGCTGGCCGATCCGCCGTCCCCGCCCGGTGAAAAAGCGTCTGCCCATCACCGAACCGCTGCTCACCGGACAGCGGGTCATCGACACCATGTTCCCCATCGCCAAGGGCGGTGCGGCTGCCATTCCCGGCGGCTTCGGCACCGGCAAGACCATGCTCCAGCATCAGCTGGCAAAATGGAGCGATGCGGACATCATCGTTTATGTTGGCTGCGGCGAACGCGGCAACGAAATGACCCAGGTGCTGGAGGAATTCGCCGATCTGCACGACCCGCGCACCGGACGCAGTATGCTGGAGCGGACGATTCTGATCGCCAACACCTCCAATATGCCGGTAGCCGCCCGCGAGGCGTCGATTTACACCGGCGTGACCTACGCGGAATATTACCGGGATATGGGCTATCATGTGGCCGTTATGGCTGACTCCACCTCCCGCTGGGCAGAGGCGTTGCGCGAAATCTCCGGTCGTTTGGAGGAGATGCCCGCCGAAGAAGGCTATCCCGCCTATCTGCCGTCCCGCCTGTCCGCCTTCTACGAGCGCGCCGCCTTTGTGGAAACCTTCCACGGCGACCGTGCCTCCGTGTCGATCATCGGCGCGGTATCGCCCCAGGGCAACGACTTCTCCGAGCCTGTGACCCAGAACACCAAGCGCTTCATCCGCTGCTTCTGGGCGCTGGAAAAAGCGCTGGCTTACGCCCGGCATTATCCCGCCGTCAACTGGACAAACTCCTACAGCGAGTATACGCTGGAGCTGTCCGACTGGTTCCGTTCAAATATCGCCCACGACTTTCCCGCCATGCGCACCCGCATTGCCGGGCTGCTTCAGGAGGAAAACGGTCTGATGGAGATCGTCAAGCTGATCGGCTCCGACCTGCTGGCCGAGGATCAGAAGCTGGTGCTGGAAACCGCCCGCGTCATCCGCGTGGGATTTTTGCAGCAGGACGCCATGAACGAGACCGACAGCTGCGTGCCCACAAGGAAGCAGTATTTGATGATGAAGTACATTCTGCTGCTCCATGAGCGGGCAAAGAGTCTGGCGGCTAAGCAGATTCCCGTCTCTCAGATCAAGGAGCAGGGCGTATTTGAGCTGCTGATCAAGGCAAAATACAGCATCCCCAACGATGATCTGACGAAATTCGACGAGCTTTGGCAGACCATCACCGACCGGCTCGACGAGCTGGAAAAGAAATACGATATCCGCTGAGGAGGGCTTGCAATGAATATAGAATTTATCGGACTGCGTGAAATCAACGGCCCTCTGATTGTGCTGGACGGCGTGCAGGATGACTGCTACGAGGAACTGGTGGAAATCACCGTCAACGAGCACGACCGCCGCATGGGACGCATCATCAAAATCGAAGGCGAGAGAGCGGTCATTCAGGTGTTTGAGGGCACGGAGGGAATCTCCCTGTCCGGCACTCGCACCCGTCTCACCGGACATCCCATGGAGCTTTCGGTGGCGCGGGACATGATGGGCCGCGTCTTCGACGGCGCGGGACGCCCCATCGACGGACTGGGCGATATCTGCCCCGAGAAGCGGATCGACATCAACGGACTGTCCATCAACCCCGTTTCCCGCGAATATCCCCGGGACTATATCCGAACCGGCATTTCCTCCATCGACGCCCTTTGCACGCTGATCAAGGGACAGAAGCTGCCCATTTTCAGCGGCGCGGGTATGTCCCACAACGAGCTGGCGGTGCAGATTGTCCGTCAGGCAAATATGTCGGGCAGTGAGTTCGGCATCGTCTTCGCCGCCATGGGTGTAAAGAACGACGTGGCCGACTACTTCCGCCGATCCTTTGAGGAAACCGGCGTGCTGAGCCGGGTTATCATGTTCCTGAATCTGGCCAACGACCCGATCGTGGAGCGTGTCCTGACTCCCCGCTGCGCGCTGACCGCCGCCGAGCATTTCGCCTTCGAATACGGCATGGATATGCTGGTTATCATGACCGATATGACCTCCTACGCCGAGGCATTGCGCGAGGTGGCTTCCGCCAAGGGCGAAATCCCCGGGCGAAAGGGCTATCCCGGCTATCTCTACTCCGACTTCGCATCCCTCTACGAGCGCGCCGGACGAATCAAAGGCCGCAGCGGTTCGTGACGCAGATTCCGATTCTGACCATGCCCAACGACGACGTAACCCACCCTGTGCCCGATCTTACCGGATACATCACCGAGGGACAGATCGTGTTGGAACGCTCACTGGAGCAGAAGGGCATCTATCCGCCGGTATCGGTGCTGCTCTCCTTGTCCCGACTGATGAAGGACGGCATCGGCGACGGCTGCACCCGTGAGGATCACAAGGCGGTTTCCAACCAGCTTTACGCTTCATGGGCGAAGGTTCAGGACGCCCGTGCGCTGGCCAGCGTCATCGGCGAGGAGGATTTGTCCCCCACCGACAAGCTCTACTTTGAGTTCGGACGGCAGTTTGAGGAGAAATTCCTGACCCAGGAGCGAACCGAAAACCGCACCATCGATCAAACGCTTGACCTTGGCTGGAAGCTGCTTTCGCTTCTGCCCCGTGAGGAGCTGGAGCGGCTGTCCGACGAGCAGTACGAACACTATGTCGCGCCGCTGAAAGCGGCGGAGGCTGAGACATGAGCAGCGTAACGCCGACCAAGAGCAACCTGATGGCCATGCAGAAATCGCTGGGTCTGGCGCAACTCGGTTACGATCTGCTGGACCGCAAGCGAACGCTGATGATGCGCGAGATGATGCGTTTGATGGACGATGTGCGCGCCATTCAGGGAAAGATCGACGCGGCCTATGCAGCGGCCTACGAGGCTTTGCAGGAGGCAAACATGACGCTGGGACAGAACGAGGTTTTCCGCATTGCCATGTCGCGGCAGACGGACAACGACGTGATGATCCGCTACCGCTCGGTGATGGGGATTGAGATTCCCGAGGTTGTGCTGACCGACGATCCCCCTTTCCCCGGCTATGGTTTTGTGTCCACCAATCCGATTCTGGACGACGCCTATATCAAATTCATTCAGGTGAAGCGGCTGTCCATTCAGGTGGCGGCGGTGGAGAACAGCGTTTACCGTCTGGCGAAGGCCATCAAGCAGTCGCAGAAGCGGGCCAACGCGCTGAAAAACATTGTGATTCCCCAGCTTGAGGAATCCATCCACTATGTCACCGGCTATCTTGAGGAAAAGGAGCGGGATGAATTCACCACGCTCAAGGTCATCAAGGAGCGGAAAAAAGCATAAAAATTTCAAGGCTCCCTCGAACCGGGAGCCTTGATTCTGTTATCGGATAAAATTCGTGCGGATTTTCGCTTCCCGCTCGGGCAGCGGAATGCCCGCCTGACGTCCGACTTCGATGGAGCGAAGCAGCCACGCCATGTTATCGGCAAGGGTGCGCATGGTCTGCAAACCCTCCTCGTCCCGGCGAACATCGTCGGGATTGCTGCCGTGAACCTGATTCCAGTATTGGGAAGTAACCAGCGGCATATTGCTCATCTCGAAATACTTCACCAGCGATTCGTAAGCTGCGGTCGCACCGCCTCTGCGGCAGCTGACAACCGCTGCGCCCGGCTTGTTCTGGAGCAGCGCCGAACCGCTGTAGAACAGCCGTCCGAGAAAGCTGGTAATCTGTCCGCTGGGACCGGCGTAATGCACCGGCGAGCCGACCACGATACCGTCGCAGCTCTCCATAATATCCAGCGCCTCGTTCACCTTATCGCCGCCGAAAACACAGCGTTTCTTCCCGGATTTCGCACATCCGCCGCAAGCCGTACAGCTGCGCAGTGGGTCGGTGCCAAGCCAGAAAATCTCGCTGTCCACGCCGTTTTTGGCAAGCTGCGCCGCCACCTCGGACAGTGCGGTATAGGTGCAGCCCTTCTCGTGGGGGCTTCCGTTGACTAATAATACCTTCATAAAATTATTCCTCCATTGCGGCGGCGATTCTGGCCGCCAGTCTGTATTTGGTTTTGGGATGGATGTCGTCGCTCTCGCAGATATCGGCGCAGACCACCGTCTTCACACAGGGAATCACACGTTCTGCGCGGAGCTGTTCCTCCTGAATCTTTTTCCAGCGCGCCTGATCGCCCGCATGGACGAAATCGGCAATCTGCACCACATAGAAGGGCAGCGACGGGTCGCCGAAGACCAGCCTCCAGCTTCCGATCATCATAGCCAGCAGCTCGACGTAGTGATCCGGGTCGGAAAGGAACGCGTTGCTCTCGCCCTGATACCAGATCACGCTGCCCACGGAATAGGGAATCAGCGGCTCCAGCATAAAATGATAGAGCATACCGTCCTCGTTCCATGTATAGGCAGGACAGCGCTTTTTGTGGAACGGCACAACCTCCGGGTCGTAGAGAAAGCTGGTTTCGTAGACCTTCTCGTCAATCCAGCTCTGGATAATGGACGCGCCCTGAGAGCAGGCGATAACGCCCACGGCACAGTTTCTCGTCCGGCGAAGCTCCCGGGCAGTGTGATAGCCTATCGCCGTCCAATTGCCCGCCGTTTCCTTCTGACAGGGCTGCCAGCCGTCCTCCGGCTGAAACGGCTCGCTGCACTCGGGACGTCTGCTGACAAAAGTACGCATCATCGGGTCGCTCCTATACTCCTCGGGCGACGTAATCTCCTCGCTCAGGTGGAACTGCATATTGGACTGTCCCGAGCAGAGCAGCACCTCGCCGATCATGATATCGGTGAACGTGACGGACTCGCCGTTCGATTCGACGGTCATCTCATAAGGACCGCCGCAGGGTCTGGCGTCGAATTCGACCAGCCATCTGCCGTCAGCCGAGGCTATCTTCGTCTGACCGAGGAAGGTGACGCGGATCTCTCCCTCTCCCTCGCCGAAAACGCGCATAGGCTTATTCTGCTGGAGTACCATGTGGTTTGAAAATATCTGTGCAAGTTTCATACCGAAACCTCCCATGCGGAATTTTAACTCACCTAATTATAATACAAATTCCCCCTCCTGTCAAGTCTGTGAACGCGCTTTCAAAAATTCGTTACATAAAAAGTTTATTCGTTCTTTCCAAAAGACTTGACATTGCGGGAAAAATACATTATAATAAAGATATCAAAATTTTTTATTTGCGAGGTATAGCTATGTACTATATTGGTGTAGACCTGGGCGGTACCAACATCGCCGCAGGCATTGTAAACTCCGAATACAAGATCGTTGTCAAGGGCAGCGTTCCCACCGAGGCTCAGCGCGACGCGAAGGAAATCATCAAGGATATGGGCGCGCTCTGCGAAAAGCTGGTGAAGGACGCCGGTCTGACCTTCGACGATATCGAATACGTGGGCATCGCTTCTCCCGGCGCTATCGATCCCGTCAAGGGCGAAGTCGTCTACGCGAACAACCTGCCTTTCGTACAGTTCCCCATCGCTGACGTTCTCAAGAGCTTCATCCCGGTGAAGAAGGTTCTCGTCGAGAACGACGCCAACGCAGCCGCCAAGGGCGAGGCTGTTGCAGGCGCCGCTAAGGGTGTGGCTGACGCTGTCATGATCACGCTGGGCACCGGCGTGGGCGGCGGCATCATCATCGACCACAAGGTCTACGCGGGCTTCAACTACGCCGGCGCTGAGCTGGGTCACATCGTTATCGAGCACAACGGCAGACAGTGCTCCTGCGGCCGCAAGGGCTGCTGGGAAGCCTACAGCTCCGCCACCGGTCTCATCAACATGACCAAGGAAAAGATCGCCGAATGCGCCGAGAAGGGCATTCCCACCCTCATGACCAAGCTGGCTGAGGAAGCGGGCAAGGTCAGCGGCAAAACCGCTTTCGCCGCCATGAAGCAGGGCGACGCTCCCGCAAAGGAAGTCGTCGATATGTACATCTCCTACCTTGGCTGCGGTCTGTCCAACATCATCAACATCTTCCAGCCCGAAGTTCTGGTTATCGGCGGCGGTATCTGCAACGAAAAGAACTACCTCACCGATCCGCTGGAGGCTATCATTAAGGAAGAAACCTACGGCAACGCGGCCATCAAGCCGACGGCTCTGAAGATCGCCGAGCTGGGCAACGACGCCGGCATCATCGGCGCTGCCGTTCTCGGACTTTAATCCCGACCCGGATTCGTCCATGGGCGGAGACGGTCTATTCCGTCTCCGCCGTCATGTTATTATGAGTAAAACAACGAAACCGCTTCTTCTCACCTTTGCCGTTCTCTGGCTCATCGCCCTCGGGCTTGCGACGGTGTACGATCTGGACATTTCCCTGTACATCGCCGATCCCATGTCCCCCTTCGGACGGACGCTGGAGATTATCGGCGAGCCGCCCGCCATTCTTTTCGCCTCCTTCAACTGCGGCCTGATCCTTGCCTGCTTCATGAAGAAGCCGGGGCGCGGACGCCGTGAGCTGCTGCTGGCAGTTCTGGCTTTTATCGGCATGGTGGGAGCCGCGTTTTACACGATTCACGAAACCTTCAACTATATCGCCGCGTGGATAACCGACGCCCGGGGCGAAGCCTTTGATTTCGGCGTCTGGGGACTGTTGGCGGCGATTCTGATCACCGTCATCGTCTGTACCGCCATGCTCCGCTTTGTCATGAGCCTGTCCCGCGAGACGCTGGAACGGCACTTTTCCGTGGCCTGCCGATGCGTTTTCGCGGCGATCACCACGCTGGCTGTGATCTGGTGCTTCAAGCTGGGCTGGGGACGTGTCCGCTTCCGTCAACTGGACGGCGATCTGACCCGCTTCACGCGCTGGTATCTGCCCCAGGGCTATACCGGTTACTTCTCCTTCCCTTCCGGTCACACAGCCAACGCCGCGGTGATTTTTACGTCTGTCTATTATCTTCCCTTCCTGCGCGAAAAGAATGCGAAGGCGGATGCAGTCCTGCTGACGCTGCTTTCGATATGGGTGGCGCTGCTTGCCTTCTCGCGGGTGCGGGTGGGCGCGCACTATCTGTCCGACGTGTTGTTCGGCGCGGCGATAACCTTTGCCATTGTCTGGTTCTGGAGACCCCGGAATCATAATAATTAAAAATATGTCAACAATAAATCTTGATCCTACCCTTTACACCACCCGTCCCACGGACGAGCGCCTTCCCAAGGAAGCGCGGGTCTACGACCTGCTGGAGTCGCTGCGCGTCCCCTTCATCCGCGTGGACCACGAAGCTACCGCCACCATCGAGGCCTGCCTTGAGGTGGAAAAGCTGCTGGACATCGCCATCTGCAAGAACCTCTTTCTGACCAACGCCCAGAAAAGCGGGTTCTACCTGCTGATGATGCCCGGCGAAAAGCATTTCGCCACGAAGATTCTGTCAAAGCAGATCGGTTCGGCGCGTCTGTCCTTCGCGGGACCGGAATATATGGAGAAATATCTGGACATCACACCCGGCGCGGTCAGCGTGCTGGGGCTGATGAACGATCCCGACAACATGGTGGAGCTGCTCATCGACCGGGACGTGGTGCAGCACGAAGTCATCGGCTGCCACCCCTGCGTCAACACCTCCAGCCTGAAGCTGAAAACGTCCGATGTGCTGGACGTCATTCTCCCCGCGATTCATCATGAACCGCGCTATGTCGATCTTACGGAGGCTTAACATGGTAACAATCACCGGCGTGGAGCCTGCATCCCCCGCCGCAAAGCATAAGATACAGCCGGGCGACATTCTCATCTCCATCAACGGTCACGACATCCGGGACGTGCTGGATTACCAGTTCCGCCTCTGTGAAAAGAAAGTGGTGCTGACCATTCATCGCGGCGAGGAGCTGTTCGACGTGACCATCCGCAAGGAGGAATACGCCGACATCGGGCTTCAGTTCGAGACCTATCTGATGGACTGCAAGCAGTCCTGCCGGAACAAATGCGTCTTCTGCTTCATCGACCAGCTTCCGAAAGGAATGCGCGATACCCTTTATTTCAAGGACGACGATTCCCGCCTGTCCTTCCTCATGGGCAACTACATCACGCTGACCAACCTGTCCGACGCAGACGTGGAGCGGATCGTCGAAATGAAAACCTCCCCCATTAACATCTCGGTACACACCACCAATCCCGAGCTTCGGGTGAAAATGATGAAAAACAAGCGGGCGGGGGAATGCCTTGCCTATATGAAGCGGTTCGCCGACGCGGGCATCGAGCTGAACGCCCAGATTGTCCTCTGCAAGGGTTTGAACGACGGCGCGGAGCTTGACCGCACCATGCGCGATCTGACGGCGCTCTGCCCCCATCTTCGCGGTGTGTCCATCGTTCCCTGCGGGCTGACCGACCATCGGGAAGGGCTGTATCCGCTGGAGCTGTTTACAAAGGAAGAATCAGCAGCGGTCATCGATCAGGTAAACGCTTTCGGCGACAGCTGCCTTGAAAAGTACGGTTCCCGCCTGTTCTACTGCGCAGACGAGCTGTACATCGAAGCCGGACGCGAACTTCCCGATGAGGAATACTACGAGGAGTATCCCCAGCTGGAAAACGGCGTGGGCATGATCCGCTCCATGCAGACCGAATTCGACGACGAGCTGGACTTTCTGGACGAGCACGACCTCGCGAAGGAGCGGAACGTGAGCATTGCCACCGGCATGGCCGCATATGATTTTATTCGAACCCTCGCCGACCGCCTGTCGGCACTCGTTCCCACGCTGCACGTGCAGGTCTATCCCATCGTCAACGATTTCTTTGGCCACAACATCACCGTGGCCGGATTGATCACCGGGCGCGATCTGGCATCACAGCTTGCGGGAAAGGATCTGGGCGAGCGCCTGTTGATTCCTTCGGTGATGCTCCGGCGGGAGGGCGACCGCTTCCTTGACGATATGACCGTTGACGAGCTGGCGGAAGCGCTGGGCGTTGAGGTCATCCCGACCGAAAGCACCGGCTGCGATTTTGTCGCCCGGCTGCTCGCATGACTACCAATCATGAGTGAAGATTTATGAAACGATTTGTCTGCGCGCTTCTCACACTGTTCCTGCTGACGCTTTCCGCCTGCGGGAGCGATAATCCGGACTACGAATGTACGCTGACCACCTACAGTCAGGAGAGCGGCGATTCCTTCATTGAAATCGCCTACCCGGTTCTCACCGGGGACGCCGTTTCCGGAAGTCTGGAGGAAAAAATCCGCGGCTATGTGGTCGATTATATGGAGCAGTACCTTCGCTATGCCAACGCGGAAGGGGCGTATTCCTATGTCATTGACGATGTGACCGTCACCTGCCGGCTGCCCGGATTGGTCAGCGTCCTCTGCGCGGGCAGCTTTACGGACGCGGATTCCTCCTATCCCGAGACCATCGTCTACACGCTGAACATCAATCCGGAAAGCGCCGTGATCTATAACGAATTCGATGATTTCATCGCGGACTTCGACGCGCTGGCGGACACCTTCCGTTCCGGCGGTTTCACGCTGGAGAGCGGCGTGAACGATCTTCTGACCAAGACAAACTACACCGATATGTTCATCGCCTACAGCGACCTTTACGGCATCTATCCGCCCCTCTATGTCATTGACAGCGGGGACGGGCTGCGGCTCGGGCTGTCGGTGGAGCTGGTCTACACGCTAGGCGGACACGCTGAGTTCAGCATACCGCTTGATGAGATCGACGGCGCGATTACCGACACCCTGCGTTCCCTTATTAAATAATCCCTGAAAGGAAAACCTATATGTCAAAACCTGTCATCGCCATCGTCGGCCGACCGAACGTGGGAAAGAGCACCCTGTTCAATAAGCTGGCCGGTGAGCGAATTTCCATCGTCGAGGACACCCCCGGCGTCACCCGCGACCGCATCTACTACGAAATCGAGTGGAACGGCCGCGCCATGATGCTCATCGACACCGGCGGCATCGAGCCAAAAACCGACGATATTATCTTGAAGCAAATGAAGAATCAGGCGGAAATCGCCGTGGAAACGGCGGACGTCATCGTCTTTATGGTAGACGTGACCACGGGTCTTACCGCCGCCGACCGGGATATCGCCACCATGCTCATTCGCAGCCGCAAGCCGGTGATTCTGGCCGTCAACAAGTGCGATTCCATCGGCGCGCTGCCCATGGAATTCTATGAATTCTATGAGCTGGGCTTCGAGGATGAGCCGATTCCGCTGTCCAGCATTCACGGCACCGGTTCGGGCGACCTGCTCGACCGGGTGCTGGAGCTTTGCCCCTCCGACGAGGAACCGGAGGACGAGAGCGATCTGATCAAGGTCGCCGTCATCGGCAAGCCCAATGCGGGCAAAAGCTCGATCATCAACAAGATTCTGGGCGAGGAGCGTCTGATCGTCTCCGATATTCCCGGCACAACCCGGGACGCGGTGGACACCCGCATCGAAAACGAATTCGGCAAATACGTCTTCATCGACACCGCCGGAATCCGCCGCCAGTCCAAGGTGGAGGATCGCATCGAGAAGTTCAGCGTCCTGCGCGCTAAAATGGCGGTAGACCGCGCCGACGTCTGCGTGATCATGGTGGACGCCGCCGAGGGCGTCACCGAGCAGGACGAAAAAATCGCCGGCATCGCCCATGAAGCGGGCAAGGCGGCGATCATCGTCATCAACAAGTGGGACACCATGGAGACCGAGGACAAGAACACCGTCGAATACGACAAGAGGGTTTACACCGCCCTGTCCTACATGATGTACGCCCCCACGCTCTACGTGTCCGCCAAAACCGGTCAGCGCGTGGTCAAGCTCTTTGAGCTGATCAACTACGTCTACAACCAGAACTGCACCCGCATTTCCACGGGTATGCTTAACGACGTGCTCAACGACGCCATGGCGCGTGTTCAGCCGCCCTCCGACAAGGGACGCCGCCTGAAGATTTACTACATGACCCAGACCGGCACCAAGCCCCCCACATTTGTAATCTTCTGTAACGACGCTTCCCTGTTCCACTTCTCCTACCAACGTTATCTGGAGAATCAGCTGCGCGAGGTCTTCGGCTTCCGCGGCACACCCATCAAAATTATCATCCGTCAGAAAGGAGACAGTGAAGAATGACACTCAACGAAATCCGTACCAACGGTCTGCTGCCTATGCTGATTGCCGGGGAGAGCCATGAAATTTCCATATGGTCGATCGTGGTTTTCTGCATTATCGCGGGCGCGGCTGCCTATTTTCTCGGCAGCCTGAACTTCGCCGTCATCATCTCAAAGTACAAATTTCACGAAGACATCCGCACTTACGGAAGCGGCAACGGCGGCATGACCAATATGCTGCGTACATATGGCAAAGCCGCTGCGGGCATGACCCTGCTGGGCGACGCTGCCAAAGCCGCCGTATCGGTGTTCATCGGTACGATGCTGGCAGGTGAAGCCGGCGCGTTCATTGCCGGACTCTGCTGCGTGGTGGGACATTCCTTCCCCATCTACTACGGCTTCAGAGGCGGCAAGGGTATTGTAGTCACGGCGACCACGCTGCTCTGTCTTGAACCGCTGACCTTCCTGATTCTTTTTATTATTTTTGTGATTCTGGTGGCTTCCACCAAGTTCCTGTCGCTGGGATCGATCATCGGTATGCTGCTCTATCCGCTGCTGCTGAACCGCATTTATCCCTTCACCCACGGCGGTGTGTCTGAAGGCGCGGTTGCGGCGATCTGCTCGCTGCTGAACGCGGTGTTGGTAATCTGGCTCCACCGTGAGAACATCAAGCGTCTTATGGAAGGCAAGGAGAACAAATTCAGCCTGAAGAAGAAGGATAAGTTCAAGAAGGATGAAAAGGCGGAGGAAGCGCCCGCCGAGGAAGAAAGCAAATAAATGCAAAAATCCCGCGTCTTGCGACGCGGGATTTTTATTTTCAATATTTATGCCAGAGCAGCGGTAACCTTCTCCATCCAGTCAGTAACCTGCTTCTTCTCGTCGTCCTTGACGCCGCCCAGGAAAGGAATTCCGCCCTTTACATAGAGCACATCCTCGATGGCGTTGGAACCGGCTTCCTTCACGGCATTGATAAGTACCTTAGCGCCTTCCTCCGGACCGTCAACAAGAAAAGCCACGTTATGAGCTCTTGCCTTGGTCAGCTCCTTGCAGAACAGAATCAGCGCGTTGTCCGGATCCTTGGAAATCGAAGTAACCAGAACAACAAGGCGCTCCTTGTCACAGGAATAAGCCGGCGGAATCTTATCCATGCAGTTGACCTTCTCGGTCGCATAGTTGTCGGTAATCAGCTGAGCAATATTCTTGAGCTTTGCCTTACCGGTATAATAAAGCACACGCATTTTCATAATAAACAATCCCCATTCTCGGCAACATAAATATTGTATCCCGTTTCTGTTGCCGTTAAAACGGGAGCACACACGTAATACGCGCAGCGTATCGCGCTTATTGTTACTTCTATTATATCACAATTATCGGAAAATTGAAAGCCAATTTCATGAAATTATGATTTTTCGTTTACCTCAACAGAAATCGCGCCATCGCTCTGGGCAGATTGCACAATTACAACTTGAAATACTCTGCGGAGTAAGGTTCCACGACGACGCCGTCTCCTTCTCCAAGCAGACGCCGGGGCGGCGTATCAAATGCAATCTCCCAATCCTTCCCGGTCAGATTCACCGCCGCGTACAGCGTTCCATCCCCGTCCGAGCGGGAAATCAGCAGCTGCCCCGCATCGCCCGTTTCGTGAACAGCGAAATCGCCTCGTGCAAAAACCTTCTCGCTCCGGCGGATTTCGCCGACCCGCCGATACCAATCGGTCAGCGCCCAATCTTCCCTGCCCCAGACGAAGGGCATACGGTTGAAGGGATCGCGTCCGCCCTCCATGCCCGCCTCGTCGCCGTAGTAGATGCAGGGGATGCCGGGAAATACCGCCAGCAGCGCCCAGGCGATTTTCAGCCGCTCCACCGCTTCCCGCCGGGTGATGGCATCCAGCCGGAAGGTGGACAGATGCTCGTTGGTCATAGTCTCCGTTCCCGCGTCGGCGAGAACGGTCAGGATGCGCTCGGTGTCGTGGGTGCCCAGAAAGTTCATCAGCACGTCGCTGACCTGCTTTGGATAGTGGGCGTACAGCTCTGTCGAAACCTGCGCCAGCCGTCTGGAATCGCCCGACAGCACGAAATCGATAACCGCTTCCTTCAGCGGATAATTCATCACCGAATCCAGCTGTCCGCCACGGAAATAGCGCCGCCGCTTGTTGTACGAAACCTTGTTGGAGGCGTCCTCCCAGACCTCGCCCAGAACCAGCGCATCGGCTTTCTCCGTCTTGGCGGCGGCGCGCAGATCGTCGAGAAAACCGTCCGCCAGCTCGTCCGCCACGTCCAGCCGCCAGCCGTCGATGCCCCGGCGCAGATAATGCCGGATTACGCCGTTCTCGCCGCAGATAAAGGAGCGGTAGGACGGCTCATCGCTTTTTACGGCGGGCAGGATTTTGACGCCCCACCAGCAGCGGTATTCGTCCGGATATTCGTCGAAGGTGTACCATTTGTAGTAGCGGGAATGTTTAGAATTGTACGCGCCTGCGCCTTTGTAATGGCCAAATTTGTTGAAATAGCGGCTGTCCGCGCCGGTATGGTTGAACACGCCGTCCAGAATCAGCTTCATTCCCCGTTCGTGACAGCCTTCCACCAGGGCGTCGAAGGCTTCCTCGCCGCCGAACATCCGGTCAATCTTCATATAATCGCCGGTATCGTACTTGTGATTGGACGCCGCCTCGAAGATCGGGCAGAGATAGAGCGCGTCCACGCCCAGCGATCGGATGTAATCCAGCTTCGCCGCCACGCCCCACAGATTGCCGCCGAAGAACTGATTGTTCGCCACCTCGCCGCCGGGATGGTCGGCATATTGGGGAATGCCGCTTTCCCAGTCCGGCTCGGCAATTTTGCCCGGGTCGGGCTGGATTTTCACGCCGCCGTCGAAGAAGCGGTCAACGAAAATCTGGTACATCATGCCACCCTTGAAGCGGTCAGGCGTTTCGAATCCGGCAGCGTATACCGTCAGCTGCTCGCAGGACACCCCCGCACGGTCGGGGGTAACACTGCCGTCCCGGGCGGTGTACAGCACGCCATAAGGCGTATCGATGCCGAAGGTATAGTAAAACAGCCCGCTCTCACCGTCAAGACACAATTCATCCAGCGTCAGCGTTACGGTGAAGATATCCGCCGCGTCGCCGAAGCCCGCGAAGGTCACGGGAATCTCGCGATTCGACATATCGTCGTCCCGGTAGAGCTTCATCACCGCGCCCGACGCGCAGAACGCACGAGGCACGCTCACCGTAATGGTGAGCGTGTCGCTCGACGAAAAGGCGGATGCAGTTGTTTTTCCACAGAGCTGTGAGCTTTTTTCAAAAGTCACCCGCACGTCCAGCTCATCGTAAAAGGGATATACCAGCATTTACTTGATCGGCTTGATATGCCAGATATTGTCGGCGTACTCGCGGATGGAGCGGTCGGCAGCGAAATATCCGGCGCGGGCGGTGTTGATCAGGCTCATGCGGTTCCACTTGTCCCGGTTGGCGTAGTCCTCGATCATCTTGTCGTGGGTGATCATATAGGAATCGAAGTCGGCCAGACACATATAGGGGTCGGCGATGCCGTGGGTATACTGGGAGCTGATCAGATACTGCTTGATATCGCCGAAAGAGCGTCCGTTGAAGCCCGCATCCAGCGCGTCCACGGCGGCGTGCAGCTTATCGCTCTTAGTGTAATAAGACATGGCGTTGTAGCCCCGCTTCCACAAATCGTCCACCTCCTCGGTGGTAAGACCGAAGATATACATATTGGAATCGCCCACCTGTGCGAAGATTTCCACATTCGCGCCGTCCATCGTACCGATGGTGATGGCGCCGTTGGCCATCAGCTTCATGCAGCCGGTGCCGCTGGCTTCCTTGCCGGCCAGCGAAATCTGCTCGCTGATGTCGGCGGCGGGGATGAGAATCTCAGCAAGGCTGACGTTGTAGTCCTCCATGAAGACCACGCGCAGCTTTTCGCGGATTTTGGGGTCCTTTTCGATCTCGGCGCTGACGTAGGAAATCAGCTTGATGATGTTCTTCGCCATGTAATAGCCGGGAGCCGCCTTCGCGCCGAAGATAAAGGTCTGAGGCGTGATATCCAGATCGGGGTTCTCCTTGAGCTGGACAAACAGGCTGATGATGCGCAGCGTGTTCAGCAGCTGACGCTTGTACTCATGCATACGCTTGATCTGCACGTCGTAAACCGAATCGGGATCGAGCTTGATGCCGGTGCGGTTCTGGGTGTAGATGGCGAAGTTTGCCTTGTTGGCGCGCTTAATCTTCTCCACCTGTTCCAGCACGGATGCGTCGGCAGCGAATTTCTCAAATTCAGCCAGACGCTCCGGCTCCTTATGCCATGCGTCGCCGATGCACTCGTCGATAAGGGCGGTGAGCTGCGGGTTTGCGTAGCAGAGCCAGCGGCGGTGTGCGATGCCGTTGGTCACGTTGGTGAACTTGCCGGGGGTATGCTTGTAGAAATCGTGGAAGATGGTCTTTTTCAGAATCTCCGAGTGGAGCTTGGACACGCCGTTCACCGTATGCGAGCCGACCACCGACAGGTTCGCCATGCGAATCTGATCGTAGCCGATGATGGACATACGGGAAATGCGATCCCAGTCGCCGGGATAGGCTGCCCACAGCTCGGCGCAGAAGCGGCGGTTAATCTCGTTGACGATGGCGTAAATGCGGGGCAGTTTCAGGCGGAACAGGTCTTCGTTCCAGGTCTCCAGAGCCTCGGGCATAACCGTGTGGTTGGTGTAGGTGACGGTGGAAGTGACAAGCCGCCATGCGTTCTCCCAAGAGTAGGAGTAGATGTCGATGAGAATCCGCATCAGCTCGGGGATAACCAGCGCCGGATGGGTGTCATTGATATGGATGGCGACCTTGTCGGCGAAGTTTGCCAGCGAGCCGTAGGTGGTCAGGTGGTCGGCGATGATGCTTTGCAGCGATGCGGAGACGAGGAAATACTGCTGGGACAGGCGCAGGAACTTACCCTCGGTATGGTTATCCGACGGATAGAGCACCTTCGAGATAATGCCCGCGTTGGTGTCCTCCTGCATGGCCTTGACATACTGACCCTGCGAGAACAGGTTCATGTTGAAGTTCTGGATATCCCGCGCCTGCCAGAGACGGAGAATGTTCACCGCCTTGCAGTCGGCGCCGGAGATCATCATATCGTAGGGAACGGCCTGAATCTCGTCGCAGCCTTCGTGGGTAATATCGCACTTGCCGTTCTCCCAGGTTTCGCTGACGTGACCGCCGAAACGGACGGTAAAGGTCTTGTCGGTACGGGGCACCAGCCAGACCTCACCCTCGGGCATCCAGATGTCGGGCAGCTCAATCTGATCGCCATCGATGATGCGCTGCTTGAACAAACCGTACTCATAGAGGATGGAGAAGCCGGTTGCCGGATAATCCAGCGTGGTCAGACCGTCCATGAAGCAGGCGGCCAGACGTCCCAGACCGCCGTTGCCCAGACCGGGGTCAGGCTCAAGGGTGTAGATTTCATCCAGCGAGAAGCCGAATTCGCTCAGCACCTCGCCGTACATATCGGCAAGACCGAGGTTGCGCAGGTTGTTCTTCAACGAGCGACCGATGAGGAATTCCATGCAGAGGTAGTAAATTTTCTTGCCCTTCTGTTTCTTGGTGTCCAGCTTGAAGTCGGCGCGCTTCTGGGTCAGGATATCCTTGACCGAGAGAATGACCGATTTATAAACCTGTTCCTCGCTGGCTTCCTCAGGGGTTGTTCCGAAGTAGCGGGCGAGCTTGGAGGTGATTGCGTCTTTGATCTGTGCTTTGGTAAATGCTGTGTTCATATGTTATTTATCCTTAAATTTTATTTTTTACAGTTTGTCGTACATCTCTAAATATTTCTTCGCCGAAGCATCCCAGGAGAAGTCCATGGTCATGGCGTTCTCCACCAGCTTCGCCCAGTCTGCCTTCTCCTCGTAGAGGAAGCAGGCGCGGCGAACGGCGTCCAGCATATCGTGGGCGTTGTAAGTGACAAAGGTCACGCCGTTGCCCTCGCCGGTAGCGGGATTATACGGCTTGATGGTATCCGCTAAACCGCCGGTTTCGCGGACGATCGGCACGGTGCCGTAGCGGGAAGCGATCATCTGCGCCAGACCGCAGGGCTCGGATTTGGAGGGCATCAGGAACATATCCGCCGATGCGTAAATCTGCTTGGCCAGTTCCTTGTTGAATGCCAGCTTCACGCCGCATTTTTCGGGATAGCGCGCCGCCAGATCGGAGAAGAAATCCTCCAGTTCGGCCTCGCCGGTGCCCAGCAGCACGAACTGCACGTCCCCCTGCAAAATCTCGTCCGCCACACGGCGCACCAGATCGAAGCCCTTGTGGGACGCCAGCCGGGACACCATAGCGATCACCGGCGTATCCACCGACTCGGGAAGACCGAAGGTGCGCTGAAGCGCCAGCTTGTTTTCCGCCTTATTCGCGATGGTGGCAAGGTCGAAGCTGACCGCGATGGACGGATCCTTGGACGGGTTGTAGTAATCGGTATCGATACCGTTGATGATGCCGCAGATTTTATCCTTGTACATACGGATGATGTGATAAAGTCCGCTGGAATAATATTCGGTCTGAATTTCCTTTGCGTAGCCGGGGCTGACGGTGGTCAGCTTATCGCAGCAGACGATGGCGCCCTTGGTCAGGTTGATGCAGCCGTCGTATTCCACCACATAACGATCCCAAGAATCCAGGCAGAAAACGTCGCCCAGAATATCAAAGTTGTAGATACCCTGATAATCGATGTTATGGATGGTGTAAACCGCCTTCATGTCGGCGTATTCGTCCAGATAGCAGTATTTGCGCTTGAGGTAGATCACGCAGAGCGCCGACTGCCAGTCGTGGCAGTGAAGGATGTCCGGAATGAAACCGATGTGAGGCATCATGTCCATGACCGCCTTGCAGAAGTAAGCATAACGCTCGCCGTCGTCGTAGCTGCCATAGAGCGAGGTGCGCTTAAAGTAGTATTCGTTGTCGATGAAGTAGTAGGTCACGCCGTCCAGATCATACGACCAGACGCCGCAGTATTGACGCCGCCAGGACAGCTGAACGGTAAATTCAGCCACCTTGGTCATCTGCGCCTTATACTTGGCGGAGACAACCTGATACATGGGCAGCACCACGCGCACATCGGTATCCGGCTCCGCCCGCTTGAGCGCAGCGGGCAGCGAGCCGAGGACGTCACCCAGTCCGCCTGTAGCGGCGAAGGGGAGGGCTTCCGAACCGACAAATAATATTTTTTTCATATCATTTTACCTTTCTCAATGAAGAACGGGAGGCTTTCGTGACCTGACAGAATCCGTCCGTCCCGGATGACCACGTTCTTGTCGGTGACGACGCAGTTGAGGAAGACGTTCTCGCCGGTAACGGTATCCTGGAAGAGAATCGAATTCTTGACCGTGGTTCCCTTGCCGATCTTGACGCCGCGGAAGAGGATGGAATTCTCCACCGTACCGTCGATGACGCAGCCGTCGGCAACCAGCGAATTGCGCACATTGGAGGAAGCGCTGTATTTGGTGGGCGCGGAGTTTCTGACCTTGGTGTAGATCGGGCGGTTCTTCACATTGAAGACCAAATCGCGGTTTTCCTGACTGGACAGCAGCTCCATCGAGTGGAGATAGTAGTCCTCCATCGAACTGATGGTGGCGAAGTAGCCGTCGTACTTGTAGATGCGGTAGTTGCGGCGGGAAGCGTTGCGGGAGAGAACGTCCCGGTTGAAGCTGGTATAGCCGTGGGCGATGGCGTCGAGAACGACGCTCTGCAAATATTCGCGGTTCATGACCAGAATGTTCAGGTTGATGTCCCGATAGCCGGTGACGTTGGTGGGATAGGCGTTCACGTCGGTGATGCGTCCGTCCTCGGTGGAATCCACCACCACGTTGCGCTTGCAGGATTCCTTGGTCAGCAGCACCCGCTTCACCGCCATGGTGATGTCCGCGCCGGTCTTCACGTGATCGTTGATCATGTCGTTCAAATCGATGTTGCAGATTACGTCGCAGTCGGAGAGCACCACGTAATCGGACGTGAAGCGGCTCAGCGAATAGTTGACGCTCTTGAGCGCCTCCAGACGGGAGTTGTACAGCGCGTTCTGGTTGTTAGAGAAAGCGGTCATGTAAGGGGGCAGAATCTTGATACCGCCCGAGCGGCGGGCAAGATCCCAGTCCTTACCGGCGCCGATGTGATCCATCAGCGACTGATAGTTGTAGTGCGTAATGACACTGACCGATGTAATGCCCGAATTGACCATGTTGGACAGCGTGAAGTCGATGAGCCGGTAGCGGCAGGCGTAAGGCACCGATGCCATGGTGCGGCGGCGGGTAAGCTCCGGTATGTTCTTATCGTGAAGGTTTGAAAAAATAATTCCCTGTACTGACATTGTTATGTTACCGAATCCTTTCCCATTAATTGATTTTCTTGTCGGCGAGATACTGCTCGTTGACCATGTCGCCCGCCGGAATCGTCGCGCCGTGAGGGAGCTTCAGACCGCTGCCGATCAGCGTGATGCCCTTGCCGCTCTCCTTTGCTTCGCCGATGCAGGCGCCCGCGCCGATTTCGGTGTCGCTGTCCACAATCGAATAGCTGACCGTGGCGCCCTCGCGAATCTGGGTGTCATTCATGATGATCGAGTTGCGCACATACGCGCCCCGGGCGATTTTCACGCCGCCGAACAGCACCGAATTTTCCACGATGCCGTGTACCTCGCAGCCTTCGGTAACGATGGAGTTGACCACCTTTGCGTCGCTGCCGATGTGATGGGGCGGACGCACCGAGCTGCGGGAATAAATCTTCCAGTCGGCGTCATAGAGGTTGAACACCGGATCGTCGCCCAGCAGATCCATATGGGCTTCCCACAGCGACTGGATGGTTCCCACGTCCTTCCAGTAACCGCTGAAGCTGTAGGCGTACATCCGCTCGCCCGCTGCCAGCATGGCGGGAATGATGTTCTTGCCGAAGTCCTTGCTGGAATTCGGGTCGTTCTCGTCGGCGATGAGGTAGTCGGCCAGGAGCTTGCGGTTAAAGATGTAGATACCCATGGAAGCCTTGGTGCTCTTGGGTTCCTTGGGCTTTTCTTCGAATTCGAAGATTCTGCCGTCTTCCTCGGTATTCATGATGCCGAAGCGGCTTGCCTGCTCAATCGGCACGTCGATGACGGCGATGGTGGCGGCGGCGTTCATTTTCTTGTGATAGTCCAGCATGGCGCTGTAATCCATCTTGTAGATGTGGTCGCCGGACAGCACCAGCACGTAGTCGGGATCGTAGCGATTGATGAAGTTCAGGTTCTGATAGATGGCGTTGGCCGTGCCGGTGTACCAGTCTGCGGACTTGGAACCCTGATAGGGCGGCAGAACCATGACGCCGCCGTTCATACGGTCAAGATCCCAGGGCTGACCGTTGCCGATGTACTCGTTAAGCACCAGGGGCTGATACTGGGTGAGCACGCCCACCGTATCGATGCCCGAATTGACGCAGTTGGAAAGTGTGAAGTCAATGATGCGATACTTCGCGCCGAAGGGAACCGCGGGCTTCGCGGTCTTCTCGGTCAGGGTGTACAAACGGCTTCCCTGGCCTCCGGCGAGGAGCATGGCTACGCATTCTTTTTTGGTATACATACCGATATTACCTCCGAAATTGATTTTTATAGAATTGTTTGTAAAACAGAATTCGCGTTTATTTTAATTTTTTCGCGGCGGCGACAGGACGCAGAATCAGAGCCGACAGTCCCGGCAGGTCGAGCGTCAGCGTGCGGGTATCGCCGTCGGGCTTCGCTTCCAGCGCGCCTTCGTTGACGATGCCGCTGCCGCCGAATTCCTCCCGGTCGCTGTTGAAGGCCTCGATATAGCGGGGCTTTTTCAGCTTGCTCAGGCGGAAGCCATAACGCGTCACCGGCGCGAAGTTCATCACGACCACAAGCTCGCTTCCCTTTTTGTCCATCCGGCGGAAGGCGATGATGTTCAGGTCGCGCTCATCGGGATAAATCCACTCAAAGCCGTCCCAGCTGAAATCCAGCTCCCACAGCTCCCGGTGCTCCAGATAGAAGCGGTTGAGCGCCGCCGTATAGCGCTGGAGTCTGCTGTGCATATCGTAGTCCAGCATGAACCATTCCAGCTCGTTTTCATAATCCCACTCGCGGAAGGGACCGTATTCGCAGCCCATGAAGGTCAACTTCTTGCCCGGATGGCAGATTTGATATGCCAGAAACAGCCGCGTCCCGGCGAATTTCTGCTCGTACTGACCGTACATCTTGTCCAGCAGCGAGCGCTTGCCGTGAACCACCTCATCGTGAGAAACGGGCAGGATATAGTTTTCGCTCAGCGAATACATCATCGGGAAGGTGAGCCGCTCATGCTTGTGCTTGCGGAACAGCGGGTCGGTCTGCACATAATCAAAGGTGTCGTTTGACCAGCCCATATTCCACTTGAAGTTGAATCCCAGCCCCCCTTCGCTCACCGGCTTTGTCACCATCGGCCAGGCGGTGGATTCCTCGGCGATCATCAGAATATCCGGCAGCTCGGCGAAAAGCTGAGTGTTCAGCTTCTGGAAGAAGGCAATTGCCTCCATATTCTGGTTTCCGCCGTCCTTGTTGGGAATCCATTCGCCGGGTCTGCGGTCGAAATCCAGATAGAGCATGGACGCCACCGCGTCTACGCGAAGACCATCGGCATGGAATTCACGCAGCCAGTAGAATGCGTTGGAGATCAGGAAGCATTCCACCTCGTTGCGCGCCACATCGAAGAAGCGGGTTCCCCAGACGCTGTGCTCCATACGGTCCACGCCCTGATACTCATACAGCGGCTGACCGTCGAACTCGTACAAACCGTGCTCATCCTTGGGGAAGTGAGCAGGCACCCAGTCGAGAATAACGCCGATGCCCATCTCATGCATCTTATTGACGAAATAGCGGAAATCATCGGGCGTGCCGAAACGGGAGGTAGGGGCATAATAGCCGCAGACCTGATAGCCCCAGGAGCCGTCGAAGGGATGCTCCATGATGGGCAGCAACTCCACATGGGTGTAGCCCATCTGCTTGACGTAGGGGGCAAGCTCGTCGGCGATTTCCCGGTAGTTCAGGTAATTTTCGCCCTCTTTTGTCGTTTTGCCGTTTCTCGTTTTCCACGAGCCGAGGTGTACCTCGTAAATGTTCATCGGCGCGCTGTAGAACTCGCGGCGCTTGACCCGAAGTCCCTTCCCAGCCACCGTCTGCATCCGGCGCGCCAGCCAGAGCGAATCGCTCCACTTGAAGGGCTTCGGCTCCCAGATTTTCGACGCGGTATTTTTCAGCGTCTCCGACCAGCGGGCGTAGGGGTCGGCCTTCAGCCGCACGCCGCTGTTTGATGTGATGCGGTATTTATAATTCGCGCCTTCCAGCGACTTGTCCGAGGTCAGCGTGTATTCCCACACGCCCATGCCCGTAACGCGCTCCATGTAAGCGCCCGGCGTCCAGTCGTTGAAATCGCCGACCACCTCCACCGAGAGGGCGTTTGGCGCCCAAACGCGGAAGGTATAGCGGTAGCGCTCCTCCTCCCGGCTGCACTGACAGCCGAGGTAATCGTAGGCGCGATAGTTCGTGCCCTGATGGAAATAGAAGGCTGCGAGATCGTTTGTATTTGCCATATCAACCATGCCTTTCATAATCTGTTTTATAATACATATACTTTTCTGATACTCCGCTTTATTATACCATATTTGCATGGCGAAAATGTGTCGGATTTAGGGGCAGCTCGTAAAATCTGTGAAGAAATCTCACATAAAATTTTACCTGTTCTCAAAAGATTTGATGATGCCAATGACAGCCGTGGAATATTTCTCCGCTTTGTCCGCACCGATGCCCCGCACATTCATCATCTCGAACATATTTTTCGGACGTTTGCGCGCCAGTTCCCGAAGGGTGGTATCCGGAAAAATGCAGTAGGCGGGAACGCCCTTGCGGTCGGCAGCTTCCCGGCGGAATTTGCGCAGCTCCTCATACAGAGCGGCGTCGCTGCCCGCAACGGGCGCGTCGGTGCTGTCCGATTTCGTTCTGCGGCGGGAAATCTTCGGCTGCTCGGCGCGCACCTTCATGGTGGCACGCCGTCCGGAAACGCGGAAGGATTCGAAGGCGGGGGTAATTTTCAGCACCGGGTATTCGCCGTCGGAGCGTTCCAGCATCCCGTTTTCAATAAGCCGGGTGATGATGTCTCGGATATCACTTTTCGGCAGCTTATGCAGCGACGCGAAGCCGGGCAGCTCGTTGTAGCCGCCGGAAAGCATCCGCCCATTGTCGTCGCCATGGAGGAAATCTGCAATGAACGCCGCGCCGAAGCGTTCGCCCGTGCTGTCAACGGCGGTGTAGACAGCAGTCACCATGTCGGTGATGTCCCGGTTTTCGAAGTCCTCGCTGCAAGTCGAACATTTATCGCACCGATTCGGCGGATTCTCGCCGAAATAGCGCAGGATGTAGGAGCGCAGACAGCCGGTGGAATCGCAGTAGCGGATCATCTGATCCAGCTTGACCAGCTTGCGCTTTTTCTCGGCGGCAAGCTCCTCCGGGCTGAGCGCTTCCGCTTCATCCGTGGAATTGTCGATGAGGAATTTGGCGGTCATGATGTCGGCGGGGGTATAGAGCAGGATGCATTCGGACTCGCCGCCGTCCCGTCCCGCCCGTCCGGCTTCTTGATAGTAGGCCTCCATGGACAGCGGAAGGTTGAAGTGCAGAATAAACGCCACATCCGGCTTGTCGATGCCCATGCCAAAAGCGTTGGTGGCGATCATCACCGGGGAAACGTCCCGGATGAAGGTCTCCTGATTGGCGGAACGCTCCTCGTCGGACAGTCCGGCGTGATACATGGTCACGGGATATCCCTCGGCAGAGAGCTTTGTGTAAATCTTCTCCACATTCTTACGGGTCATGGCGTAGATAATGCCGGACTTTCCCGGATTGCGGTTCAGATATTCCCGGATCCAGCCGATGCGGTCGGGGACGCGCACCACGCCGAAGTAGAGGTTGGGGCGGTCGAATCCGGTGGTAATCTCGAAGGGGTTATTCAGCGCCAGCAGCGAACGCACGTCGGATTTGACCTGTTCGGTGGCGGTGGCGGTGAAGGCTGCCACAATCGGTCTTGCGGGCAGAGACGCCACAAAATCGCGAATCTGCGTATAGCTTTTGCGAAAGTCATGTCCCCATTGGGAGACGCAGTGCGCCTCGTCCACCGCCAGCAGCGAGATATTCACGCAGGACGCGAACTCCAGAAAGCCGTCGGTCATCAGCCGCTCGGGAGCGACGTATATGATTTTGTAGACGCCGTTTCTGGCGTTGGTCAGCGCCATGCCGTACTGCCGGGGCGTCAGCGAACTGTTCAGGTAAGCGGCGCGGATGCCGTTCTGGTTGAGGGCGCTGACCTGATCCTTCATCAGGGAAATCAGCGGCGAGATCACCAGCGTAATGCCCGGCAGCAGCACCGCCGGAATCTGATAACAGATCGACTTGCCCGCGCCGGTAGGCATAACTGCCAGCACGTCCCGGGAAGCGAGAATGCTGTCGATGATCGGTTCCTGCCCCGGGCGGAAGGAATCATAGCCATAATATTGTTTGAGCGCCCGCAGTTTATCCGGGGCGTGATAATCGTTCATTGGAATACCAGCTTTTCAATTTACTATATATATTATACAACAAAATTCACTCCGTGTAAAGGGTAAAACGGTAAAATAAATAAAAAACAGAGCTTTTTTACGCTCTGTTTCGGAAGTGCTGCATTTTAACGTGTAATTTATACAAATTCTTCCGTTTCGCTCCTGCATTTTCGGTTTATTTGCGATTAGGCTTCATCATTATATATAAATTTAATAAGGAAGCACTCGCTTCATCACTCCAATTCCGACGTTTTATTTGGCTCGTGAGACCGTTTGGACTCGTGAGACCGTTTGGACTCGTGAGACCGTTTGGACTCATATTTGCGGCGGGTGGCGTCGCCGCCGCGAAGGTGACGCTCGGCTTTGTTCACAAAGAGAATCTGCCGCACCTCTTCGTAAAGCCCCGGATCGGTCCGCATCAGGCGGTGCGTGATATCCTTGTGAACCGTCGATTTGCTGACGCCGAAGGCGGACGCGGCCTGTCGGACGGTGCAGCGGTTTTCGATCACATAGCGGGCGAGCACCTGCGGGCGCTCATCATTATCATAGAACAAGCTGCTCACTCCAATATCGTTGTGCATTTCTGTTCCATATATATGAGCGCGTCCGGTCAAAAATGATAGAGGGGCGCAAAAGCGCCCCTCACACCGGAGATTATTTCAGCAGGAAATCGATGTAGGTCATCCAGTCCGAGCGAATCTGAGCGTGCTCGCCGTAACGCTGGTGGAATGCCACATTGCCTTCGTTGAAAACCTCGCCCACCTCGGACAGGCGGTCGGGATGCACCAGACCTACAAGATCCCGCTTCTCCCAGGCCTCCGACGCCGCACAGCAGCAGAGATACTCGGATTCCGGGTCAGCCCAGATATCGTGGGACGCCGCGCCGACTGCCAGCTTCCGGGGCGCGATGGTCGCCATCAGGAAGTGCTGATCGAAGGGCATATCCGCGATGGCGTCGTCCTTGTACTCCTGATATTTGTCGCAGAACCAGTAGTTGAAGGTTTTTGTGATGAACGCAATCCGCTCACCCTGCTTGCCGCGGGTGATGGCGTCGCCGGAACAGCCCGCGTTGTTGGAGAACACATGGGTGAAGCGGGTGTCCTGCGCGCCGCACCAGAGCGCGGTTTTGCCAAGGCGGGAGTGTCCGCACACGGCGATGCGGTCGGTGTCAAACAGACCGAGGGTCAGCAGGAAATCGAGAGAGCGGCTTGCCGCCCACGCCCACATACCGATCTTGCCCCACAGGGTTTTGGAGCCTTTCTCCCGGGGGAACAGGGGAGCGACGCCCTCCTTGAAGTCATCGTATCTGTCGGCGGCCACATCGGTGTAGCAGAAACGCGCCAGCGCCACGCCCCGGTCGAGGATATCCTCCGCGGGAACCGCGCCGGAGGGCTGGAGCATATTAAAGCTGATATGGACAATCAACGGCACCTTGCTGTCGGGTTTCATGCGGCGGGGATAGGTCAGATAAAGCGGGAAGGTGAAGTTTCCGCCGGGCGTTGTGGCGGTCAGGTTGTAGTGGAAGGTATTTCCCTTGCCGCCGAAGGAGCCTTCCTTTTTGAAGGTCATTTCGGCGGATACCTCAGACTTGAAATCGGGGGTGCGTCCGTAAATGTTGTCGGACAGGATGTCGATCAGCTCAAGGCGGCGGGCTTCGGGATCAACGCCGTCGAAGCCGAGGGCGGGCAGCGAACGGGCTGCCAGCAGTTCTTCGATATGGGACATGGCAGAATCTCCTTTTCGGAAAATATTTTTCACCATTATATCACACATTTCTCCTCTTGGCAAGCGATCAAGGAAATATGTCAGAAAATTCATAAAAAATATTTTGAAAATCTATTTTCTTTTTGCATATTTCATGTTATAATGGAGCTGTACAATCGCAAAACGGAAAGGAAACAGCCTATGAAACCTACCACCATCCGCCTTACCCTGTCCGCGCTGACAGCGGTCATGCTGCTCACGCAGCCGCTTTCTGCCCTCTCCTACACCGGTCTGGGGGAGATTACCTCCCTGCGCCGCGATACCGTAGGCGGCGGACTTACATACACGCAATATCTCTCCCAGGATGAAAACGGCCGCCAGCAGACCTCCTATGTCTTCGAATATAAGCCGGGCAGCGGCACCCTTCCGCTGGTGCGCTACGGCTCCACAGTCTACGGAAAGGATCGGCTGGCCACGCTGGTATCGGCGGCGGGAGACAGCGGTCTTAACGTGCTGGGCGCCATCAACGGCGACTTTTACAGCACCCAGACCGGCGTTCCGCTGGGCGTGATGATCGACGATGGACGCCTGATTTCCACCGACGATGGAAAATACGCGCTTGGCTTCACCAAAGACGGACAGACCGTCATCGGACAGCCCTCCGTGAAGATCACCATCACCAATACCACCCGAGGCAGCGATGCCATCGAAATCGACCAGCTGAACAAATTCCCCACCATCTGGGGCGTCTATCTGCTCACGGAGGATTTTGCCTCCACCACCCTGTCCGCCAGCGAATCGAAGGAGATCATCATCCGTTTGGACGATGCAATCACCACTTCCGGCAACGTCACCGGGCGGATTGTGGACATCGTGGATAACGATTATAACGCCGCCATTCCCGAGGGCTGCGCGGTGCTGAGCGTTGCCGAATCCTACGAGGATTACCCGCTCTTTGCGGGAATGCGGCAGGGCGACCGGGTACGCATCGACACGACCTGCGCCGTTGGCTGGGAGAACGTCACCACCGCCGTGGGCGGCGGCGACCTAATTCTGTCGAACGGCGTCATGCCGGAAGGCATCATCGACGAGGAGCACGAGAAGGTGTCCAATCCCCGTACCGCCGCAGGCATCCGCGAGGACGGAAGCGTGGTCTTCTTCGCTGTGGATGGACGCTCCTCTGAGAGCCGGGGTCTGACCGAGACCGAGCTGGCGTCGGTGATGGCGGAGATGGGCTGCGTCACCGCGCTGAATCTGGACGGCGGCGGCTCCACATCGGTGATGGTGAAAGCCTCCACCGCCGAAGACTGCATCAGCGTGAACGCGCCTGCGGACGGCAGCTACCGGTCGCTGGCCAACGGTCTGCTGTTCGTCAGCGAAAAGACGTCGGATGGCGTGGCAGCGGCGCTGTCGGTACAGCCGAACACGCCTTATGTGCTGGCAGGGAGCACCGTGAATTTCTCCGCCTATCCCCTTGACCGGGCTTATATGCCCGCCGGGCTGCTCATCGGAAGCGACAGCCTGACGGCGGGCTTCGACCCGGATTATACCTATGACGAGGGCGTGGGCAGCTTCGACGGCGGCAGCTTCACCGCAGGCGATATTCCCGGCGAATATCGGATCGAGGTGGCTTACGACAACAACGGCAAAACGATCACCGGCGATGTGACGGTGCTGGTCATCGACGCCATCGACTCGCTGAACGTCAGCCAGTCTTATATGAAGGTTAAGCCCGGCTCGCTGGTTGACCTGAATGTTTACGCATTCTATAACGGGCGGGAGGTGGTCATCGACCGCGGCTCGCTGGAATACACCATCAACGGCACGCATATCGAAGCCGATCAGAAGGATTATCCCGGTATGTGGCTGGTCAGTGACATCGGCTGTTTGGATTTCGACGGCAATTTCCAGACCTTCGGCAACCGTGAGGGCGAAGCTGTCATCGAAATCAAGTGCGGCGAACTGTCGCAGACCATCCGCATCAGCTCGGGTCTGACGCCCGATCCGGTGGTAGATTTTGAGGAAGAAGCCGACATCGGCAAAATTTCGCTGTCCACGGGCAGCGGCGTCAGCGACGCCTACATCGCGTCATCCACGGACGGCTACAAATCCTCCGGTTCGCTGGAGGCGGGCTTCCGCTACAGCGCGGGCGATTTCCAGCAGATTCTCGACGTGAAGCTGCGGGAGGGACATCCCATTTCGCCCGACGCACAAAGCATCAAGCTGTGGGTCAGCGGTGACATCAGCGGACAGCTGACCGCCGTCGTCGCCGACGAGAACGGCACCCCCTACACCCTTTCCTACAACGTGACGAAGGATTACTCCCGTCAGCTGGGCTGGCGTGAGCTGACCGCCGATATTCCCGCGTCGCTGAAAACCGGCACGCTGACCCTGACCACCCTGCTGTCGGTGCGTGATACAGGCGATGCTTCCCGCACCATCCGCATTGACGACGCCGTGATCTATTACGGCGAGGACGAGCCGTCCGGGCTGACTGGCATAGGCGAGCACTGGGCGAAAGCGTCCGTGGAGCGGCTTTGGGACATGGGCGTGATTCAGGCGTTCGACTGCAAGACCACCGACGACGGGCTGTATTACGACCCCGATCAGGCGCTGACCCGGGGCGAATTTGCCAAGATTATCGCGCTCTGGATGGGCTACAACGCCTACAATTACACGGAATCCGGCGTAACGCTTGAGGACGGCACCCCCTACGATAAGGTATGCTACATCCGCGCGGTTCTGGATCACGGTTTGATGAACGGTCGAAGCACCGATGAGGACGGCACCGTTCACTTCGACGCCAACGCTTCCATCACCCGTCAGGAAGCGATGAAGGTCATCGGCTCCCTACTGACCACCGCCGAGGGGAAGATAACCTTCGCCGACGTGGATGAGATCGCTGATTGGGCGCTGTCCGGTGTGGCAAAGTGCGTATCCGCCGGCGTAGTCAACGGTTACGGCGATAATACAATCCGCCCCGGCGCCACCATTTCCAGAGGTGAGTTGGCCGCCATTCTGGGCAGAATGGGATAAAAAACGAGGGAACGCCACGGCGTTCCCTCAATTATTATCCCCCTCGTACCTCCGAAGGCGTATGCCCGGTCACGGCTTTGAATGTTCGCGTAAAGTAGGACAGATTTTCAAACCCGCAGGCGCGGGCGATTTCGCCCACCGTCATCTCACTGCTTCGTAACAGGCGCTCGGCCTCACGGCATCGCAGGTTGTTAATGTATCGCACCACCGTGAAGCCGGTCTCCTTGCGGAATTCCCGGCAGAAGTAGTATTTGCTCACCTTCACATAATCGGCAATTTCGTCAATGGTCATGGGACTTGACATATGGGAATTGATATATCCCAGCGCCCGCTTCACCGTATCGCCGTGCTCCTGACCGTGATCGTCCGGCCGGGCAAAATTGCGGCATAGATACACCATCAACGTCAGAATCGCCGCCTTCGCCCCCGCCGCCGACAGATTTGCGTCCCGATTGTTTATCTCCCGTATCGCCGCCTCATAAAACAGCCGCGCGCGCACATCCCGCACCACGCAGTCAAAGCGCATGGCGGCAATATTTAGATCGTTGCCAGTGCAGAATTTGCTGTCCACAATCAGGCAATAGTAGGACACCCCGTTCTGCTGCGGAACGGCGTGCAGAGCGTTATAGCCGAAAATTACGATGTCTCCCGCCATAACCTGATATTCAGTGCGGTTGCAGAGAATCACTCCGTCGGTCTTAAACAGCAGCAGCTCGATGTTTTCGTGCCAGTGCGGCATACAGCCGATGGAATCCAAATGGCATATGTACGGTCGGGACGGATCGGCGACCACATGGGCTTCGTACAGGTACTCGGTCATATTTACCCCCGAAAGCAAGATTATGTTAAACAAAAGCAAGATACACTCTTGCATTTATCCCGCATATATTATATAATAAACTCGTAAAATTTGCAATAGGTTGCAAAAGAAAATTTTTCTTTCACGATGCCAAAAGGCAATTTTGTTAAAGGAGTTGAATGATTATGTACAAATTTCCAATCGGCGCCATGCTTGAATCCTTCCGCTGCCCCACCCGTGAGGCTGTGAAGAAGGCTGCCGCCCTTGGCGTAGACGGTTTGCAGATGTACGCCACCAGCGGCGAGAATTCCCCCGAGAATCTGTCCGGCGCTAAGGCGAAGGAGCTGCTGGCTTACGTCAAGGACAACGGTCTGCGTTTCTCCGCACTCTGCGGCGACTTAGGTAAGGGCTTCGGCAATCCCGAGCTGAACCCTGAACTGATCGAAAAGTCCAAGCGCATTCTCGAGCTGGCCAAGGAGCTGGAATGCGATATTGTTACCACCCACATCGGCGTGGTTCCGAGCAATCCCGAGCATGAGCGCTATAAGATCATGCAGGCAGCCTGCGCCGAGCTGGCTGAATATGCCGACTCGCTGAACGCGCACTTCGCCATTGAAACCGGTCCCGAACCTTCCGCCGTGCTGAAGGCTTTCCTCGACAGCCTCGGCTCCAAGGGCGTTGCCGTCAACCTCGACCCCGCCAATCTGGTCATGGTCACGGGCGATCATCCCGTCGTAGCTGTACATAACCTGAAGGATTACATCGTCCACACCCACGCCAAGGACGGTCGTATGCTGGTTCCCAGCGTTCCCGAATATGTTTACCGCGTGGTGCATCCCGTTCCCGTCGAGTTCCAGGGCATCAAGTACTATGAGGAGGTTCCGCTGGGCACCGGTCAGGTGGACTTCCCCGCATATATGAACGCGCTGGAGTCGGTAGGCTACAAGGGCTATCTGACCATCGAACGCGAGGTCGGCGCCAATCCCGAAGCTGACATCGCCACCGCCGTCAACTTCCTGCGCGGCATCATCAGCAAATAAAAGATGGGAAAGGTGTTTGAACGCAACGGCTGCCGTATCAAACTGTCGGAGCCGGAGCTTTACGTTGACAACCAAGGCAGAAACAGAAGCGGTCATATGAGCCACGCTATGGCGGAGCTTGCCAACGGCACGCTGATCGATTTCAATTCCAACTGCTCACCCGTGAGACTCAACGGACACGCCGCCTATGGCTGGATTGAATACCGCACCTCCAGCGACAAAGGCCGCACTTTTTCGGATGTGAAGCTCCTTCCCTACGCGCAGCAGGCGTTTCACGACGGAATCTTCACCGTATCGGTGGAGAAAGCTGCTGCGCTGACCTCCGGTCGTGTGGTCGCGTTCTGTCTGCGCAACGATATGCTGCATCCGGTCTGCTGTGAACCGTGGTTTACGCCCATGGCCATTCACAGTGACGACGGCGGCGAAAGCTGGAGCGATCCTGTGGAGGTCTCCCCTTACCGGGGCAGAATCTACGATGTGCTCTGCCGGAACGATATAATCTACATCCTGCATTTCTGCAACGACGCGGAGGTTACTTTCACCGGAAACAAGCCCGAGCATCTGTACCGGCTGTATGTCAGCGAGGACGGCGGCGAGAGCTTTACCGAGCGAAGCGTGCTTCCCATGGATACGCAGGGACGGGGCTACGGCTCGATCCTGTTCGATACGGACGGACGGCTGCATATGTATGCTTACAATATCAACCGCGAGCGGTACATGGACCATCTTGTCAGCTCTGATCTTGGTCTGACCTGGGAGGTCTGCGAGCCCTGTTATCTGGAAAAGGGCATCCGCAACCCGCAGACCGCGTTGATCGACGGCGTGTACATTCTGCACGGTCGGGGCGAGAACGGACACGGCTTCGTGCTTTACTCCTCCGTGGACGGCTATACATGGGACAAGGGCGAGTACCTGGAGCATGACAAGGGCTTCTGCTATTATTCCAACAACATCGTTCTGCGCGAGGCGGACGGTTCCAATGTCCTTCTTATCCAATATTCCGACACCTATGCAAGTTGGTGTGTAAACGTAATGCATATGCGTCTTAAAATTGAAAAAATCTGATTTTTTCAAAGAAAGGTCTGGTAAACTATCATGGCAAAACTCAGAGTAGGTCTCATCGGTGCGGGCAACATCGCCAAGACGCACCTTGACCGTTATATGAAAAACCCCAACGTGGAGCTGGCCGCAATCTGCGATATCAACGAGAAAACCCTTAACGCCACCGCTGACCGTTACGGCATCGAAAAGCGCTTTACCAGCGTCACCGAAATGCTGGCAAACGTTCAGCTGGACGCCGCCGACGTCTGCGTCTGGAACGTGAACCACGCAGTCTGCACCATCGAAGCGCTGAACGCCGGTCTGGACGTCATGTGCGAAAAGCCCATGGCCATGAACGCTGAAGAAGCACAGGCTATGCTGGACGCTTCCAAAAAGAACGGAAAGCTGCTGATGATGGGCTTTGTCACCCGTTTCGACAACCAATCGCGCATCGCCAAGGACTTCATCGACAAAGGTCTGCTGGGCGACATCTACTACTCCAAGGCTACCTACCTCCGCCGCAACGGCAATCCCGGCGGCTGGTTCGCGGACAAGTCCCGCTCGGGCGGCGGACCGATCATCGACATCGGCGTGCATCCCCTCGACCTGACCCGCTACCTGATGGGCAACCCGAAGCCGGTATCGGTTTACGCCGTCACCTCCGACCTGCTGCATAAGGAGCGTGCCGAGCTGAAGACCTCGGTGGGCTGGCATCCGGACGGAGCGGATCCCAAGAAGGATATCTGCACCGTGGAATCCAACGCCGTGGGCATCATCCGCTACGAGAACGGCGCTTCCACCCTGCTGGAGTGCTCCTACGCACTGAACGGCGAAGGCAGAGGCGACCGCATCCTGTACGGCACCAAGGGCGGCATCAGCCTGAACGATATGAAGATTTACAGCGAAATGAACGGCTTCATGACCAATGTAAGTCTTGTGGATGTCAACACCTATTATGAAAGCAAGGAGGCGTTCCAGGCCGAAATCGACCATTTTGTCGATTGCTGCCAGAACAAGACCCCCTGTATCTCCCCCGCAGAGGACGGCGTGGTCATTATGAAGATTCTCGACGCTCTCTACAAGTCGGCTGAAACCGGCAAGTCGGTGGATATCGACTAAATATTGATCATATCAACGATACCGGCGCATCAGCGCCGGTATCGTTTTCTCGCTTTGTTCATATATTTTCATGTCACCGTCCAAAGTTTATTCATCCTGTCACTTGACAAATCGACGGAATTCGACTATACTTACTATAAAATAAAGTTAGTAGCACCTAACAAATAAACAGGAGAACCATATGACATTACGGGAAGCCCGGATTGGGCAGGACTGTCGGGTGAATGCCATCGACTTAAAGCACGATACGTCCCGCCGGCTGGAGATGCTCGGTCTGACAAAGGGTACCATCATTCGGCTGCTGAACGCCAAAAAGGGCGGCGCAGTCATTATCCGGGTGCGCGGCACCCGCTTCGCGCTGGGACGCGAAATCGCCGAGGGAATCGAGGTGACTGTCCGTGGATAACAAGCCTCACAACGGCGCCGAGCTGCGGCTGGCCTTCATCGGCAACCCCAACTGCGGCAAAACCACCCTGTTCAACGCCTACACCGGCGCCAACCTGAAGGTGGCAAACTGGCCGGGCGTCACCGTCGAAAAGAAGGAAGGCACCTATCGCGACCACGAAAACCGCTTCCGCCTGATCGACCTGCCGGGCATTTACTCGCTGACCTCCTACACCATGGAGGAAAAGGTATCACGGATGTGCATCCTTTCCGACGATGTGGACGTAATCATCGACGTTACCGACGCATCGGCGCTGGAACGGAATCTCTACCTGACCTTACAGCTAATCGAGCTGGGCAAACCGGTTGTCATGGCGCTGAACATGATGGACATCGTGGAGGAACGGGGCATGGAAATCGACCTGCACCGTATGTCCGAGATGCTGGGCATTCCGGTAATTCCGGTCAGCGCCCGGAAGAAAACGGGTTTAGGCGCGCTGATGCACGCCGCTCTGCACCATCGGGATTCCGACGCCCGCCACCGCATTGAGCACCACCACAAGGTGGGCGAAAATGCCGAGCTTCACCGGGAACACGCAGTGGTTTATTCGGACGATGTGGAGGTCATCATATCGAAGCTGGAAGCCCGGCTGAAATCCACATACCCCGACATCGCCAATCCCCGCTGGCACGCCATTAAGTATCTGGAAAACGACGAGGAGATCATGGGGCGCTATGCCGTTCCCACCGACGACATCTATACCGGCAGCTACGAAAGTGAGATCATCAATCAGAAATACGACTTCATCGAGGAGGTCATCGGCGAGGTAATGGCCAACAAGGAAGAAAAGAGCGCCGTCACCGACAAGGTGGACAGCCTGCTGACCCATCGAATCTGGGGCATTCCGATTTTCCTGGGCATCATGGCGCTGGTCTTCGGTCTAACCTTCACAGTGGGCGACTGGCTCAAGGGCTACTTCGAGCTGGCGCTGGAAGCCTTCTCCGGGCTGGTGACGAATCTGCTTGCGGCGCTGAATGTGAGCGAGTTTCTGACCTCCCTGATTATCGACGGCATTATCGCGGGCGTGGGCGGTATTCTGACCTTCCTGCCCAACATCATCATCCTCTTCTTCGCGCTGGCGATTCTGGAGGACAGCGGCTATATGTCCCGCGTGGCTTATGTGATGGACGGTCTGATGGGCAAAATGGGACTGTCGGGACGGGCGTTCATCCCCATGCTGCTAGGCTTCGGCTGCACCGTTCCGGCGGTGATGGCTTCCCGTGCGCTGGAAGATCGCCGCGACCGGCTGAAAACCATCTTCGTCACGCCGTTCATGTCCTGCTCGGCGCGTCTGCCGGTTTATGTGCTGCTGTCCGATATGTTCTTCGGCAAATGGGCGGGCGTGGCAGCCTTCTCGATGTATGTGCTGGGACTGGTGATCGCGGTGATTGTGGCAATCATCTTCAACAAAGCGTCGGCGAAATACGACGCCCACACGCTGCTGATTGAGCTTCCCGAGTACAAGACGCCCAACGCCCACACGATCTTCATCTACGTCTGGGAGAAGGTGCGCGATTACCTGACCAAAGCAGGTACGACGATCTTTCTCGCTTCCATCCTGCTCTGGTTCCTGCTGAACTTTGGCGCGGGTGGTCTGGTGGAGGATATGTCCGACTCCTTCGCAGCGGTCATCGCGAAGGTGCTTGTCCCCGTGATGAGCCCCACCGGTCTGGGCTATTGGCAGATCATCGTGGCGCTGATTTCCGGCATTGCCGCCAAGGAAGTGGTGGTCTCCAGTATGTCGGTGCTCTACGGCATCAGCAACATTTCCTCGGCAGAGGGTATGAGCCTGCTGGAAGCGCAGCTCGGAGCGTCCGGCTTCACCGCCGCCAACGCGCTGGCGCTGATGGTGTTCGTGCTGCTGTACGTCCCCTGTGTGGCAACCATCGCCACCATCAAACGTGAAAGCCGTTCACTGAAGTTTACACTCGGAACCATGGTCATGCAGATTGGCACCGCGTGGGTAATGTCCACGCTGGTGTTCCAGATTGCAAACCTGTTCGTATAAGAGGTACAGAATGGAAATTATCATCATACTGGCAATCGCAGCATGGGCGGCGTTTGTCATCATTCGAAAAATCCGCCGCGCCAAGCGGGGACAATATTGTGATTGTGGTTGCAGCAGTTGCAGCGAAAGCTGCAACTGCAAGGAGAATGGCTTACGCCATTCTCCGCGCGTCACTGACGACAGGAAAACGGGGGAATAAGCATGGCACTTTTACAGGTATTTTTTCACTCCGAGGTGCTGGGCAAGCAGGTTCAAATGAACGTCATCCTGCCCCAGCGCTCCCGGGGACAGATCGGTATGGCGTCCATTGAAGAAAAGGTGGACACCTATCCCACCCTCTATCTGCTTCATGGCATGAGCGACGATCACACAATCTGGGAACGCCGCACCTCCATCGAGCGCTACGTCTCCGAGCGTGGCATCGCGGTGGTTATGCCGAACGCCGACCTGTCCTGGTACACGGACATGGTGTGCGGCGCGGGACGCTACTTCACCTTCTTTTCGGAGGAACTGCCCGCCATCTGTCGGGACTTCTTCCCGAAAATGTCGCCCCGGCGTGAGGACACCTTCGTCGCAGGGCTTTCCATGGGCGGCTACGGCGCGTTCAAGCTGGCGCTGAACTGCCCGCAGACCTTCTCCTGCGGCATTTCCCTGTCCGGCGCGCTGGATCCCTCCTACCTTTACAGCAGCGTCCGCGCCCCCTTCGCCGAGATGGTTTTCGGCAATTACGACAGGAGCTTCAAGGGCAGCGTGAACGACCTTTACGCGGTGTCGGAGAAGCTGGCGGCGTCCGACCGCTCGAAGCCGCGGCTTTACCAGTGGTGCGGCACGGAGGATTTCCTTTACGGCATCAACACAAAGATGCGCGACCATCTGCTCGGACTGGGGTTCGATCTGACCTACAAAGAGAGCGAGGGCAATCATGCGTGGCAGTATTGGGACAAGTGGATTCAGGACGCGCTTGACTGGTTGCCCATCAGAAAATAATAAATGTCGCGGGGCGGCTGCACTGAAATGCAGCCGCCCCGCGATTGTTTTCACAGATATTTGCTCAGATTCTTCGCATACTCCGCAAACCCCAGCTCGTTGGGATGGAGCCTGCTGTCCCGGAAGAATTCGGGAAAATGGGGTACCAGCTCGATGTCGTCCACCACATGGAAGCCTTCCCTGCCCTCGCAGCAGACAGCGATATCGGCGCGCATTTCCATGAAGGACTGCCAGCCCTGCGCTTCCTTTTCGCGGCTGTCCGCACGCCAGATCGGCAGAAGCACGTCCACCCGCGCGTCGGGATAGAGGGCGCGCAGCGCATCGAAATAAGCCGGGCAGCGTTCGCGAAGGTTCCGCTTCTGATTCCAGTCGTTGGTACCATAAGCCACGATGATGCGGTCGGGGGTAAGCCCGCAGTCCCTGTCCAGCTTGTCCGGGTCGAAGAATTCGCCGCCGATGGCATGATTGAACGCTTCCATCCCCAGCGACGCGGCGGTGAGGTTGGCGTAAGTCATGGACGAAAAGTCGGCGAAATACCCCATCGTGATCGAATCGCCCACAAAGAGCAGCGTTCCGGATTTCTCTGCCGGACGCAGCGACGCGCCGTCGTCCACCGTCACATTCCGCAGGCTCATTGCGGACAGATTCGGGAACCAGACCGTCACCCGCTTCTCGCCCTCGCCCAGCTCCATTTCAAAGTGCCGGTCGTCCTCCGACAGGTCAGGATTGCCGAAATGCCCTTTAATCCGCCCATCGACGCAGATATCCACACCATAGCCCTTGTGCGGCGCTCCGGGGCGGATGCGGGCATCGAAAGCCAGCGAAGTGGAATCGGTGACAAAATCCAGCGTAACGCCGGATGTGGCCTTTGAGCGTGCCGCAAAGCGCTCATCCCCGGCGAGGCGTTCACGCTGGGCGGCGGAATAGCGGCATGGGGTCAGCCAGCCGTCGTTCTCGATGAAGCTGACCGCACCGGTCAGCAGGGTTTTCAGCGTAGCGTTCGTTAAAATCATCATTATCCCTCACAGCTCGTAATCAAAATATCGGATGCCGCCGTCCACACAGGCGGCAAAGCGGAGATGTCCGTCCTCCCAGATACCGTCCGGTCCACAACCCTCGCCCAGCGGAACACGCTCATTCTCCGAGCGTATCAGCTCGATTTTCCCGGCTTCGGGCGTATGAAGCAGCGCCGGACGGTCGCCAAGCCGGAGCAGCTTCGGCTTACCAATGGAATGGATGCCGGTATCACGGGGTTTGTCCCACGTCATGCCACCGTCCGTTGAATCCGAACGCCAGAGCGTTCCGTCGTGAATAGCCAGCATGGCGAGGCAGTCCCGCTTATATTCGATCACCGTGGGATTCGGATACAGATTGGCGCCCTCCGGACTAAGAATCATCGCCGGGAATCGATCCCATGACGCGAAGCGGTCGCAGGTCAAAAGAATGCCGGTTTCCACGAAAGGTACGGAAACGCCGGTAAAATCGGCGTCCGGCGATTCCTTCAGCCGGGCTTCCTGCTCGGGCATAACCGGGTAGTGCTGATACGCGCAGACCAGCATACCGTCCCCGGTGCGGATCATGCTGCGCAGGAATGCGCAGCCCTCGAATTCGGGATGGGGCAGCTCGTTCCAGCTGTGACCGTCGTCCCGGCTCTCCAGCATCACACAGCGCCAATCGAAAAATCTTCCGTCGTGTACGGCAAGGCAGGCGGTGATCACGCCGTCGAAAACAGCCAATTCGCTGCAATGAGAGCAGCCGTTCGGGATGAAATCCCGCTCATCGTGCCATGTCACGCCGTTGTCCGTACTGCGGAAGAAGCGGGCGTGATTTTCAATGACGGCGGAGCATATCAAATCGCCGGAGGGTGCGCGGCGCAGAATCGGTTCGGCGCAGGAAGCGGCGATGGTAATTTCGTATGTTGTCATGGATATATCCTTTCCTGATTCGTATGTACTTCTAATATGATACAAAAAATCCCGGGAAATGTCAAGCCCCCGGATGTGAATTATTACGCAAATATAATCAATTGATAATTTCTTGTAACATTATCGCCAACGTTCTTGACATTTTTTGCGGATTGCGATACAATATATTCTGAGGATTTATTCCCTCACTATTATTTATGGTAAAAGAGGTAATATTTCATGTCTGAAGAGACCAAAAACACCGAAAAGGGCGGAATTTCCGTCGAAATCGAACACATATTTCCGATCATCAAGAAGTGGCTCTACTCCGAGAAGGAAATTTTCCTGCGCGAGATCGTGTCCAACGCCTGTGACGCTGTGACAAAGCTCAAGCGCCTGTCCTCCCTCGGCGAGGCAAAGGAGCTGGGCGACGAAAACTACAAAATCACCGTTACCCTCGATAAGGCTGCACGTACCCTCACCGTTTCCGATAACGGCATCGGTATGACCGAGGATGAGGTTCGCCGCTACATCTGCCAGATCGCTCTGTCCGGCGCGCTGGAGTTCATCCAGAAGTACGAGGGCAGCGATGAGGACGCGAATAAGGACGGCATCATCGGACACTTCGGTCTGGGCTTCTATTCGTCCTTCATGGTCAGCGACACCGTGGACGTGATCACCCGTTCCTACACCACCGACAACGCTGTCAAGTGGGTCTGCACCGAAGCGGGCGAATACGAAATCACCACCGACTATTATCGCGCCGAGCGGGGTACCGACGTGGTCATGCACATCATGGAGAGCGAGTCCGAATTCCTGGACGAATACCGCATCCGCGGCATTCTGGAGAAATACTGCTCCTTCATGCCTGTGGAAATCTATCTTGACGTTGTCAAGCCCGAGGAAGAAAAGAAGGAAGAGGATAAGAAGGACGGCGAGGAACCCGAAGCACCCAAGCCCATCAACGACATCCATCCTCTCTGGCAGAAGTCTCCTTCCGAGTGTACCGAGGAGGAGTACGCGGAATTCTACCGCAAGGTCTTCAGCGACTATCGCGAGCCGCTCTTCCACATTCATCTGAACGCCGACTATCCGCTGAACTTCAAGGGCATCCTCTACTTCCCCCGCCGCGCCCACGAGTACGACAGTCTGGAAGGACAGGTCAAGCTCTATTACAATCAGGTTTTCGTCGCCGACAACATCAAGGAAGTCATCCCCGAGTTTCTGCTCATGCTCAAGGGCGTTCTCGACTGCCCCGAGCTGCCGCTGAACGTCTCCCGCAGCTATCTCCAGAACAGCGGCTATGTGGCCAAGATTTCGGCGCACATCGTCAAAAAGGTGGCGGACAAGCTGAATTCCATGTTTAACAACGAACGTGAGAATTACGAAAAGCTCTGGGACGATCTCAAGACCTTCGTGGAATACGGCTGTCTGCGCGACCACAAGTTCTACGACCGGGTGAAGGATTCGGTAATCTATCCCACCACCGACGGCAGGTTCGTCACGCTGAACGAATATCTGGAAAAGGCTAAGGAAAAACACGAGAACACCGTGTACTACACCGCCGACAAAACCGCGCAGGCGCAGTACATCGCCATGTTCGCCGCCGAGGACATTGAAGTCGTCGTTCTGGACAAGCTCATCGACACCCAGTTCGTCAACGTTATCGAGCAGGAGGTTTCGGGCGTGAAGTTCGTCCGCATCGACGCCGATGTGGCGGGCGCGCTGAAAGCCGAGGGCAAGGCGGAAGAAAACGCCAAGCTCGCCGACCTCTTTAAGGAAGTCAGCGGTAACAAGGATCTGAAGGTCTCCTTCGAGCTGCTCAAAAACGAAAAAATCCCGGCTGTGCTCAACATTTCCGAGGAATCCCGCCGCATGGACGACATGATGAAAATGTACCGCATGGCGGGTCAGGACACCGGCTCCATGAACTTCCCCACCGACGCGACGCTGGTGGTCAACGGCGCAAGCGGGCTGATCAAGCGCCTTGCCGACAAGGTTGAGGCCGACGAAGCCGGCGCGAAGAAGATTGCAAAGCAGGTTTACACCCTTGCTCTGCTCTCCCAGCGTCAGCTCACCGCCGACGAACTGCAAGCCTTCCTGTCGGACAGCTTCGACCTTCTGGAAAACATCTAATCTAACGAATACGAGGATTTACAAATGGCATCGGTATACGGCACGAAACTGAAGCTCTCCGTCTTCGGCGAATCCCACGGCAAGGCCATCGGCGTCACCATCGACGGCTTCCCGGCGGGACTCCCCGTTGATACAGACTACATCGCGGCCTTCATGAAGCGCCGCGCACCGGGCGGAGCCTTCTCCACCAAGCGCACCGAAGCGGACATTCCCAACATCATCAGCGGCGTATCGAACGGCTTCACCAACGGCTACCCGATCTGCGCCGTCATCGAAAACACCAACCAGCATTCGGCGTCCTACGCCGACAAAATGACCATCCCCCGTCCCAATCACGCCGATTACGCGGCGTCGGTGAAGTACGGCGAGCACGTGGAGCTGCACGGCGGCGGACATTTCTCCGGACGCCTGACGGCGCCGCTGGTCTTCGCGGGCGCGCTCTGCTCCCTCTGGCTCAGACGGGACGGCATCGAGATCGCCGCGCACATCAAGCAGATTCTCAACGTCACCGACTCCCCCTTCCCCGGCGACGTGACCGCCGCCCAGCTTGCCGCCCTGCGTGAACGGGACTTCCCCGCCATCGACAACATGGCAAAGGAAGCCTTCGCTACCATCATCAACTCCGCCCAGAACAAGGGCGATTCGGTGGGCGCGAAGATTGAGTGCGCCGCCGCCGGACTTCCCGTGGCAATCGGTGAGCATATGTTTGGCAGCGTGGAGTCTGAAATTTCCCAGCTGATGTTCGCCGTCCCCGCCGTCAAGGGCATCGAATTCGGCGCGGGCTTCGACTTCTGCCGGATGTACGGCTCCCAGGCCAACGACACCTACACCTACCGGGACGGAAAGGTCGTCACCCGCACCAACAATTGCGGCGGCATCACCGGCGGCATGACCAACGGTATGCCCGTGATCTTCTCCGTCGCCATGAAGCCCACGCCCTCCATCTATCTGGAGCAGGATTCGGTGAATCTGGAAACGCAGACCGACGCAAAGCTGGCCATCAAGGGCCGTCACGACCCCTGCATCGCCGTCCGCGCGGTGCCGGTCATCGAAGCCTGCACGGCCATTGCGCTGACCGGGCTGATGCTGAACGCCGACGGGAGGAAACTCTGATGCGCCCGGATTCCGACGGCCGCAATGCCATCATCCGGGACAATCTGGCACTGCTGGACATCGAGGCCGGATCGGTCTCGGAGCGGCGGCTGATGCAGCTTTACGACCGGGCGGCGCTGATTTTGCAGGATGACGAGCTGCTCACCTCGGAGGATCGCTGCGAAGCCTTCGACGCGATGTTCGACCGTCCGAACCGCATCGCCCCATCCAGCGCTGAGGCTGCACATCCCTATCTGCATGACACCGCCGCAAATGATCTGCTGGCGGATAAGCTGACCGTCTGCCGGTTCGCCGCCGAGCGGCTGAAGCAGAAGCGCGGCTTCCGGCTGGATCAGCTGCTGAGCGCGGATGAGGACGCGGTGGAGCTTGCCCCATCGCCGAAGATCGCCTATCTGAAAAACGCCTACGCAGACACGGCATTCCGCATTTTTTCGGGTGTGCTGAATACCCCGTCGGTGGTTTACGCCGGAGATTTCGCGCAAGTCTGCGAGGAGGTTTACTACGGACGCGCCGATATGTGCATCCTACCCGTGGACAGCTCCCGGGACGCCAAGCTGATCAGCTTCTATCGGCTCATCGACAAATACGAGCTGAAAATCGCCCTCAGCTGCGATGTCACCTCCCCCGACGGCAGCGTCACCACCCGTTATGCCCTTCTCCGCAAATCGCTGGAGCTGCCCCGCCAGAGCTGGCTGGACGCCGCCGACGCTTCGTTTCTGGAATTCAGTCTGATTCCCGACGAGAAGGTTTCGCTGGCCGATGTTCTGCGCGCCGCCGAGGTCTGCGGGCTGTACATTTATAAAATCGACGCACTCCCTCTTTCCTACAGCGACAGCGAGTTCTCCTACGATATCATTCTGCGGGTCGGCGAAGGCGGGTTTGAGAGTTTTGCGCTCTTTTTGGCGCTGGCTGTGCCGCAGTATGAGCCGCTGGGTATTTATCCGCACATCCGGTGAACAGCATGGCAGATTACCGCGAATTTCTCCGTGTCCTGCGCCGCGAACCGGGACGCGTTACCCTCTTTGAGCCGTACATACACAGAAAAATCGTCAGCCAGCTGATCTGGCGAAGCGGCGACAACCTATGGGACACCACGGCGCACCGTGTGTCCACGCTCATCGATCTCTACGCCTACATCAAATCAGACGTGGTGCCGCTGGAAGCGAATCGTGAAGATATCGCTGATATCCTCGCCTGTTCGCCCATGCTTCCCGACGGTATGCGCTTCGTGATTCTGTCGGAGGATGCCGACGCGCTCCATATCGCCGCCGCGTCCGACGCGGTTTGCGCGCTCGGGACGGGCGACATAAAACTTCCCCGCGAATCAGAAAAGCCGATGATATTTCTGGCAGATTCAGGCGATACTAATGCTGTTGCCGAAGCCGCCGCCCAAGGCTTCGACGGCGTGCATATCAGCCAGAACGCCGAAATGCTCTATCCGCTGGCAAAAGGGCAGATTGCCCTGCTGGGCGGGCTGTCCATCGAAGATATTAACGTCTCCGAGCCGATGGTCATCCACCGCCGAATCAAGGCGCTTCACACGCTGACCGCCGACGGCGGATATGCTCTGGGCAGCGGCAATTGCTACGGCGAAACCAGCTATCTTGGGTTTATCTCCATGCTGGGCATTTACAATCAACTACTAAATTGACAAGGAATTGAATACAATGAAAAAGACCATTTCTTACCGCACCTCCGGCACCTGTTCCCGCGAAATCAACATCGTTGCTGACGGCGACACCATCGAGAACGTGCAGTTTGTGGGCGGCTGTTCCGGCAACACCACCGGCGTGGCGGCACTTGTCGCCGGCATGAAGATCGATGACGCCATTGCCCGCCTTAAGGGCATCAAATGCGGCTTCAAACCCACCTCCTGCCCCGATCAGCTGGCCATCGCTCTGGAAAAGCTGAAGGTTCAGGAATAAGCATCACCAAAATCGCCCGATCAAGAAAGGATTGTTACCCATGACTTACAAAGAAAATTACGAGCGCTGGCTGGCCTCCGACAAGGTGGACGAGGCATCCAAAGCCGAACTGCGCGCCATCGCCGATAATGACGAGGAAATCAAGTTCCGCTTTATCAAAGACCTGGAGTTCGGCACCGGCGGTCTGCGCGGCACGATGGTTGCCGGAACCAACGCCATGAACGTCTACACCGTAGCCCACGCCACCCAGGGTCTGGCCGACCTGATCAATAAGGAAGGCAAAGCGGACATGGGCGTGGCCGTCGGCTACGATTCCCGCAACAACTCCAAGCTCTTCGCCGAGACCGCGTCCCGGGTGCTTGCTGCCAACGGCGTGAAGGTTAAGCTCTTCACAGGCATCCGTCCCACGCCGGTGCTCTCCTTCGCCGTCCGCGAGCTGAAGTGCATCGCCGGCATCAACATCACCGCTTCCCACAACCCCAAGCAGTATAACGGCTACAAGGCTTACTGGGAGGACGGCGCACAGCTTCCCCCCGATCACGCGAAGACCGTTTCCTCCTTCATCGCCGCCGCCGACATCTTCGACGACGTAAAGCTGATTTCGCTGGAGGAAGGTCTGGCATCCGGTCTGATCTCCTACATTCCCGAGGAGCTGGACGAAATCTACATGAAGAATGTCATGGCAGAGGCGGTCAATCCCGATGTGATCGCACAGGTTGCCGACGATCTGGAAATCGTCTATACCCCTCTGCACGGCGCGGGTCATCGTCTCGTTCCCGAAGTGCTCCGCCGCATGGGCTTCAAGCATATCGACACCGTGGACGAGCAGATGGTGCTGGACGGCAATTTCCCCACCGTCTCCTTCCCGAACCCCGAGTATCCCGCCGTTTTCGAGCTGGGCATCAAGCTGGCTGAGAAGGTCGGCAGCGACCTGATCATCGCCACCGACCCGGACGCCGACCGCGTGGGCATTATGGCCCGCGACAAGTCGGGCAAGTTCGTCAGCATCACCGGCAATCAGGTAGGCGCGCTTCTGCTGGACTACATCATCACCGCCTACGAAAACACCAACACCATGCCCGAGAATCCTTACGCCGTCAAGACCATCGTCTCCACCGAGATGGTAACGAAGATCTGCGCCGCTCACAACATCCGCCTGTTCAATGTGCTGACCGGCTTCAAGTTCATCGGCGAAGTCATCAAGAAGTACGAAGTCACCGGACACGACAACTATATCTTCGGCTTTGAGGAGAGCTACGGCTACCTGAAGGGCACTTACGCCCGCGACAAGGACTCGGTGGTGGCAACCATGCTGCTGTCGGAGATGGCGGCTTATTACAAGACGAAGGGCATGACCCTCTGCGACGCGCTGAATTCGCTGTACGAGCGTTACGGCTGCTACAACGAGGGCGCGGCAAACATCTATATGGAGGGTCTGGACGGTCTGGAGAAGATGAAGCAGCTGATGGATGAGCTGCGCAGCGATCCGCCCGCAGAGCTTGCCGGACACCGGGTGGTCGAGCGCCGGGATTATCTGAAGGACGAAGTTCTGGACGTAGACACCGGCAAAATCACTTCCACCGGTCTGCCCACCTCCAATGTACTCTACTTCCGCACCGACCTTGACGATGTGATCGTCATCCGCCCCTCCGGCACCGAGCCGAAGATTAAAATCTATATCCTCGCCAACGGCGAGAGCATGGACGCGGTGAACGAGAAAATCGCCGCTTATGCAAAAGTCACCGACACCTGGGTGAAGTAAACAACAGCACGGACGCATGATCATGCGTCCGTGCTGTTTATTTTAGAGGATTTTTATTCCCCGTACAAATTTGTGCGTAATACCATCCCTGTCCACCGACAGGTAGAATGCCCGCTCCAGCCGCTGGCGGGCGTCCATCGCGAGCGTGGTCGGCTGAATGCTGTCGTCCAGCACCACGGCGTCGAACTCATAGCCCGACTCAAAGCTGCCAACCCTGCCGAAGAACCCGCCGCCGCCCATCGTTGCCATGTGGAAGACTTCCTCGAAGGTCAGCGCCTTGCAGCCCTGATCTATATGCCGCCAGTACAGCTTGGAAACCTGAATGGCGTCGGTAACGGCGCGGAACATGGACTCGCTCTGACCGCCCGCCACATCGCTGCCCAGTCCCAGCCGCAGCCCGGCGTTCAGATAACGGCGGATGGGCGCGATTCCCGACGCAACGTTCATGTTGGACGCGGGACAATGGGCGACGTACACGCCCTGTTCCTTCATCCGGGCGATTTCCTCGTCCGACGACCAGACGCAGTGCGCCATGATGGTGGGCACATCCGCGCCGCTCTCGTGATTCCTTCCGAACAGCCCGTGGATGTCGTAAGCGTCGCCGTAGAAGGCGGCATCCGGGCAGAGGGATTTCACCCACGCGATTTCGCCCTTGTTTTCCGACAGATGGGACTGCATGGGCAGACCGTATTTGCGCTGAATTTCGCCCAGCTTCTCCATCAGCCTATCCGTGCAGGAGGGGATAAAGCGCGGCGTCAGAATGGGATAGGTGCGCGCGAATTTCCCGCGTACCGACTCAATCCAGCGGACGGTGTCGGCTGCCGACCCCTCGGCGCTCTCCTCGCGAAGGGGATCGGGCGCTTCCCTGTCCATGTTGACCTTGCCCACATAGCTGACAATTCCCGACGCTTCCAGCTTTTCCATCAGGATTTCGGTGGCTTCGGCGTGACGGGACGCGAAGATGCAGGCACGGGTGGTGGCGCTCTTTTTCATGGAGTCGGCGAAAACGGCGTAAGCTTTGTCGGCGTATTCCGGGTCGGCGAACTTGGATTCCTCGGGGAAGGCGTGGTTGTTCAGCCAGTCCAGCAGCTCCAGATCCATGCAGGTTCCGCGATAGGCGAACTGGGATGCGTGAATATGCAGGTCAGCCATACCCGGGATAACCAGCTGATCGCCGCAGTCGTACAGCGTATATCCGGCAAATTCCCCGGGCAGCGTCTCATATACGCCGCAGGACAGACCCTCCCGGCAGACCGCGTAACCGTTGACCGTGCGGATTTCGGTGGGACTGACGCTATAACAGATGTTTCCTTTGATGACAAAATTCATTGTGGTTCTCCCAAATCGTTTTCTTTCTATTATACCGCACAGATGACAACAGCGTGTGAATGAATTGTGAATAGATCGTCAGCCGCCAAAGACAGGAATCACTTTTCCGCCGCCCGGTTCAGCTCCCGATAGGTCAGCACGATAACGACTGCCGACGCAATAAAGGTGCAGATATCCGACACCGGCATGGAATAGAGCACGCCGTCCAGCCCGAACCAGATCGGCAGCAGCACCGCGAAGCCCACGCCGAAGACCACCTCGCGGATCATCGACAGCATGGTCGATATCCACGGCTTGCCCAGCGATTGCAGGAAGATGAACGCCGCTTTGTTGACACAGGCGGGAATCATCATGCAGAGATAGATGCGGAAGGAACGAATGGCAAACTCGGTGTAATAGCTGCTCTCCCCCGCCGCGCCGAAAATACCGATAAGCTGCTTGGGCAGCAGCTCCACAATCAGCAGAGCCACCGCTCCCACCGCCGCTTCGGCGATGAGCAAGCGGGTGAATATCCCCTTTGCCCGGTCGGGACGTCCGGCGCCCATGTTATAGCCCACAATCGGAATGCAGCCTGCCGCCATGCCGACGACAATCGAAATCACAATCTGGAAGAATTTCATCACGATACCGATGACAGCCATGGGAATCTGCGCGTATTCCGCCTGACCGAAGACCGGGTCGAGCGCGCCGTATTTGCGCACCATGCTGTTGATGGCCGCCATAGCCGCCACCAGCGAAATCTGGGACAGAAAGCTGCAAATGCCCAGCGGCAGATACCGGCGCATCAGCTCCGGATGAAGCCGGAAGCTGCTCTTTGTCAGGCGAACGCTCTTCATGCGGTAGAGATACCAGACGGCCAGAACAGCGGTGAGAACCTGTCCCAGTACCGTTGCGATGGCCGCGCCCATCATGCCCCAGCGGAAGGTGAAAATGAAAATCGGGTCAAGGATGATATTGACCACCGCGCCCGCCAGCGTGGAGATCATGGCGAACTTCGGACTGCCGTCCGAGCGGATGATCGGGTTCATGGCCTGTCCGAAGACGTAAAAGGGAATGCCGATGGTAATCCAGAAGAAGTATTCCTTCGACTGGGCGAAGGTCTCGGCGTTGACCGTTCCGCCGAAAAGGGTAAGGATGGGATTCTGCAAAAGCAGATAGAGAACCATAATCACCACGCCGGACAGAACGGACAGAATCACCGCACTGCCCACGCTGCCGCCCGCCTTATCGTCCTCCTTCGCGCCCAGCGACAGGCTGACAAACGCACAGCAGCCATCGCCGATCATAACGGCCACCGCCAGCGCAACGACAGTCAGCGGATAGACCACCGTATTGGCGGCGTTGCCGTAAGAGCCGAGATAATCGGCGTTGGCGATGAAAATCTGGTCAACGATGTTGTAAAGTGCCGCCACCAGCAGGGAAATGATGCAGGGAATGGCGTACCGGCGCATCAGACCGCCCACAGGCGCTTCGGCGAGATGCTTTTGATTATTGGATGTTGTTTCCATGTAGATACCTCATTTCAAAAAAATAAATGCGTAAGTCCGTACTTGGACTTACGCATTTCGCAACTCAGCGAACAATATTATACCAGATTTCCGCGGCTTTTGCAAAGGCGATTTTACACAAATTTGTCCGCTCAGCACCACTCAATCTTCGCCATATTCAGCCCATTCTCGGGGCAGAATACGCTGATAAGGAGTGGAGATATATGGACTCTTGATAGGCGTTATCAAGCCTTTTATCGGATTGCGGGATTTTTACGGGCAGGCTTCGGTGTTCATATACAGCGTATTTCCCTGATAATACGGTGTCGCTTTCATGCGCCATGAAGTTTTGCCGTCGTCCAGCGTCAGCAGAAAAGCGGGCATTTTCTCCGACCACTCCACCGTGTACGATGTCGCCCCCGTTGGCGTTTCATCCAGACCGAGGGTATGGGCGAAGCTGTCTGCGTTCATGCCGCAGCTCATAATCACCTGTTTTTCCTCCGGGTCGATGGCGTAGATATTCACCTGCGTCCCGTTGTTCGTGACGATCACCGGCAGACCGCCTTCCCGGTAATAGAGCGCGGCGGGCGCTTCCTCCGTGATGGTGAAATCGCAGGCGGCGGCACAGGCGCGCACTTCCTCGTCGCTGTAGGGACTGATGTACAGGCTGCCATTGCGATAGTCTGCATAACGAGGGGGGATCACATTGCCGTACCAGGCATCCAGCCTGAACCTGGCAGATTCCTCGTCAAAGAACGTCCACGCTCCCCAGTCAGTCACTGCCTCCGAAATATTCACCTGCATCACCTGTCCATCGATCACATCTGTCAGTACCACCAAACCGAACCACTGGCTGACAAGCTCTATCACGCCGTCGCCGTCCGGGTCGGCGGTTATGATCTGATTGCCGCTCTCGCAGAGCAAGACGGGCAGTCCATCTTCCATGATATAATAATTGCAGAAGATATGCGTCCAGCCCCATGTGACCGTGAAGCCGTCCTGCCCAAGAATATCGGTAAACGGCTCGATGCCGTCCACGCGCGGGATTGAGTCGGCATTATCCGAAAGGGTGAGGAAGTCATAGCTCACCTCGTCCTCCCCCTCACCGCGCACGCAGGCGGCTCGGATGCCGCCGTCAACGTCCTTGTAAATGAGAAGCATCGTGCCCTCATACTCCAACTGCGACATCACCTCGCCGCTGATGGACGAGGGAATCAGCGTCAGGGAAGCGTCCTCCGGCACAAAGGTGAGCGGGACAACCCCCTCTGCGTCAGGCAGAGGCTCCGCATCCTCACCGCAGGCCGCCGACAGAAGCGTTGTCACGAGCAGCACTGCCGACAGCAGCAATCGATATTTTTTCATATGTCCTCCGATAAAATTTCGCATTTTCTGCATTAGACGTTTCAAGTGTCGAATTTGTTCCCGAACAGGACATAAAATATTTTAGCAAAGTACAAAATACCGCCGATTCTATCCCGCTTTTTTGAACTTGCGTCCGGCGAAAAAATTGTGTATAATGAAATTATCAGAATTTATTAGATAAAGGAGTTTCCAAATCATGCACAAGAAAATCTCATCTGCGCTGACCCTTCTGCTGACCGCTTCCCTGCTCGCCTCCTGCGGCGACACACAAACTCCCGCTGATACGACAACCGCTTCTTCTGATACCACCGCCAAACCCGTCAAAACCGAAATTTCCGACAACTTGGGCGAGTATGATTTTAAGGGACGCACCTTCAATATCGTGTATTCTGCCGAACAGCTCGGCTCCGGCTGGCCCTACGACACTGAGGAGGCGAACGGCGACATTCTGAACGACGCGGTCTACCGCCGCAACACCAATCCACGCGAATTATATAGACTGACCCTTGCATTCCATCACGGCTTGTGATATACTGAGCGTATCCTGATTTTTTCATGAAAGCTGATATGAACATGAATCTTTACCTGATTTACGAGCCGGTGGACGCGGACGCCTTCTGGATAACAGACATCGTGGACGGCATCGTCCGCGAATCCATGAAAAAGGCGCTGAACCTGATCGTCATCAATGACGGCAATCTTTACAGCGAGCACAGCGGAAGCCAGAGCGACACCGAGCGTCCGCTTGTGCTGGTTGTCGGCTGCTCGCTGATATGGATTGACCGCACGCTGCGCGAGTTGTCTGCTGCCGGCGCTGAACCGATTCTGGTCAGCGTCTATGAGCATCGGTTCAGCAGCGTTTGCAGCAGTGTTGCATTCAATACCATCGACGCCATGCGCAGTCTGGTATGCGCCATCGCGAGCAGCGGAAGGCGTTCCATCGCCTTTTTCGCCCTGCACCGGGACACCATCGGCGATTTTGCCAAGCTCAAGGGCTACGCCGCCGGTATGCACGCCTGTCAGCTTCCCTTTCAGGCGGCGGATATCTTTGAACGCGGCAGCATCGCCGACTGTGCCGGACAGCTCTGCCAACAGATCAGCCATTACGACGCTGTGGTCTGTTCCAACGACCTGCTGGCGACCTATCTGACCCGCCATTTACAATCCTGCGGCATCCGTGTTCCGGAGGACATCTGCGTCACCGGCTTCGGCAACTGGAGCGTGGTGGACAGCTTTACGCCGAAGCTGACCCGGATGTACACCGATCTTACGGAGCTGGGCTGTCAGGCGGTGCGGCTGCACCAGTATTTGCAGTTCAACCCGCAGATCGGTCACTGCTCGTCTGTGCTTGAATGCACCTTGCAAACGGGCGAAACCGCACCCCTTCGCTCCAGCGTTACAGCCTGCCCCGACTTTGCTCTTTCGTCCGGCATCCAGGCACCCGCCTACAGCACCGACCCGGATATCATGGAACTGCTGCGAGCCGAACATCTGGTGCGCAGTCTGGACGAGATCGACCGCAAAATTCTATCGTCACTGATAGCGGGACAAACCTACTCCGCCACAGCCGATGCCATTCCCATCTCCGAATCCACGGTAAAATATCGTATTGGAAAAATCCTGAAGTTCTGCGGCTTTGCCGACCGGCAGGAGCTGCTGGATTTCATCACAAAATATCATCTTTTTACAAGGAGTTGATTCTCATGTCAAAGAAAATCCGCAATCCTCTGATTCCCATGGGCGCCGTCACCGGCGACCTGACCCGTCAACAGATTCAGACCATGCTCCGCCGTTATGCCGACAAGGGCATCCAGCAGTTTCTCATGTACCCCCGGGACGGCTGCGACGTCCCCTATATGTCCGAGCGCTGGCTGGAAATCTGCGGCGACATCATCGAAACCGCCGCGTCGCTGGATATGGACATCTGGCTGTATGACGAATTCAACTGGCCCTCCGGCACCTGCTACGGCAAAGTCATGGAGGAAAACCACGACTACGCCTCCACCTGCGTGAAAATCGAGGACGGGCGCTGCGTCATCGCGAAAACAGTGCGCGCCCCCGGTTCTATCCCCGAATCCTACGCAGATATCCTGAATCCCGACGCGGTGGACTGCTTTATCCGCCTGACCCATGAGGTGTATTATCAACGCTTCGCCCCCTACTTCGGCACGACGATCAAGGGCATCTTCACCGACGAGCCGAGCATCAACTATTTCACCTACGGCGGCGGAAAGTATCCTTATTTCAAGGATGCCGACAGGCTCTACGCCGCCGAAACCGGGCGCGATCTCTTTGCCGATATGCTGGAGGGAAGCGAACGCTTCCTGTGCGACTACTACGATCTGCTGACCCGACGCTTCCGGGAGGTCTTCGTTGACCGCATCGCGGGCTGGTGCAGCGCGCATAAAATTCTGCTGACCGGACATCTGCTGGCGGAACAGGATATGTGCGCTTCGGTTCGCGCCAACGGCGACGCCATCCACGTCCTGCGGGGCTTCACGCTGCCCGCCATGGACGAAATCTCCACCTGCACGTCCATTGACAAGGCGGAGTGGCTGACCTACGGAACCTTGCAGGCCGCGATTCGGAAACACAGCAGCGGCGGACACGAGACCTCATGCGGTCTCTGCGAGAACGCCAAGGGCGGTCTCGTTGAGACATTCGCCCTCGGTCCCACCGATCTGCCGCCCGCGCGTGTGGAGCAAATGCTCTGGCAGGAAGCCATGTTCAACATCGACCACTACGTTCTCGCCGTCTCCGCCGCCGATGCCCGGGGCAACGTGAAAAAGAACGGCTGGTTCAATCCGATGAACTACATGAATCCATGGTTCGAAGGCTACGCCGAGCTGGGCGAGACGGCCATCGAAGCCGCCTCCCTCGCTCACAAAACCATCGCCGCCGATGTCTATGTCCGCTATCCTGCCACGCTGACGCGCAAATACCTGTTTGACAGCGAAAAGCAGAGTCTGACTGCCCGTCGTATGTACGTTCTGCTTCAGGCGCTGACCCGGGCGCAGTATCAGTGGCTGCTGCTGGATGAGGACGAAGAATCCCCCGCCGGCATTCCGGTGCTGGAAATCACCGATGGAGAGGATTTCTCCGCCCAAACGCTGGTCGCTTCCCTGCCGCCGAGAAAGCTGTCGATCACCGAAACGGACGGCAGCCGTCCCAACAATCTCTTTCTGCGCCAGTTCACCGACGGCAGTGCGGTTATCCTCGATCTGGAGAACAGCGATACGCCCCGCCGCCTGATCATCCGCGACGGCGATTCGTCCACCGAGATCCTGCTTCCCGGACGGGGACATTATGTGCTCGGCAGCGCCGTTCCCACTGCCCATGAAACGCTGTGTGAACTGTCGCCCACCTTCCGGCTGACGCTTGATTCCCCCAATACCCTGCGCTGCAACATCCGCAAGGATGCGGCTTCCTACACCTTCCGCGCGGCAGAGCGGCTGGACGGCGTGCGGATGCTGTCCCGCACCTACATTCCCGGCGGTGAGCTGTCATTGGACGGCATTGCGCTGGCATTCAACCAGCCCGCCGATGCGCTGACGCCCGGTCTGACGGAGCTGTACGCCTCTACTTCGCCCTTCACGCTGCTTCCCGGCGAACACACCGTAACCATCACCAAACCCGCGCCCAGCGAGTCGTTCCTCCCCTCCTGCTTTATCTGCGGCAGCTTCGCTGACCGGATAGAGGACGGCGTGGACACGCTTTACACCCTGCCTGAAACGGTTGGCGTCGGACGGCTGAACGACGGCATTCTTCCCCAGTACGCAGGAAAAATTACGCTGGAAACCTCGCTGGAGCTGCCGGATGTGCCGTCCGCGCTGGAGCTTGCAAGCAGTGAACTTTACACCCGCGTGTACATTAACGGCGTCAGCCTTGGCGGACAGCTGGGCGGCTTCCGCTGGGAGATACCCGCACGCTGGCTCGGTGCCGCAGTCACGCTGCGTATTGAGCAGTTCACTTCCATCGGTCCGATCTTCGGACGCAGCGGCGATGTGATCGCTAAAAGCGATGGCGAACGCTGGGCAAGCCTTCACGACTGGTTCCCGGGCAAGTACCAGAAGTGCGGGGTCGAAAGCATGAAGCTTACCATATCGAACGGCTAATACCGCTCCATCCCGCAACCATAGGTTGCGGGATTTGTTTATCAGAATCGCTTGATTTTTCTCAGACGGGCTGGTATAATGAAAATACCATAAAATTAAGAAAGGACAATGCACCATGAATCTTTCCACCATGATTGCAAAGCTCCGCTGCGACGCGAACATCTCGCAGGAGAAATTCGCCGAGCTGCTGGGCGTTTCCCGTCAGGCTGTACAGAAATGGGAGACTGGCGCCACCCAGCCCGACCTGGACAACATCATCAAAATCGCCCGCTATTTCAGCGTGTCGGTTGACACGCTGATCTTCAACAGCGACAAGCGGACTACGGAAGAACTGACGATCGATAAAAAACTCAGCCCGCAGTATTCCTCCATGCACGCATGGGAGCTTTACTCCGCCGATCTGCCCGTGGAATACACCCAATCCATCGAGGAGGGCAAGGACATTGCACAGTACGAAGACCTTTTCCGCGCCGCCGCCAAGCTGCCCGCCGGCGATATCAAGGAACGCATCGCCGACGTGCTTTTTGACGTGGTATTGAATGCGCCAACACAGGCGGATTATCCCCACAACGAGCCGTCCGATCTGGAGACCATCCGCCTTCTCCGCCCGGATGTTCGTCCCGGCGAGGGCAAGCCGGACGCAGACAGACTGAAGGACAAAATTCACGGCGCGTGGATGGGACGAATCTGCGGCTGTCTTTTGGGCAAGCCGGTGGAAGGTCTGCGCACCAACCTGCTCCATCCGCTGCTGAAGGAAAGCGGCAACTGGCCCATGCACCGTTATATTCTCTCCACCGACATCACCGAGGATTTCTGTCAGCGCCACAACGCCCGTCTGATGGGACGCTGCTGGGCGGATACGGTGAGCTGTATGCCGTCGGACGACGACACCAACTACACGGTGCTGGCACTCAAGCTGATTGAAAAGTACGGCCTGGATTTCACCCCATGGGATGTGTCCCGCTTCTGGATGGATATGCAGCCCAAGAACGCCTACTGCACCGCCGAGCGCGCGGCCTTCCGCAACTTTGTGGCAGGATACAATCCCCCCGATTCCGCCGTTTACAAGAATCCCTACCGCGAATGGATTGGCGCGCAGATTCGCGGCGACTACTTCGGCTACATCAATCCGGGCAATCCGGAGCTTGCCGCCGAAATGGCGTGGCGGGACGCTTCCATTTCCCACGTGAAGAACGGCATCTACGGCGAGATGTTCGCCGCCGCCATGATCGCCGCTGCTGCCGTGGAAGACGATATTCCCACGATCATCGAGGCGGGGCTGGCGCAGATTCCGGCACAGTCGCGGCTCACCGCCGCCATCCGCGATGTGCTCTCGCTGTATGCCGAGGGCAGAACGAAGGAGGAAATCTTCGCCCACATTCACGAGGTCTGGGACGAATACACCGGTCACGGCTGGTGCCACACCATTTCCAACGCCATGATTGTGGCGGCGTCCCTGCTCTGGGGAAAGGGCGATTACGGCGCGTCCATCTGTATGGCCGTGGAAACCGGCTTTGACACCGACTGCAACGGCGCCACCGTCGGCTCGATTCTGGGTATGCGGGGCGGCATGGGCAGCATCGGCGGAGAGTGGCAGACCCCCGTCAACGACAGGCTGAACACGACCATCTTTGGCGTGGGGCAGGTGCGCATTTCTGAGATGGCGGAAAAAACGTGGGAGACGGCGGCAGCAAATATAAAAACAGAACAAAATATCGACAATTAATATTATTTTGTGTCTTGATTCCAAACCACCGACCAGATATAATAATAGATATATCATTTTTCGGAGGTTTGATATGAAAAAGCTATCTCTTTTATTGGTTATTGCCATGCTCGCGTCCATTACGGCGTGCGGCGGAACATCGAATGACATTGAAGACACAACCACTGCCGCATCCACCGAAGCCGAAGTAACGGTGGACACATCCCTGCGTGAGAATACGCCTGACAACCTGCCGGAACTCGACTTCAAGGGTGAAACCGTGACCATCTTCTACCGTGCCAATCAATATGCGGACGTGGTCGGCGGCGAGGAGGAAACCGGCGACCTTGTCAATGACGCTGTGTTCAATCGCAACCGCAAGGTGGAGGAACGTCTCAACATTACGCTTGAGTACATCGCATATGAAAGTGATGTGACCCAGTTTTCCAACGCCGTCCGCTCCGTTGTTACCGCAGGCGACGATGCATATGACATCATCCACCACGCACAGTATGAACAGGCGATTCTGGCTGTCGAAGGAATGCTCGTCAACCTCATCGACGCGCCTTACATCGACTACGATCAGCCGTGGTGGGCAACGGATTACATGGACATCATCGCGATTCATCCGGACTACAGGTATCAGCTGATCGGCGACTTCTCCACATCACGCATTTCAAGCGTTTCCGCCAACTTTGTCAACAAGCGGATGCTGGAGGACAACTTCGGCAGCGTGGACGATTTCTATCAGATGATTCTGGACGGCAACTGGACATTTGAAGTGATGCGCAAATACTGCACGGACGTATACAAGGATCTGAACTCGGACGGCAAAGCGGGTTATGAAGATATCCTCGGTTCAGCCGTGTCGTGGTCGAGCCAGTCGGAGCATTCCACCTTCTCGGCGGGCGCGAAGTATACGGAGCGCGGCGCCGACGGCTATCCGCAGCTTATCGCTGATCAGTCGAGGAACGTGGAAATCGCCGAGAAGCTATATCAGATGGTATTCGAAACCGAGGGCTTCTACTATGATTCAGATTACAAATCCCAGACGGGGGCACAGCTGAACGCGTTCAAGAACGGCACCATGCTGTTCTACGTCCAGCAGCTCGGTGCGGCATCCAACTATCTGCGCGAAATGAACGATCCCTACGGCATCATTCCGCGTCCGAAGCTGGACGAAAATCAGGAGACTTATCTTGCGCTAGTGCATGACGGCGTGTCATCCTACTCCGTGCCAGTGACCAATCAGAATCTGGACATGGCCTGCGCGGTGATGGAAGCCATCGCGGCGGAAGGCTATCGCACGGTGATTCCGGCGTATTACGAAGTCGCGCTCAAGGTGAAGTACGCGCAGGACGACGTATCGGTGCAGCTGATCGACCTTATTTACAACAACTCCACCACCGATTTCATCTACGCGAACAATTATGTATTCAGTGACGCTGGCAATCTGGGAACCATCTCCCGCAAGCTGATTCAGAACAAATCCAAGGACTATATGTCCACCTATGCCGGTATACAGTCGAAGCTGGAAGCGGCGTTTGAAACGGTATTCTCGGAATTTAAGGCAAAGCAGTAACGCTCCTTGCCGCCATGATTCGATAAAGAGCGATTGACAAGCTGCCCTCTCTGTGATATAATAAGAGCATCTTATATCACAGGGAGGGCAGCTATGACATTACAGCAGTGTGAGCCGTTTGTCCGGCAGGCAATCACCACAACCCTGTCCACCCAGAACCGGGAGGATGTTTTCTACAGCCTGCGCACATCGGACTGCCGGTTGTTCTATATTCTTGGCGGCGAAGGCTGTATCAATATCGAAGGCACCGCTCACCGGCTGACGCCCGGCTGTGCCATTCTCTTTTCCGCCGGAACCGAATATGTCTGGCAGATCGATGAAGGCCGCCCGCTGCATTTCATCGTCATCAACTTCGACTACACTCATCGGCACGCCCACATCCGCAAATCCTTCCATCCCATCCACAGCGATATTTTCTCCGATTCGGACATTCTGGAGCGGGTCAGCTTTGAGGACGCGGCGGCGCTGAATCAGCCGGTGGTCATCGAAAGCGCGTCTATGCTGGAATCGCGGTTCCGTCTGCTGACCACGGAATTTTTCCTCGGCGGAAACCATTGCGACGAGCTGCTTTCCTCGGTGCTGAAATCGCTGATACTCAGCATTCTGCGCATGATCGAGGAGAAAGGAACATATTCGGGCAAAAGTCAGACTTTAATCCGCGAGATTATCCGCTACATCCAGAACAACTACGCCTCGCCCATCACCAACGAAACCCTTGCCCGGCATTTCCACTATAATCCCTCCTATATCAGCCGGGTTTTCCGCGAACACACCGGAGCGTCGCTGCACACCTTTCTGGTCAATTATCGCATGAACATGGCGATGGATATCCTGCGCTCCACCAGCACACCGATCTCCGACATCGTCTATCAGGTGGGCTTCTGCGATCTGCCGCACTTTTCCAAAACCTTCAAGCGGCTGGTAGGACAGACACCCTCCGAATACCGCAGCTTCAACAAATAAAGTACGCCCTCCGCGCAAACCTCGCGGAGGGCGATATATTTCAGAAGACCAGCGCCAGCAGCCATAACAGCGCCGACAGCGCGATGGGAACGGTCATGGTATCCATGCCGCCCCGGGAGATCATTTCCACAAAGGCGGAAACCGGCGCTGCAATCAGCGCAAACAGCAGGCAGAGCGGCCAGTCAAAGGGCGCGAACAGCAGCATCGCCGCCGCGCAGGTCACAAAGGACACCGCCGCCATAGCCCCACTTCCCTCCCAGGTTTTGTGGGAATCGGCGATTTTCCAGCGGATGGGATGCTTTCCGTATCGGATGCCGATAAGGGCGGCGGCGGTATCGCCCATCCCCCACGTTGCGGTAGCCGCGATGACAATCCACGGTTCGCCGAACACGCCCCATGACAGCGCCACGATGGCGGCTTGCGACAGAAACAGAATCAGCAGGCTGGATTTGATCTCGCCCGGATGCTTTTCCACGAACAGATTGGCGTAGCCCTTCCATCGCTCCAGCAGCGCCAGAATGGGATAGACGATGACGGCGAAGATTACCAGCGACAGGGCGGCGGGCAGCCAGCTCTCCGCGATCAGCGTGACGAAAATCGACGAGGTAAACGCCGGAAAGTGGAGTAATTTTCGGAAAAGAGGGCGCGGCACCTTGCAGGTGATATGCAGAACGATCAGCGCCGACGCAAAGAGGACGATATACAGCAGATACCAGCCGAAGCATTGGAGCGTGCTCACCACCAGCGGGTTTGCGAAGATAACCTCGCGGTAATTCAGCACAATCATCGTGCCGCCGAGGATGGTCAGCACCACGCCAGTAACCAGCCCGACGGTGCGGTTGTTGACCCTGTTGGCGAATTGCGCCGACACCAGCGACGCGGCGGTGGCAGTGACAATGCAGATCAGCATCACATCCCATTTTTCGGTGAGGATGGCGGGATGGATGAGGATGTGGCTTACCGAGGCGATCAGCGCGGTGAAGGTCATGATAAAGGTGCTGGTGCCCACGGCGGGCTTCAGCTCCATGCCGAGGAAAGCGGTGAAAACCACCAGCATCATCATGCCGCCGCCAGAGCCAACAAAGCCCGTTCCAAAGCCGATGGTCAGTCCGAAGAACAGCGATATGACCACGCCCTTCCAATCGAGCCGCGCGCCCTTCCCCACCGTCTCCTTTCGGGTGGTGTCCGGCTTGATTAAAAAGCGGATGCCGATGCAGAAGGTAAGGAAAAGCGTAAAGCTGCCTAGAACCACATTGCCCGCCTTCCACGCGGCAAAGCTGCCCACGGTACACATACAGATGATGCAGGCCAGCATAATCCAGCCCCGACGCAGATCGATGTTTTTATGCTTGATGTAGACGCCGGTTGTGACCGCCGAACCGAGAATGTCCGACGCCAGCGCGATGGCTGTCGCCTGATAAGCGCCGGTCTCTCCGGCAAAGGAGGGACACATGACGATGAGAATGGGCACCATCACCGTGGCCGCAGACAATCCCGCCAGCCCTGTGCCGATCCCTGCGCCGAGAGCGGCGATAATATACCAGAAATATTCCATGTATGTATACTCCGTATGATTCGTATTTACAATATATTATACCATGGATTTCGCCCTGTTTCAAGAGGATTTTCATGTTATATCTTGCTTTTTTGACCGAACTGTGGTATACTGTACTCAACCCAATTTTATATAGCGAGGTATCATCATGCTTGAAAAACTTACCGAACTGCTCGACCGCTTCGCCGGAATGGGCGTTCCCTCTTACGACTGCTCGGTCTGGCATCACGGACGCGAAATCTACCGCCGGATGTACGGCTATTCCGATTATGAAAAGACCCGCCCCATCGACGGCAGCGAGCGATACAACATTTATTCCTGCTCCAAACCCATCACGGTTACGGCGGCGCTGACGCTGTACGAAAAGGGGCTGTTCGGGCTGGACGACAAGCTGTCGGACTATATGCCCGAGTTCGCCGAGATGACAGTCCGTGACGGCGACACCGTCCGTCCCGCGAAAACGGCAATCACCATCCGCCAGCTTTTCACCATGACGGCGGGCTTCTCCTACAACCTCAGCTCCCCCGGACTGCGTGAAGCGCGGGAAGCTACCGGCGGCGTATGCCCCACCCGGGAAACCATGCGGTATCTGGCAAAAGACCCGCTGCTCTTTGATCCGGGCACACGCTACGAATACAGCCTCTGCCACGACGTGCTGGCAGCGCTGGTTGAAGTGCTGACGGGCATGACCTTCGGGCAGTATGTGAAGCAGACGATCTTCGACCCGCTGTGCATGAAGGACACCACCTTCCTGATTCCCGACGAGCAGATCGACACCCTCGCCGCCCAGTACCGCTATGACGCAGCGACCAAGACCTACGTCAACTGCGGACGCCGCATCGGCTACAAGCTGGGCAGCGCTTACGAAAGCGGCGGCGCGGGCTGTATCTCCACGGTCAACGATTACATCAAATTCCTCGAAGCCCACCGGGAGGGTCGGCTTCTCAAGGAAGAAACCATGCGGGAAATGACCACCAATCAGCTGACACCCGAGCAGGGCTTCGGCGAAGTACTGACCAGCTACGGTTACGGTTACGGTTTGGGCGTCCGCTGCCCGAGGGATGCGGACAGTCCGGCGGTGGACTTCGGCTGGGGCGGCGCGGCGGCAGCTTATCTGGTCTGCGACCGGGTCAACGACTGCACGCTTTACTACGCCCAGCACGTGCTCGGTTCCCCCAATCAGAATATGCGCAATGAGATGCCCGGCATCCTGCGCGAAGCGCTTCACGCCTGAGAGGCTTCGCCATGCAGTTTGAACCCCGCGAGCAGTGGATCTGGCTGCCCGCCGACGCTTATCCCGACCGCCAGACTGTCAAGCCCTCCGCCCTCGGACATCATCCCGACGCCGGATGCTTCACCGTTGTGCGCATTGAGCGAAGCTGCGCTTTCGGCAAGGCGATCGAACGGCTGCACATCCGTTTCAGCGGCGACACCGCGTTCATTCTCTATGCCAACGAAACGCTGCTGGGACGCGGTCCCGCCTGCGTGGGCGGCGACTTTCTCGGCAACGACAGCCCCCGCCCCCAGCATTACGCCTCCGAGCTGACGCTGGATACCGCTTCCCTGCCCGGGCTTGCGGAAGGAACGCTGACCTTCACGGCGCTGGTGCGGATGATGCCGGTGCAAATCTGCGAGTATTCTCAGGGGCACGGCGGCTTCTTTCTGGACGGTCAGGTAGAATTCGCCGACGACACGAAAACTCTCATCGGCACGGACGAGCGCTGGACGGTTCAGCTCCTGCCCGCCTATACTTCGCCCGGACATTTCGACGGCAGCCTGCCCGATGAGCCGCCCGTCCCGGCGCGCCGCATTTCCAACCGCTGGCACACGCTCACCTCTCCCCTCCCGCTCTGCACGCTGGACACCGAGTGGACAGAGACGCTGGAGATTTTTCCCGGCGAGACGCTGAAAAAAGTGCTCGGCTTCGACCGCATCTGTGCCGGATATATCCTCGCCGACGCGGACGCGGACGATCTGCGCGTAAAGATCAGCTGCTTCGAAACCAATGAGGGCGGCACTTCGGAGGAAATGCGCTTCACCTGTTCCGAATCCTACACCGGGTTCACGCTGCACAGCGCGGGTGGTCTGCGGATTGAGGCGGCGAACGAAGGAAAGTCCACGGCTTTGCTGCGGGTCGGTCTCCAGCGTTCCCACTTCCCCGTGGAATGGGAAGCGAAAACGGTGACGTCAGACGCCGGGCTGAATCAGGTGCTGGACGTCTGCGCGCATACGCTGAAATACTGCCGCCAAACCCATCATCTGGACAGCCCCCGCCATTGCGAGCCGATGGCCTGCACCGGCGACTATTATATCGAGATGCTGATGACCGCCTTCACCTTCGGCGATCAACGGCTGTCCGCCTTTGACATTCGCCGGACGGCGCAGCTGCTCCGCTACAACGACGGCCGGATGTTCCATACCACTTACAGCCTGATCTGGGTGCAGATGCTGTGGGACTGCTGGATGCTGACCGGGGAACGGGAGCTGCTCACCGACTGCGAAGGGGCGCTGATTCTGCTGCTGGAACGGTTCGCTTCCTACATCGGGGAAAACGGTTTGATCGAGACGCCGCCCGACTATATGTTCATCGACTGGCTGAACCCGGACGGCATTTCCACCCACCATCCGCCCAAGGCGCTGGGACAAACCTGTCTAAACCTGTTCTATTACGGCGCGCTGGAAACGGCGGCGAAGGTGTTCGACACGCTGAACGAGCCTGCCATGGCGGCGGAACAGCGTGAGAAGGCGGAAACGCTGAAAAACGCGATTCTGTCCAATCTGTGGGATGGGGAACGTCAGCTTTTCTTCGAAGGTCTGAACACGCCCACGCCTGAGCATATGCTGTACACCTATCTGCCGCAGAACGTGGAAAAGCGCTATTACCGTATGCACGCGAACATTCTGGCAGCGTACTTCGGCATCCTGCCTCAAGCTGACTGCGCAGCGCTGCTGCGGCGGATTCTGTCCGACGACAGTCTTGGCCAGGTGCAGCCCTACTTCATGCACTTTCTGCTGGAAGCGGTGCTCCGCTGCGGGCTTCGTGACGAATGGACGCTGCCGCTGCTGGAACAGTGGAAGGCACCGATCGCCGAGTGTCCGAAGGGTCTGCCCGAGGGCTTCCACAAGCCCGAACCGACCTATCACTTTGATCACAGCCATGCCTGGGGCGGTACACCCGCCTATGCGCTGCCCATGGCGCTGTCCGGGCTGGAGATTGTCAAGCCTGGCTTCAGGCAGGTGCGATTGAATCCATCCCTGCTTGGACTGGACTTCGCGCGGGTGGAAATTCCCGTGCCGCAGGGTGTGATCGTGCTTGACATGAAGCGCGGCATGGAACCGCGCGTCACGCTGCCGGACGGGGTAGCGCTGGCATTCTATTGAAACGCAAAAAATATCTCCTGCCGAAGGGCGGGAGATATTTTTCACAGCTGGATAAAACCGCCAATCCGCAGATTCATCAGAGCCACGCACGCAATGCCGCACAGAATGCCCAGCCACTGCCGCTTCGACAGCGAGTCGCGGAACATCACCACGCCGATGATGCTCATACCCACCGAGCTTGCGCCCGCCAGCGTGGGGAACATGAAGGTTCCGTCGATATGCGCCATGCCGTACATATAAAATTTCTGATAGATACTCAATGTCAGACCAGTGGCTAATGCATAAAGCAGCACGTGCTTGTTGAAGCCGAAAGTGCTCTTTTCCCGCTTGCCGAAGCGGCTGCCGATGAAATACATGGCAAAGGCGATAAGCGACGCCAGCAAGTAATTGATAAAGAGAAAGGCGGCATCCGTTCCCTGCTGGGAAGCGCCTGCTGTTCTGCCGAAGAACTTCTGGATGCAGCTTCCAAGTCCCGATGTGACCATCGCCGTGACCGAGAGCGCCAGCCACTTCCAGTTGACCTTGTGATAGTCCCCCGAATTGTCAACGCTCAGAAACATGGACGCCACAAGAAAAAGAATGCCGATCAACTGTGTGTAATACAGGCTTTCCTTGAAAATCAGCACGCTGGACGCGGTGGTGATCAACACGTTAAAATTGGCGATGAGCACGGTCAGCGAAACCGATCCCGTACTCAACGCCACCGAATAGGTGGTCTGGAATACCGTCGTAGAGACCGCTACCATGGCGGCATATCCCACAATCTGCGGCGTGATGGCGGACATGGGGAAAAGAATCGCCACGCACAGCGCAATGGCGGCGAACATCATCGCGTTGAACAGTACGCTGTCCTGTGTGCAGCGAATATGACGGCGGCTCATGCGGCTCTGGATCGTTGTCTTGGTACAGGCAAGCACCACCAGAAGAAGTATCAGGAGAAACTGAAGTATGTAGTCCAAAATTAAAATGCCTCGCTATTATTAATTTTCTTGTATAATATTATACCAGATTATCCGTCGAATACAATAGATAATATCGACAAAGTTTTATAATATTTCGGAAAACTCTTGCCATAGCATGAAATCTGTATTATAATGGAGAGGAAAGGACTGATGCTATGCTTTGCGACCGTGCCAGACTGGATATGGAACTGGTGTGCGTGCTCTATCGCTATAAAGTAACCGAGCAGTATGTGGAAACCAACCGCCGTGCCGACGGCATTATCTGCTATATCAAAGGCGGACACTGCTTTGATTTCGGTACGGAGCGGATCACCGTCCGTGCTGGAGAGGTGCTGTATCTTCCGCGCGGCGCGGCTTATACCAATTATCGCCTCACCGACGATACCGAGTATTACGAGATCGATTTTGTACAATATCAGAACGGCGCTCCGTCGCCGCTGCTCGACGCGGCGCAGCGCATACCGCAGCCGGAGAGTGCCGATTTCCTTCCTCTTGCCAAAACGGTTTACGACACGTGGTCAGCCCACCGCAGCGATTATGTTTACGCCTGCGTTGCCGAGCTGTGCCGGATGATTGGTATGCTGACCCGCCGGGAGTCCAAACTTCGTGAAAAGCAGTCGGGCATCGACCGCATCGCCAAAACCGTCAGCTACATCGAAGAACACTACGCCCGCGACACTTCCATCGAAGAGCTGGCAAAGCTGTCCTCCACCTGTGTGTCCAATCTGGAAAAAACCTTCAAAAAGTGCTTCGGCGTATCGCCCATCACCTATCGGAATCAGGTGCGCATCCGCCGCGCCGGACAGCTGCTGGCAGGCGGCTTCACCATCGCCGAAGCTGCCGCCGCCGTGGGATTTTCGGACAGCTTCTATTTTTCCAGCGTTTTCAAAAAGCTGACCGGAGAATCTCCCGGCAGCTTTGCGCGCAGGCTGCGCTGAATCGCCGGGTTTGCGTTTCATGGAAATAATTGCTATTAAATCGAAAGTTATTTCGTCCGCAATGCAAGAAAACTTTGCGGTATGACATATCGAATTCCAAAAAAATTTCTGCAAATATATAAAACCCTCTTTACAACGCAGATGAAACGTGATATACTATTAAGGTACATCAAAAATCCTTAAAGGAAGGAAATTTCCAAAATGATTATCGGAACTACAAAAGAACTGAAAAATAACGAATTCCGCGTCGGTTTGACGCCGGACAACGCCGCCATGCTGGTTGCTCGCGGTCACGAAGTGCTGGTCGAGACCCACGCCGGCGAGGGCGCCAGCTTCACCGACGCCGAGTATATCGAAGCGGGCGCGCGCATCATCGCCACCCCCGAGGAGGTCTTCGCCGCCGCTGATATGATCATCAAGGTCAAGGAGCCGGAGGAATGCGAGGTCGATCTGCTTCGCGAGGGTCAGATTCTCTACACCTACCTGCACCTTGCGCCCAATCTGCCGCTGACCGAAGCTCTGATCAAAAAAGGCGTGAAGGCTGTGGCTTACGAGACCATCACCGACGCGGAGGGCAATCTTCCCTGCCTGCGTCCCATGAGCCAGATTGCCGGACGCCTGAGCATTCAGGAGGGCGCAAAGTATCTGGAGCGCAGCTTCGGCGGACGGGGTCTGCTGCTGGGCGGGGTACCGGGCGTGGAGCGCGGAAACGTGGTCATCATCGGCGGCGGCATCGCCGGTACTTACGCGGCGAAGGTTGCAGTGGGTATGGATGCGCAGGTAACGCTGCTTGACGTGAACCACAACCGCCTTGCTTATCTGGACGACGTGTTCGGCTCGTCGATCACTACCCTCTACAGCACCGAAGCCAACATCCGCAAGTCGCTGGCCGAGGCAGATCTGGTCATCGGTTCCGTGCTGATTCCCGGCGCTTCCACGCCCAAGCTGGTGCGCCGCGAGCACCTGAAGCTGATGAAGCCGGGCGCCGTTATCGTCGATATCGCCATCGACCAGGGCGGCTGCTGCGAGTCTTCCCATACAACCACCCACGATGATCCCGTATTCATCGAGGAAGGCATCGTTCACTACTGTGTAGGCAATATGCCCGGCGCCGTGCCGAGAACCTCCACCATCGCGCTGACCAACACCACCATCAAATACGCCGCCATGATCGCAAATCTGGGTCTGGAGGAAGCCTGCCGCCGCGATGCTGGTCTTGCCAACGGCGTCAACATCTACGAAGGCAAGTGTACCAACCTGAATGTGGCAAAGAGCCTGAATCTGGATTATGTTCCCGTCAGCGACGTGATCGCATGAAGCTCTGTCTGATCTGCGATCTGCACCTGCCCTATCACAAGGGGGCGCTGCAATATGATCTGCTGCGGTGGGCAATGGATGATCTGCAAACAAAAAAAGCCGACGCTGTGGTCGTGCTTGGCGACTTCACTGCCGACGGCGACCTTGACGTGGCGCGGGAATTTGCTGCCCGGATAAAAACGCTGCCTATCCCGGTGATTCTGCTCACCGGGAACGCCGACTTCCGCACTCCCGCCGCTCGGGACGACATCCGTGCCATGGCTTCCCCCACGCTCACGAAATTGGGCGGGCTGAACCTCGTGGCGCTGCATGATGGCGAAGGTCGTGTGCCGGAGGAAGATTTTACCGCGCTGGAGCAGGCTGGCGGCGATACGCTGGTGTTCATGCATCACGCGCCGAAAAGTCTGTCCGCAGCTCAGGCGGGGCGGCTGCTTGACTGGTGCGAAGCCCATCCCGACGCACAGCTTTTCCACGGGCATCTGCACCGGAGTGAATCCGTGGGCAACATTCATTCGCTCCAGGCCGCCGATCCGGACAAGGCCATCGGCGAAAACGCCTGCATTACCTATTATGACACCGACGCGAAAACGCTGGAAAAGGCATACTATTCCTGCCCCATGCCCGAGGATTTTCCGAATTGGGTGGGCATTTCCTGCTATCATCCGATGGATGATCTTCCCTACGCCATCGAAAACCGAGTGGGCTGCATTGAGCTGCGCTCCAATTCGCTGAAATGCGACCGCGATGGGCTGATTTCGCTGGTGCGTGAATGGCGGGCGGCGGGCGGATGGAATCTTTCGCTGCATATGCCCGATCTTGCGTACAGCGAAGGCAAGCCCTCCTGCGATTGGGCAGCGTACATCGATCTGGCGCGAAAGCTGGGCGTGGATCGGCTGACCGTCCACGTGCCGAAGGTATCGGTGCGGGAAGTACAAACGGGGAACGGCGTTCTGGAAGCCATCGCGGAAATGGCGGCGGAGCACCTTGCGAAACTGCCCGAATCCTGTGTCATCGGCATCGAAAATATGCATATGTCTCCCGGCGAGCCTTTCGACGACAGCCGCCGCTTTGGCTATCTGCCTGAGGAAGCGCTGACGTTCATGCGATGCATGAGAGCGAAGTGCCGCCAGAAAGTTGGCTTCAATCTGGACGTGGGACACGCACGCAATAATCCGCCTTTCAGCCAGCGTTACCCCATCGGCACCTGGTATGCCGAGGTAGGCGGCGAGACGGTGGGCTATCATGTCCATCAGGTGCGGATGAATCAGGGGAAGAAGGAAAATCACTGCCCGATCACCGAATTCTACGGCAAGCTGATCTCCTACGCCTCCTTCTTCGGTCAGTGGAGCCGGGGCGGGCTGAACAAGGCGCCCGTGATTCTCGAAATCCGACCGGACGAAAGTGGAAGCCGCTATGCACAGAGTGTGGCGCTGTTCCAAAGCAAATAAAGCCTTATCTACAGCGTTCCCCCTGCCTGATGGCAGGGGGAATTTTCATGCTGTCTTTTGAACCGCCACGGATTTCATATGATGTAATACCACTCATCGCTTTGAACAACTTCGGCGGTATTACGAATTCCATTCTGCCCTTGCTTATATTCCAGTTCCTGATTCTTTATGCTGACTCTCGTATTACTTGGGATGGAGGTTGTAATAAAGGCGTTGCCGCCAATCACCGAATCATGTCCGATGACCGTGTCGCCGCCGAGAATAGAAGCTCCGGCATAAATGGTTACATTATCTTCGATGGTGGGATGTCTCTTTTTGCCGTGCAGCTTCTGACCGCCTCTGGTCGATAGCGCGCCGAGGGTTACTCCCTGGTAGATTTTAACATAATCTCCGATCACCGCAGTTTCTCCGATTACAATACCCGTACCGTGATCTATAAAGAAATATTTTCCGAGTGTGGCGCCGGGATGAATATCGATGCCCGTTTGGGTATGGGCATACTCGGTCATAATCCTCGGAATAAGCGGAACTCCAAGCAAATAAAGCTCATGCGCGATTCTGTTTACCATAATCGCAAACAGTCCGGGATATGAATAAATGATTTCCGGTTTATTGAAGGCTGCGGGGTCGCCGTCATACGCCGCCTGCAAATCCGTCTGAATAACCTCTCGTATGGCTGTCAATCGGTCAAAGAAACGCAGCGACAGCTTTTCGCCCTCGTACTGAAGCTCCTTTTCGTCCTTACCGGCATACTCGGGAAGGTATTTCAACACAATGGAAATCTGTTTGCTGAGGTTGTACAGCACATCTTCAAGCTGCATGGACAGATTATTCCGAATTGTATAAATGCGGTAGCTTTTATTTTTATAATAACCCGGGAATATAATGCTCCGAATCTGTTCGATTATTTTTACAATGTCATCCTTGTTGGGTGGCATAAAAGTTTCTACGATATCGATGTCTCGATTTTGCTCATAATCCGATATAATTTTTTCAACAAGCTGGTTGACATCATTTTCAAGTCTATGCGGCATAGCTATACATTCTCCCTTAATCAACGATTTGACTGTTCGCCAAAGCTGAGGATGAAACAGACCGGGTGCGGAGAAGCTGTCTTCCGGCTCCTGTCCGCACCTAATCTGAATCTCCTTTATAACGATCTGAGTACCTTTGCCAGCGTATCAATATCCTCAAACGAGTTATACAGCGCCAGCGTAGGACGCACCACGCTCTCCAGACCGTAATGTCTTAAAATCGGCTGCGCGCAATGATGACCCACACGAACGGCTATACCGTTCTGATCGAGCTTCTGCCCTACCGCATCGTTGGATACACCATCGATTACAAAGGACAGCGCACTGGATTTATTGGCTGCCGTGCCGATCAGATGAAGCCCCTGAATCTTGCCCAGCTCCTTCATACCGTAGGTTACAAGCTCATGCTCATATTTGCTGACGGCAGGCATTCCGATTCCGTTCAGATAATCCAAAGCCGCGCCCAGTCCTACGGCATCGCCAATGCTTCCGGTTCCCGCTTCAAATTTGTTGGGAGCGGGATTGTATATGGTTCTCTCGAAGGTAACATCCTGAATCATGTTGCCGCCGCCGTGATACGGCTTCGCTTCTTCGAGAACTTCTTTTTTGCCGTAAACAGCGCCGATTCCGGTAGGAGCGTAAACCTTATGTCCGGAGAATACAAACCAGTCCGCATCCAGAGCAGTTACATTTATCGGAATATGCGCGATCGACTGTGCGCCGTCAATCAGAATGCGGACGCCGTGACGATGGGCGATCGCAATCAGTTCGGCAACCGGCGTAATGGTTCCAAGCACATTGGATACGTGCGTAACCGAAACAAACTTCGTTCTCTTGGTAAACAGCTTTTCATATTCCGGAAGAATCAGCTGTCCCGATTCATCCACCGGAATGACTTTGATTACCGCGCCCGTTTCCTGCGCTACAAGCTGCCACGGAACGATGTTTGCGTGATGCTCCAGCAGAGAGACGATAATCTCATCTCCGGGCTGAAGCAGCGGCTTCACATAGGAATGCGCCACCAGATTGATTCCCTCTGTCGTGCCTCTGACAAAGACGACGTTATCCTTGGATGGAGCGCCGATGAAATCCGCGACGGTTTGTCTTGCTTTTTCATAAGCGTCGGTGGATTTCGCCGCCAGCGTGTGTGCGCCTCTGTGAACATTGGAATTTTCATGCTCATAGTAATAGCTGAGCCTGTCAATTACCTGACGGGGACGCTGCGTGGTTGCGCCATTATCAAGCCAGATCAGCGGGTTTCCGTTGACTTTTTCCTGAAGAATCGGGAAATCCTGACGAATCTGCTCCAGGGTCTTCGTACCGATGACAATTTGGCTGTTGCCCTTCTGACCGCCTACGGTACGCGAATCCACGCCGGCATTATCTTTTGCGGGAATGACATTACGATCGTCCGCCGTGGTTCGTACCGATAGATCGGAGCCGGACGCAGCCTGCTGCTGTGAAATCACCTGCGGCGCATATCCGGTATGCTGACTGCGCTTATTCGCATCAGTACGCTCATACGTGGAAGTCTGATCTTCCAGCTCGCGGAATCCTCCGCCTATATCCGTAAGACCCGAATATTCGCTTGCAACACCCGACAGCTCGTCATAGCCCGCTTCCCGCTTCAGATCATCGATAATATTCTCAAAATCCTGCGTTTTCAGCTGACCGCCGAATACTTTTGACGCCTTATTTGCCGCCGTATCGAATACGCCCGTATCACCGTTCGTGACAAGCTCTTCGATTCCTTCGGCGCACACTTCCGGCTCAAAAAGGCTTCCGTCGATATCGGAAAGCAGACTGTTCGCCAGGCTCTCCAATTCCAATTCCGAAGGCAGTCCAAAGTCCGCGGCACTGCCTCCAAAATTATTCGTAGTCATAGTACTCGCCTACCTCGACATCCTCCAGCACGGCAATGGCATCATCCGCAAGAATCGCTGCGGAGCAGTACAGAGACAGCAGATAAGATGCGACGCCCTTATCATCGATTCCTCTGAATCTTACAGACAGACCTCTCGACTGCTCATTCTTCATGCCCGCCTGATAAAGTCCGACAACACCGCGCTTAGCTTCGCCGGTACGAATCAGCAGAATATTGGTTTTGCCGCTCTGGCTCTTGGGGTTCTTGAGTCCGTCCACCAGCAGCTTATCGGTCGGAATGATCGGAATTCCTCTCCAGAGGATAAAGGTGCCTCCGGCGATATTGGTAGTGACCGGCGGAACGCCTCTCTTGGTGCATTCTCTTTCGAACGCGGCAATAGCTCTGGGATGAGCGAGGAAGAAGGAAGGCTCTTTCCAGACCTTTGTGATCAGCTCATCGAGATCGTCCGGCGTAGGCGCTCCGGTGCGGGACTGGATTCTCTGGGAATCGGGAACATTCTTGAGAAGGCCGTAATCGTCATTGTTGATCAGCTGGCTTTCCTGTCTTTCGCGAAGGCTTTCGATGGCCAGAGCGAGCTGCTCCTTCACCTGATCATAGGGCGCGCTGTATACATCTTCGATCGCGGTATTCACATTGATGATGGTGGAAATGGAGTTCAGGCGGTATTCTCTCGGCTCCTCCTCGTACTGTATGTAGCCGTCCGGGATAATATCGGACTTCTTGGTCTGGCTGCACAAAACGTCCAGCGGAGTTTCGCCTTCAACAACCTTGTTGACACGATATACACCGGTCTCAAGTCCCTTGAATTCCAGCAGCTTCGTCAGCCACTTCGGCGTAAGCGCACCGTACTGCGGTTTTGTCTTTGTTACATTGGCAAGATTATATGCCGCCTTTACACCCAACGCGTTGATACCCTGTTCTTCTTTTGCCATTTTTCATGACCTCCAAAATATAATTAATTTTTATGTGAAACTTCCTCTGCCCATGTTCATATAGGGTTCTATGAACAGCGGTACAGCCGAGAAAATTTACAACCATGCTCCTTCGTGGGAGAAAATAATGTTTTTAGCCGCCTCGATGCCGCCCTTGAGGTTATACATCGGGCCTTTGTATCCGGCCTCCCGTAAGGTATTGATCGCCAGAATACTTCTTTTTCCTTCCCGGCAGATAAAGATGGTATCCACATCCGGGTCCAGTTCTTTCTGCCGTCTTGCCAGCTGACCGATCGGAATGACGATGGCGTTGGGGAACCGATGAATCGCCCGCTCATGAGGCTCTCTCACGTCCACCAGTGTCAGCGGATCGCCTTTTTCGATTCTCCTGACCAGTTCTTCGGCTTCGATGCCCTCCACGGGGATTTCATCCTCGTCCGGCTTTAATCCGCAGAAATCCTCATAGTCGAAGTTTTCGATTTCGGTAATGGAAGGATTCCTGCCGCAAACCGGGCAGTTTTCATCCTTCTGCACATTTACAATCGAAGTACGGTTGTTCCACGTATCAACAACCAGCAATTTGCCGGTCAGGCTTTCTCCTCCGCCGATAATCAGCTTCAGCACTTCGTTCGCCTGGATGCTGCCGATAATTCCCGGAAGCGTGTTGATGATTCCGCTGGAAGCGCAGGTCGGCACCAATCCGACAGGCGGCGGAGACGGGAACTGGCATCGGAAGCAGGGACCGGACTTTGCGTCGAACACGCTAACCTGTCCTTCGAATTGATAAACCGCGCCGAACACCTCCGGCTTGCCGGATAATGCACAGGCATCACTGATCAGATATCTTGTTCTGTAGTTGTCGGTACAATCCACCACGATATCATAATCCGCAATAATATCCCCAATGTTATCCGCATCTAAATTCTCACTGAAGGTATCAATTTTAATCTTGGGATTGATCGCCTTTATGGAATCTCTCGCCGACGCGATTTTCGGTCGATGCACGTCTCTGGTGCCGTGAATAACCTGACTCTGCAAATCCCCCAATGAAACTTCGCCCGAATCCGCGATGCCGATCGTTCCGACTCCCGCCGCCGCCAGATACTGCACGACAGGAGCGCCCAAAGCGCCAAGCCCGATAATCAGAACCTTCGCCGCTTTGATGCGTTTTTGACCTTTGACGCCGATTTCCCTGAGCATCAGGTGTTTGTTAAAGCGTTCGATTTCCGAATCGTCCAAAGAAACTTCCTTTCTCCGTTCATCCGAAATAACGCTGCCCACCGGAGCGCCGCCTGCGATGGAAGGCAGGAGCAAAACGGTATCGTTTTCCCGAACAGAAGAATCCCACGCCCCGTCCGTTGAAATCCGTGTATCGTTGAGATATACGCTCACAAAAGGTCTGAGCGCTCCGTTTTCATCAAATAAAGCATTTTTGCTTTCCGGATACTCATCCTGCAAATGCTGCAAGATCTCGCGGACCGTTTCTCCTTCTATTTCAATCTTCGCTTGTTTATTTACAAAGGCTCGCAGTGTTGCCGAAATGTATACTGAAATCTGCATTTTGCTTCTCCTTTATCAAAATTTCTTCATGTGCGTCCGTGTCGGCTTGAAGCAGCTTTTCAAAGCACCTCATGCTGACACATTCGTCGTTTTTTATGGAAATAATCGGATACGAATATCCGGGAATCATATGTAATAAATCTTCGTCGGAAGCCGATGCATCATAATCGGGATGCGAATGATAAAATCCCACAACTTCCAACTGCTCCTGTTCCGCCGCAATTTCCGCTCTGAGAGCTTCAAGCGGGTCTATCAGAAAATGAACTTTATTTTGTTTCTCGACGGCGGCATTATGTGTTTGAATCACGCTGCATACGCTTCTCTGACCATTTTCCCGCTTCCCGAGCAGAATTCCGCAGCATTCTTCCGGATATTCCGCCCTGGCGTGTGAACAGAGCATTTCCAGCGTATTGTTTTGAAAAATTAACATCTATCTGTCGTTTTACAAACAAAAAAACCGAAGATTTCTATAGAACATTTTCTATAAAAACCTCCGGTTTTCCGGTCAGTTTTTCAATCTTATTTTATCTGTTTTATCAATCTGAATTACTTTACCGTCCTGAACAATAACGGTTATGGTTCCGTATTTCATTTCTTTGATCAGGTTTTCAATAATCTCTAAATACGATACTTTCATTGTATCGTCTATTCCAGGCATCGCTGATACCTCCATCAACGTATCATTTCATTGCTTACTATAATTATAATTATACTCTTTTGCATACCGTTTGTCAAATATCGAATAAGTATACTGAGGTATAGGATCAATCTATAATCGATTCGTCTGTGTGCGAGGTATTTTCCTGCATTTCATGAAAGCGCTCTAGAAATGAGTGTTCTTCACCGTTGGTTTTATACCCCACCATGGTGTCCAGACACACCGAATGAATGCTGTTGAAAATACTTTTTTCAATCTGCGGATTATCCCGTTTCAAGCGGCGGATAAGCTGCTTGATTTCCTGACGTTTGGAACCTCCGCCGCCGTTATCGCACATGGTACAGTTTTCGGTAAACCGACAGGCGCATTGGATAAATTCCAGATCGTTATACCGCTTCCATGCCAGAATATCTTCTTCATGAATGCAGTACATGGGGCGGATCAAATCCATCCCTTTGAAATTCGTGCTGTGCAGCTTCGGCGGCATCGCCTGTAGCTGCGACCCGTAAAACATTCCAAGCAGCGTGGTTTCAATCACATCGCTGAAATGATGCCCCAGCGCGATTTTATTGCACCCAAGCTCCCTTGCTTTTCCGTACAGATGTCCGCGGCGCATTCGTGCGCATAGATAGCAGGGAGACTGCTCCGTCCTGTTCACGATTTCAAAAATGCTCGATTCAAATATGGTGATGGGAATATTCAGAAGTGCCGCGTTGCTTTCGATTTTCTGGCGGTTTATTTCGTTATATCCCGGGTCCATGACCAGAAAAACCAGTTCAAACGGAACCTCGCTGTAACGCTGAAGCTGCTGCATCAGCTTCGCCATCAGCATGGAATCCTTTCCGCCCGAAATGCAGACGGCAATTTTATCTCCGGTCTGCACAAGCTCATACCTTTTCACGGCGGCGATAAACGGATTCCACAATGTTTTTCTGAACTTTTTTATGATGCTGCGTTCAATCAACTGATACGGCTCAAATTCTCTGCTCATGAAGTAACCTCCTTATAGCAGATTTCAAATATTTTCAAAAATTCCTCCAGTTCATCCTGCGTCGTTAAGTGGCTGAGACTGATTCTCCATGAAGCCAATGCGTTTTTTCTGTCTCTGCTGACGGCGAATACCGCCCTCGACGGGGTGTTCTCGACCGAACAGGCCGACTTGACCGACACGCATACGCCGTGCTTATCAAGCGCCTGTTGAAAGGCACTGCCCCGCGTTCCGGTCACACTTAAGTTTAAGATATGCGGCACGGCATTCTGCGGGCTGTTAAAACGAACCTTCGGATATGCGGACAGGGCTTTTTTCAAAAAAGCATTGCTTTTCTGAACCGCCGCGATGTTTTCATTCTGCGCGGAAAGTACACGCTTCAAAGCGACTTCCGTCGATGCGGCAAGCGCAAGCGCGGGCGTTCCGCTGCGATAGATTGTTGTGCTTACCCCGCCGTGTATCAACGGCTCGATAATCAGTCCCTTTCGCTTAAAAAGTAGTCCGCATCCGTTCAGACCGTAGAATTTATGCGGCGAAATGCTCAGTGTATCGACACCTTCAAAACACAAATCTGTTTTCCCGACCGCCTGCGTTGCATCCACATGAATCCGGCACTGTGGATATTGTTTGACGATTTCCGCAATCTTACGGATCGGCTGCACCGTTCCAAGCTCACTATCAACGGCGCACACGGCTACCAGCACGGTATCCTTCCGCATCAGTTCCGCCAGATGTTCCAGCGATACGGTGCCATCCTGCTGTATATCCACAAGATCAATCTCGTATCCCTGCTCCTGAAGAAAAGTGAGACATCCGCTGACCGAGCTATGCTCGAGGGCGGTTGAAATAATATGTTTTCCTATGTGGCGGGATGCTCTCGCAATGCCTTTGATTGCAAGATTGTTTGATTCGCTTGCCCCGGAAGTATAGATGATTTCGGAAGGCTCGACACCGAGCTGTGCGGCAATGGAATCGGTTATCTTCATCATTTCACATCGCGCCGCTTCTCCGGCCGCATGGTGCGAGTTGGGATTTCCGATAAATTGCTGCTCGATCTCAACAAAGCGTTTCAAAACATTTTCATCTGCCGGTGTGTTTGCTGAATAATCAAGATAAATCATGCTGCTTTGTCAATCCTCAGAAGCTTCATTTCAGCAGACCGGCTTTCTCCAGCGCCTGCCTCAAATCCTCAATAATATCTTCCACGTCTTCGATACCGACGCTGAAACGGAAGAAACCGTTGTGGAATTCCTCGGGATACAGATATTGCCGCTCATCGTTCTCGCCGAGAAAAACAATCAGGCTTTCGTCATGTCCGAGAGAGACCGCCGAGGTTACGACTTTCAGGTAACTTACAAATCGATTGTGGGTGTCATGGTCGGCTTTCAACCCGAAGGAAAGCACGCCGCCAAAGCCGGGCGACATCTGCCTTGCGGCAATTTCGTGCCCCTTATGGCTGGCAAGTCCCGGATATGACACAAAGCTGACGCAGGGCTGTGCTTCCAGCCACTGAGCAACCTTGAGCGCGTTCTCATTGTGCTGCCGCATTCGAAGCGGAAGCGTAACCGATCCACGCATAATCAGCCATGCGTTAAACGGACTGATTGTTCCGCCGAGGTTGATCTGCGACTGTGCGCGAATTTTTTCGAGATGCTCGGTTTTTCCGATAATAGCGCCGCCCATCGCATCGCCGTGACCGTTGATATATTTTGTCAGGCTTTCGATGGTAAAATCCGCTCCAAGCTCGATCGGACGCTGATTATAGGGCGACGCAAAGGTGTTGTCTACCGACAAAAGCGCTCCGTTTTCGTGAGCGATATCGGCGATTGCCATAATATCGGAAATGGTCAGCGTGGGGTTGCCGGGTGTTTCGATATGAATCAGCTTGGTATTCGGACGCACCGCTTTACGAACGGCATCGAGATCGGAAGTATCAACAATCGTGGTTTCCACATGGAATTTATTGTTGAACAGCTCATTCAGGAGCCGATAGACTGCGATATAGGTAACGCTTGAGAAAATAACATGATCTCCGCTCTCAAGCAGCGCGAAAAACAGCCCCGATAAAGCTGCAACTCCGCTTGCCAGCACGATGCAGTCTTCGCCGCCCTCAAGGGAAGCGAGCTTCTCCTGCAAATATTTCTGATTGGAACCGCCGTTTCTGGTATACAAATTTCCCGCCGCGCCGGACCAGTTCAAATCGGTGGGATCATACGGCAGTTCATAACTGTTTGCCATTGTGATCGGGCGTTTGATGGCGCCGGTCTCGCTGTCAACATCGTTTCCCATATGAACGGCTCTTGTCTGAAAGCCGTATTCGTTTCCATATGTCCTTTTACTCATTTTACAGACTCCCTTGATTCTCCATGGTATTTATACAGGGGAAAAGACCCCGATACAGTGAATTCTGTACCGGAGCCTTTGCCGATCAGTCTGCAAAAAGCGATGTGGACAAATATCTGTCGCCGGTATCAGGCAGAAGTACAACAATTGTTTTTCCTTCGTTCTCGGGACGCTTTGCCAATTCTATTGCTGCCCACGCGGCAGCGCCGGAGGAAATTCCCACGAGAACGCCCTCGCTCTTGCCAATCAGCTTGCCGGTTGCAAAAGCATTCTCGTTGGTTACGGTGATAATCTCATCATAAATTTTCGTGTTCAGAACATCCGGAACAAAGCCTGCGCCGATGCCCTGAATCTTGTGAGGACCTGCAACGCCGGTGGAAAGCACTGCGGAAGCCGCAGGTTCAACGGCAACGATTTTAACGTCCGGATTCTTGGATTTCAGATATTCGCCGACGCCTGTTACGGTACCGCCCGTACCGACGCCCGCAACGAAGATATCCACCTTACCGTCGGTATCCGCATAGATTTCGGGACCGGTGTTGTCTCTGTGCGCCTTGGGGTTGGCGGGGTTGACGAACTGACCGGGAATAAAGCTGTTGGGAGTTTCAGCAGCCAGTTCCTCAGCCTTTGCGATAGCGCCCTTCATACCCTTTGTGCCCTCGGTAAGTACAAGCTCCGCACCATAGGCTTTCATCAGCTGTCTGCGTTCCACGGACATGGTTTCAGGCATGACGATGATGATTCGATAGCCTCTCGCGGCGGCCACAGCGGCAAGGCCGATACCGGTATTGCCGGAGGTAGGTTCAATGATAACCGAGCCGGGTTTCAGTTTTCCGCTTGCTTCGGCTTCATCGATCATTTCCTTCGCGATACGGTCTTTCACCGATCCAGCCGGATTGAAGTATTCCAGCTTTGCAACGACCTTAGCTTTCAGCCCCTGAGCCTTTTCGATATGCGTGAGTTCAAGGAGCGGGGTTTTGCCGATGAGCTGATCAGCGGACGTATAGATTGCTGACATAAATGATACCTCCAAAATATATTAAAAATAGAACCGGAAGACTCCGATGAAGTCTCCCGGTAATTTTCACTGCTTACTCCGCGAAATTACGCGGCAGCGTGTCTTTCCTTTGAAATGGAGAACATATCGGATATGGACGCGCGAAAAGCCACGCACACGCAACAACGACAGGTGTACGTCTTCAGGATCATAGCGGCGGTGTTTCTGCGTCTATTCATGATCGGGGTCTCCTTCTTTGTTAAACTTACCAACTTGATAGGTTGGTAGTATTATAGCACACATTGCTGACTTTGTCAATAGGTAAACGAAAATTTTTTCAAAAAGTTACTCAACAAACGCGATTACAGACGTCTTAAAGCAGCGAGTCAACCTTTTAGTGATATTCCGGCTGACGCCGGAATAATATTTTTTGCAAACGCGAAAAGTGATACTGTTTCCTACGGTCGCAGTGATATTATGTTCGCCTCCAACGCGCCGCAGGCGAATATAACTTAAAAAGGGGCTGTCGCACTAAGCCCGCACAAAAAAATGAACCGTTCTTTACCGAAAGGTATTGAACGGTTCGCTGCTTTCGTGTATAATTAAATCGCCAAACCTAACTAACAGGAAAGCGAGACCATTATACCACAATGAGAAACAGAAGTCAACTGGTTTTACCAATAGAATTGGGAATAAAAATAGCAGAGAACGATCCGGTACGGAAATTGGTGGAAATCTGCGAGGAGCTGGATTACAGCAAACTGTATGAGAAGTATGTTCGGAAATGGAGAAAGGTCAGTGCCGAAACATTATTTGAGTTGGTAGTATTTGGCTATATGCAGAGACGGTTTTCAACGCGGCAGATCGAGGAAGCATGTCGGACGGATATCCGGTTTATGTGGATCCTTCGGGGAGAACCGGTGCCGGATCACAGTACGATTGACCGATTTCTGGATAACCGGCTGGCAGAAGCTGATATCTGGTAGTCAGCGAATCGCATTTTCCGAAGGACTCAAAAAGAAGGTACATACCTTTCCGACCAACTTCATTGTCGATGATGAGGAGCTGCGGATCACCTTCTTCGATGGTGAAGCAACACTGATGATGCTGGACGAGGCGCAGGAAATTTTCGGCGATAAGCTGAAGTAAAACGAAAAAAGCATAAGTAATCAAAAGACAGGCTCTGGGTGTCCAATCCAGAGCCTGTCTTTTGTTCGTTTTTAAGGGTGGAAACAACTTCTCGACATCAAACTGCTTTTCGTTCTGCATCTATTTCAAACAAAATCGGAACATCAAACTGCTTATTTTCAAGCGGCAATTTCAGACAGTTGTTACAGTGCAGAATTGTTACGTTTTTAAAAATTGTTGCAACTTGCTATTGCAATTCGCGAGAGGAATTTGGCATACAAAATCCAGTTAGAAAAATGTATTATCAGTAAACCGCATCGTTGAAATCGGGATGACATTTTACTTGAATCAAAATAATTTTGATAGGTTGACGAATACATAGGTGTAAGCGGAAAACAGCAGAATTTGGCATAAATATACGAATAATTGTGTTAAATTGTTCCGAATTTTAGCTTTTCTGACGCCAAAAAAAGGATATCAAAGCATTACTGCTTGGATATCCTTGGTGGGAGCGGGTGGATTCGGACCACCGAAGTCACTGACAACAGATTTACAGTCTGCCCCCTTTGGCCGCTCGGGAACGCTCCCATATAACTGGAGCTGGTGAACGGAGTCGAACCATCAACCTGCTGATTACAAATCAGCTGCTCTGCCATTGAGCCACACCAGCATC
>JAFUQU010000026.1 GCA_017472255.1 Clostridia bacterium | reverse complement strand
CCTTGGGCGCAGGCAGAACTGCAACCGGCTTTTCCTGTGCAAGCGCGCAGGTATAATCGATCACTTCGCCATGGAACAGGTTGTTGTAGCGGATTTCGCTGTCGCGCTGGGTTTCGCTGCCGTCGCTTGCGATGCACACCGCTCCCCCATCCGTTTCCACGTCCAGCCGGTAGACCGCCTTGAGGACGTTTCCAAAAGAAGTCGCCCCTTCGCAGCAGCGCTCCGTCTGGCGGTAAAAGCCGTTTCCCAGACGGATCTCCAGCAGGTTTTCGCCCGCCTTCAGAAGCTGCGTGACGTCAAACTCGTAACCATAGATCCTGTTCGTCGTCTCATCCTTCAAAGGATACAGAAATGCCGTCAGGTCGCGCGGCTCGTAGTCGCTGACCACCGGCAGGAACCACTGATCCGTCACCGGTTCTCCGTTGATCAACGCCTCAAAATAGCCCAGACCTGTGATGAAAAGCACAGCTTTTCCGGTGTTTTCAAGCGAAAAACGGCGCATGATGACCGGCGATGCATCGTTTTCATCCGTTCCAATCCATGTACAATGTTCCAATTTCATCTTCATTTCCTCGCAGCCAAATGATGAATTTATTATAGAATTCAGCATACGGCGTGTCAATACGCGCCTTCAGACAGGAATTCCCGCGCCGGGACTCGAATTCTATCAGTACCAATCGCATATAAGGAGCGAAACCACCATGAGCAAACTGATTCTGTTTCAGGGCGACTCCATCACCGACGCCCTGCGCGCACGCGACAACGAAATGTTCCCCGGAAACGGCTATCCCACGCTGGTAAGCGGCCGTCTGGGCTATGACGCGCCCGGCGAGTACCGCTTCCTCAACCGCGGCATCTCCGGCAACCGCATCGTGGATCTCTACGCCCGCATGAAGATCGATCTGATCAATCTGAAACCCGACGTGCTGAGCATCCTCATCGGCGTCAACGACGTATGGCACGAAATCGGCAACGGAAACGGCGTGGACGCCCAAAAATTCGAGATGGTCTACGACCTGCTGCTGAGCGAAGTCAAGGCCGCGCTCCCCGGCATCCGTCTGATCATTCTGGAGCCGTTCGTACTGCCCGGCTCGGCTACCGAAAGCACCGACGAAGTGCCCGGCCGCTGGGAATACTTCCGCGACGAAGTGCCCCTGCGCGCTGCCGCTGCCAAGCGCGTGGCCGAAAAGCACGGCGCTGCCTTTGTGCCGCTTCAGGCGCGCTTCGACGAGGCCTGCCAGAAGGCCGAGCCCGCCTACTGGCTGTTTGACGGCGTGCATCCCACGTCGATGGGCCACGAGCTGATCGCCCGGGCATGGATGGAAGCCTTCAACGGATAATAAGCATACAAAAACGCCGCAGATGAAATCATCTGCGGCGTTATGGCGCGCCTATCGGGATTCGAACCCAAGGCCTACCGCTTAGGAGCACTAAAAATCGTCTGATCCATGCTATGCTGCGATGTTATGCCATGTCCCTGAATCCCTTGAAATACAAGGCTTTCAGGCGAATTTCGTGTTTT
>JAFUQU010000025.1 GCA_017472255.1 Clostridia bacterium | reverse complement strand
TAATAATAATAGGTTATGTTTGTATCGTTCACACCAGCCCCAGCCGATGGAACGCGCGGGCGATGCCGTCCTCGCGAAGCGGGGACGTGACAAGATCAGCCGCCGCTTTCAGCTCGTCCGAGGCGTTGCCCATGGCAACGCCAACGCCGCACCAGCGTACCATCGCCAGGTCGTTGCTGCCATCGCCCACGGCGATGGTGTCAGCACGGGCAATGCCTGGGGCATTGCCCGTGGCGATGCCCAGAACCTTCGTCAGCTCCTCGATGCCCCGCGCCTTCGACACGCCTGCCAGCGTAATCTCGCCGCAGGTGTCCGGCAGACCGCCGTAGCTGTAGCCGTCGATGATGAAGTCCGGCGCCAACGCCTTCCGCATCCCATCCAGCGGCAGGTCGGCGTGATAGTAAACCGCCTTCTCGATGCCAAGATCCACGCCCTTCGCCGCTTCGGCGGTCACGTCGATATCCTGCGCCATGCAGAACAGCGGGTCAATCTCCTCCTTCGTCAGCCCCTTCGCCATGAAGATTTCGTAAACCTCCGGAAGCCAGCGCGTCAGAATGTGCTCGTTGGTGTGACAGCAATAAATCGCGCCGTGTTCGCGCAGCTTCTTTGCCAGCAGCACCATCTTTTCCGGCGGGATGTGGGCGTTCCACACGGATTTTCCGCCGCAGATCACGTTCGCGCCCGATGAGCTGATGATGCCATCGAAGGGGATCGCCTCCAGCAGCCACGGGTAAATCTGCGCGGACAGCCGTCCGGTGCAGAGAAAAATCTTATGTCCATTTTTCTGCGCAGCCAGCAGCGCCTCCCGCGCGGAATCCGGCATGGTGTTGTCAAAGTCCACCAGCGTGCCGTCGATATCAAGGAAGATGTATTTGCTCATTTTGCCGTTTTATTTACCGCGTTGACCGCAGCGTAAAGCCCCAGCGTGTAGCTGTAGGAGCCGAAGCCGCTGATCTGTCCCACGCAGACGGGAGCGATGACCGAAGTCTCGCGGAAGGCGTCCCGGGCATGGATATTGGACAGGTGAACCTCCACCACTGGCAGCTTTATGGCGGCGATGGCGTCGCGGATGGCGTAGGAATAGTGGGTGTACGCCCCGGCGTTGAGCACGATGGCGTCGATGTTGCCGTTCGCGTTTTTGCGTGCGGCGTGAAGGCGGTCGATGATCGCACCCTCGTGATTGGACTGGTAGAATTCCAGCGTCGCGCCCAGCTTTTTCGCTTCTTCCTCCAGCCCGGCGTTGATGGATGCCAGCGTGTCGCTGCCGTAATAGCCCGGCTCACGCTCGCCCAGCAGGTTCAGGTTGGGTCCGTTGATGATCAGAATGTTCATGAATTTTTCCTTTCCATATAATATGCTTTCATAGCCGCCGCGTCCTCGGCCTGATGTCCCGCCGATTCGCTGATAATGCGCGGCGCCACGTCTTCCTTTATGATGGCTTCCATCAGCGGCTCAAAGGGAGCTCGTAGCCCTCGTCGGCGAAGTTGACGTGCTTTTTCTCGCCCTGCTTGGTGTACTCGATCTTCGAAAAGTGGCAGTGAAGCGTGCGTGCGTACTCGTCGCCAAGGCGGTTCGCAATCTTATCGAAGACGGCGCGGTAATCGTCCACGGTGACGAAAACGCCACCGGTGGGAGTTTCGTCCTGCTCGTCGAAGACGCCGCTCAGCGAACGTCCCCGGCAGTTCAGATGTCCGAAGTCCACCACCGGGTAAAGCCGGGGCGAGAGCTTACAAAGGGTCAGAACCTCGTCCAGCGTGCCAAGCTGATTCAGCTTGCCCATGGTTTCAAGCCCGATGCGCACCGTGGTGTCGGTGGATTCCAGCAGCTTGGTCAGCGTGTCGGCGGCGTAGTCCATGGCCTGCGCGCGGGTGATTTTGGCGGCGCTGCCGGTATGGACGACGATGGTGTCCGCGCCCAGGCATTCCGCCGCCCAGATGCTTTTTTTGATGTATTCCACGCTGTTGAGCCGCTTTTCCGGCTCAACGCTGGACAGCGAGATGAAGTACGGCGTGTGCAGGCTCAGCAGGATGCCGTGTTTTTTCGCTTCCTCGCCAACCTTGCGCAGGGCGGCTTCGCCCGCCGTCAAGCCGTGTCCCGCCTGATATTCGTAGGCGTCCAGCCCCCGTCCGGACAGCCACGCGGGCGCCTGATAGGTATGCTTGAACCCTTCCTCGGCGAAGCTTTCGGCGTTGCCCGCCGTGCCAAATGTTGCTCTCATATGCAGTATCCTTTCATTTTATCGTCTCAAACGCCTTGGCGCAGGCGGTCTCGTCCGGAAGCCAGCCCGACCATTTCTCGAAGGCCAGCGCGCCCTGATAAATCAGCATCCACAGACCGCTCATAACCGGCAGCCCCCGCGTCACGGCACGTCGAAGCAGCGCCGTCTCCAGCGGATTGTACACCGCGTCGATGACCAGCGCCCCCTCGGGCAGCGCGTCCACAAAATCCAGCGAAATGAAATCTTCCTGCCCGATCATGCCCGCGGCGGTGCAGTTGATCAGGATGTCCGTCCCGACCGCCGCTTCGCGCATGGATTCGGCGGTCAGCGCGCCGCAGGTCACGTCCCCGCAGCCGCAACCGGACAGCATCCGTCCCAGCGCCAGCGCCGAGCCGGGCGTGCGGTTCAGAATCGTCAGCTTCGCGCCCGCCAGCGCCAGCGACAGCGCCGTGGAACGTGCCGCCCCGCCCGCTCCCAGAAGCAGCACCCGCTTCCCCGCAATCACCGACGCGGGCGTGACGTTCTGGGTATCCCCGGGAGAAGTCAGCCCCCGCCGAACGGTCAGCAGAATGCCCCCGCCGTCGGTGGTATCGGCGTAGAGCTTCCCTCCCCGGACGGCGACAGTGTTCGCCGAGCAGAGAATCCGCGCTTCCCCGCCGATTTCATCGGCCAGCAGCGCCATGTCCGTCTTCAGCGGCATGGTGCAGTTGAAGCCGTCGTAGCCCTCGGTCACAAGGCGGCGAACCGTGGGAAGCAAAGTCTCGCGGGTGGTTTCAATCCGCTCGTAGGAGAAGCCCTCCATGCCGCAGCAATCGGCGAAAACGCCTTGCAGCTGCGGCGAACGGCTGTGCGCAATGGGTGAGCCAAGAACAGCTAATTTCAATGGTTTCATTTCGCGCCGCCTTTCGGCTTGTCCGCCATCACATTAACGGGCGCGTTCGGCGGAACAGGCGCGTTCGGATTTTTGCGCACCTGAATCTTCACACCATAAAAATTGAGCATATCCCGAATGCCCTCCTGAATTTCCTCTCTGGAAAAATCAGCCGCCTCCAGCGCCGCGTCGTCCATCTCCGACACCCTGGCGTAAAACTCCAGCCCAATGGCCGCAAAAACCGGCTGCTTCTTGTCAAACGCATCAAACAGAAAATTCTCCGCCGTGTTGATCTTCCCTTCCGCCGTCAGCTGGCGAATCCTGGTCAACACAATCCCCGGCGCACTCTGCGGCGGAAACGCATTATCCGGTATAATCGGCGAATCCTTCTTAAACATCGTCTTCGCCAGAAATTGCGTAAGTGCATATAATTGGTTCATGTCAGTCTCCTGAAATTAGTTTGTTTTTGGTGCACTCCGAATGGAGTGCTTCAGATTTGTTTGTTAAGGGGTTACGGTCGCTTTTCATGCCCTCGCCCTGCGAGGGCGTAGAAAAGGCTCCGCAAAAGCTTTATACAATTATTTTTTATGTTCGCGACAGCGAACATAGCGATACTAATACAATTTGTGCGAACGTTCGTCTGTGCTAATCGCTTGGGCTACAGGGATGCGCCGACTCCCAAGCGACCGTAGGTCGCTTGGTTCCTCTCCATTACGTCGGCTTAGAATGTGCAGATTTGTTTGGAATAAAAGTTGAACATATCCCAAATCCAACTAACCTATGGTCGGCCTGTCGCCATGCGACCTACGGTCGCGTTGTCGCCGACCACATCCGCACGATATTTCGCCAATCTTCCCTCTCACTTAATCACGCATTGCTTGCCCGTGCCGGAAACAATCTCAAACCGCACCAGCGTCGCGCGATCGAACAGCCCGCGTGCATACTTCTCCATGCGGTCAGGCAGCGTGGGCGCGTGGCGGGCGGCAATGGCAACGAGAACCTTCATCTTCTCGTCCGGGTCGGTGACAATCTTCGCGTCGGCAAAGAAAATCGCGGATTTGTAGTCCAGCCCAAATTTGCCCGGCTTGGCAACGGCCTGCGATACCGCGCTGATGCAGACGCGGGGGTTCGCTTTGATGCGCTCCAGCTTTTCGCCCTCGTTGGCGCAGTGCATATAGATGGCGCCGTCGTGCCACAGGGGCGTGAACGGGACGGCGTAGGCGTCTCCGGTGAAGGAAACGGTGGCGTAATCGGATTCCTTAACGACCTGGGCGGCGAAGTCAAAGTCGCGTTCTCTGTCAGCTCTTCTCATCATTGTTTCTCCTTGCTATAGTATATCCGCAGCAGCGGCTTTTCCAATGCACGCTTTGCGCGGAAAAATAATGTTTTTTTGTCTTTGATCGGCGGTACGTAGAAGGCTTTCATCCCCGCGCGTCCCGCCGCCCACACATCGGTGAACAGCTGATCGCCCACGGACGCGGTGTTAGTCACGTCCGTGCCCATGTGCGCCATGGCTTCGCGCAAAAAGCGGCGGGAAGGCTTCCCCGCGTCGGCGTGGAAATAACAGCCCAGCCCCTCGCAGAAGGACGCCACCCGTTCCTCGTGGTTGTTGGACACAAAGGCGGTGGCAATTCCGGCGGCGTGCAGCTCGTCCAGCCATTTTGCGACGGTGAGCGTGGGCTTAGGATCGTCGTATGTTACCAGCGTATTGTCGATGTCAAGAATCAGCGCTTTGATGTTATATTGCCCGAGGAATTCGGGCGTGAGCGAGTAAATATCCGGTAAAACCTTCGTTGGAAGGAGTTTTTGAAACATATCTCCACCTCTCGTTGCGTTGCTGTAAATCACTTACTATTATTCTATCACAACAGACCGAAACAGACAAGTTGATTTTGTAAATTATTATGGAAATGTGCGATTGACAAAATAGAAGAAAAAGGTTATAATTATATTAAATGTGAAATACTAAACCAAAACGGAGGATAGATCACATGAAGTATATCTTTATTACCGGCGGCGTTGTCAGCGGTCTGGGCAAGGGCATTACGGCGGCATCCTTGGGACGGATGCTCAAAGCCCGCGGTCTGCGCGTCAAGAACCAGAAATTCGACCCCTATCTGAACATCGACCCGGGCACCATGAGCCCCTACCAGCACGGCGAAGTCTTCGTCACCGACGACGGCGCGGAAACCGACCTTGACTTGGGTCACTACGAGCGCTTCACCGACGAATCGCTTTCCCAGCACTCCAATATTACCAACGGGCGGATTTTCTGGTCCGTGCTGTCAAAGGAACGACGGGGCGATTATCTGGGCGGCACGGTGCAGATCATTCCTCATATCACCAACGAAATCAAGGATAACGTTTACATCGTGGCGAAAACCGATCCCGACTGCGACGTGCTGATCACCGAAATCGGCGGCACCGTGGGCGATATCGAGTCCCAGCCTTTCCTGGAAGCGATTCGACAGGTGCAGAACGAGGTTGGGCGGGACAACTGCCTGTTCATCCATGTCACGCTGGTTCCCTTCATCTCCGGCTCGCGGGAGCTGAAATCCAAGCCCACCCAGCACAGCGTGAAGGAGCTGCTTTCCATCGGCATTCAGCCGGACATCCTCGTCTGCCGCACGGAAATCGAGCTGCCGGAGGATATTAAAAACAAGCTGGCGCTTTTCTGCAACGTCAGACGTGAATGCGTCATTCAGAATCTGACGGCGGACAGCATTTATGAAGTGCCCATGCTGCTGGAGCGGGAGGGGCTGGGACGCTGCGTATGCGAGCGCTTCGGCTTCGAGGACAAGCCCGATCTGTCTGACTGGCAGGCAATGCTTGACCGCATGAAGAACGCGGACAAAAAGGTCAAAATCGCCCTCGTGGGCAAGTATGTGGAACTGCACGATGCTTATCTGTCTGTGGCGGAGGCTCTGACCCACGGCGGCTATGCCAACGGCGCCGAGGTGGAGATCAAGTGGGTTCATTCCGGCGACCTGACCGACGAAAACGCGGGGGATGCCCTTTCCGACTGCGACGGCATTATCGTGCCCGGCGGCTTCGGCGACCGGGGCATCGAGGGAATGATCGCCGCCATCCGCTGGGCGCGGGAGAATGACATTCCCTGCTTCGGCATCTGCCTTGGTATGCAGATGATCGTCATCGAAGCGGCGCGGCATCTTGCCGGGATGACGGACGCCAATTCGGCGGAATTCCAGAAGGAGTTGGACTACCCGGTTATCGACATCATGCCCGATCAGAAGAACATCGATCAGAAGGGCGGCACCATGCGGCTGGGACTTTACCCCTGCCACATTCTGCCCGGCACTAAGGCGTGGGAAGCCTACAAGAGCGACGCGATTTCCGAGCGCCACCGCCACCGTTACGAGGTGAACAACGCCTTCCGTCCCCGTCTTTCCGACGCGGGCGTGGTGTTCAGCGGGCTTTCCCCCGACGGACGCCTCTGCGAAATCGCGGAAATCCCCGGCAAGCGCTGGTTCCTCGGCGTGCAGTTCCATCCCGAGCTGCGCAGCCGTCCCAACCATCCGCACCCGCTGTTTGTGGAATTCATCAAAGCGGCGATTGAGAAGTAACCGCATAAAAAACCGCCCGCGGCTTTATAAGCTGCGGGCGGGTTCCTTGTGTTATCTGCTCCGGAAATAGGCGGCGGGGGAGAAGCCCACGTATTTGCGGAAGGAGCGGGCAAAATAGCCGTAATCGTTGAACCCCACCGCCTGGGCAATTTCGCTGATGGAAAGATTGCTGCTGCGATAGTGGAGCACCGCCTGCTGGACGCGGTATTCACATAGATACAGGCTGAAGCTGCTGCCGAAGTTGGCGTGGAACAGACGGCAGAAATGATTGATATTGTAAGACAGCGCCTCGCAGGCGGTGGAGGTGGAGATCGGCTCCCGGTAATGCTCGCAGACATAATCCGCCACCCGGCGCGTAAAGGACAGATCCCGCTTCCCCGCCGGCTTCAGCGGCTCTCCCTGCCAGGGCGCGCCCACCAGCAGCGCCAGCACCTGATAGGATTTCCCCATCAGCAGGCAGTCGCTGATCAGCGAATCATCCGACTGTTTATACAGCGTATACAATTCGTCCAGTTCCTTGTTCAGCGTCTCTGCGGCAGGTGTTGCGGCGGGCAGGAATTCCGCCATGAACAGTTCGCCGCTGAGGAAGCGGCTGAAATCCTTCGCCGCGCTGGTCTCCCCGGCGGCGATGAACTGACGCAGGTCGAACTGGAAGCAGTGGTAGACCATCCGTTCCCCACGCTCGTAAGTACTGATATGATCCATGTACGGATTGGCGACCGCGATATCCCCCGGATGCATCTCATAGGTTCGCCCGCCGATGCACATGGTGAGCCTTCCCGCGCAGAGGCGGATCAGCTCCAGTCCCTCGTGATTGTGCCGCTGATAGCAGCGCACAAAGGAAGTATGCGGGTCGCAGACAAACCATTTGCTGCGCCGACCGCTGGCAGGATCATCCTCGGCGATGGACGCCTTGACCGGGCGGCGCATGAACTCTTTATTATGAAATGTTTCGTACACGGACAGCTCCTCCACGGCAGAGAAAATGATTGTACTACTATTTTAACCAAAACAAGCGGTTTTGTCAAGGGTGATGCAAATACAGGAACACTATATGCAAAAATATTCCTTTCATTTTGCGCTTTTTTATGCTATAATGATAGCGCAAAAAAATACGAAAGGAGCATTCCCCATGAAGAATACCATCCGCACCCTCGCAGCCATCCTCGTCTGCACCATAAGCGCCGGTCTGATCTCCTGCGGCGGCACTCCCGCTGTGACCACATCCGACACCACCGCCCAGCCCGATTCCACCATCGCCGCCGACGCTGGTTATGACTATGGCGGAAAGGATTACGGCGGCTATGAGTTCAAGGTGCTGAATCTGGACACCCAGTTTGGCTGCTACCTCCGCCTCGACTTCGCCGAGCAGACCGGTGAGGCGCTGGACGACGCGGTCTATCTGCGCAACCGCCGGGTGGAGGAAGCGCTGAACTTCAATCTGAAGGAAATCCAGTTCGACGGCGGCACCACATGGGGCACCCAGCAGATCGCCGCCTGCGACCAGCTTATTCAGTCAGTCATGGCGGGAGATGACGCTTACGACGCCGCTTATCTGCCCCTGAACTTCAAATCCTCCGTTGTCACCGACGGATATGTGCTCAACCTGCTGAACATCCCCGAACTGAAGGTTCACGAGGATTACTGGGACACGATCATCAACAACGAGCTTACCATCAATGACACGCTGTATATGGCGTCCGGACCGCTGAACTTCATGTCCCTCGACCTGTCTTGGGTGCTGCTCTTTAATCAGGACATGATGGACGACTACAAAATGGAGTACCCCTACCAGCTGGTGCGTGACGGCAAGTGGACGTTGGATAAATTCAACGAGTACGTCACCGCCGCCGTAAGCCTGAACGGCGACGAATCCTTCGCTTTCAGCGTGGGCGGCAAGGCGGTCTACGGCATTGCCGGACACCACGACTCCCCAAACGGCTTCCTCTACTCGGCGGGCTGCCGCTACTACGAAACTGACAAATCGGGCAATATCCAGCTCACGCTGGAGAGCGAGCGGCTCTATTCCACGCTGGATAAGCTGGCGGCGATCTGCACCATCACCGACGGAAAGGTCTACTTCGGCAACGGTGATCGAACCGTACCGGATGGCTATCTCTCCGCATTTGCCGCAGATCGGGCGCTCTTCCTGACCTGCGAGCTGAAGGCTACGCTGGAGGAGCGGGACATGGAGTCCACCTTCGGTCTGCTGCCCATGCCCAAGTATGACGAAAATCAGGAGGAATACTACACGCTAACCAACCCCATCTCCGAATTTCTCGTCATTCCCAAGACCCAGACCGACACCTCCCGGGCAGGCACGATTCTGGACGCGCTGACCTGGGAAAGCTACAACGACGTGCTGCCGGTCTACTACGATGTGACGGTATCTCAGAAGGGTCTGCGCAACGAGGATTCCATCGATATGCTGAAAATCGTCCGCGAAACCCGAGGCATCGAATGTACGGGCGTGTACAACATCACCACCGCCCTGTCCAACTCGCTGAAGAAGCTGGTCACGGCCGACGCCGGCAATGCCAGCGGCGCCGCCTCCACGGTGGCTTCGGCGAAGGAGTCGGTGGAAGCCAATCTCCAGTCGGTGCTGGAAGCGCTGGAGGAGAATAAATAACAGGACGCAGGGTGGAAGCTTGTCTTCGCCCTGCGTTTCATTCGCCCTTGACAAACCGCCTGAAGTGTGATATACTGTTAGAAAACCATTCAGGAGAATGATATAGTTATGGAAGAAAATCAAAGTAAATTCGTGGTGGGCGTGCTTGTGGAAAACAAACACGGCGTGCTGATGCGGGTGACAAGCCTGTTCGCCAGACGCGGCTTCAACATCGACAGCCTAACCGTGGGCGAGACGGAGAATCACGCGCGCTCCCGCATCACCATTACCTCCACCGCCGACGACGCCACCAAAACCCAGATCATCCGCCAGCTGTGCAAGCTGCAGGAGGTCGTGGAAATCGACGTCATGCCCCCCGAATCCACCGTCATCCGCGAGCTGATGCTTATCAAGCTGCGGGCGACCGGCGCTACCCGGGGCGAGATTCTGGACGCGGTGAACGTCTTCCGCTGCAAGGTTGTGGACTTCACGCCCGACGAGCTTTGCATCGAAATGACCGGGCAAAGCTCCAAAATCGACGCCTTCATCGAATTCGTCGCGCCCTACGGCATCATTGAGATGTGCCGCACCGGCGTGGTTGCCGTGGAACGCGGCAGCGGCGCTCTGATCGAGCATGGCAGAAAAGAAGGCGGACAATGAATCGCTTTGAGCTTCTTTTCGATCACATTTACCGTCTGAAGGTGCCCTTCGCGGACAATTTCACCAGCGTTTTCCTCGTCCGCACCTCCGAGGGCGACGCGCTGCTGGACTGCGCCACCACCGAGTCGGACGCATCCGATCACATTCTTCCCGCCCTGGTGGATTTCGGCGCGAACGTGCGCTGGATTGCCGTTTCCCACGACCACAGCGATCATGTGGGGGGACTGCCTTATGTGGCGGCGGGGCTTCCCGGCGCGCAGGTTTGTATGCTGGAGGAAGCGCCCATCGCCCGCTATCCCGGTCATCGTCTGCTGCACGACGGCGATACGCTGGCGGGATGCCTGCGCGTGCTGAATCTTCCCGGGCACACCGACCATTCGCTGGGGCTGCTGGATGAGCGCACCATGACGCTGCTCACCTTCGATTCGCTCCAGCTTGGAGGCGTCAGCCGCTGGGGAACGGGGCTGGGCTTTCCGTCGCTCTATCGCCAGACCATCGCCCGTCTGCGCACGATGGAGTTCGACAACATCGTCGCCGCCCACGAATATGTGCCGCTGGGCGCGATTGCCAAAGGTCGGGCGGCGGTGGAGGTCTACCTCACCGAGTGCCTGAACGATGTGCGAAACATCGAGGAACACATCGCCGCCCATTCCGGTCTGACGCCCGACGAGCTGGTGAAATCCTTCAACGAGACCCATCCCGCCCATCCGCCCATCGGCAGCTGGACGGTGCAGGCGCTCATCGATGGAAAATGAGTATTGAGGCTGTTGCACCTTAGTGCAACAGCCTCGTTTTGTTATTATATTCCGCCGTCGATATGCTTCACGATATCGCCGATTTTCACGTCGCGCACGCCGATGCCCTGCATGGCGGCTTCGGCGGCAGCGGCTCCTGCGGCTTCGCCCATGGCGGCGCAGTTGCCGGTGACGCGGTAGGACGCCATGGCTTCGCTGGTGCCGGAGATGCAGCGTCCCGCCACCAGCAGACCTTCGATGCCCTTCGGAATCAGCGAGCGGTAAGGGATGCCGTAGCGCTTGACGCCGTAGCACTTCTGATTCGTGCTGGAGGGATCGTGAATATCCACACCGAAGCTGGCGGTGGTGATGTCGTCCTCGTGGCGTCCGCCGTCGATGAGATCGTTCCGGTCGATGGTATATTCGCCGGCGATTCGTCTGGATTCGCGCACGCCCAGCAGCGGCGCGGTTTCCAGCAGCTCGATATCCCGGAAGCGCTCGACGCGGGCTTTGAGGAAGTTCACCACCTCCATCGCCTGCCGCCGTCCCTCGATGGCGGCTTTTGTGAGATCGGACGCCGAAGTGGGATCGTAGCCGCGCATATGGGTAAGCTGCACGACGGCGTGGCGGGTGTTTGGAATCTGGATGATGAACGGCTTCGTGAAGGGCAAACGATAGCCGGTATCCTCCACGGCGTTTGCTTCCTCGACCATATCGAACAGCTCGTTGGCTTTATCCTGCAAAAAGTCCACGTTTCCGATGGTAAACATGAGGGTCATCGCCTGACACAGCCCGTCGCCCTCCCGTCCCACAAAGGTCGGCAGCCCCGCGCTGTGGGCGACGTTGGCGTCGCCGGTACAGTCGATAACGACCTTCCCCATGAACGCCCGCCGTCCATCCATATTCTCGCAGACGACGCCGCAAACCCGCCCATCCTCGACAATCGTCCGGCAGAACATCGTCTGATAGAGCACCTCTCCGCCTGCATCCAGCAGCTTCGATTCCAGCAGCTCCTTCATATTCTCGTATCCGAAGCACATTTTCCAGAATCCGCCCCACGAATTCCGCTTCTTCAAATCCCCGATCAGCTCCCCGAGAATGCCCTTCTTCTGCGCATAATCGAACAGCGGATTCACAAGTCCGCCCGTCCACATTCCGCCCAGATACAGCATCTTCTCGACAACCAGCGTTCTCGCGCCAGCCCGCGCCGCCGCGATCCCCGCGCACGCACCCGCCGGTCCTCCGCCGACAACGATTACGTCATATTCCCCGGCGACTGGGGTGGTTAAGGTTTCTTTTAGATAGCGCATGAGTTAGTTCTCCTTTGGTTATTGTTAAATGATTGAGATTCAGACTTGATAGTAAAGAGTTACGGTCGCTTTTCATGCCCTCGCCCTGCGAGGGCGTAGAAAAGGCTCCGCAAAAGCTTTATACAATTATTTTCTATGTTCGCGACAGCGAACATAGCGATACTAATTTAATTTGTGCGAACGTTCGTCTGTGCGAAGCGTTAGGACTACAGAGATGCGCCGACTCCCAAGCGACCGTAGGTCGCATGGCCTCGCACCATTACGTCGGCTTAGGCTGTGCAGATTTGTTTGGATTTTTGCTATCCAGCGTGTGTTTGCCTGTCCGTCCGTAGGGAACGACGCCATGCGACCTATGGTCGCTTTGTCGTGTCGGCCGCCGCCCCTCCCGCACAAACTTCATCTTGGACACATCCCCCATCCAACTACTTTATAAATTATACCACCCCCCATTGACAAACGCAATACAATATGTTATACTAACTTTTAAGAAAAATTTCACCCCGGAGGTGCCGCTAATGCCGACCACATTAACATCGTTTGAGCCGGATTTACTTCTGTACGCCGGATTTGTCCGCAAGGGTGCGTTCGATTTCGAATCGGAACGGTTCGACTGCCTGGTGCTCTTTTATCTGGAGGAAGGGCGCTATTTCTGGGAAATCGGCGGGCAGTCGGGAACGGCGGAAGGCGGGGACATGGTGGTCTGCCCGCCGGGGGAAGTTTTCCACCGACGGGTGATTGAGCCGGTGACGCTGCACGTGCTTCGTCTGGGGCTTCCGGAGGGGGCGAAGGTTGAGCTTCCCGTGTGCGTCCGAATAGCACAGCGGGAACGGCTGGCGGCGGATTTTTCCCATGGTCGCGGTCATGTCGGTCAGTCCTTCGCTCCCGCCGAGCGGCATTTTCTGCTGGACGTGTGGTTTGCTCTGCTCGATCAATGTGGGCTGCTGACCCGGGAGCGCGCCATCGACGATCCCATTATCCGGGAAGCCATCGACTACATGAACATCCACATTCAGGAAAAATTAATCATGCAAGAGTTGTCCGCCCGATTCGGCTTCACGCCGGTAAGCTTCATCCGCCGCTTCACGAAGGCGGCGGGCATGACGCCGAACCGCTGCCTGATCGATCTGCGCATCGCCCGGGCGAAGCTGCTTCTCCGTGAAGGCGGGCGGTCGATCGGCGAAATCGCGGCGCTGTGCGGATATTCCAGCGAATATTATTTCTCAAACAGCTTCCGCAAGGAGGTTGGGCAGTCGCCGACGGCGTTCCGGCTGGCGAACATGGTATAAAAATTAACATCCTCCGCCTTGATTTTCGCGCGGGAATGTGGTATGATGATAGCAGAATCCATCGCAGGAAGTGATTTCATGAATCTGTATACAGCCCTTACTGAGATCGCCGCGCCCACCGCCGACAGCTCCGCCATTGCCGTGGCGATTATGGCGCTCAGTCTGGTCATTGCCTACATCGCCTCGCGCGCCGTGGGAAAGAAGCATAAGTAAAACGGATGCTCACGCATCCGTTTTACTTTTTGCCATTTTCCGCCATGCCATCGGCGTCATGCCGGTGGTCTCGCGGCATTTTTTATGGAAGAATTCCTTGCAGCCAAAGCCGCTGTCCTGCCAGATTTCCTGCACTGGCAGATCGGTGGAAGCCAGCAGTCGGCAGGCGTGTTCGATTTTCAGGCTGGCGATCAGTTCCGTCGCCGACCTGCCCGACGCCCGGCGCACAATCCGGGAAATATAGTCCCCGGTGAAGTGGAAGCGCCCGGTCAGCTCCTTCAGGGTGACAGTGCGGAAATGCTCACCGATGTACAGCAGAATCTTCCCCGCCCCATCGCTGCCAAAGGATGCGCTGGCGTTCTGCGCATGATCGGTGACAAGGCGGCAGAAAAGCTGCATCAGCAGTGCTTCCTCCATCACGTTGTCGGTGAGAGCGGCGCGCACCTCGTGATAGCGCATTCGCAGCAGAATGTCGGCGAGGGCGGGATCGTCCCCGGCGTCGAATCGCAGCCAGCCGCCGTCCCCGCCCATGGCGCTGGAGAAAAATTCGGTAAGCAGGCAGTCGGCGCGCAGCAAATGCTTGTAGATGTCGTCGAAATCCGAGCGGCGGAGGATGATTTTAAGAATCAGAGAATCGTCGGACAGGGCTTCCAGCCGATGGACGGTTTGGCACGCCCGTGGACGGCGCGCCGTAGATGGTTGGCATAGGCTCACTTCGTTGTGCGGAATCGCTCACCAAATTGGGCGGGATTGATACTTGTATTATAGCATATTTTGAGGTATAATGCAAGAGGTGGGGGAAGGTTTTAGTTGGATTTTGGCGCGGCGTGTCGGTTACAGAGGTAAAGTCCTCACAAAAAGGGGGGCGGAGCGACAAAGCGACCGTAGGTCGCATGGCGTCGCTCCCTACAGACCTGATGGTGGTGCCGGAACGGATTACGCCCAGCGGACGGGTCATCGCCGAGGGAAGGCTTCACGGCGGGCTGGGCTTTGAGCGGATGTTCGACTGCTTTGTCTACGAGGGCTTCGATGAAGACACCCTCCGCCGACGGTTCCACCGCCGTCCGAAGGCTGTGGAAAACGCCCTTTTTCCGGTGATCGACCGCTCGCTGACCGACAAATTCCGCATGAACGAGCTGATCGCGTCCCGCCCGCTAACGCTGCCGCCGTCGGATTCGCCCGCTGTCGCCGTTGCCATCGATGGAAGCGGCAGCATGGCGGACGGGATGGAAGCGTGGAAATTCGCGCGGGGGATGGGCTGTTTCTGCCCGCCGGACGGGGGGAAATCTGTGTCCGCCCAGATACACGGCTTCGGCTGCTGATCGCCGAACCGTAAAAGCATTGCCCTCCGGCAAGACGGGGCTGCTGCACTGAGGTGCAGCAGCCCCGCGAGCTTTTATTCGCCGAAATTCACAAAATAATCGATGACCGTCTGATAATGCTCGGTAATCGAACTTTCCTTGCTTGCCCAGGTGGACTCGAAGTTGGTATTGTTCGCCGCGACCAGCTCCTGCAGGAGGAAGGACGCGCCCTTCCATGCGTCGTAAACATAGCCCATGTCGAAGATGCGGCTGTCCATGATCAGGTCGAGCATGGCGATGGTTTCGTCGTCGCGGGCGTATTTCGCCTTCAACGCCGTCTCGTAGTAGGCGGGAACCACCGTCTTGTAGCTTTCGGCGTTCAGCGCCTCGGTGATGATACCCACCCGCTCGGTGTCAGCCACCGTCACCGGCACAGCCAGAATGCTGTGTCCGCCGTCCACCATCGTATAGTAATTCTTCTGCGCCTCATCCCACTTTGGCAGCGGAATGATGCCGTAATCGTCTTCCATATTGCGCAGAACGCTGGCGGCATGGGTCAGCTGACCGTTGGCGAAGATCGACTGGCTCTGGCTGAACAGATCGACACCGTAATCCCAGTCGTTCTTCATGACGATGCCCTCGTTATCGTTGAACATGGAGCAGAGGGTGGTCACAATGTCGCTCACCTTCTCGGTGTGGAAGACAAGCTCCAGCTCGCCTGTGCCATTCTTCCGGATAACCGGGTTGTCGAACGCCCACAGATAGGCGTTAATGTTAGACTTGCTGTCGGAAGCATAACCGTAGAAATCGCCGTCGCTCCTGCTGCCGTCGTTGTCGAGGTCGGTGTACACGTCCTTGGTCAGGGCGATGGCCTTCTCCACCGTCCATTCGCCGTCGTTGACCAAACCGTAGATGTCGCCCAGCTGATAATCCTCCGCCAGATTTTTGTTGTAGAATACGCAGTAGGTGCGGGCAATGGCGGTCATGGCAAAGTCACCCACGGCGAGGATGCAGACGTCGTTATAGCTTAAATCCTCGCTGGTCGAAGGCGCCCACCAGGGCTTGTCGAAGTCCACATACTCGATGTCGTACCAGTTTCGGAAGAAATCGCTGGTCAGCATCTTGCCGGCGTAGACCACATGGGTGCAGATCAGGTCAATCTCGTCGTCGCCCGCCTGAATGGAGTTGGTGATGTAGCCGGGATTCTCCTCATAGGAACGGCTCGACGCCACCAGTTTGATGTTGAAGCGATCCTCGATGTCGCGATTGCGGCTGTAGACTGCATCGTCCACCACGTCGCCGGTCTGTTCGTCGCAGATGGTGAACTCCTCGGCGTAATCATCAATGACGATGACGAACTCGTCGCCGTTGTAATTCTTGTCCGGCAGTTCGTCGTCCACCAGTCTGCGGGCTTCGATGGAGTTCATATTGGAAGTGTCGGCGGCCGTCGTATCCGTACCGGTGGTATCGGATGGGGTGGTGTCGCTCGGCGTATCCGCGGAGCCGCAGGCGGCGCAGGACGCGGTCAGCAGCGCCGATAAAAGCAGGGCGATTGTGCGTTTTGTTGACATAGGAATGATCTCCTTTTCTGATTTTTTGCGTCAACATTATAGCACAATCGCCCTATCTGAATCTACAGATATTTTTCGATTTCCGGCATTGATTCCAGAAAATTTACGCTCGTTCACAGCAGCACGCCCGCGACAGCCAGCGCAAGGCAGACAAGAATGCCCACCCCGTCCGATAAGCCGAAGCGTGATGTGCAGCGGATATTATGCCGCCCGCGCAGATTGAAGCCCCGCAGCTCGGCGGCCATGGCGGTTCCGTCGATTTTGCGCACCGACGAAATCAGCAGCGGCACGCAAAGGGGGATTACCATGGCGATACGGCGGAAGGGATTCTTCGTGTCGAATTCCACGCCCCGGGCAGTCTGGGCTTCGATGATTTCGCTCATCTGCCGAGAAAATTCGGGGATAAAACGGATGGCGGCGGTCACGCCGTAAGCGTATTTGTAAGGCACATGGCAGCGCACCACCAGCGAATCCGCCAGCTCGTCCAGCTTGGTCAGGGAAAGCAGCGTAGCCAAAGGCATCGTAGCGGCGATCAATCGCAGCGCAACCAGCGCCGCGGTGCGCAGACCTTCGTCGGTGATGCGCAGTCCGGCGATCAGCGGAATCAGCGTTTCGCCCCGCTGGATGAAGAGAATTTGCAGCACGAACAGAAAAAGCATAATCCGCGCCAGCTTGGAAAGGGTGCGCAGCGTCTGCTTCCCGATGCCGCCCAGATATCCCAGCGCCACGTCAAAAAGCAGAATGACAAAAAGCAGCAGAATGCTGTCCGCCGCAAAGCAGGCAAGGCAGAGAATCAGCGGCATCAGCAGCTTGGTGCGCGGGTCAAGGCGGTGCAGGATACTGTCGCCGGGGATGTATTCAAGAAAGCCTTTCATTTTTGTGACCTCTTTTCGCGGATGATGGCGGCGAAGTCCTCGGCATGGGTGGGACGTCCCACCTCGCCACCAAAGCGGGACGCCAGCTCGATCAGCTGGGGCGGAATCAGCGACGCCCGTTTCAGCAGCGGCTGATTATAGAAAATATCGGCGGGCGTTCCCTCGCCCAGCACCTGACCGTCGGCGACAACCACGCAGGTTTTGGCGAAATCCAGCACGATCTCCATATCGTGGCAGACCATAACCACGGTCACGCCACGCTCGTTCATTTCGGCAATACGCTCCATGATGGCGGTGCATTCGCTGTAGTCAAGACCGGTGGTCGGCTCGTCCAGCAGCAGAAGCGGGGGTTCTGCGGCCAGCGCCGACGCCAGCGCGGTTCGCTGACGCTCACCACGGCTCATGCAGGCGGTGTCCCCGTCCCCGTCCAGCGAAAAGCGTTCCAGCGCCGCATCGCAGAGGGCGTCCCTCCGGTCGGCGGGAATGCCCGCGTATTGGAGGGTGAACAGCAGCTCCTCCCGAACGGTGTTCCGGCAGAGCTGGCGGTCGGGATTCTGAAAGAGATAGCCAATCTTCGCCGCCAGCGTGCTGGGACGCGCGGCGGCGATGTCCTGCCCGTCGATGAGCACCCGCCCGGACGTGGGGCGAAGCAGTCCCCGCATCAGCCGGGTCAGCGTGGATTTGCCCGCGCCGTTGGCGCCGATGATCGCGCAGAAATCGCCCTTGCCGATGTGCAGATTCACATCGCGAAGGGTTTCGTTTTTACCATAACCAAAGCAGACCTTTTCCAGTGTGATCATGCCAGCACCTCCCGCAGCATTGCCTCGGCCTCGTCAAGATTCAGCGGCAGCTTATCGCTTCCGATGGTTTTCGCCAGCGTCACGATTCGCGGCACATGGACGCCGATGGCCTCCAGCTCCTCCGAATGGGTCAGCACCTCCCGGACGCCGCCGTCGAAGGCCACCGCCCCGCCGTCCAGCACGATCAGCCGGTCGCAGAATTCGCAGAGCTGCATAATCTTCTGCTCTACCACAATCACCGTCACGCCGGTTTGATTGAGGGTGCGCAGCAGTTCGAAGACCATTCGGCTGGACGCGGGGTCCAGCTCGCTCGTCGGCTCGTCGAGGATGAAAATCTTCGGCTTCAGCGCCAAAATGGACGCAATCGCCACCTTCTGCCGCTGACCGCCACTCAGGCTGTTGATTTCGCGCTCCCGAAGGTCGGCGATGCCGAGGGCGGCGAGGGCTTCGTCCACCCTCCCGTCGATATCGTCGATGCCGTAGCTGATCAACCCATATTGCAGTTCGTCGATGACGGTAGAGGTGATCATCTGGGCGTCGGTGTCCTGGAGAACGCTGCCTACCAGTTCCGCCAGACGCTCGGGGGTGGTTTCGACGGTGTCCATGCCGTCCACGGTGACGGAGCCGTAAAAATCGCCCTTGTGATAGTGGGGGACGATACCGTTCAGTGCGTAGGTGAGGGTAGACTTCCCCGCACCGCTGCGTCCGATGATGCCGATGAAATCCCCGTCGGGGATTTCCAGCGTGATGTCCACGAGGGCGGGTTTTACGCCGCCCTCATACTGGAAGGAAAGTTGGTTGATGGAAATCATTTGTGAAGAACCTTCTTAAGTGGAATGTAGAGTGCCTGAACGATGACCGCGTTGAAGGTGGCGGTGCAGAGGACGATCGGCACGTAAGCGACCATGGCGGAGGCGTCGGCATTGGCAACGAGGAAAAGCAGGATGGTATAGACGGAGCCGCTGGCGACGGTGGAAAGGAAGGTGGAAACGATAGGCTGGAGCGAGAATCCCTTGATGCTCATGGGAACAAAAATCAGCAGACCCATAACCAGCGCGCCGATGATTTCGCTGCCAAAGTTGATGTAGGGCGTGCCGGGGAAAAGCTGGCATACCGCGCCGGCGAGGATGCCGATGATGGCAGATTCATAGATTTTCGGGCGGATGAGCAGGATAGCCAGGCAGTACATGGCGATGATAAAGTTGGGCTTCATGCCGCCGATGTTGATCAGCGAGCCGACGAAATACTTAAGAACCGCGCCCGCTGCGAGCAGGACGGCGATGAGAATGATATCGGACACGCCGAGACCCTTCTTGGTGTTGGTGGTTACTTCTCTCTTGAGCTGTGCATTCATGATAATTTCCTCTTTTCAATAATAGATTTGTATGGTTGATGGTATTGTTTGATGCACGCCATCGCCATCGCGAATCGAGGATGATCATTCTCCCCACCTCCTTTTCGAAAATACAAAAACAGCCTTTGTCCCTGACATAGGGACAAAGGCTGTGAAAAACCTCTGCGGTGCCACCCTATTTCACGCATAAGCGTGCTCTTTTACGATGTACAACTATACATCTCTCGCTGTCACGGGCGATCCCCGTCTCACCTACATACGTCTGCCGCTGCGCGTCAGCCGTTTGGAAGTTTTGCTACGCAAAACTTCTTTCCACAACTAATGTTAAGCAACAAGCGCTTCAGTTTGCCCTCGTAAGCCCATTCGCCGTATCGTCCGCCGCCGCAATCGCACTGTCTGCGGCTCTCTGTGGGTGACTTTTCACGGGTACTCTTCTTACTCATCGGTTTCTATTAGCTTGGTAATATGATATCACAACGGCGGGGATTTGTCAAGAGGTTTTTCTCATTTTTTTGCAGTTCGTACATTTAACACAAACCTGCGTGGAAAGTGGCATACTATTTTATTCGAACAGCGAGAAGGGGCTGCCGCGTTAGCGGCAGCCCCGAGGATTATTCGGTTGTGATCTGCAGGTTTTTCTCCTGCGCGAGCTTTTTGATATCGTCCAGCGAAAGCCCGGTGTATTTCTGTATGTCGGACAGCGGCATACGGTTTTCCAGCATGAGAAACGCTGTATTTCGCGCCTGGCTGAATATGCCCTGTGCCATGCCCTTCTCCATGCCCTGTGCGATGCCCTGTGCCATGCCCTTCTCCACGCCCTGGGCTATGCCTATCTCAATGCCCTCTTCAAGGGCATACTTCTTCACGCCTTTGCTGAGATTGCACATATGCGTCACCCCACTTTCAATATCTCTCGTCATGCGGAAGCGGTAGTCATCCTCAAGAATCTGCCGCTTGTTTTCCTTTTTCATGTTCGGCGACAGCAGCACGCCAAGCAGCCGCACCAAATCGGCGGTATCGGCGTCCTCCATCCCCTGGGCGACCCGTCCGGCAAGATGCTTCTCGTTGAAGCAAATCATCACCACCGACATCAGATCGTAATTCTCCCGCGCCTCGCCCGCTTCACCTAACAGGTATTTCTCGGTCAGCTCATACTGCGTGATCGTGTTGTCCCGCCAGTCAGGCGCGTCGGCGCAGATCCAAATCGAATAGACCTTCTTCAGCTTCTCGTAATGACCGTCCGCGAACTCCTTTGCAAACTGCGAGGACAGCAGTCTGCTGCAATAGTATATCCCCCGCTTAACCAGCGGATAGCCGGGATAATAGTCGTTCTGCGCCTCCACGTTGATGAACAGCCCGATTCTCTCGCTGGAACCGGGCAGCGTGGCGTAAAACAAAATGTCGTACAGCGCCGTTTTCTCCCGGAGACTTTTATCCGCCGTATCGAAGCCGCGTATCTGCTCGCCCTCCGGACGAACCGGCACGCTCGACACCTGCGGCTCGCCCTCGATGTAGCAATCGGCAATTTCCCGCACGGTGCAGCCCTTATACTCGGCAACGCAGCCCTTCATAATCCAGGCCAGCAGTTCCCGCGTGGACAGCAGCCGCTTAACCACCTCGTCGTAGGCGGCTTCCACGCCGTACTCCTCCACCAGTCGGGCAAACTCGGTATCCGTGTCCATGCTTTGTCTCCTCTCCACTGTTCCTGTATTTATTGTATCACAAATCCGCCCGATCTTCAAGAGGGGCAACGGAGATAATCGTAATTTTTTTGTGAACAGATCGGCGCTCACGAAAGCGCCGTGCGGTGCAAAAATCCGACTTTTACAGCAAGATTCCGACCACCTTCCCCCGCCCACTTGACAAGTGGCGGAAATTCCAGTATAATGGTGGCAAAATCACATGAACGGAGGACTATTCATGCTCAAACCACTGAAATATCAATTCTTCTCCCCCCGCGAAATCCGCCCCGAGGGATGGCTGCGCCGGCAGCTGGAAATTCAGGCGGACGGTCTGGCGGGCAATCTGGATAAGGTCTGGCGGGACGTTCGGGAAAGCGCATGGATCGGCGGTTCCTGCGAAGGCTGGGAGCGGGTGCCCTATTGGCTGGACGGCTTCATTCCCCTCGCCTTCCTGCTGGAGGACGAGAACCGCATCGCTCGGGCAAAGCGCTACATCGACGCCATTCTCGCTTCCCAGCGCCCCGACGGCTGGCTCTGTCCCTGCACCGACGGAGAGCGCCCAACCTACGACACCTGGGCGGTGCTGCTCATCGCCAAGGTGCTGGCGCTCTGGGGCGAATGCTCCGGCGACGAACGGATTCCCGACGCCCTCTCCCGCTGCTTAAAGCAGTTCAGCGCACACATCAACCGCTACACCCTGCGGGAATGGGGCGCGGCGCGTTGGTTCGAAGGGCTGATCGCCATCTTCTGGCTGTACGAGAAAACCGGCGAGGAATGGCTGCTGATTCTCGCTCGGAAGCTGCGCGCACAGGGCTTCGACTGGCGCGCCATCTTCGAGGACGGACTGCTGGACGACCTGACGTCGGGCTGGGATTTTTACTCCCACATCGTCAACGTGGGCATGATGATCAAGAGCGAAGCCCTCGCCTCCCGCTTCACGGGACTTGACCCCGCCGACTTCGCCGACCGGGTCTGCGCCTGGCTGGACGAGCATCACGGTTCCCCCGCCGGACACTGGAACGGCGACGAAAATCTTCACGGAACCTCCCCCATCAGCGGCGCGGAGCTTTGTTCCGTGGTGGAAACCATGTATTCCTGCGAACAGCTTTTCTCCGTCACCGGCAATCCCACATGGCTTGACCGGCTGGAGCGGCTGGCGTTCAATTCCCTGCCCGCCACCACCTCGCCGGATATGTGGTCGCACCAGTACGATCAGATGGCAAATCAGGTCTGCTGCACCCCCATGGAAAAGCAGATTTTCCGCTCCAACGGCGTGGAAGCCCACCTGTTCGGGCTGGAGCCGAATTACGGCTGCTGCACCGCCAATATGGGACAGGGCTGGCCGAAGCTGGCGCTGTCCGCCTGGATGCGGGGCGGCGACGGAAGCATCGTCTCCGCCGTGCTCGTTCCGTCAACGCTGAAAACCGATGTGGACGGCGTGCCGGTAGAAATCACGCTGGATACCCACTATCCCTTCGGCGGCGGGCTGTTCTACCATGTCAAAGCCGAGCGCCCCGTGGCATTCACGCTGCGAATCCGCGTGCCGGAGGATTCCACCGTCACCTGCGCCGACGGTTCGGTGAAGGACGGCTTTTTGGAGATTACGAAGGTCTGGTCGGACGAAAAGGTCGCGGTGACATTCTTCGCGAAAACCCACATGGAGCAGCGTCCTTCCGGGCTGTGGTGCGTCAAACGGGGCGTGCTGACCTTCGCGCTGCCCATCGCTGAGAAGTGGCAGCGGCTGGAATACACGAAAAACGGCGTGGAGCGCGCCTTCCCCTACTGCGACTACCATATTACGCCCCAATCGGAATGGGCATACGGCTTCGCCGACGATCAGCCCGCCACGTCCAGCTTCACGCTGACCGACACCGTTTTCGACCCCGCCAATCCGCCTGTCCGGGTGTTGGTTCGGCTGGCGCCCGTGGAATGGGGCTTCACGAACGGTCACTGCGCCGAGCTGCCCGAATCGAACCGGGCAATCGGCGAGGCGCACGAGTTCACGCTGATTCCCTACGGCTGCACGAACCTGCGCATGACCGAGCTGCCGAAGGTGGAATAAAAATTTTTGGAGGTGCTGCACCTGCGTGCAGCACCTCCTTTTGCTTTGGCGCTTTATTTTTCAAACGCCGATACGAAATCTGAATTATCCCATCAGCTCCCCGAGCAGCCCGTCCAGCCCTTCGCGCTCGAAAATGCCCTTGTAATAGCCGATTTCGCCCTCGATCAGGCTGTCGATCATCCGCATACCAAGCAGCTCCACCGGCGCTTTGTCGTCGGTGAGAATCATCTCCCCGCCTTCGTAAGGCATAAGCCGGTCGGCAACCCGCGACAGCGTCCCGGTCAGTTCCCAGTCGCTCACATTAGTCAGCGCCTGCGCAAGGTCGGGCAGCGGTTCAACGGCGGCGAACAGCTCCCGATTGGTGGTTCCCGGCACGTCGGCGGTCTGCACGTGATCGAACACCGACGCGATAGTATCGCATAGATATTCGTTGATGCTGGCTTCCTCGGAATTGTGCATATTCAGGTTGACCACCATCACGCCGCCCGGCTTGAGATGGTCGCGCACCAGCGTGAAAAACTCCACGGACGACATTTGAAACGGAATCGTGATGTCCTGATAGGCGTCCACCATGATCACGTCGTACCGGTTGTCGTCCACCGCCAGATATGCCCGTCCGTCGTAGGTGGCGACCTCCACCGAATCGGGAAGACCAAAGTATTCGTGGGCGAGATTGGTAATCTGCCCGTCAATCTCCACGCCCGTCACGGTGGATTCGGGGAAATACTTCGCGCAAAGGGTGGCGAAAGTGCCGCTTCCCATGCCCAGAACGAGGATGTCCGGGTCATCGACGCCCGCCATCACCGGGGCGGCAAGGGCGGTGTCGTAATACATCCCGGTCAGCCCGCCGTCCTTCATCGCCACCGACTGCACGCCGAACAGCACGTTGGTGGACAGAAGCACGCTGTTATTTGTCTCCTTGACCTGTAAATAGTTGTAAATCGATTCACCCTCGTACAGCAGATTCTTCTCCCAGAAGGCGAAGCTGTCCGCGTGACCGAAGACACAGCAGAGGACGTAAACCCCCGTCACCACGGCGCAGGTGGTGCGGCGTCGTTTTGCGGTGAGGAAGTAGAGCAGCCCCAAAAGCAGCAGCACCGCCGAGAAAATCAAAAACGTCGCCGACGTTCCCACCGCCGGAATCGTCACAAAGGTGGGCAGAAACGTGCCGAGGATGCTTCCCACCGTATTGAACGCCTCCAGCCGTCCCACGGTGCGCCCGCTGTCCTCCATGGATTCCATGGCGTATTTGACTAGCGACGGCGTGACCGTTCCCAGCAGAAACAGCGGGTAAACGAAGATCACCATGCAGGAGGCAAAGGCGGCGATGATGAGAAAATTGGTGTCCACCGCCAGCACCAGCAGCCCGGAAATGCCGATGATCACGTATTTGCCCACCAGCGGAATGCAGCCAATCCAGATTGCGGCGACAATGAGCCGCATATACAGCCGGTCGGGGTTGGGGTCCTTATCGGCGATCCGACCGCCCCAGATGTTTCCCAGCGCCATGGCGATCATGATCGTGCCGATGATGATCGTCCAGACGATCTGCGACGAGCTGAAATAGGGGGCAAGCAATCGGCTCGCGCCCAGCTCCACCGCCATAACCGCCACGCCGGAAAAGAATTCGGTCATGTAAAGGTAGAGCTTGTTTTTGAGGAGAGGATGTCCGTTCATTTCTTGCGCTTACCCTGATAGCCGCGGTATTCCACAGGACCATCGTAAAAATTGACGCCGCCCCGGCAGCGCTTCAGGTACTCAAGCCCGGTCAGCTGCGCGCTCCACTCCATGTCGTCGTAATGGACGGTGTCGTGGTAGCCCTCGATGTCGCAGAAGCCCTCGTAGCCGTTCTGGAGCAGAATCGTGAACAGATCCGCCCAGTTCGTGTCGCCAAAGCCCGGCGTCCGGCTCCAGAAATAAGGCACAATGCCCCGGATGCCGTGTTCGCGGATGACATCCCACGCGATGGTGCCGTCCTTGCCGTGGACGTGGATGACCTTCTTCACCCATTTGCGAAGCTGCGCCACCGGGTCAATCAGCGCCCGCATGGCGTGGCAGGGTTCCCACTCCAGTCCCAGCGCATCGCTTGGAACGGCGTCGAACAGCAGCTCCCACGCCTCGGAGCAGAACGCGATGTTGTACGAGCCGCCCTTCCAGCCGTCGCCGCAATTTTCGAGGGCGATTTTCACGCCGTTCGCCTCGGCGCGGCGGGTCAGTTCGCCGAACACTTCCCGGAACAGCGGAATGTTGTCCGGCACGCTTTTTGCCGGGTCAGCGCCCGCGAACACCGAAACCATATTGCAGTTGTAGCGGTGTGCGTTGTCGATGAGCTTTTCCACGCCCTCGCGGATGCGGGCGTCCATCAGCGTGTTGCCGTAATATCCCAGCGCGGAAATGGGGCGTCCTTCCGCCGCTTCCAGCGTCCGGGCGGCGTGGTCGGCGAAGTCCATATTCTCGTGGCGCCAGCCGTCGAAGGTCAGCTCATAGGATTCAAAGCCTTGGGAATTCAGCTGGGGCATCATGGCGGGAGCCTTCATGCCGGGGATCAGTGTGCCGATGCGGATGTCAAACATGGTTGTTACCTTCCTTATTATAAAATTGTTCAAGTTTTTCCAGAGATGTGTATCGTCTCACCGGGATATTGTTTGCGTTCAGCGTGTCGAGATACGCCGCTTCCGTCGAATCGGCGGCGGCGCGTAGCTTTGACAGATCGCGCGGATTGAAGGCGGACAGCAGATCGACGCCCGTCTCGTTTTGCAGACCCGACGCCGCCAGCAGGGCGCAGGGCGTATCCCCCTGCCCGCAGGCGCGGCGAAGCTTGTTCCATGTGGACGCCAGTTCTTCGTAAAGCCCGGGCGTCGGCTTATGGGACGGCTTCGGAAGCATGGCGCGCAGATCGGATAAAAGGGACGCGGCGTTTCGCATAAAATCGCCGTCGGTCAGCGAAGCCAGCTTGGGGGGCAGGCGCTTGATGCCGAAGCGCAGGTAGGTTCGGTGCAGGATGCACCAGGCGTCCGCCGCCTCGGAAAGCAGTTCTCCCGCCGTCGTCCAGTCAAAACGGATGCACAGCCGTCCATAGCAGGCTTCCGCCCGTTCCAAATGGGCGGCGGTCTTGTCATACAGCGGCGCTCCCGCCAGCATCGCCCGCGCACGCGCACGCAGCGTGTTCAGCCGCGCCAAATCCTCGTCCGCGCCGATGTAGGCGGTCTGCGAATCCAGCAGAATCGACAGCCGCGTGTCGTCAAAATCCGCCATCCGCTCCAGCACCGTCCAGTCGGCGCACCACATATCCTGCCCGACGCCGTCCAGCAAAAAAGTCTGCGCCAGTTCCCAGCCGCGCGGCGTCTTCGGGATGCAGAGGACGTCCAGATCGGAGCGTTCGTCGGCGGTGCCGTTCACCGCCGAACCGTAGACCAGCAGAAGCGACACGTCGGCAGCGTAACGTTCACGAATGACGCGCAGATAGACGTCCAGCAGCCGCCGCAGATGCTCAGGCATCATGCTTGTGCCTCCATTCCCGCTTCGACAGAAGGCGCACCGCGTAAAGGAGAAAACGGGTGATCAGGCAGACCGCCAGCGCGATGGCGGTATAAACCAGCGCGAAGGGCGGCTCATAGACCGTGTACACACCGCCCGAAATCAGCGAACAGACGGCGAAAATTCCCAGCGCCGATGCCATATAAAACCGGTCGCCGAAGCTGATGAGCGCGCCGAGCAATCCGGTAAAAACGGCGCCCAGCGGATAGCCGATCAGCAGCAGCTGCATATAATAGCCGCCCAATCCGCCGCTGTCGGGAAAGCTGGGCAGGATGAAGAACAGCAGACAGAAGTTGAGATTCATCAGGATAAACGCCGCCAGTTTCAGCCGAAAGCGAGGTTTGTCCGGCATGGGCTTCGGCTGGCGCGGATACTGGATGCGCCAGATTACCAGCGCCGGAACCAGCACTATGATATCGTAGATCAGCGTCAGCCACGGGTAAGTCACGTCGTACACGTGGCAGCTGATGGGCGCGGCGATGGCGAAAGCGGCAAATTCAGCAATCGCCCAGCGCAGGTCGCCGAAGCTGAGGAACGGCAGCAGTACGCCGTAAGCCAGCGCGGTCAGCGGAAACCAGAACAGAATCAAGTCGATGTCGTACATATCCGCCGCCATGCTGTAGGTATCCGGCGGCTGCGCGACGACGCCGAACACGCAGACAAGCCCTGCCAGCAATATGACCGCGCCGAGAATTTTCTGTAAAAGATGCTTCATGGGGGAGGCTCCTTTCGATGGGGCGGCGAAGGAAATATGCGGATTCTGCCGCAGCTATGCCCGAAGGCGCTGACCTTCGTCGATCAAATTCAAGAAGGTGTCATAGCTGACCTCCGTCACCGTCCGCGTCAGCATAGACGGGAAGACGAACACGTTGAGCAGCAGAATGATCACCGGTGTTTGTTCTTTTTCTTCAATCATTACGGAACGTCCTTTCATAATCTTGTCAAAGGATGTCGCACCAGTAAAAATTAATGAAAGTATTTCACATCCCGCAGCAAAGTCAGCGCGATCATCTCCGCGTGGTCGAAAGCGATGCCCTCCGACGCACGGGTGGTCAGCGTCCAATCGCAGCCAAAGGAGGAAATGTGCGCCGCCGCTTCCACCTCGGCGCGCAGAATCACATCCCCCGATACCAGCGTAATGCGCAGAATCTCCCCTTCCCGCTTCCCGTCGATGGCGAACCAGCGGGCGTCCCGGGCATCGTCGGCGGCATGGGCGGCGGGCTTTAATTCCACCCGCGCGCCGAACAGCGTGGAAGCCGTCCAGCCCCGGCGGTCGCGTCCCGGTCGGCTGAACACCCCCAGCAGCGTGGGCGTAATGCCCGAAACGCCGGTTTCCTCGGCAAGCTCTCTGGCGGCGGCGGTTTCAACGGTTTCGTCGGGATTGACGAATCCCCCCGGCAGCGCCCACATTCCAAGGCAGGGATGTCCGCCGCGCCGAATCATCAGCAGCTCGCCGCCGCAAAGCAGCGCGAGGTCAGCGGTCAGCGCCGGATGGGGATAGCGGGACGGGTCATATTTTGCGATGTATTCATCCTCGGTCAGTCCGTTTTTGTCAAGATTTTGCATGGTGTGTCTCCTTTATTATAAAATCCAATCAAACGAAAAATGTTAATTTCTCACATCTTCACCACATCGGTGGCGATGGCGTCGCAGAAGCGGCGGTCGTGCTCGACAAAAAGCAGGGTTGCGCCGCTGTCGGCGAGAAGACGCTCAATCTGCATCCGGGAGTAGATGTCGATATAGTTCAACGGCTCGTCCCAGATGTAGAGATGGGCGCTTCCGGCGAGGGAACGCGCCAGCGCCGCTTTCTTTTTCTGCCCGGCGGAGTAGGCTTCCATGGGCAGCGTGAACATTTCCCGGGAAAAATCCAGCTTGCGCAGAATCGCCCGGAACAGCACCACGTCCACCCCGCTTGCCGACTCGAAGTCCTCCAGACTTCCCGACAGCCCGCTCACGTCCTGCGGCACGTAGGAAATCGTCAGCCCCGACGCGATGGATGCCTTCCCTTCCACGCGGACGGCGGGATCGCCGAGAATCGCCTTAATGACGGTGCTCTTTCCGCAGCCGTTGGCGCCGCTCAGGCAGACCCGCGCCCCCCGCGTGATATCAAACTTCAGCCCGGTGACGGCAGGGGTATCGCCATAACAGAGAGACGCGCCGTCAAAGCTGACCAGCCGCGGCGCGTGATGGGTCAGCGGGTGGAGCTTCAGGTCCTCATATTCCTCGACATTTTTCAGAAGCGAGGATTTTTCCTCGATTTTCGCTTCGGTGCGTTTTTCGATGGCCTTGGCGCGGGACATCATCTTCTGCGCCTTGTGACCGATGAAGCCCCGGTCGTATGAGCCGGTGCCGATTTTTGAGGATTCGGTTTTATCCGACCATGAGGCTTTTTCCCGGGCGGTTTCACGCAGGCGGGCGATTTCCTTTTTCAGCCGGTCATTTTGAGCCGTCTCAAAGGCATCCTGCCGCAGCTTGTTCTCGTACCAGACCGAGAAGCTGCCCGCCGTAACCTCAATGCTGGCGCGGTTGATGGACAGCGTGTGATCGGTACAGGCGTCGAGGAACGCCCGGTCGTGGCTGACAAGGATAAACCCCCGCTTGCTGTTCAGGTAAGCAGCGGTGAGCGTCCGGGCTTCGGCGTCCAGGTGGTTGGTCGGCTCGTCGATGAGCAGAAAGCTGCCCGGCTTGAGAAAGAGAACCGCCAGCAGCACCTTGGTTCGCTCGCCCATGGACAGGGTGTTCCACGGTCTCCAGAGGACGTCCTCATCCACGCGCAGGCGGTTCAGCTCCCGCATCAGCTCCCAGTCCTCGAAATCGTAGACCTCCCGGGCGGCGTCGATGGCGAAGGCGCTGGCGTCCTTCACCTCGTAGGGGAAGTATTCAAAATCCACCGACGCGGTGATTTTACCCTGATATGGGAATTTTCCCAGCAGAAGGTTCATAAAGGTGGTTTTGCCCCGTCCGTTTCGTCCGGTGAAGCCCAGCTTCCAGTCGGTATCCAGCCGGAAGGAGACGTTTTCGAAAATATTTTCGGTGCTTCCCTCGTAGCCGAAGGTCAGCCCGGATACGTCAATCATTGACATATGAATACAGCCTTTCCCGGGAACGGACAGTTCGCGCGCCCAAATTTTGGCGCAAAAAAAGCGCGATACCGACAGCAATTCCGTATCCCGACACAGTTATCCCCTTGCTATATGGAGAGTTCGCTCGTCGTGATAGAAATTACTTATTCAGCATCTTTGCGCCACCTTTGGATGTAATGTTGTATTGATTATAGCACAATACCATGCTTTTGTCAAGGGATTTTCGGAAATTTTTTAACTATAGCAGTCGAAACAGCTGCAAATAATTCACATCTGTTGATTCTCTGCGCCCAAACGCGATATAACGATTGTGTTCATTGGTATAAAATTCACGCAGCTTCGGTATGTTTTCCTCGCACTCAAGATAAACCACTCCGCCGCCTATGCTTCGCTGAATCGATTTCAGCGTCCCCAGCGCACAATCCATCAGTTCATTGCCGGAAAGCCGATTGTCTGTGACAGCATAATTTTTGCCGAATTGCGCAATCAGGAACGCGGAGATTGTATAAGTATCATTCTCACTGTCATACTGAGAATAACGCTTCAAACGATCTGCGGCACTTTTTCCGAGCTTTGGGGACACAATAGAAATAACCTTGTGTGTTAATGTAAAAATGCCGAGAATACTCCCTTCTTCATCAATAACCAGGTATGTAATCGACGATTTCCTTTTGGCGAAATCAATGGCTTTGAAGCGAACGAAATTTTCGATTTCCATATTCTTTTCACACGAAAAACAGGAGAGGTCGCTTTGCAGCGATTCCTCTCCGATCATATCCAGCATATCAAAAATGTTGACAATCTCGTAAGAGCTCACTTTTCCGTCATCCTTTTTGCCATGATTTTTCTCAGCTTCGCCATATCGGTCAGCGGTGCTTTTTCCGCTGATACAGCAGGGTGCAATTCTGCGTCCTTTTCCGCTTTTGCAAGAGCCTTTGAAAAAGCAGCCAGCCGTTCTGGGGTGTCGATGCGAACCTCGGTAAAAATACTTGATGTTGCCATATTCAAAACCTCCTTTTATCAGTATATGCGGTGATACCGCTATTTTATTATACCACAATCAGGCTGATTCAGTCAATAGATTTTTGAAAATAATCCTGCCTTCCGCTTTGTTCAGCACAAATCCGTGCGGAACAGCTCGGTATACACCTGCCTTCCGCCGATCTGCTCGGACTTCATCAGACTGAAGCTGCGCGCCTTCATCGTGAAGGGCGGAACCTCCGGCAGCACGGCGTCGCGGCATTTGCGGGCAAGGGTGACATGGGGCGTGTAGGCGCGCGATTCCAGCGTAAAGCGGGCGGTGGCAAGGTTGGCGGTGAGCGCGGATTGGAGGGTCAGTAGCGGCGCGGTCGGCTCTATGCCCGCCCAGACGATTTCGCCGAACCGTCCGCTTCCGCCGAATCGCAGCGTGAACGGCGGGACGGTGGAACGCTCCATCGCGCGGCAGACCGCCGGGATGCGCGATTCCTCCACCTCGCCCAGAAAGACCAGCGTCAGGTGAAGATTTTCCTGAATCGTAAGCGTTCCCGCGCGAATCTGCCGCTGCACGTCGGTCAGGCAGCGGATTGTGGGCGGGTCGAACTGGATTGCGATGAACAGGCGCATAACTTTCCTTCCTTATATAAATATCCGCCGGACAAGCACCGACAGCGCAGCGGGGTCGATTTTCGCCAGATACGCGCAGAGTTTTGCCACATTGTCCGGATCGTATTCGATTTCCTTGGAATAATCCTTTGCCGCCATGGCAGACTCACCGCCAAGCGCACGTATCATCACCAACGATACCGCCGCGAACCGTACCGCCAGCTCCGGCGTCATGCCGTCCTCGTCGGACAGATAATAGCGGTAGACAAAATACACCGCCAGATTCGCCCACGCGCAGTCCCCGCAAACCGGAATCGGTTCATTGAAGCATCCGGGAAAGCGTGCATTCATGTACTCCAGCCCCGCGTATTCGGCGCGCAGAGACTCGAACAATTCACCCGGGAACGCGGTTCCGCCGCCTAAAAGCGCCGCCAGACGTTCCCCCAGCGGGCGGGATTCATCCGAAAGCGCGGCAATGATAGAAAACTGTTCCACGAGCAGCGTTTGATCAGACGGCTCCTCACCATCATCCTCACAAACAAAGGTTACAGGCGTCTCCGACAGCCAAAGCCGCGCCGCTTCCTCGCAGCACAGCCCCAGCCCCGCCTCGGTCACGCCCTCCGCCCAGACGTAAAAGCGCGGATGCTCCCGGCAGATGTCGCAGAGAATGTCCTCTCCATAGCGCCGGATCAGCTCGCACAGCCCATCACACCGCAGAAACGGACAGCGCTTCCCTTCCTCACAGAGCAGCGTCTCGTCTTCCCGCCGAATTAACCGGAACGCAATGTCGGGAATCCTTTGATAGCGCGCCGCCGTGTCCTCGTCCAGACCGATTTCCCACCCGATGCAGCAGGTGTCCCCGCAAGCGGACGCGGCGCATTGGAATTCGTCAAAAAAGGTTGGCTTGATCAGCATTTGTACTATCCCTCATACCCAAAGCCCTTTTCCCGCAGCGCTTCCGCCAGCTCGCGGTATCGGTTGAAATATCGATCGTCTTCAGCCCGTTTGTGGCAGGGGCCGACGTTGAAAATACGCTGCTTTCCGTCGTATGTAAAACGGATGCGGCGGCTTCCGTCACGCTTCGAGGGGGGCGTCAGCGTCATGCCGCTCATGCCCGACCAGCGATAGCGCACGTTGTCGATAATCAGCATACTCTCCGCCACCTCCAGCTTCGAAAACAGCTGCCCGCCCGCGCCCGACGCCGAAATCAGCACCCACGCGATCAGCACCACGCAGATAAGCGCCGTCCCCAGTGCCGCCGGAACCAGCCATCCCGCCGCAAAAGGCGTCGCCAAAAACAGCAGGTAGAACAATACTCCCGCCAGCAGAATCCACAGCACCCGCAGAACCGCCGTCCGCTCTGCCTTTTCCTGAATGTCCCGCTTTGGATAGCGGAACGTGATTTTGTCAAAATCCTCACCGTGACCGTGCTTCTTGGGCTGGGGCTTTGGGGGAACCTGCACCGGGGCGGGCGGTTCAACGCGGGGCAGCTCAACCTTCGGCGATTCGATCTTCGGCGATTCGGGCATTGCCGTTACTGCGGCTGCTGCGGGTGCAGGCTCCGTTTTGACAGGAGCCGGACGACCTTTGTAATTTTTGGAATATGGATTGTTCGCGCTGTACTCCGCCGCCGTCTTCGATTTCGTCGGGGACGATGTATAGCCGCCATCGCCTGCCCGGCGATGGAGGAAATACGCGGTCTGCCGCTGTTCAATCAGCTTCATCATCTCGCCGAACAGCTTCGATGGGAGAACGGCGCAGTTCACCGTCACGCTCTGTCCCGAGGCGCGCGCTTCGATTTTCAGTCGGCGCTTGGAATTGTCTGCGGAGAAATAATACTGCTCGTAGCGATAAGACCCCGCCGCACGCCCGAACTGCGCGATGGACACGCCCTCCACCGTCACCGTAACCGTCACCGCGCGGTAAACCTCCCAGCAGATCACGCAAATCCAGATTAGGTTCGACAGCAGTCCGCCTTCAAAGCTGTCAAACAGGAAGATGCTGAGCAGCGACCAGATAAAGGAGAATATGATCGTGTATTTCCAGACGTTCAGAAAATGAACGAGAAATCCGGCTTTGTATGTTTTCTTTTCCATTGTGAAGCCCCCAATTGGTTTGTGGTTTTATTATACCATAGGTTGCGGGAAAAATCAAGGGGGCGCGGAGAAATGCGGGGGCGGTTGGGGGGATGATAGAGGGAGAGATGGCACAAGGGGGTGCGGCAAGGTTTGGATGACAGAGGGAGAGATGGCACAAGGAGGGGGCGGCAAGGTTTGGATGGCAGAGGGAGAGATGGCACAAGGAGGGGGCGGCAAGG
>JAFUQU010000024.1 GCA_017472255.1 Clostridia bacterium | reverse complement strand
GGCAAAACCAGATACGGAAAAGCCGTATGTGGTGATTAGTCCAATGGCTTGTATTCGGTTACAGTTTTCAAATAGGTTTCGGGATCACCGTTCAGTATCAGTTCGGCATACGTTATTGGGTCATTGTAGATCAGATAGTCCAGTTCTGACCGCTGATACATATTGTCGGCGATCTCATTCTCTACAGCAATGGTATCAATGGCTATCATACTGCCATCCGAAAACTTCAGCTCCACGCAGACGGTGTCGAAGTTAAATTCACAACTAATCAGTTTTTTCATTATCAAGTCCTCCATAATCAAGATTGCTTCTTTGGTTTTCTTGGTCCTCTTGGCTTGGAGTTCGGATGTTTGATTATGCCGTTTTTGAAGTGAGTGTCTTCAAACTTCTCGAAATAAACAAATAATCCGAACCCGTCTCCCACAGGGAAGATCTGGTTCGGATTATATTGCTTTGGTGCGGATAACAGGGGTCGAACCTGCACGGTTGCCCACCGGATCCTAAGTCCGGCGCGTCTGCCAATTCCGCCATATCCGCAAGTACAATAAATATTATATCATGGAAAAAAGATTTTGTCAAGGTATTGATTTTTATTTCGTTATCATGTAAAATATATGTATGAGGATTTTTGCGGAGGTTTTCGATTATGACAACGTTTAAGCGATTGATCTGTGTGATTGTTCTGATGGCATTGACCCTGACCGCTTCCGCCTGCTCCGATGGGAGCGGGGATGTCCGAGTGACGCCCGGCACCGAGGTGACGCTGCCTGTCCTGATGTACCACCACCTCGCCGAGACGGGGGACAGCTCGGTAACAATTTCCACCGCACTCTTTGAGGAGCACCTGAAATGGCTCACCGACAACGGCTGGAACACCGTCAGCTTCGATGAAGTGCTCGCCTATGTCGAGGAAGGCGTACCGCTGCCCGAAAATCCCTACTGCATCGTCTTCGATGACGGTTACGCTTCCAACTACGAGCTGGCGTTCCCGCTGCTGCGCGAATACAACGCCAAGGCAACCATCTGCGTCATTGGCTGCGACGTGGGATTGTCAACCTACAAGGACACCGCCTATCCGATTATCCCCCACTTCGGCTGGGACGAGGCGCGGGAAATGGTGAAGTCTGGGCTGATTTCTATCCAGCACCATACATACGATATGCACCAGTGGGCGCCCTATGAAACCGACAGCGCCCGGGAAAACGTCCTTATCTTCGAGGGAGAGAGCGAAGCCGACTACACCGCCATTTTTACCGATGACTACAACCGCCTTGCAAAAATGATTTGCGACAACCTTGGTTACACATCCACCGTTTTTGCCTATCCCGGCGGCCGCTACGACGCCCTGTCCGAGCAGATTGTCCGCTCCCTGGGCGCGAAGGTGACGCTTACCACCGACTATGGCGTCAGCGTCATCCGTTCCTGCGAGCCGGAAAGCGTCTTCCTGCTCAAGCGCTGCAACATGAACGAGCTGGTGGACATCTACGCCCTGCAATGCGCGCTTGCAGGAGTTATACCCGAACCTACGGAGGAAATCCAATGAAAGCACTCGTTTTATCCGTCACCGCCGGGCAGGGGCATAACGCCACCGCCAAAGCCCTTTGCGCCTACCTTCAGTCCATCGGCTGCGAAGCCGAGATGCTGGATACGCTGGACTACGTGAGCCATCATCTGGGCGAAACGGTGTCCAAGGGCTACCTGTTCGTCGCCAGTAACGCCAAGCTCGCTTACAAGGGCGGCTACCGTCTGGCGGAAAAGCGGAAAAAATCCAAAACCGACGTCTCGCCCACCCGTGCCACCGGACAGATTCTCAGCCGGAAGCTGCTTCGCTTCATCAACAGCTACAAGCCGGACGTGATTATCTGCACCCATATTTTTGCGGGCATTATCATCGATGTGCTCAAGGAAAAGAGCGAGATTAACGCCAAAACCATAGGTATTCTCACCGATTTCGCGTTCCACCCGTATTGGGAGGAGGGCGCGAATCTGGACTACGTGGTCACGCCCAACGAGCAGATTCTGGCGCAGGCGCGCAAAAAAGGCTTCTCCGACCATCAGGTGCTCCCCCTCGGCATCCCGATTCACCCCAAGTTCAGCAGCGGCATTCCGCAGGCGGAAGCCCGCGCCGAGCTGGGGCTGGACATCGATAAACGAACCGTCCTGCTTATGGGAGGCAGCATGGGCTATGGTCACATGGAGTCCACGCTGGAGACGCTGGACAGCGTTCCCCACGATTTCCAGATTATCACCGTCTGCGGCAACAATACCGCCGCCAAGGCGAAGATCGATTCCATGACCACGAAAAAGCGGATTCTCAACCTGGGCTTTGTGAACAACGTGGAGCTGCTGATGGACGCCTCCGACTGCATCATTTCCAAGCCCGGCGGACTGACCACGTCCGAAGCGCTGGCCAAGCGTCTGCCGATGATCATCGTCAACCCCATCCCCGGACAGGAGGATCGGAACACCGAATTCCTCACCAACAACGGCGCGGCGATGGCCGTCACCTCCACCAGTCCGCTGGACGAGGTGATGTTCCAGCTTTTCGAAAATCCCCGCCGCGTGGAGGTCATGCGGCAGGCCATTGATCTGATCGCCAAGCCCAACTCCACCCGCGATATCTGTGAATTTGCCAAGGATTTGTGTGAATAATGAAAACGATTGTCAAGCCCTCTTTCGCCATATTGGGGCGTGAAGGCTCCACACGGGAGGGGAAGCGCTTCATGCAGCGGCTTTGGCAGGAGACCAACGCGCATTTTGACGAGATATCCACTCTTGTACTGCGGGGCGAGGATGGCTGCTTGATACCGCGTGCGGGATTGGAAAGCGGATCGTCTGTTATGACGTCTGATATTGAGTATAATTTAACATAGAAAGGTCCTGGTGAACAATATGCCAAACTACATCACGGATCGCTGCCCAACCGACGCGGCGATGCTTTATCCGAGAATCTGCGCTCACCGCGGCTTCTCCACTGTCGCCCCCGAAAATACGCTGCCCGCATACGGCGCGGCGATTGGACTTGGCGCGGACGAAATCGAGTTCGACCTCTGGCAGTCTAAGGACGGCGCAATCATTTCAAGCCACGACCCCACCCTCGACCGGGTGTCTGACGGTCACGGCGACGTCCGCAGCTTTACGCTGGAGGAGCTGAGACAGTACGACTTCGGCATCAAAAAATCCCCCCATTTTGCCGGACTGCGGATTGTTACCTTTGAGGAAATTCTCCAGCGCTTCGCCAAACGGACAATTATGAACATCCACATCAAGCAGGCGGACATCAACATCGGCGAAATCATGCGGCTTCTGCGCAAATACGACGCCGTGGAGCACTGCTATTTCATGAGCCAGATTGAGCCGCTTCTGGTTCGCCTGAAAGAGGAAGCGCCGGAGGTTACACGCTGCTTTGGCGGAAATCCCGACACATGGGATATCGTGGAGCGGGCGGTTAAGTACGACTGCAAAAAAATCCAGCTGTTCAAGCCCGCGTATAATCAGCAGATCATCGACGACGCCCACGCTCACGGAATTATCTGCAACATTTACTGGTCGGACGAGCCGGAGGAAACCCGGAAAATGCTGGACATGGGCATGGACTGCATCCTGTCCAACGACTTCCAAATCGTCAATGAAACCGCCAAATCATGGATAGAGAGGCACAAATCATGACATCCTACGAAAAAATGCGCTCGGGCAAGGTCTATTTCTGCGCGGACGAGGAGCTGTCCCGCCTTCAGACCCAGTGCCTCGACCGGCTTTATGACTTCAACCACACCCGCCCCACCGAGGGAGAGAAGCGCGCGGCGTTATTAAAGGAAATCCTCGCCGAGGTGGGCGAAGGCTGTTACATCGAGCCGCCGCTCCATGCCAACTGGGGCATTCACACCCACTTCGGCAAAAACGTCTACGCCAACTTCAACCTGACGCTGGTGGACGACACCGACATTTACGTGGGCGATAACGTGATGTTCGCGCCCAACGTGGTCATCGCCGTCGCCGGACATCCCATCGACCCGGAGCTGCGGCGAAACGTGGCGCAGTACAACATTCCGGTGCGCATCGGCAATAACGTCTGGATTGGCGCGGGGGCGGTAATTCTGCCCGGCGTGACGATTGGGGACAATTCGGTCATCGGCGCGGGCAGCGTGGTGACGAAGGATATCCCGGCGAATGTGGTGGCGGTGGGCAATCCCTGCCGGGTGCTGCGCCAGATTGGCGAGCACGACCGGGAATATTATTATAAGGATAGAAAAATTGATCCGGAGATATTTGAAGAATGCAGAAAGTTAAACTGAACCGCACCGATCTGACCGTCTCCGAGGTTTGCCTTGGCACGGCGGACTTCGGTACAAAGCTGGACAGGGAAGCCGCCTTCGCCCAGCTGGACGCCTTCACGGCGTCGGGCGGAAACTTCGTGGACACCGCCAACGTTTATTCGCGGGACTGGGCGGCGGACATCAGCCGCAGCGAGGAAATCCTCGGGCAGTATCGCAAGGCCCGCCCCGGCGTTGAGCTGATCATCGCCACCAAGGGCGCCCATCCCAACCCGTCCACCATGCATACTTCCCGCATCAGCCGGGAAGCGCTGACCCACGACATCGACGAAAGCCTGCGCACATTGGGACTGGACTGCATCGATTTCTACTGGCTGCACCGGGACAATCCCGCCATGCCCGTCAGTGAAATCCTCGGTCTGATGGAGGAATTCGTGAAAGCGGGAAAAATCCGTTATTACGGCGGTTCCAACTACACGCTTCGGCGGCTGATCGAGGCGGACGCCTGCGCGAAAGCCGACGGAATGCAGGGATTTTCCGCCGTGTCCAATATGTGGTCGCCCGCCGTCCAGAACGAGGGCTTTCCGCTGTCCGGCGACGACACGCTGGTCTGCTTTGACGACAGCGATGTTCAGGGACTGGCTTCCCTGGGCATGGCGTTCATCCCTTACAGCTCCACGGCGAAGGGCTGGTTCTCCAAGCGCGCCGCCGGCATTGCGGGTGAGAAGCTGAACGCCGTCTACGAAAACGCCGCCAATCTGGCGCTGCTTGAAAAGCTGATGGCGGAGAATGTGCCCGTCCAGACCGCGCTGCTCCGGTATATGCGACGCTTCGGCGAGAGCCACGGCGTCCAGCTGCTGCCCATTACGGCGTGCAGCGGCATGGCGCAGCTTGACGAGGTGCTGCGGGTATAACGAGACGCCAATGAGATTACCAATTCCGGAGACAGATATCCCCAGCTTTTACCTGTTAGCCCTCAATTCATCCTATACCCACACCAATCTCGCCGTCCGCTGCCTGACCAAAGCGCTGTGCGCCCACGGCTTTGCCGCCGGCTTCGGCGAGTTCAACCTGAAGGATCAGCGCCGCCGCATTCTGGAAGCGCTGGTCAACGCGAAAGCGGAGGTCTATGGCTTCTCTTCCTACATATGGAATATTCGCGAGCTGCTGTCGCTGGCGGCCGATTTGAAGGCTGTCCGCCCCGATGCGGTCATCTTCTTTGGCGGGCCGGAGGTTTCCTTCGATACGGACGAGCTGCTGGCAAGCCATCCCTTCATCGACCACATTCTCGTCGGCGAGGGGGAATCGGCGGTGGTTACGCTGGCAGAGACGCTTGCGCGCGGAGAAGTGCCGCCACGCGTCATCGACGGCGGCGTTTACGCGGGCTTCCCGGAACAGGGCATGGTGTATACGCCGGAGGAAATGCGCGGCTCCGGGGCGCGGATGCTTTACTACGAATCCTCCCGGGGCTGTCCGTTCCGCTGCGCCTACTGCCTGTCGTCCCTGTCCGGAAAGGTGCGGGCGAAGCCTGCGGACGTGACCCTCGCCGAGCTGGCGGAATTCGAAACGCTGGACGCGGACATCAAGGTCATCAAATTCGTTGACCGCACCTTCAACTTCGATCGGGAGCGCGCCAAAGCCATCTGGCGGGGGCTGCTGGATAAGCGCTTCACCAAATGCTACCACTTCGAAATCTGCGCCGAGCTGCTGGACGAGGAAAGCATCGAGATTCTGGCGGCTTTCCCAAAGGGAAAGGTGCAGCTGGAAATCGGCGTGCAGTCCATCAATCCCGACACCCTCGCCGCCGTTTCCCGCCGCACCGATACCGACCGCCTGCTGGCGGTCATCGAACGTCTGCACAGCCTGGGGAATATGCACATTCACGCCGATCTCATTGCCGGACTGCCCCGAGAAACCATGGAAACCTTCGCCGCCGCCTTCGATGCGTTATACGGACGCTGCGATATGCTCCAGCTGGGCTTCCTCAAGCTGCTGCGGGGATCGGCGCTTCGCCGGGACGCGGAGAGCTTCGGCTGCGTCTATTCCGCCGAGCCGCCCTACACGGTGCTTGCCACCGACAGTATGTCCTTTGCCGACCTGTCGCTGCTGCACGACATCGACGACCTGTCCGAACGCTTCGGCGGCGAGGGCTTCCAGCGGGGAAGAGCGCTTGTGATGGCGCGGGAGCAGTCGCCCTTTGCCGTCTATCAGCGGCTGGCGGAAGGCTTCCGGAAAGCGGGGCTGCGGGTGCGGGAATTGTCCCAGCCCAGGGCATACGAGGCGTTTTTCTCGCTGATGGGCGGCGGGCGGGAGCTTGCCGAAGCCCTCTGCGCCGATTGGCTCTGCACCCAGAAAACGCCGCCGCCCGCTTTTGACGGGCTGGGGCTTCGGCGCGTGCAGGATGATGACGCCCGCCGGGCGTTCATCGACTGGGCGGAGGAAGCGGGCGAGGTCTGCTTTGCACCGGCGCTGGAAGTCTGGCGGGGGAGCGTCACGCTGATTGCTGACCGCCGAAGTCAGCTGGTATGGCGGGCGAATGGTAAAGAGTTTGTAAAAATATGATAAAATGTATATGTACGCTCTGAATAAAATCGACAAACAACCACTTGTTTTTGCACGCGAAATATGATATAATATATAATATATTTGAAAAATATTTCGTTTTACCGAAAGGAATACCATCATGCAAACCATACAGGAATCCGCAAAGCAGCGTGTCCTGCTTGCCGCACATCGCGGCGTGGCAGGCGGCAACATCCCCTGCAACTCCATCGCCTCCTACGAAATCGCCCTCAATCAGGGCGCGGACATCGTTGAAATCGACGTATCTGTCTCCGCCGATCGGAAGCTCTTCGTCTTTCATCCCGGCATGGAGCGTCCCCACCTGAACATTCCCACCCGCCTTGCCGATATGCCCGCCGTCGAGATCGAGAAGCTGGTCTTCACCAATCAGGACAACGTCCCCTGCACCGATAAAATCGCCACCCTCGACGAGGTGCTTGACCTGCTGAAAGGCAAGGCTTACGTGAACATCGACAAATTCTGGACAGCAGTGCCCGAAATCACCGAATGCGTCCGCCGTCATGGAATGCAGAACGACGTGATCGTCAAGACCTCCGCCGACAAAAAGTGGTTTGATATGGTTGAGCAGATCGCGCCCGAGCTGCCTTATATGCCCATCATCCGCTCGACGGACCGTGTGTCGGAGGAGCTTTTAGGGCGCAAAATCAACTTCATCGGCGCGGAGGTGCTGTTCTATAACGACGCCGACGCGGTGGCGTCGCCGGAATACATTCAGTGGATGCACGACCATGGTCTGCTGCTGTGGGCGAACGCTATCGTCTACAATTGCAAGGAACAGATTGCCGCCGGACATTCCGACGATGTGGCGATGGTCTCCGACCCCGACGGAAGCTGGGGCTGGCTGGTTGACCGGGGCTTTGACATCATCCAGACCGACTGGCAGCTGCCCTGCCGGATGTATTTGGAAGCGACCAACCGGAGGTATCGCTGATCATGCTGTTGTATATCATTCGGCACGGCGAGCCGGATTATGCGACGGATTCATTGACCGAGCGGGGAAAGCTCCAGGCGCAGGCGGTTGGAAAGCGTATCGCGGAGTTGAAGGTTGATCGGATTTTTTCGTCCCCCATGGGGCGAGCCCGTCAGACTGCGGAGCCGGCCTGCCAGCTTCTCGGAATGGACTGCGTCATCGAGGAATGGACGCGGGAGATCGAGGAAGCGGTGAAAACGCCCTATCCCGACGGCGTTCTGAAATCTGTCACAAAGATACAGAATACTTACTATCGTGAAAATGGGGCGATCAATCTGGATTATGATCACGCATTCGAGTGTCCCGGCTTCAGTCAGTCGCATATGCGTGAAAAAATCCAATATTTAGAAGAAAACGGCAAGGCGTTTTTGGAGCGGCTGGGATATCGTGAGGAAAACGGCATTTACCGCATTCTGAACCCCAGCGAGGAAAAGGTGGCGCTTTTCTGCCATGCGGCCTTTACCAAGGCGTGGCTGTCGATTCTGCTCCACATACCGGTACATACGGTGTGGGCGTCGTTCTCTTACACCCATACGGGAGTGACGGTGCTGGAATTCCGGAATAATTTCAACGGCATTACGGCGCCGAAATGCCTGTGCTTTTCGGATACGTCCCATCTCTATGCCCAGGAGCATGGCTTGCTTTGATACAAAAACGCCGCGCGTATGCGCGGGGCTCGTAAAACAGTTAAACCTCTGTACGACGCTACTCGTGCAGAGGTTTTTCTTTTGGGATAGCCGCATAGCGGCGCAAGGGGTGCGGCCCTTTGTTCGGAACGAAATGACGCAAAACAGCCCGGACTTTCATGTGTCCGGGCTGTCCGCCTCGCAGAACGCACTTCTATACAGGGCTTGCCCTTGTATAGAAGTGCGCCCTTTGTTCCAAAGGGATTTTTTAATTAAGCGACCAACCACTTATCAACATAAGCAGAAATTCTATTGCTCCAATCAATTTCATCAGTAGAATTATCTATTTCATCAATGGCAGTCTGCAAGAACTTCTGAACATCTTGGGGGTGGGGTATGCCTTCGCTTGTATAGGAGTTTTCAATCAGCCGCATAAACGAATCAAGTTCCAATGGGATAATCTTGGGCTTTCCTCCATAAGCAGCGATATTTCTGATCTGATTTAAGCCGAAGAAGTGTGCCCATGTTGCTCTGTTAATTGACGGAGCTATGAACAGGCAATATGTGGTTTTTCCTGTCGCCTTCTGCAACTGAGCATAATGCCGTGTGACTGGCTCTCCTTCAGATTCATATTGCCGCTGTCCTCGTTGCAAGGTAACTTCGACCGAAAGAGCAAAGGTATCATAATCACATTCAATGTCCGGCATATTGCCTTGGGCTGTTGATGTGGGGCGCCCCGAGTCGTCAATCTTGAAATTGCCTTTAATAGTTCCGCCATCCAACATAGTCATGGCTCGCCATGTATTCCATTCAAGGAACAGTGGCGCATCGTATACCTCATCGGACAAAATCTCGTTGTATGTATCAATGACTTCTTGATACAGCGCATAAGACTTTAGTTCTTCGGTCTGCTTTTGGATAATTGCAGCCCGTTTTGCTTGAACAGCACTATCACGCAAATCTTTCAGTTCTTCGATTGTCTTTCCAGAAAGTTCTCGTTTAGTATACGAAAAATGACGCATCAGTGTATCTTCTAAATTGCTGCGGTCATCTGTATACAGACGAGGCTGTGCGGGGTCAAATAAATAATTCTTAAATGCAGTTATATCATCAATGTGGGCAGGCTCTCTCGGGACAGTTTCCAAAATAAAATCAATCTCTGGAATTTTATCTGGAGCGATCTGTATCGACCTACCATCTGAAACAAACATTTCGGTGAAACGGAAATAGCGGAAACACGCATCAGCATAATCCCTCATGTTGCGCTTTTCTTTGCTGATAAATGACCGCACATCACTCGTCTTTGACTCTCTTGTTGCTATATTGCCGGATTCGATTTCGGCAGCATAAATCTTGGATATTTCTCGATTTATGACATCGTCAACAAATCGCTTATACTGCCCCTTATGCTTTTCCTTTTCTTCTCGGAAAGAAATGATTTGATTTTTTACCGCTTCATAGTTGCGATAGTCCGTCAGTTGCAACGCAAAGATTCTAAATTCTTCCGGTGTCAGATGGTCTAAATCACGGATTAAACGAATGATTTCCAAGTAGGGACGCCCCCAAAATGTCCCTTTGATTTTTCTTCCCTCTTTGTGATACGGAGAAGGCAACTGGAATTTTAAGAGTTGCCGCAAAAAGATTTCATGCGGTCTGTTGCCATGTATAAAAGATTCACCTGCATCCGTCAACTGAATTGTTGGAGAAAGATCAACAAAACCCAATCCCTGCGGTGAACGAGTAATACGATCTCTTGCGCTAAACGCAGAATACTTCTCAGATGTATCTCCCTCAAATGTGGTTGCAGCGGCAAGCGTGCGGGAAAATTCTTCCTGTACCTGCTCATTACCACTCCATGTCTGCCCAGAAAAGTTATCCACCAACAAAGCGATTTCTGGGATTAACTTTTTCGGTGATCTGGGCGAAGTAGTAAAAAATAATGTACGACTACTTTTGATTACTCCCATTTTGCTCTCCTAATAGTTTTTTACAACAATGTGCATTTTATCATTATTGAAACGATTTCTGATGTTTACTGCGTAGTTTTTATAATACTCATCAAAGACGTATTCTCCGTAGAGTTCTTCTGTGAGAGGCGTTTTACCAATTACCATCAAGGCACGACAGGGGAGATTGCGGAAATCTGCTGCTAATCTACGGTGTTCAGCTTCGTCAAAACCGTTCATCATGTCAATATTTCCGTAATCATTAAATACACAATCGTATGGTGGGTCTAAGAATATAAAATCATCTTCCTGTGTCATTTCAAATATCTGGCTGTAATCCAGACTATATAATTCAGCACCTTGTAATAAATCACTATGCTGATGAGTAACCAATCGAGTGTTTAGATTGGGATAGCGACCAAACGGAACATTATACTCGCCATTGTTGTTATACCTAATCATGCCCGAATATGCGGTCTTGTTTATAAAGAAGTACAACACACCATCAAGATAACTACCATCGGGATGATTGAAAAGTTCTCTGATGCGATAATATAGTGCCTCATTATCATTTGGTACACGCTCGTCTGGAGTTTGAGTTTTAAGTCTTTTGTACCTTGCTTGATTTTCTTCATATAACTGTTGCAAAGCATCAAGCTGCGCCCTCATCTCGGGATAATTGTCACGCAACTGACGATAGAATGTCATTAAACGAATGTTGACATCATTTATAATTGCATTTTCAGGCTCAAGAAAAAAATATACTGCACCGCCACCGAAAAAAGGCTCAATGTAGCGATTGAAGTCATCAGGTATATATTGTAAGAAGCGTGGAATTTCCCGGGATTTTCCACCACGATATTTCAATACGGGATTCATCGTTACACTTTTCCTCCCATTCCATATTCTCTCTCGAGTAGGGCAAACTAACCCATAATTATTATAGCAGTTTGATTTCTCCCATTCAACATCAAATTGTAAATATTCATTGTGTAAAACAGAAAAAATACAGTTTCTTGGTATTTACTGTTTTACGGACGCCGCGCGTATGCGCGGCGTTTTTTCGTTCAGTCGTCGAACTCCACATCAATAGAGCCGTTGGTGGTGATCAGCGTCAGCAGGCAGACGCCGCCGGGCTGGATGGACGGCGCGTTGTTGCTGCCGTTGGAGGTTTGCGAGGTGATCGAATAATGGGAGCGAGGATGGGGCAGAGAGCCTTCGATGGCGCCGTTGGAGGTTTTCAGCGAGATTTCGCCCGCTTCGATGTCGTCGAATTCGATGGAACCGTTGGACGTGCGGACGGTGATAAGGTCGGCGCGCACATCTTCCAGATCAACCTCACCGTTGGAGGTCGTAAGGCTCAGCGTTCCGGCGCGGATGCTGTCGGCTTCCAGCTTGCCGTTGCTGCTGACCACCTCAACATCGCCCGAAAATCCTTCGGGGACGCGGATAATCAGCTCGGGGGCGGACAGCGAAAAGCTGAACATATACCATTTGCGCTCGGTGGTCTTTTCGATGGACAGCGTCCCGTCGGCGGTGGTGATGGTGTAATTCTCGTGCTCGCTGGTGTAGTAGGTCAGCGAAATCTCGCTTCCATCCCAAGGCAAAATGCGGACGGCGCCGTTTTTCTCGTCTACGCGGATGGTGGTCACGGGGTCGCTGATGCTGGTTTCATGCCGGGTGTAGGTGTTGTCCAGCCCCTGAAACGTGAAGCCGTTCATGGCGATGCCCGCGATTCCGCAGACAAGTCCGAGCAGCAGCAGGATAAGGGCGATGGGGATGAGTTTTTTCAATTTCATAATCTTACCTCCTGAACGGACGGGCGCAGAGCCGTCCGAGCTTTTTTGTCAGCCAGACAATCCCTCTGACGCAGAGGACGGTCAGCGGAACGGCGAGAATCGCCAGTCCCAGCGATGCCAGCGCGATGCCCAGCACCACCAGCGCGTAAGCTGGGGTTGCCGCCAGCGATACGATTCCCCAGCCGATGCCGACTACGCCAACCACTGCCAGCGATACCAACAGCACACCCACGGTGACAACCAGGCTCCAGCCCACGATGAACAGCGAAAACGCCACAATCGCCGCCGCCAGCAGCAGGGACAGCCAGATGGGCGAGCCGACAATCGCAAGCGTAATCCACAGCCAGGTGCGGGATTTTTTCGCGGCTGTCCGATCAGAAGCGGGCGTATTGCCCAAAATTTCGGCGGCGATTTTGTCGATATCGCCCAGCGCCGCCACCGCCTCGGCTTCGGATAAGCCGTCCTCCGTGGAGGAATCCTCCATGCGATCACAGATTATCTCGTCGTAATAGTCCAGCGATTTGCGGCGTTCCTCCTCGCTCAGGGCGGATAGCCGCCGGGAAAGCGCTTCTCGGAATTCAATTCTGGTCATGATTGGCTCCTTTCTTCTCCTCGATGAAGCGGAAGACACGCATCATGTCCCGCTGCTCGTTGACAAAATCCTCCACCCGCGCCCGTCCGGCGGGGGTGATGGCGTAATATTTGCGCAGGCGTCCGTTGTGCTCCCGGGAGTCCACCGTCAGCAGCGACGCGCTCTCCAGCCGCCGAAGAATGGGGTAGAGCGTGGATTCGGAGATTTCGACGCAGGCGGAGATATCCTTGACCAGCGCGTAGCCGTAGGATTCGCCGCCCAGCAGCGCTGCCAGCACGCAGACTTCCAGAAGTCCGCGCTTCAGTTGTATATCCATTTGCGCCTCCTTAGTGTTTGTTGTATTATATTATACCACGCATAGTATTGTTTGTCAAGAGGGAACCGAACTTTTTGCGAGGGGAAAGAGGAACAGCAGAAAACGTCCCGCAAGGGACGTTTTCTGCTTCAGGGCGGTGTCAGCTCCTGCCCGAATTCGTCGTAATAATGAATCTCCACGGTTTGGCTTCCGGCGGTGTCCGCCCAGTGCAGCAGCGTCATGGAACGCTTGCCCGCACGGTCTGCCGACTTGCGAAGCTGGCTGCCGTCGTCCAGCACGCGGACAATCGTGTCAAGCTGATCGTTGCAGGATAGAATCACATCGTAGGCGGTTTGATCGGTGATCCGCCCGTCCTCATCCAGCACCGCCGGGGGACTGGCGAAGGTGATACCGCCGTCCGCCGCGCCGGGATAGACGTGATGCTCCATCAGACGATAGCCTTCGCCGCCGTCCGAGCGGAAAACCGCGAAGCCCATGTCCGCAAACCCTTCGCCCGACACGAAGCCCACCACCAGCCAGCCGGGATTGTTGTCCGATTCCCATGTTGCAAAGGCCTGTACGGCGCTTCCCACCGGATGCACCAGCGAACGCTGGAAGAAGTTTACCTGAATGTAATGTTCATAGAAGGTGGAGCGCAGCACATAGATGACCTGCAAGTTATCCGGTGCGATGCCGCCGCCCAGCAGCGTTTCGCCGGAGGTGGTCTGCGCCACAAGCCAGCAGCCGTCCCCGTTCTCCAGAACCCGGGCGTCGGCGGCGGTATAACCGGCGATATGCACGTTTTCTGCCGGATAAGGGGTCAGCGCGCCCATGTATTCCCAATCCTCGCCCGCATTGTCCCGTTCGTAGAGCTGGAAATCCGCCGTGACGCACCAGTCGGGCGCGTCTTCCAAGCTCAGTGAATCGCCCGCGTCGTACACAATCCGCTCCACCTCGTAAATCGCGCCGGACAGCGTGGTTCGAACGTTCACCGCCCGGTTGAAGCATAGCAGCAGAAGTGCCGCCGCCAGCAGGATTCCTGCGATTGCCGCCGCGATTCTGCCCGGACGCCTGCCGAACACCCGCTTTACGCGGACGCTGGTGTCCCCCTCGCCGAAGGCCAGCGGGGCGGGGAGCGTCCGCCGTCCCGACGCAAAGCGGAGCAGCAATGCCGCGTAATCGGCGCGGCTGTCGGCGCCCATATTTGCCGTCACCGCTTCGTCGCAGGAGATCTCCATGTCCCGCCCGGACAGGCTGAACGCCAGCCAGACCAGCGGATTGAACCAATGCAGGCAGAGCGTCATATACGCCAGCAGCCGGAACAGCGGGTCGAGCCGCCTTATGTGGTGCCGCTCGTGGAGCAGAATCGGCTCCTGCTCCTCCTCGGACAGGGACGAAGGCAGGTAAATACGCCCTCGCAGCAGTCCCAGCACGAAGGGCGTGGGGATGTTATCGGCAAGATAGATGTTGTCCCGCAGCTTCACCGCGCCTACCAGCTTCCGCCGCAGCCGCAGATACCGCGCCCCACCGACGATCAGCATAACGCCCGCGCCGATCGCCCAGACATAGCCGAAAAACAGCGGCCAAACGTCCCACCAGCCAGCGGAGATCACGTCCTGATCGGCGGTTCGGATATGCTGAATGCCCAGCCCGCCGTTCAGCGCGTCGCCCACCGCCTGATAAGCGGCTTCGGCGGCTCCAGCGAGGGTGATCGGCTCGTCGTAGAGCGCGTAGTTTTCGTCGATGACCGCCCGCTGCTCAATGAGAGCGAAGGGAAGCTCCACGCTCACCGGGCAGAGCAGCCGGAACAGCACCGCCGCCCACAATGCGTAGGAGAAAATCCCCGGCGCCCGTTTCATCGCCAGCCGGAGAAGCAGCACGATGCCGATGACCGCCGACCCGGTCAGGCTCATTTCCAGCACGACGGAAAAGAGCCGGGTCATGATTTCTTCCCCCGATGCGAATCTATGAGCGCCTGAAGCTGGTCGATTTCCTCGTCGGACAGTCTGCCGCGGGCGGCGAAGGCGGTTAGAAACCGGGGTAGGGAGCCGTCAAAGGCGTCGTTGACGAACGCTTCGCTCTGCCGGGCGTCGAATTCCTCCCGGGACAGCAGCGAGGTCACGACGCCGCCTTCGCTGCGGAAAATTCCCCGGTCGCACAATCGGCGCAGGACGGTGTAGGTGGTGGATTTTTTCCAGCCAAGCGTTTCCAGCGCCAGCTTCACCAGTTCGCCGGAGTTGACCGGCTCATGCGTCCAGATCAGTTCGGCGAAACGCCGCTCGATCTCGCCCAGATGATATTCGTTCATGGTGTGTTCTCCTTTCACGGTCTACATGGCGTAAACCTTATGAATATAGTTTACACCATGTAGACCAATTTGTCAAGGGGTTGGCGAAAATTTCATCAGGTTTATTTTCGCCGCAAAGATGTTACAAAATCCATTGCGTCGTGATAGAATATACATAACTATGCGAGTCTTCGTGCCGCTGTTCAAGGCGCATCCCGACGTGGAAATCATCGATAGCTTCGAGGAAAAGCTTGACTGACAGCAATAAAATGAGGCTGCTGCACTAAGGTGCAACAGCCTCATTTTGATAGCGATTGAATTAACCGATGAAGGTGATCGGAACCAGACCGGCAGTGGGACGTCCGGAGGTGGTGATTTCGAGAATCACGCGGTTGGTGATGTCCACCTTCTCGCCGGCTTCGATCTCGCACTCGATAACCACGCTGTTGGGAGTGTAACGGGTGGCGGTGCTGAGCAGGTAGGTCTGAGCGGCGCCGTTGACCTTCCAGCCTTCGGGCAGATGCCACTTCAGGTTGATATGCTTAGGCTGCGGGTTGTGCTTGTTGGAAACTTCGATCTGCACCTTGACAGCCTTGCCGGGGGCGATGTCGGGACCGTCGGGCATGATCACGCGAGCCTTTGCCCAGATGAAATCGGTGTCGTAGGAGTTGCCGGGGATGCCGATCAGATCCTTCGAAACGGCAGTGTCGTAGAACTTCGCCACGTCAGCCTCGGGAACCTCATCCTCGCCGTCAACCAGACGGATGTTCGCGTTGTTTGCCTTGGCTACAACGGGAATCATGTTGTAAACGCGGTCGGTCAGCGCGGTGCAGGTGGTGGGCAGACCGTAGCAGGAGCCGCGGTCAATGGCAACGGAGACGATGTTGTCGCCGATGTGAGCCTTCCAGTCCTCGGGAATGCCTGCGGTACCGTTCAGAATGCCGTACAGCGAACCGAGGGTTGCGCCGGTGCAGTCGGTGTCGTCGCCGCAGTTGATGGCGAGAATCATGGACTTCTTGAAGTCGCCCTCGCCCCAGAGCAGACCCAGTATAGCGAACGCTACGTTGGCAGGCGCCTGGAACCAGCCCAGCTCCTTGGTGAATTCAACCAGCTTCTGGCGGGTTTCCTTCCAGTCAACGCCGTTGTCCTTGCATTCAAGGAGCAGGCGGATGGTCTTGGCCATCCAGCAGTCGGCGGGAATCTTGGTCAGACCCAGATCGATCAGCTTGCGCAGGTCGGTAATCACGAACGCAGCGGCTTCCATAGCGGCAACGAACATGGCGGCGTAGGTGCCTTCGCCGGCGCCGTGGTCAACGCAGGCATCCATCTGCGCGTACTTCATGGCGATGTCCGGGCAGCCGGGAGCCATGCACGCCCAAACCTCGGTGCGAATCCACGCGCCGTTGGAATGCTTCCATGCGTTCTTGTATTCGCCGGCCAGAGGAGCGATCAGGCCGATGTGCATATTGTTCTTGCAGATGCCGTACTCGTTCCAGTGCGGGGGGATGTAGCTGACCCAGTACTCGCCCAGCGCCTGTGCGGACAGGCTGTAGGGACCGATGTCTTCAATCGCCTTCAGCCAAACCAGCTGCAGGTCAAGGTCATCGTTGGCCAGAACGGTGCCCTGAGGGGTAGCGAAGCCCTGAATGTCGTTCAGCTCGGTCTTGCCCTCATAGGGAGTGCCCATGGTGCCGCCGATGTTCTTACCCAGCCAACAGGCGTAAATTTTGTCTTTTACGACGTCTTTGTTTAACTTAATCATGGTATAAACCTCCGTTTGGTTTATAAAATTTTAGAACAAGTGCCGCGAAATAAAAGCCGTTGTTCCTGCTTCCATTATAACAGATTTCACGGAAAAGTCAAGCACCAACTGCGATATTATATCGTAAATCGTCAAAAATGTCCGCGGCAAGGAAAAATGATTAAAAAACGTACCTTTGCAAAAAAAGCAGGAGCTGACGCGCCGCGTCAGCTCCCGAAAGGGATAGATTTACGATTTTTTTGACGGGGACCCGTTGGATCCCCGCCCTGACTTATGCTTCTTCCTTGACAATTTCAGCGTCGGGTGCGTTCTTGCGGACGCTCTCGATGCCGTTTTCGCAGCTTGCCTTTGCGACATAGCCTTCGGAGGTAGCGATGATCTCGCCGTTGCGAGCCTTCAGGCGGAAGCGGTATTCGCCCTTCTTGTCGGTGTACAGCTCAAACTTGGGGCAGGTAGCAGCCTTGACTTCTTCGACAGTCTGATCCTCAAGGTTAGCGATGGGCGCGTTCTTCTTCACGCTCTCGATGCCCTTCAGGCAGGAAGCCTCGGAAGCGTAAACCTCGCTGTCCGCGATAACCTGACCGTTGGTAGCCTTCAGCGAAAACTTTATGCCGGAAGCAACCGTCTTAACAACAAATTTTCCCATGATTTTTTTCTCCTTTGCAGTGTATAAAAGTTTATACAAATATTATACGATAAAAATGTGCAAAAGTCAATGATTTTCGCACTTTTTTGTGAAGATTTTCTTATGAAAAAGTGAGCGGGTTGCTTTGGGCGGCAAGGATAGATGACAGAGGGAGAGATAGCACAAGGGGGGCGGCCGACGAGGGCGACGGCCGCCATAGGGTAGTTGTCCTTTGGTTACAGCGAGGCGATGACAGAGGGTGAGATAGCATAAAGGTGGTAGCAAGGATAGATGACAGAGGGGACGGTAGCACAAAAGGGAAAGAGCGGAACGACAAAGCGACCGTAGGTCGCATGGTGTCGTTCCCTACGGACAGGTTATCGATCAACGAACAGATTGCGCACCAAGCCATAGGTAAAGAATTTTCAGCGCGCAAAACGAGTTTGTACAGACCCGATTTGCCGTAGAGGGTAGTACGGCCCCAGCCGTTGCTACGCACCGGCAAGGAGGACAAATCGCTCTGGGGCGCCTTCGCTGTGTTCGCGCATACTTCGTCTGCGCTGCACTCGCAAACAAATCTGAAAGCGTCCCTTCGTGGGTGAAGAAACCTCCGGGACAGAAAACCGTCCCGGAGGAAAATTAAAATTACCCTCTTCTAAAGCTTTTGCACAGCCTTTTCAACGACCTCGCGACGCGAGGTCGTAAAAGCGCGTTATCTCCTAACCCAAATCGGGCTGCTCCAGGCCATGCGGCCGTCGGAGAGCTTGACGCGGAGGTAGTAGGAGTCGGATTCCTGTTCTTGATGGTAGTCGAAGATGAGCTGTTCGGAGATGGAGGGGGAGCCTTTGAAGATCATGTAGTCGCGGCAGTTTTTGACGAGGGTGACGGACTCGATTTTGGCGTCGGCTTCGATGTGGTAGTAGACGGCGGGATCGGAGGAGGCGGTGAATTCTTCGCCCATGTAATGACCGTCGATGCGGAAGTCAACGATGATGCGACCGCCCATGAAGCCGTAGCAGCGGCGGGCTTTCAGCGCCGCAAAGATGGAGGGGAGGGTGTTTTCTTCCGCCCAGACGCCGGTCAGACCCGGGAATTTCGACGGGTAGCCCAGTTTGTCCACAATCAGACCGTTGGTTCCAACATGGTCGTCGCCGCAGGCGATACAGCCCATCCGTGCGCCGCGCTTCAGAGCGTCCTGCCAGTGCCCGCCCTCGCAGTCGATGGAGGGATTCACCGGGTCGCCGAAGTATTCGCAGCAGTTGTAACGGGAATAAACCTGAATGATCGGCACCATATCCTCAAGCTCCATCGCCAGAAAATCCGAGCCGGACGACAGCAGGTTCGCATCGTGGGGAACCAGAATCAAATCCTCCCGCGCCAGCCATTCGCGCAGCTCGGCGCGGGTGATCTCGCCGTCCACCACGCCGCGCAGCATTTCGCCGTCGTGATTGTTATAGTAGATCACCAGATTGTTGTACCACGGGTAGGAATCCCGCTCGTAGGCGAGAAGCGTCGTGAATTTGCCCGGCTCGTAGTATTCCTTCGCCTTTTGGCGAATCAAATCCCACTTGCCGGCCTTCCACAGCTCGGGCTTGCCCACGCCGCCGTGATCGTGGTCGGAGAGGGCGGCAAAGTCCACCTTCGCGTTGTCGCGCAGGTTTTTATAATAAGTATCGATGTCGGGATAGCCGTCGGACAGGTTCGAATGTCCGTGCAGCTCGCCGATGAAGGGCTTGTAAGCCGGAGGCGGCGGAAGAAAGCGCTTCTGATCCTCGTTGATGGCGTTCCAGTTGCCAGCTTCGCCGCTGTAAACGATATCCGTAAAGGAACGCGCCCGTCCGGGCATATCGTAACGTTTTGCCAGTTTTCTTTCGGGATGAATCATTTTCCATTGCCTCCAAATCATACATATGCGCCGAAGCCTTCGAGGAAACTGTCGAAGGCGCCGTCATCGGTGGAAAAGCGGTGTCCGCCCGGCCAGCGGTTGCAGTGAATATTGCCGGGAACTCCTGCCGCCGCGAAGAATTCCTTCACGCGTGGGAACAGCTCCGCCGTCTCGCCGTTGTCGAAAACGGCGTCGTCCGCGCCCACGTCAATCCACAGCTTCCGGGGCGCGCAAAGTCCCGCCACCTCGGTGTCGAGGAAGCGTCCGCAGGAATCCTTCCAGACAAAGTCCGGCCAGCAGTATTTCGTCCGGTCGTTAAAGAACGCCGCCGACCAGCCGCTCTTAATGCGGGTTTCGTAGGCCATCGTGTAAAGCGTGTAGAAGCCGCCGTAGGACAGACCGCACATTCCGACCCGGGTGTGATCGACGAAGGGAAGCTCCAGCAGCACATCCAGCGCCCGGGAGATTTCGTAGATTTCCAAACCGGCGATGCTCACGCCGCACTGCTTCAGCTCATTGTCGCTGCCCCGACGGTCGTAGCGGGTGGTGTAGGAGGGAATGTTGCCGCCGTCTGCGGGGACGTTGAAGTTCCAGAGCAGCATCTGCGGCGCGAAAACCACCACGCCCCGTTCCAGCATCCGGCGCGCCACGCCGCCGTAGTTGTTCGGTCCGAGCAGATCGCAGCAGAGTTGGGGCGAACCGCCTCCGCCGTGCTGCATGACGGCGAGGGGGGCTTTCGCCGAACGCTGCTTGGGCGTCAGCAGCAGTCCGGTGAAGGTGATGCCGTCGCAAAGGTTGAAAAGCACCCGCTCCACGGTGGTCAGCTCATCCTCGCCCAGATAGGTGCGCAGCAGCTCGGGCGCGCCGCTGCCGAACACGTCCCGGCAGACGTCGATGCCCAGCATATGGGCGTACTCGGCGCGGAATTCCTCCCGACCGGCGGCCATGCGCTCGGGTGTGACCAGCTTCTCACGGCGGAGCTTGGCGGCGACACGAAGCACCGCCACGGCGTTGGATACGCTGTCTGCGTAGATTTTGCGCACCGGCTCGGAGGCGGAGATATCTTCCGTATATTGTTCGATAGACATAGAATCACTTCCTGTACAAAAATATATACTATAATGATACCATACCCGGCGGAAAATGTCAACCAAAAATCGAAAACCTGCTCGGAAATATCCGGGCAGGTTCGATTTTGTCAGATTTATTTGCCTTTCTCCACAATCTCCGCCATCTTGGTGATGAGATTGGTTTTCAGAGATGCCATGTGGGAAGCCCAGCTGGAATTGTTTTGCATAACGAGATTGCGAAATTCACCAGAGGGCGCATCCAGATAAATATTGTAGATTTCGCCCGGGTCGTAGACGATATTATTCACAATCAGGTCGAACATCCGGCTCATATTGTCGTCCAGCGCATAGCGGGTTTTCAGCGTGATCTCCACGTATTCGGGAATCAGCGAGCGGTAGGATTCGCTGGACAGCGCTTCCAGCACCGCCGAGGCGTTGTCCACATTAGCGGACACGGGAATCAGTGTGTAACAGGAGCGCTGGAGCATACTTTGGTATTCTTCCTGTTCCTCGTCCCACTTGGGGTAGGGCAGCAGACCATAGTCAAAGGTGATTTCGGGGATGATGGTGGCGGCGTCTGCGATCAGGCTGCACGTGAAGACAGCGCGTCCTTCCATGAAGGCTTTGCTGACATAGTTGCCGCCGCCTGAGGATATCTGATCATCAACGTTCGCGTTGCCATTGGCACCCGCAGACGCAAACATCACGTTTTCGTTTTCGTTGATAAAGGAGCAGAGCCAGCTTACCGCGTCCAGCGCCCGTTCGCTGTCATAGGTGAATTCATAGCCGTCCTTTGTCTTTTGGAAGATGGACACATCCAGAGATGTGATGAAGCCAAGATACTTGTTGCCGTCTCCGAATGTTATGCCGTAACGGTCGCTTGTATCGGGAGAGGTGTCGCCGTTCAGGTCGGCGTAGGAATCCTTGACCAGCTCTTGCAGCTTGTTCACCGTCCATTTGCCCTCGTCAACCAGCGTGTAGAGATCCTCGGTTTTGCCCAGAGCTTCGTACAGGTCGGCGTTGAAGTAGATGCCGAAGGCGTTCTTGATGTTGCCGATGGCGAACTGTCCGCTCAGAAAATGAACGTAATCATTGGCAATGTTCGCCCGAATGGACTGGTTGTACCATGGCTTGTCGATGTCGATGTATTTTGTGTCAGCCAGGTTGGCGAAGTAGTCGCCCTCCATCATCTGAGTGGTGTAGTTAGTGGCGTCAAACAGCAGGTCGATGGAATCGTCACCAGCCATGATGGTAGCCTGCACCTTGCCCTGAAAGGCGGGCAATCCGCTATACGTGTAGCTCTCGGAGGTGTAGACCAGATCGGCGTTCAAACGCTCCTCTACGCTGCGGATGGTGTTGAAAATCGCGTCGTTCAGACGGCTGCCGTTGGCTTCTTCGGCGTACATATCGCCAAAATAGGCACTGTTGTAGTCGCCGATGAGGATGTTGACCTGCTCGCCGCCAAGATTGAGGTCGTCGGGCAGCTCGTCGGTGACAAACTGAGAGGTGGTCTCCGGGGCGGAGGTGGTGGTATCGGAAACGGTGGTATCGCCGCCGGGCGTGTCGGAGCCGCCGCAGGATGCGAGGGTGGTCAGGAGTAAGCTGGTGAGAAGCGCGATGGATGGGATGCGTTTGTTCATAGTTTCGTTCCTTTCCTTATATAGAATTTTATTCGGTGACAACGGTTAAGCCGTATCCGCGCAGGATATCGGCGCATTCGTTCATGTGCGCCGCGTCCGGGCGCTCGACGGCGGGGGGGTGTTTTCCATGCCCAGCGCGTCGTATTTGGAGCTGGCGTAGGAGTGGTAGGGCAGCAGCTTTGCGCGGGTGATGTTCACGCCGGAAAGCAGCCTTCCGATGCCGTGGAGCGTCTCGGAATCGTCGTTGAAGCCGGGAACCAGCGGCGTGCGGATTTCAATTCTCGCCCCCGCGTCGGACAGGAAGCGCAGATTCTCTAAAATCCGCTCGTTGCCGTGTCCGGTGCAGCGGATATGTCCCCCGTCGGTGATATGCTTGATGTCGTAGAGAAAGGTGTCCACAAAGGGAAGCAGCTCCTCGTAAATCTCCCGGGTGGTCAGACCGCAGGTGTCAAGGGCGGTGTTGATGCCCTCCGCCTTCGCCGCTTTCAGCAGGGACAGCGTGAAGCCGGGCTGGAGGGTCGGCTCGCCGCCGGACAGGGTCATGCCGCCGTTTGACGTCTCGTAGAACATTTTGTCCTCGGCAACGACTTTGATGACCTCCGCGATGCTCATCTCCCTGCCGCAGAGCTTCAGCGCGCCCGCAAGACAGGCGTTCTCGCATTTTCCACAGGCGGTGCATTTTTCGCGGTGAAAGCGATGCCTGCCGTCCTCGATGGTATGCGCGCCGGAGGGACAGACCTTCACGCACTCGCCGCAGTGGGCGCACTTTTCGCGGTAGAACGCCAGCTCGGGCGTCCTGCCGATGGATTCGGGATTGTGGCACCAGACGCATTTTAGCGGGCAGCCCTTGAGAAAGACGGTGGTGCGGATGCCGTCGCCGTCATGGACGGCGAAGCGCTTGAAATCGGTGACGATACCGGTGGCTTTTTCTGTGATCATTGTAGATTCTCTGACCTTTCGATGTATTTATCCTGTTCTTCCTTTGCCATGTTGTTCCACAGCGTGTTCCAGCCGCAGACGCGAACCTGTAAATTCTGGTATTTCTCCGGATGCGCCTGGGCGTCCCGCAGCGTGGAGGCGTCGAAGATGTTGAACTGAATCGTCGAGCCGCCGCCCGCATCGTAAGCCGCCAGCAGCGCACGCATCGCCGCCAGACCGTCGTCGCCCTGGACGGCGGTTTCGTGCAGCATCACGTCGAAGCCGTAGCCCTCGGTGAAGCGGGCGGGCCTCGTGACCAAAATCGAGCGAATCAGCGCGGTTACGCCGTTTCTGTCCATGCCCATGACCGCCGAGCCGTTTTTGCTGGTTTCCTCGCCCGCAAGCCGTCCGTCCGCCGTCGCGCCCATCCTCCTGCCGAATTCGATGAACTGGCGCGCCGAGTGCATATCCACCTTGTAATCGCCGCCCCGGGCGTTGGGACGCCCCTGACAGGACGCCACCATGTCGGCAATTTTCGCGCCCAGCGAATCCGCCTCCGGGTCGCCGCAGCCGTATTTGTGCGGACAGGTCAGCGCCATCTGACGCAGCTTTCCGTCCGACCAGTTTTCCGTCAGAACCCGTTTCAGCTCCGACAGGCTCACCGTTCCCGTTTCGTAAACCAGATATTTCACCGCCATCAGCGCGTCCACCGCCGAGCCAAGTCCGCCCACGACGAAGACGGTGGTGTTGTACTCCGCGCCGTCGTGATAGGCGTCCCGCGCCAACTCTAGGCTGCGGGTGATGGTGGCGGACAGCATGACGGACGGATTGATTTCGTCCAACTCCCGCTCCAGCTCGTTGGTCATCATAATTGCGCCGTCCAGCAGCGCGCGAAGATCGTCGAGACAGCGCGCCTCGATGTCGGCGTAAGCGTCGCCGTCGGCGGAACGGTTCAGCGCGCTGACCGCCGGTGCCAGCAGATTGATGTAAGTTGGCGCGGCGGAAAATTCCCCGGCGCGGACGGCGAACTCATAGCAGCCCTTCACGTCGAAGTCGTAGCAGCGCTCCTTGGGAATGCCGCGGATGCCGGTCATCATCGCCCGGATGTTGTCGTCGCAGACGAAGACGAAGCTGGAATGTCCCCGACGCACCATGTCCAGCATTTTGTCAAGATACCAGCTGGGGGATGTTTTGCTGTATTTAACCTGCAATTTGGGGTTGTAGATGCCCAGCTCGTCGTAGACGTCCAGAATTACCCGGGTCAGCTCGTTTACGCGGGTGGAGCCGTCCAGATTTGTGCCGCCCAGATAGAGGGGCTGTCCCCAGTAGTTTCCGATGGCGGAGAACTGCATCAGGAAATAGCCGATGAAGGACGCCAGCTCCTCTTCCGTGAAACGTCCCGCCGCCCGATCGGCCAAATAGGGCGCGGTCAGATCGTGGTCGAGACCGTGTCCCAGCGAACGCACCTGATAGGCGTCCACGCTCTCGGACAGCATGAAGTAGAGGTAAATCAGCATCAGCCGCTCATACATCGTGGTGGGCGCGCCTTTTGCAAGATGATCCAGGCATTCGGCGATGCGCTCCGCTTTGTCGAAGGCGCATCCGGCGGCGTAATCCCGCAGACGGGCGATCAGCCGGAGAATGGCGGCGTATTCGATGTCGATGGCGTCGAAATAGGCGGTCTGCTTCTCGCTCAGCGAAGGATGCCCGGCGCGGTATTTCTGCGCGCGCTCCCGGATTCCGGGGAAGCCCAGCTCATAGAGCGCGTGCCAGTCGGGGACGGCGTGGTCATAGTCCCGCCAGCAGTTGATGGCGGCGGAAGCGACGGCTTCGGCGCGGAATTTCGCCGCCTCATCGGAAATCTTCATCTGCCGCTCCCAACGTCCGGCGGCGAAGGCGGAGAGGGGGCGGTTCCAGTTGTAGAGCAGGGGGAAGTAGTCGTGCTCGTCGATGCCGATGCGCATATGGTCGAGGACGAAGGCGAACAGCTTCGCCTTGATAACGGCGTGTTCGGTGTCTGGAATGGCGTCGGCGAAGGCGGAGAGGGCGTCCTTCAGCTCGCCGTCATCCATGCCGGTGGAGGGGTCGCCCTCCCAGCCGTGATAGCTCATGCGGGCGAAGGCGTTGAAAGGCTCGTCGGTTTTGTGATATTTGTTTTCGATGAAGGGAATATCGCGTTTGAGTTGGTCAAGCATAATCAGACCTCCTGAATTTTGGATGGTACGCTCATTATAGCATCCCGGCGGGATTTTGTAAATAAACAAATCGGTACAATTTGTACATTTCGGAACAGAATATTTTCAAAACCGCTTGCTTTTCTGGCGAAAGTATTGTATACTGAAAGCAAGGGGGAATGAGATATGGTGATTCAGAGCATCTTGCAGGTTGATCTGTATGAAAATTTCGGGGACGCCTATCCGCTGAACAAAACGCACCGGGATCAATGCGGGCTGATTCTGCACGTGGGCGGCGGAAGCGGCAAAATGGAGCTGGCAGGGAAGACCTATGCCCTTCACGACGGCGTGTTCACCTTCCTGCGGGAGGGCGAAAAATACCGCATCACGCTGGACAACGACTACATCAAATGCTACGTGCTCAACTTCCGGGCGTCAGACATGGAGGACTTTATTGTGCAGGAGAACTGCGACGATCTGGTGGATACCTTTGCCGAGGCGCACCGGCTTTGGATGCGGCGGCGGGAGGACGAATATTTCCGCTACGACTGTATGTCCGCCGCCTATCGGATGCTGGCGGAGGTTCGCCGCCGGGTTGACCGCGCCGCCCCGCCTATGCGCAAAAAGGAACGCCTCGCCCCCGCCATCGAATTTCTGCACGACAATTACACCGACGGCGGCGTTCGGATTGCGGAACTGGCGGAACGGCTTGGCATGAGCGAGCGCTATCTCTCCCGCCTGTTCGACGAGGTTTACGGAATGCCGCCCAAGCGTTATCTGACCGAGCTGCGCATCAAGTACGCCAAGGAGCTGCTGGGCGACGATATTTCCATCGGCGACGCGGCGTTGAAGGCGGGCTTCTGCGACGCCAGCCACTTCACGCGGATTTTCCGGGAGGTCTGCGGCGTCTCCCCGGGCGAATACCGGCGCGCGCAGAATAAAACGGAATAAAATGACCGAAAAGACTTGACAGGCGCGCAAATATAGGATATAATAATCAAAATATTGCTGCGGAGGTATCTGAACATGGCAAAAGGCTATCTTGCAAAGGATTACAACATCACCCCAACCGGCGTGCGCTTCACCACGGCGGACGGCTCCTTGCAGGCGCTTTTCGAGCGCTGCGAGGCGAAGGCGAAGGAGAACATCAAGCGTTTCGGCGACCGCATGGTCATGGTGGAGGGCGCCAAATATCAAGGCGTCTGGCTGGAAACCCAGCCCATGGGCGGCGAAATGTACGCCACCCGCAACATGGAGGTGGCGCTGAACAATCAGCTGATCTTCATGCAGTATCAGCGCCGGGACGGACGGATGGCGGGCATGATCACCTATCGGGAGCCTTATCAGGGTATGTGCGTTCATCAGGACTGGATGCAGGGGGATTTCTTCACCCGAGCCGCCCTGCGGATGTACTGGTTCATCGGCGAAGACCGGGGATATCTGGAAAAGCTCTACACCGCGCTGCGGGATTTCGACGAATATCTGTGGAATTACCGCGACAGCGACGGCGACGGCTGCCTTGAAACCTGGTGCGTCTGGGATACGGGCGACGACAATAACACCAAGCTGCTGGCAAACGGCGTCAAGTATCCGGAATACGGCGCCTGCTGCGGCGAGGACGCGCCTTACGGACATGGAAAGCTGCCCTTCGAATCGGCGGAATACATGGCGTACAGCTATTCCCACCGAATGGCGCTGGCGGAAATCAGCGACATTCTGGGCAACGGCGAGGGCGACCGCTGGCGGGAAGCGGCGAAGGCTGTACAGGACAAGGTGCGCGAGTACCTGTGGGACGATGAGCGGGGCGCGGTTTACGACCGGGACTGCGACAATCAGATGATTTACACGCTGACGCTGGAGAATATCAAGTGTATGTACCATGGTCTGTTCACCCAGGAGATGGCGGACGAGTTCATTGCCCGGCACCTGATGAACCCGGAGGAGTTCTTCACCCCTCTGCCTCTGCCGAACATCGCCGCCAACGACCCGCTGTTCTACGTCACCGAGGAGTACAACAACTTCACCCCCGAGATTCGGGAGAAAATGGGGCATTTCCTGGGCAGCAGCGATCTGGCGGACAACTCCTGGGGCGGACCGGTGCAGGGTCTGTCCATGCAGCGCTCGGTGGAGGGTTTGATGAACTACGGTCATCACGCCGAGGCGACGATCATCGGACGGAAATGGCTAGAGAGCCTTGAAAAAACCGAGCGGATTGTGCAGCAGTACCATCCCTTCACCGGCGAGCCAGCGCCCGGCGCGGACGGCTACGGCCCGGCGATTCTGTCGGCGCTGGAGTACATGACTTACCTGTACGGCGTGGATTATGTGAAAGGCGAGCTGATCTGGAGCTGTTCCGCCGAGGGTGCGGACAGCGAATACACCCAGACCCTGTTCGGGCATGAGTACACGATCAAACGCGAAAACGGCATGGCGCATCTGTCGGTGGACGGGGAAGAACGTGTCACCGTAACCTGCGGCGCGCGGATTGTCACCGATATGGAGCTTGGCGTGAAGACGCTGGTCGGCATGGAGACCGTTCCGGTGGCGATGGTGCTTGGAAATGAGCAGTTCACGCTGAACCCCAACCAGCGCGTGAAGGTTGTGGACGGAAAAATTGTGGAAGATGTCTCTGTGCGCTTTGACGTGAAATGAGATTTGTGCATTCTGCGCAGTATACGGACGGCTGAATTTCGTGGAGAATCGCCTTTGCATTTCGGCGGATTATATGCTATAATATATATGTAAAAAATCCAATGAAAGGATGATACATAGATGAAACGAGTAAAAGCCGCCTGTATCTGTCAGACGCTCCATTTTATGCTGAAGGAGGACATCAGCCACGATCTCGCTGCCCGTCAGGTCGCCGAGGAGGTTGAGCACTACAAGTCCTCGCTGGAGCGCAACCGCACACAGTATAAGATTCTTGAAGAAACCAAGCAGCCCGACGATTCGGTCATCATCAAAATCGTCAAGCAGTACAGCACCAGCCCGGTGGGCGATTATCTGGACTGAACATAACACAAAAGGAACCGCAGGCTTTTGCCTGCGGTTCTGCTGTTGTTATTCGTTCACCACAAAGAATTCGTTGTCCTTGAACGCTTCCATGGTCACGGTATCGTAGGTGTACATCATCTGGGATGTGGGATTCTGTGCATAACGTCCGAATTTGCCGCCCGCCGTCTGCGCAAAGACGTTGTTCCGGAAGGTGGGCAGGTCTTCCGCGTCCGCCGCGCCGATGTGAATCATCATGCTCTTAGAATACAGGAACAGATTATCCTCGATGATAAAGTCGCCCTCCAGCGTGTTCATGTGATCCCAACCCTTGATGTGGGCGTCGTTGCCCCGGTCGGGACGCTGTTCGCCCCAGCCATAGCCGGCATTCAGAAGAATGTTGCCCTTCATCAGCACATTGCTCATGTAACGGGTGGGATTGCTGCCTTCCTCAGCCGAGCCGAGGAAGTATTCGATGTTGTAGACGCAGTCCTCAATCAGGTTGTTGGTGTAGGTTACGCTGTCCTGAATGCAGTTCTGCGTGCCGCCCGCCGACAGCTGATGGGTGATGCCTGCGTCATAGCACTGGTAAACCCAGCAGTGGTCGATCACATAATTCTCGCAGCCGCCGTAGATTTCTATGCCGTTGCCGAAGCGGGAGGGACGTCCGTCGGTGTTGATTTTATGATGCCCGCCGCCGATGTCGCCGATTTCGCAGTTGGTGACGGTCAGGTTTTTGCAGGTTCCCGCGCCGATGCCGTGGGAACCGGTATTCTTGATGCACAGGTTATCGATGGTGATGTTGGCTCTTGAGCCGATGGAAATGATGTTGCCTCGGGTCAGAAACTCGATGCTGTCGTAAACCTCACCCGGATTGCCCTCGGAGCAGTAAACATAGAGCGGCTTTGCTTCGGGGGGATCGACATACGCGCCGCCGTGATCGTGCCAGAAACGAAGCTCTTCCTTCCATTCAACCAGCGAATCCAGCCCCTTGAATTCCTCCTTGGTAATCTGTTCCACCGGCGTGTCGGCGTAGAGGTAATTGACCAGCGTCTTGATGCCGTAAGCCTCGCCTTCGTTGAAAACGATGCCGCCCACGTCCTTGTCAAACAGCTCGCTGTACATCCAGACGTTCTCGGCAACCTCCGTCCAGCTGCCATGTTCCGCGCCGTTGAAGGGGGAACCATTGATGTAAGGCTTGTCGCCCTCGCCGTAGGCGGTGTAGGTTACGCCCGCCTGTGCGCTGAACTTGCCGCGGTACATACCGCCCCGCTCGAAGCAGACATAGCTGCCCGCCTTCATGGTTTCCTTAGACATCCGCTCGATGGTCTTCCACGCGGTTTTGGGGGTCAGACCGTCGTTTGCGTCGTCGCCGTTCTCGGAAACATAATAGACCGCCGCGCCCTCGGGAATCTCCATGTTGGGCGTGTCGAGAATCTCCTGACGCAGCTCATCCGCCTGCTTCTGCCATGCCGCGAGCTGCTCTGCCGTTGCTGTAGCAAATCCTTCCATTGGTTTTACGATCCTTTCATTCAATTGCATGATATCGCTCTCCCGCCCCTCCACAAGCTCCATGAAGCAGGCGAGGGCTTCCGAACGGCCGTAGCCGTATTCAGACGTTTCCAGCCAAAGATGACCGTCCCGGGACGTGACCGAGATTTCCTCCATGGCGAGATTTTCGCCGACGCCGAAGCGAATCTGATTGTCCCCGTTGTTTGCTGGAACATAGCCCGTCGCTTCGATGAGCCATGCCCGCAGGGCGTCCCGCGCGGTTTCGTCGCCATCCCGGGTGCAAATCGAATAATCCTTCAGCGCGATGCCGTTGATGGTGACGTTTTCAAGCGGGTACTCGGCCTCGTACCGGTACTGCGACGCAGGAACGCTCACCGTTTCGGCAATACAGGTTTCCAGATACCAATCCATCGCCGCCATGACCGCTTCGCCGCTGCCGCCGGTGATCACCAGCCGGTTGCCTGTGAACTCCACCAGATAGTCCTGATATTGCAGGTCGTGCGCCGATTCGGGGCGGTTGGTTTTGTCAACGAGGATTTCCAGCGTCCCGGCGGGAGGCTCCTCGCCCCGCTTAATCCAGTCGGTGGTCAGCGTAAGCTTTCCGCCCAGCTTTTCCTCCAGCGCTTTGTTCAATGCTATCGCCGCGTCCACCGTACCGCTGTCCGCCTCGTCCGGGCGGACGATAGTGTACTGCTGCCAGTTTGAAAGCTCGGTCAGCTCCACGCTCGTCTTCTCCTCGCCGCAAGCGGCAAGCAGGATTGTCAGCGCCATCGTCAGCAGTACGCACAGCAAAGTCCGTCTGTTTGTCATTCCTCAGCTTCCTCCGGTTCGATGAAGTAGAAGCTGTTGTTTACGCCATAGCCGTCCATGTAGTCCTCGGCGTTCAGATCGAAGGGCAGCTTAGTGCTGTCGTTCTGACCGAAGTAGCCAAGCTGACCGCCGATATTCTCGGCAAGGATGTTGTTTTCAAAGGCGGGCATACTTTCGCTGCCGTCCGCGTTGAGCAGTCCCGACCAGATATGAATCAGGTAATCTCTGGATTCTACCATAATGTTGTTCGTGATGGAATAGTCGGTGGCGCGGTTCAGATGCATCCAGCTCTTGATGTGCGCCGCCGCGCCCTTGTTGGGACGCTGGATGCACCAGCCGCCGCCCGCGTACCACAGGTAGTTGTCCTCGATGACGAAATTACTGATGGTGCTGGGGTTTTCCTGACTGTTCAGGTCGAGGTAATATTCGATGGTCCACTCGCAGTTTTCCAGTACGTTGCCCGCATAGCGGATGTTCTTTTGGTTGTAGACCTTTTCGGGGGAACTGTCGGTGAACTTCAGCTGATTGGTGATGCCCGCGTCGTAGATGTCGTGGATGTAGCAGCCTTCCACCACATAACCGTCGCAGGAACCGTAGATTTCCACGCCGTTGCCGTAGCGGGTGTAGGTGATTGTGCCGTCCGCGCTCTCGTTTTTGGAGAGGATGCCGCCGCCTATCCATTCAATCTCGCAGTTGGTGACGGTCAGGTTCTTGCAGGAGCCGAAGCCCACGCCGTGAGCGCCGGTGTACTTGATGTTGAAGTTGTCGATGGTCACGTCGCTGGCCGAACCGTCGAAGCAGTCCGCCTTCCACGCGAACTCGATGGAATTAAAGCGCTTGCCCGGATTTTCCTCGCTGACCAGATACAAAGCGCCGCTGCCGATGTGGTAGAATTCCAGATCCTCGGTCAGGCTCTCAAGCCCGGTGTAAGGTACGTTCCGGGTCTGATTGACCATACTGCCGTCGGCGTTGGTCTTGACCAGACACTTCAGACCCACCGCCTCGCCGTGGTTGAAAATGACCACGCCCACGTCTTTCCCGAATTCCCGGGTGTACTTCCAGAGACCGGGAATATCGGTTTCCACCCACTTGGATTCGTCCGCGCCGTCCTCGGGGGAACCGCATATGATGGGCTTGTCGCCCTCGCCGTAGGCGGTGTAGGTCACGCCCTGTTTGCACTGAATCTGCCCCCGCCAGAGTCCGCCACGCTCGAAGCAGACGTAGTTGCCGGTAGCCAGCGACGCGCTGTTGACCTTATCCAAAGTCTTCCACGCGGTTTCGGGGGATTTGCCGTCGTTGGCGTCATTGCCGTTCGGGGAGACGTAGTAGACTACCTTGTTTTCGGGAATTTCCATGTTGGGGCTTGCGAGGATGGTTTCAATCCGCTCGTCGGTGAGCTTCCGCCACTCGGCGATGTCCGCGTCCGACGCGACATGGTAGTTTTCGCCGCCCATGGACACCGTTTCGTCCAGGCTGTCCAGCGATGTTCCCGCTGCAAGCCGTTCGATCAGCAGCGTCACCGCGTCGGCGATGCCCACGCCCGACGGATTCACCGTCACCGTCAGGTCGCCGCCGCCGGATTTCAGGCTCACGTCCATGAAGGAGACGCTGTCGTCCGCCATAAGCCGGATGGAGTTGCCTTCATCCTTTGTGGACGGCTTGTTGTAGACGCCGGTGCCTTCGGCAATCCAAGCTGCCAGCCCTTCGGCGTAGTCGGAGCTTCCGGTCAGCGACAGCGTGTAGTTGATCGTGTAATCCGACAGCGGCACGCCGGCCACGGTCATGTCCGCCAGCGGATAGGTTCCGGTCTGCACATAAGGTTCGACGGGAACGCTGATTTGTCCGGCGGAAAGGCAGTTGGCGATGAACCAATCCACGGCGGATGCCACCGCTTCACTGTTGCCGCCGTTGATGACCACCCGCCCGTCCGTGTAGGCGACGATGCAGTCGTGGTATTTCAGACCCTGAAGGGATTCAGGGCGGTTGGTCTGACCGACGAGGATTTCCAGCGTGCCGGTGGGAACCTCTTCGCCGCGCTTAACCCAGTCGGTGGTCAGATCAAGCTCCGTTCCAGTGATTTCCGCCAGCGATTTTTTCAGCGCGACGGCGACGTTGGTGACGGATTCCGTGGAGGTGTCGGGACGAACGATGACGTAGGACTGCCAGTTCTCCAGCGGCACAAGCTCGGCGGTCTGCTCAACGCCGCTTTGGCTTTCCGAACAGCCGGGAAGGGCGATTGCGCCAAGGGTCGCCGCCGCCAGCAGCAGGGCGAGGATTCTGCAATTTCTCATAGATTATCTCTCCTTATGTAAAATGGGGGGTTAACTTGCTACCATTATACCATACAAAAATCCGTTTGTAAATAGATAATTCAATATAAAAATTGCACTTTTCAATACAAAATCAGCCGCACGCAATATCCGCGTGCGGCTGATTGCTTATTCTTCTGTCATGCTGACCTGGCTCTGTACGGGCTGCCAGTTCTCTTCTTCGATGAAGTAGAAGCTGTTGTCCTTGCCGTAGCCGTCCATGTAGCTTTCCGCCTGTAAGTCGAAGGGAACCATTTCGCCCTGATTCTGACCGAAGTAGCCCAGATTGCTGCCAATCCGTCCGGCGATCACATTGCCCGTGAATTCAGGCATACTTTCGCTGCCGTCGGGGTTTAGCTGGCTCGACCAGATATGCACGTAGTAATCCCGGGAATCGATCATCAGATTGTCCTTGATGACGAAATTCGTCGCGCGGTTGCGGTGATGCCAGCCCTTGATGTGCGCGCCCGCGTTCAGGTTGGGACGCTGCTCGCAGAATCCCAGACCCGCGTACCAAAGATAGTTGTCCTCCATCAGAATATTCTCCATGCGGCTGGGATTCTCGTCGCCGTTCAGATCGAGGAAGTATTCGATGGAATAGTTGCAGTATTCGGTGACGTTGCCACGGTAGACCACGTTTTTCATGTCATAATTCTTCGTGGTGGTGCCATCGGTCAACTTGTACTGATGGGTGATGGCCGCGTCGTAAATCTGATAGAAGTAACAGTCCAGCACCTGATAATTGTCGCAGCCGCCGTAGATTTCCACGCCGTTGCCGAAGCGGGTTGTTGAGAACGTGCCGTCGGCGTTGTTGTTCATATGCTGAATGCCGCCGCCGATCCATCCAATTTCGCAGTTCTGCACGATCAGATCCTTCACGCTGCCCGCGCCTACGCCGTGAGCGCCCACATATTTGATGCAGAAGTTGTCAATGGTCACACCGTTGCCCTTGACGGCGAAGCCGTTCTGACGGGGCGCGAATTCGATGGATTCATAGCGGACGCCGGGATTCTCGTCGCTCCTTATGTAGATGGCGCCGCCGTTGTCCTGATAGTATTCCAGATCGATGGCAAGATCGCGGTAATCGTTGAAAACAACCTTGCGGGTGTCGTTGTACTGAACGCCGTCGCTGCCCTTGCGCAGAACGACCTTGATACCGTGCGCCTCGCCGTGGTTGAAGACGATGACACCCATGTCGATGTCGAAGGTTTTGTAGAACTTCCAGATGCCCTCGGTGTCGGTTTTGAGCCACTTATCCTCGCCCGTGCCGTCCTCGGGGGAACCGTAGAGCGTGGGCTTGTCGCCCTCACCGTAGGCGGTGTAGGTCACGCCCGCCTTCGCTTGAATCTGACCACGCCAGATTCCGCCCCGCTCGAAGCAGACATAGTTGCCGACAGCCAGCGCCGCGCTGTTCACCTTATCCAAAGTCTTCCATGCGGTTTCGGGGGATTTGCCGTCGTTGGCGTCGCTGCCGTTCGGGGAGACGTAGTAGACCACTTTGTTGGCGGGAATTTCCATGTTGGGGGTGGAGAGGATGTTTTCAATCCGCTCGTCGGTGAGCTTCCGCCACTCGGCAAGCTGTTCGGCGGTGCAAAGCTGATAGTTGTCGCCCGCCACGCTCACGTCGTCGCCCAGCGTAGTGACGGCGGTGTTGCCGGCGGCTTCCACCCGCTCGCAGAACAGATCGATCGCCTGCGAAATCGATGCGCCCCCCGGATTAACCATCAGCAGGATGTTTCCGCCCTCCACACGGGTTCCGATGTTGAGGAAGGAAATCTCATCGCTGGAGGACAGCTTGATCATGTGACCGTCGGTGTCGCCAGTGACCGGCTTGTTATAGACGCCGGTGCGGTTGGCAAGCCATATCGCCAGATCGGACGCCAGCCTCTCCTGAGAGGCTTCCGTGGGATTGTAGCGCACCACATAGTCGGACAGGGGCGTTCCGGCGATAGAAGCATCCGACAGCGGATATTCGGTGGTGTAGACATAAGGTTCTGCCGGAACGACCAGCTGACCGTCCGTAATGCAGTTGGCGGTGAACCATTCTATCGCCTGGGTGATGGATTCGCCCGAACCGCCGCCATTGATGACCACACGCCCGCCGGTGTAAGAGACGGTGAAGTCATTGTACGCCAGCCCCGTGTCCGACTCGGCGCGGTTGGTGGCGCCTACAAGGATTTCGGCGGTACCGGCGGGAGGCTCCTGCCCCCGCTTGACCCAGTCAGTGCCAAGCTCCATCGTAACGCCGGTGGCTTCCTCGATGGCTTTGCGCAGAACCACCGCCGCGTCGGTAGTCGTGCCGTCCGCCGTGTCGGGACGGATGATGGTGAAGGACTGCCAGCCCTCCAACGGTACGGTTTCAACTTTAACCTCGCTCTCGCCTTCGCCGCAGCCCGCAAGGAGCAGCAGCGAAAGCAGGCAGACGAACAAGAGCTTCAAAACTGGATGTTTCATGGAATATCCTTTCTCATTCCGGCTTATCCGGCGTCACATAGAAATCGTTAGAAGCGAAGGCGGGGAGATTGGCGATTTCGTGGGTGTACATCAGCATGGACGTGGGAACCTTTGCGCAGCGTCCGAACTGACCGCCCATGGTCTGGACGAAGGTATTATTCCGGACGATGGGAAGGTCTTTCTCGTCATATACGCCGAGGTGGAGCATCATGTGGTTGGAGTACATCATCAGGTTATTCTCGATGATGAAATCACCCTTCAGCGTATTCATGTGATCCCAGCTTTTGATGTGGGCGTCGGGGGTCTTGTCAGGACGCTGCGCGCCCCAGCCATAGCCCGCACGCAGAAGGATGTTGTCGGTCATGAGGATGTTTTCCATATAGCGGGTGGTGTCCGACGAATCCGGCTTTCCGAGGAAGTATTCGATGTTGTAGATGCAGTCCTCAATCAGGTTACTCCTGTAGGTCACATTCTTTTCAATGATGTCGTTGGTTCCGCCGCTGGAATACTGATGGGTGACGCCTGCGTCATAGCACTGGTAGACGTAGCAGTGATCGATGAGGTAATTCTCACAGCCGCCGTAGATTTCGACGCCGTTGCCGAAGCGGGTGATTTTTCCGTTCCTGACAAACTGAATCGCGCCGCCGATTTCACCCACCTCGCAGTTGGTGACGGTCAGGCTTGTCACCGTGCCCGCGCCGATGCCGTGGGAGCCGCCGTACTTGATGCACAGATTGTCGATCGTGACGCCGGACTTGGCGGAGATGATGTTCCCGCGGATGAAGAATTCGATGTCGTCGTACACTTCGGCGGGATTGCCCTTGGAGCAGTAAAGGTAGAGATAGGAGGGTTCCTCCGGAGACGCCACGGGACCGCCCATGTCGTGCCAGAATTCCAGTTCCTCGTCCAGCGAGGTGTAACCCTCAAAGACCGTTTGCGCGACCTGTTCGGACATGGTGCCGTCGTCCGCGTAGTTGACCAGAATCTTGAGACCATAAGCCTCGCCCTCGTTGAAGGAGATGCCGCCCACGTCGTTGGCGAACTTTTCGCTGCACCGCCAGATGTTCTCGGCGACCTTCTCCCATCCGACCTTTGCGCCGTTGAAGGGAGAGCCGTAGATGCGGGGCTTGGCACCCTCGCCGTAAGCGGTGTAGGTCACGCCCGGCTTGGCGGTGAACTTGCCCCGCCAGAGTCCGCCCCGCTCGAAGCAGACGTAATCGCCTTCATTCAGCGGTGCGTCATTCACCTTTTGGATGGTTTTCCATGCGGTTTCGGGGGACTTGCCGCCGCTTGCGTCATCGCCGTCCGGGGAGACGTAGTAAACTGCCGCGCTCTCGGGGATTTCCATGTTCGGTGTGTTCAGAATGGTCTCGCGCAGGACGTTCGCCTGCTTATTCCATGCCGCCAGCTGATCGGCGGTGGGGGCAGTTAAGTTTTTCATCTGTATGCTTTCCTTTCGTTATTCCGTAGGCGTTTTTTCGATATCGATGAAGTAGAACTTCTCGCCGGAGGACTTGCCGTCCAGATATTCCTCTGCGGACAGATTGTAAAGCACTTGCTCGGACTGGGACTGACCAAAGTAGCCCAGGCTTCCGCCCAGACGTCCGGCGTAGATGTTGTTTTCCATGGACGGCATACTGTCGCTGCCGTCGGGATTCAGACGGTTGGAGAAGATGTGCAGCAGATGTGCCTCGGAATCGATCATCAGGTTGTCCTTAATGACGAAGCCCGTGGCACGGTTGGTGTGATGCCAGCCCTTAATGTGCGCGCCGGAGCCGCCGTCGGGACGCTGTTCGCACAGACCCATGCCCGCGTACCACATATAGTTGTCCTCAATCAGGACATTCTCCATGCGGCTGGGATTTTCTTCAGGCACCTTTCCGAGGAAATATTCGATGGAATAGTTGCAGTATTCGGTGACGTTGCCGCGGTAGGTGACGTTCTTCATGTCATAAAGCGGACCGTCCGCACCCTTTTCGATCTGCTCGTCGGTGAGGGAATACTGATGGGTGATCGCCGCGTCGTAGATTTGATAGAAGTAGCAGTCCAGCACGTTGTAATTGTCGCAGCCGCCGTAGATTTCCACGCCGTTGCCGTAACGGACGGTGTTGCCGTCCCGGATGTACTGAATGCCGCCGCCAATCCAGTAGAACTCGCAGTTCTGGACAGTCAGGTTTTTCACCGTGCCCGCGCCCACGCCGTGGGACGCCACATATTTGATGACGAAGTTGTCAACGGTCACGCCGTTGCCTTTAACGGCGAAGCCGTTCTGACGCAGGGAGAATTCGATGGAATCAAAGCGCTCGCCGGGATTTTCCTCGCTGACGAGGTACACATAGCCGTCCTGCACGTAGAATTCCAGATCGATCTCCAGATCGTGGTAATCATTGAAGGGAACCTTGCGGGTGGAGTTGGTCTGCACGCCGTCCACGGTGCGCAGAATCGCCTTGATGCCGTGCGCCTCGCCCTCGTTGAAGACGACCACGCCCACGTCCAGATCAAATTTCGTCGCGTATTTCCAGATGCCCTCCGCGTCGGTTTTCGACCATTTGGAAGCGTCCGCGCCGTTTTCGGGAGAACCGAGCAGCACCGGCTTGTCGCCCTCGCCGTAGGCGGTGTAGGTTACGCCCGCTTTTGCCTGAATCTGACCGCGCCATACGCCGCCCCGCTCGAAGCAGACGTAGATATTCGCATTGGTGGACGTCGGTATGGTGTTCACCTTATCGAGGGTTTTCCATGGGGTTTCGGGGGATTTGCCGTTGTTCGTGTCGCTGCCGTTGGGGGAGACGTAGTAGACCGTAGCCTTGGCGGGAATTTCCATATTGGGGGTGGATTTGATCGCCGCAATCCGCTCGTCAGTCAGCTTGCGCCATGCGGCGATGTCCTCGGCGGTGGCCATCAGATAATTCTCGCCCGCCGCGGAAACCGGCTCGCCCAGTGTATCAACCGAGCTTCCGCCTACCGCTTCCACCCGCTCGTAGAACAGGGAAATTGCGCTGGAAATCGGCGCGCCGGAGGGGCTGACGTTCAGCAGAATGTCGCCGTCAGACAGGGTGACGCTCACATCCATCATGGAATTTTCCTCGCTGCTGTTGAAGCGGATGGCGTGGTCGGCGTCCTTGCTGGACGGCTCGTTGTAGGTGCCGGTGCGCTCAGCCAGCCAGAGCGCCATTTCCCCGGCCATGGTCACTTGAGACGAATCGGTGATGTCGTAGACCACCACATATTCGGAGAGGGGCGTTCCCGCCAGCGTGGCTTCGCGAAGCGGATAATCGGCGATGTAAGTATAAGGCTCGGCGGGGACGCTGATCTGACCCTCGGACAGGCAGTTTTCGGCGAACCACGCCGCTGCCGACGCCACCGCGCTGCCGCTGCCGCCGTTGATGACCACACGCCCGCCGGTGTAAGCGACGGTGTAGTCGAGGTAAGCAAGATCAATATCCGATTCCGGACGGTTGGTGGCGCCGACGAGGATTTCGGCGGTGCCTGCGGGAGGCTCCTCGCCCCGCTTAACCCAGTCGGTGGTGAGGGTCAGTTCACTGCCGGTGATCTGGGCGATGGATTTTTTCAGATCGACCGCCGCCTGAACGGTGGCGTCTCCCGCCGAATCCGGGCGGACAAGGGTAAAGGACTGCCAGCTCTCCAGCGGTGTGGTGGGGACTTTGATTTCCTCGCCGCCGCCCTCGCCGGAGGAACAGCCGATCGTCAGCGCAAGGGACAATGCAAGAGGGAAGAGAAGGAGTTTGCGTTTTTTCATGGGGAAACCTGCCTTTCGATAATTTGGATATAATTATTATACATGATATCCGCGCATTTGTCTATATTTATTTTGTTTTTTTTACCGTAAATTTTACGGAATTTTCACATCGGAGCATGAATTGGCGGAAAAAAGGAGCATCCGACGTGGATGCTCCCGGATAATATTGCGTTTAATTCCATCCCAGCCGACGGCAGGTCTCTTCGCCCCATCTGTTGATGGCGGCGGTGTTGGCATCCACGGAAATGCGCACTTGCTCGATCTCGCAGCTGACAGCGCCCAGCAGGCTGTTCAATGACTCCAGCGAGCGGTAAATCATGAACTGGGTGTCGCGGATTTCCTTGAGCAGACCGACGATCTTATCCAGCTTGGCGATGATGACGTTGGCGCGGGATTCGCTCTCGAACAGGTTGTACGCGCCATCGGGGCCGGTCAGCTCGGTGCAGCGGCCGCTCTCCAGATACTCCAGCAGCTGCGTCACGGCGACGAAATTCCGATATTTTTCAAAGATCGTCCCCTCGGCGTACAGCGCCTTCAGCTCAGCGGCGGCCCGTTCGCGGATGGGGTTGATGATATCGCTGGTCTGGTTGTAATAGGCGATGAGACGGTGCTCGACGACCAGCTTTTCGTTGCGCTCCGTCAGCTTGGCAAGGTAGGTTTTGCGATGGACATTGAAGCCCATCTCCAGATTACTCTTCGTCTCTGGCGCGGAAAGCAGGTAGACAAACAACGCGATGGGCAGACCTATGATCAGCATCCATTTCAGGTAGAAGCGCAGCTTCGCCTCGTCGTTGCAGTAAACGTAGTAGGAATGGATGGCGAAGGCAATCCAGGTAATGATAAACGCGGGAACGGCGCCGATAATCAGTCCGAGGATAATTCTCCCCAGATGATTGCGTTTCGGGACAGGCGGCATGATCGGCGCACTGTAGCCGTTGTCCCGCGAACCCGGCTCAAAGAATTTTTCCCATGGTCCGGGAGCGGGGGCGAATTCGCCGTTGGTGTAGGGGATGATGTCGCCGTCTTTGTACTGCTCCACCTGCCATGCGTCTGCGCCTACCGGTGACAACTGTCGTCCGACCTCCGCCATGGTACGGTCGCAGGTGTAGATGGTGCTTTCCAGCTCCGACGCGCGCTTGAGCGTTGCTTTGATATCGTTCATGTGAAAACCTCCAAAATGTCTGAATTGACTTTATTATACATGATTCGGCGGCGTTTGTCAACTAGTGCATGAAATTTATACCGTAATCCCCCTTGACAAGTCCGCAGAAATGTGATATCATTATGATATCACATTGATAGGAGACGCACATTATGCTGCAAATCAACCACCTTACCAAGCGCTACGGCGATAAAATCGCCGTGAACGATCTGTCCCTGCATATCGCTCCGGGGGAAATCTGCGGATTCATCGGTCACAACGGGGCGGGGAAGACTACTACCATTAAAGCCTGCTGCGGCATCCTGCCCTTCGACGAGGGCGAAATTTTCGTGGACGGTCTTTCCGTGAAGGAAAAGCCCCTCGACTGCAAGGCGAAAATCGCCTACATCCCGGACAATCCCGACCTTTACGGCTACATGACCGGCACCCGATATCTCTCCTTTATCGCTGACATCTTCGACGTGCCCCTCGCACAGCGCAGGGAGCGCATCGAACGATACGCCGACCTGTTTTCGCTGAGTGCCGACCTGTCCCAGCCCATCTCCGCCTATTCCCACGGCATGAAGCAGAAGCTGGCGATTATCGCCGCGCTCATTCACGAGCCGAAGCTGATCATCATGGACGAACCCTTTGTCGGTCTCGACACCAAAGCCGCCCACATCCTCAAAGGGCTGATGCGGGATCACTGCAACGCGGGCGGGGCGATTTTCTTCTCCACCCACGTGCTGGAGGTGGCGGAGAAGCTCTGCGACCGGGTGGCAATTATCCGAGGCGGCGAGCTGGTGCGCGCGGGCAGCATGGAGGAGGTTCGCGGCGACGAATCGCTGGAATCCGTCTTCCTTGAGCTGGCGGAGGAAAATCATGATTAAGACTTTGATTGCCAAGGAGCTTTCCCAGATGGCGGCGCTCTTCCTGAACCGGGGGCGCTCGAAAAGCCGGGTCATGCCGGTGGTCATGGGGCTGCTGATGGTCTACCTTTACGGCGTGTTCTGCATGATGTTCGGCTTCATGTGCTATACCCTCTGTCCGCCGCTGAAGGAAGCGGGGCTGGGCTGGCTTTACTTTGCGCTGGCGGGGCTGCTGGCGGTGATGCTCAGCGTCTTTGGCAGCGTGTTCGCCGCCAAATCCAGCCTTTACGAGGCGTCGGACAACGAGATGCTGCTGGCCATGCCCATCCCCGTCTGGATACTGCTTCTCTCCCGCACCGTCGTGCTTTACATCAGCAACCTGATTTTTTCCTCCGTCGTCCTGCTGCCCGCTTATGTGATCTGGTGGGTGAACGGCGGCTTATCCCCGGCGACGGTGCTCGCCTGTCTGATTCTATTGCTCTTGCTTCCGCTGGCGGGACTGGTGCTCTCCTGCCTGTTTGGATGGCTGCTGGCGCTGCTTGGCTCGAAAATTCGCAGTAAATCCCTTTTAACCGTCCTCGGCTCGCTGATTTTCATCGGGGTCTACATGGCGGTGATGACGCAAATGGAGGGGCTGCTTGCCTCGCTTATCGCAAACAGCGGCGAAATTGCCGGATGGATGCGGGGCTGGGGCTGGCTGTTCGCTAAAATGGGCGAGGGCGCGTCCGGAAGCCTTCCGGCGCTGCTGTTGTTTGCGGCGCTGATACTGGCAATCGCCGCCGGAACGTATGCCTTTCTCTCCCGCAGCTTCCTTGGAATCGCGCTGAACGGGCATAAATCCGCCCGCGCTCGCGCTAAGTCAGGCCGCGAAGACCTGCGCGCCTCCTCCCGGACGGCGGCGCTTTTTGGCAGGGAACTGCGCCATTTTCTGTCCAGCTCGGGCTATATGCTCAACAGCGGCATCGCGTCGATTTTGCTGATAATCGCCGCCGTGGCCGCCATCTTCCAGCGGGATAAGCTGGCGATCCTTGCCGAAATCCCCGGCGTGACCGGATTTCTGCCGCTGATTGTGCTGGGCGGCGTCTGCCTTGTGGCGGGAATGAACACCGTCACCGCCAGCGCGGTATCGCTGGAGGGCGTCAATCTTTGGCAGATTCGGTCGCTGCCCATCCCGGCGAAGGATATTCTCCGCGCCAAGCTGTATCTGCACCTGTTCATCACCCATCCCGCCGCGTGGGTCGGTACCCTCGGGCTGGGAATTGCGCTGGGACTGGGAGCGGCGGAAATTCTGCTGCTTCTGGTGATCGTCAGCGCCTATGTGCTGCTGTCCGCTTGTACGGGACTGCTCATCAACCTGCGCTTCCCGAACTTCCACTGGGTCAGCGAAACTGCCTGCGTGAAACAGGGCATGAGCGTAATGCTGTCCATGCTGGCGGGATGGCTGGGCGCGGCTCTGCTGACCGGGCTGGGGGCGCTGCTGGTCACGCTGACCGGGACGCTGCCCGGACTTGCGCTGACCGCCGTTCTGAGCGGTGCGGGCGGGTTCGGTATGCTGTATCTGATCGACCATCGGGGCGCGGCCATGTTTGATCGTCTGTGATTATATATAATAAAAGGAAGTCTTTTGCATTTTGCAAAGGGCTTCTTTTTGTTTTTTGGTCGTCCATAATTTCCCTGAATGGACGACGGCAATCGGGATAAAATAGGCATATAGACGTCGGAATGAACGAGCATGATAATATGGTATTGATTTAATATAGTAATATATAAAAAAATTGCGAAAAACTTTGAACAAGGTAGACAATTCACTTTTCCGCGTTTTTACGACATTGTGACATTCTTGACAAAAACGCTGAGACCTTAAAAATATCTATTTACAAAGTGACAGGTTGGTGGTATAATAAATGAAAGCGCAGCGTATCAGTGCAGAAGGTATGACGGCGCTTTCAAACTGTCTATGATACAGGACTCACTGTGTTTTAGATCAAATAAAATGGAGGAATATTCATTACCATGAAAAAACTCATCGCGCTTACCCTTTCATTGGCTATGATTGTCGCAGCTCTCGCCGGCTGCTCGTCAAGCAAGCCGATCAACCCGCTGGAGGACACCAGAAGCTTTACTTATAAAGATTCTGTCTCCACCCTTTGTGCAAACTGGAACCCCCACACCTATGAGACTACGGACGACGCTTATCTGTCCGAGTTCATCCGCGGCGGTCTCTACAGCTTCATCTTCAACGATGAAAACAACCCCATCGAGGGCAAGGATCCCTATTCCGGCTACGTTATCGTTCCCGAAATGGCAGCTTCCATGCCTGTTGACGTCACCGAGCAGGTCAAGACCGAGCATCCCGAATTCGGCATTCCCGAGTCCGCGACCTCCGGTTATGCCTACACCATCGACCTGAACCCCGACGCTGTATGGCAGGACGGCACCCCCATCAATGCTGACACCTACGTTTACTCCATGCAGCAGCTGCTCAACCCCGATCTGCTGAACTACCGCGCCTCTGATTACTACGCGGGCGACCTCTGCATCGCCGGCGCCGAGGCTTACGCCAACGCAGGCTCCACATCCTACACCGACAATGCGCTGGGCAAGGCTTACACTGTGGCTGACCTGACCAAGGGCAGCGACGGTCAGTACGTCGGTCCCGAGGGCGAGAAGATGTATATCGGTCTGGACTACGCGCTGGATTGGACCGGCGGCGATACCCTGAAGGATTATGTGGAAGCCTACGGCGACAAGTACTTCGATGTCACCAACTGGGATACCCTGATCAAAAAGGCTGACGCAAAGGGTCTGATCCCGCTGACCGACGAGAACCTGAAGCTCTTTACCCCCGTTACCACCGGCAACGAGGCATGGGGCGAGACCGAGGACGATCTGCCTAACTACTTCGTCTACGGCGTGGACTATCCCGAAGTTGAGTACGACGGCACCGTCGGCTGCTACAAGACCGGCGAGTATCAGATCACCCTCGTATTCGGCAAGTCTCTGGCAGGCTTTAACCTGCTTTACAACCTGTCCGGCAACTGGATCGTTTACAAGGATCTGTACGAGTCCTGCCTGAAGCAGGAGGGCGACGCATGGTTCTCCACCTACAACACCAGCGTGGAAACCACCATGTCCTACGGTCCTTACAAGCTCGTATCCTTCCAGAAGGACAAGTCCCTGCGTCTGGAGCGCAACGAGACCTGGTACGGCTACTTCGACGGCAAGCACCAGTACGTTGACCCCACCGACGGCAAGGAATACGCAATGTATCAGACCACCGCTATCGACTGCCAGGTGGTCGAGGAAGCCGCAACCCGCAAGATGATGTTCCTCAAGGGCGAGCTGATGGGCTACGGTCTCCAGGCTGAGGACTTCGATTCCTACAGAAGCTCCGAGTACGCACACGTTACTCCTTCCGAGACCATTTTCTTCCTGATCTTCAACGGCTACAAAGACGCCATCAACAACCGCGAAAAGAACGAAGGCTTTGACACCTCCAAGTACGACCTCCAGACCATGACCTTGACCTCCTTCCGTCAGGCTGTGGCTGTCACCTACGACAAGGAACTGTTTGCTTCCACCATTTCTCCCGCACGTTCCGGCGGTTATGGTCTCATCGGTAACGCTTACCTTTATGACCCCGAAACCGGTTCCCGCTACCGCGACACCGATCAGGCAAAGCAGGTTCTCTGCGACTTCTACAGCGTGGACGTTTCCAAGTTCGACTCGCTGGACGACGCTGTGAACTCCATCACCGGTTACGACCCCGAAACCGCAAAGACCCTTTATCAGAAGGCATTTGACGAAGCTCTGGCTGCCGGTTATATCACCGACACCAACAAGGACGGCAAGTCCGATCAGACCGTTCAGATCGAATATTGTATGTCCGCCGATTCCGACTTCATGACCAAGACCATCGACTATCTGAACGAGAAGATGAACGAAGTCACCGCAGGCACTCCCTTCGAAGGCAAGATTACCTTCGTTAAGTCTGCTCCTTACGGCACCGAATGGTCCAGCAAGATCAAGTCTGGTCTGTCCGACACCGTGCTGGGCGGCTGGTCCGGTTCCGCGCTGAACCCCTTCTCCCTGACCGACCTGTACGTCAACCCCTCCTACCAGTATGACGCGAAGTGGTTCAACGCTTCCACCGTTGATCTGGAGATGGAAGTCAACGTCGCCAAGATCGGCGAGGCTGAGAACGTGAAGAAGGTCAAGATGAACCTGAAGGAATGGTCTGACGCCCTGAACGGTGCTACCGTTACCGTAAACGGCACCGACTACAACTTCGGCGACGGCATCGCTGACGTCGATACCCGTCTGGACATTCTGGCTGCCATCGAGGGCAAGGTTCTGGAAACCTACGACTATATCCCGATGCTTCAGGACGCTTCCATGGCTCTGCTCTCCCAGCAGGTTTACTACGTCGTTGAGGAGTACAACCCCGTTATGGGACGTGGTGGTATCACCTACCTCAAGTACAACTACGACGACACCGAGTGGGCTGCTTACGTCGCAGAACAGAACGGCGAACTCAAGTATTAATCGTTTCAAGCAAAATAACACGTCAACCCCGGCGGGGAGCTGTACCTCGGTGCAGCTCCCCAAAGCCGCATATCAGCACTTTAATTTGTTAAAAGGCAAAAACGTCAGATATTCATCGTATTACAAGCAGACCACCAAATCAGCATAAGATTGGAGATTCCATATGGTAAAATATGTCGCGCAAAGAGTACTGCTGATGCTGATGACGCTGCTCATCATCACCTTCATGTGCTTTGTACTCGTGAGAATGCTGCCGCCCGCCGAGCTGCCGTTGAATGACACACATACCCAGGTCATCGAAGCGCGCCGCGAGGCACAGGGCTATAACAAACCTTATCTGGTACAATTCGGAATATTTCTCAAAAATGTTCTGACAAGATTTGACTGGGGAGTCAGTGATAAGCTTTACCTCGGTCAGGATGTGGCGGAGATTTTCATCTCCAAGCTGCCGGCCACCATGGTGGTCAACCTATATTCGATCATTCTGAGCATCCCGGTCGGCATCGCGCTGGGTATCTGCGCGGCGCTGAAGAAAAACACCTGGATCGACCATACCATTTCCACCCTGACGATGGTTTGCATTTCCGTGCCCTCCTTCGTCTATGCGTTCATTATACAGTATATCCTTTCCTATAAGCTGGGCTGGCTGCCATTTCTTATGAAAGCAGGTACCGACTACTTCTCATGGGATATGTTTGTCAGTATGCTTCCCCCGATTCTTTCCCTGTCGCTGGGCGTTATCGCGGGCTTTACCCGCACGACCCGCGCCGAGCTGACCGAGGTGCTGACCAGCGAATTTATGCTGCTCGCCCGCACCAAGGGTCTGACCAAAATGCAGGCAACCGTCCGCCATGCCATGAAGAACTGCATGGTCGTGGTGCTCCCCTCGATTTTCGGTGAATTCATCGGAATTATGAGCGGCGCGCTGATCATCGAGAAGATTTTCGCTGTTCCCGGCGTTGGCAACCTGTACATCAACTCGATCAACGGCCGCGATTACCCCATGTTCATGATGCTGACCGTCTTCTACACCACCGTCAGCCTGCTGGCCGCCATCGTGGTGGATATCAGCTACGGCTTCATCGACCCGCGCATCCGCATGGGCTCCAAGAAATGAGGTACAGCAATATGAACAATCAGAACTACGAACACATCCCGCAGGAAATGTTCCAGCTGGCGCAGCGCGATGCCAACATCCACGACACCAAGCTGGAAACCAAATCCCGCGGCTACTTCGCGGACGCCCTGCTGCGCTTCCGCAAGAATAAATCCTCGGTGGTGGCGGCGTTTATCATCGGCTTCCTGATTCTCTACGCCATCGTCGCGCCCATCATCTCCCCCTACACCATCAAGGACAAGGACGCCACCTACGTCAACTATCCGCCCTTCATCGAGGGCATCGCCAACCTGGGCATCGGCATCTTCGACGGCAGCGTCGTCCATGAAAGCCAGAACGAAACCCAGCTCGCCTATTGGCGGGGCATCGCCGAGGAAACCGGCATGGATCCGGTGATCGGCATCGTCGGCACTCACGAAACCGTGACCAAGTTCCGTGGACAGGATCGCGTCACGATTTCCTACAAGCTGAAAACCAACAAATATTATGAAACCGGCATCCAGTATCGCGTTCTTTCCTACGAAGAATTCGAGAAGATTCAGCAGTACCAGAACGAGACCGGCGTGCAGGTGATCTACCCCTACGTGGAATCGAAGGATATCTTCGATCTGACCAACCCCAACATCTGGTATAAAGTTACCGACACCCGTGGAACGCCCGAGCTGGACGCCGACGGAAACTTCATTCCCGCCTATTCCACCAACAAAAACATGGAGGGCGCGGAGTACAACAGCATCCGCATCGAAGGCGACGACGGAAGCTATATCTACAGCATTAAGAAGTCCGGCGCGGTACAGGTTCGCCTCTGCTATTACAACTACTACAAGTATGTAGTCGGTCACGAGCCGATGTTCGTCTTCGGCACCAACTCCATGGGACAGGATTTGTTCATGGCAATCGGCATCGGCGCGCGCTTCTCGCTGGTGTTCGCCGTCATCGTGTCCGCGATTAACCTGACCATCGGCGCGGTTTACGGCGCAATTCAGGGCTATTACGGCGGCGCGATTGACCTTGTGATGGACAGAATCGCCGACGTGCTTTCCGCCATGCCTTATATCGTGGTGGCAACCCTGTTCCAGCTGCATTTAGCGCCCAAGGTGGGTATCGTTCCCGCGTTCCTGTTCGCCTTCGTGCTGACCGGATGGATCAGTATGGCCGCCCTGACCCGAAAGCAGTTCTACCGCTTCAAGGGACAGGAATTCGTCTTCGCCGCCCGCACGCTGGGCGCGTCCGACTGGCGGCTGATGTTCAAGCACGTTTTCCCCAACTCGCTGGGTACCATCGTTACCAGCTGCGCGCTGATTATCCCCGGCGTTATCAGCTCCGAGACCTCGCTGACCTACCTGGGCATCATCAATCTGTCCGATTTCGCGGGCACCACCATCGGTACGCTGATGTCCCAGGGACAGACGGCTATGACCACGTCGCCCCACGCCATGTTCTTCCCGGCGATCTTCTTCTCGCTGCTGATGATTTCGTTCAACCTGTTCGGCAACGGTCTGCGCGACGCATTCAACCCCTCGACAAGAGGTTTGGAGGATTGAAATGGAAACAAAACTTTCTGTCAGAGACCTGACAATCTCCTTCCGCACCAGCAACGGCAAGGTGCAGGCGGTGCGCGGCATCAACTTTGATCTGGCCAAGGGCGAGACCCTCGCCATCGTTGGCGAGTCCGGCTCGGGCAAATCGGTCACGTCCAAGGCGATTCTCGGCATCCTCGCGGGCAACTCCATCGTGGAGGGCGGCGAGATTATTTACGACGGCAAGGATTTGCTGAAGATTAGCGAGGACGAGTTCCATCGCATCCGCGGCGACAAAATCGCCATGATCTTCCAGGACCCCATGTCCAGCCTGAACCCCATCGTCAAGATCGGACGTCAGCTCACCGAGGCCATGATTCTCAAGGGCAAGGCGCGCCAGAAGGAAAGCCGCCTGACCTTCAACACCTATCTGAAAAACCTGAACACCGCCATGTCCGAAGCCATCGCCGCCGGCGACGCTTCCAAAGCCGCCGCGCTGGCAGAGAAGTGCAAGAAGTTCGACACCTTCGAACGCAAGCACATCGAGCTGGAGGCCGCTTATAACACCGCGCACGAAGCCGCCGTCGAAGCGCTGGACAGTATCGAAGCGCTGCGCTTTGAGATGGAGAAGAAGGCGGTCAAGGACCCGATTTTCCGCGTCCGTCAGCTGAAGCGGCTCTGCACCACCGCGTGCAGCCAGTATGTGGTTAGCGAACAGGCGGAGCAGCTGAAGAAGCTCTGCGGCGGGCTGGTTGACAGTATCAAGCCCAGCGCATCCGAAAACGCCTTCGAACCTGCCATCGCAAAGCTGGACGAAATCGCCCCCATCCTCCGCGCGGCCGTGGAAGCGCCGATGCCCAACTTCTTCGCCATGGGCTACTACATGACCTTCGCGGGACAGCCTCTGCCGGATAAGCCGGTGGACGAGCTGAACGTTTTTCTGCGCGGTTATCTGAACGATAACTTTATGCTTGACTTCATCGCCGACGCCGAAAAGGGTATTCGCCATGCGGCGGAGAAATCCTACGCCGCCAAGGAGGAAGCCCTGAAGGCTCTGCGCGAAAAGCTGTCGGTCTTCGAGGTTCGCCCGCTGGTTTCTGAGGAATGCTATGCAGCCCACAAGCTGCTGACCGAAAAGGTCGAAGCCTCCATCAATCTGCTGGATACGGTGAAGGACAGCCTGACTTACACCTTCTCGTCGGGTCTGAAAAACGAAATCGACGCCTATTTCAGCGGCGTGAAGAAAAACGCCGTGGAACAGGCGAAGTACGACCGCGCAAAGGCGAAGTATGACCGCCTTGTCGCCGCTGGCAAGACTCCCGACTGGAAGCTGCCCGCTGCCCAGACGGTCAACGATGAGCTGATTCATCAGGACATTATCCGCCAGATGACCCGCCTCATCGAGCATTTTGAGGAATCGCTGGCGGCGAAGGCTTCCCGCGACTACGCGGCGGAGACGGTGGCGCTCATCGATTTCCTGAAAGCCAACGCTTCCGGCATCGTTAATAAGGTCACGAAAGCCGTTGCCAAGGCCAAGGCCATCAAGCTGATGGAGGAGGTCGGCATCGCCGAACCCCGCAAGCGTTACAACCAGTATCCCTTCGAATTTTCCGGCGGTATGCGCCAGCGTATTGTCATCGCCATCGCGCTGGCGGCCAATCCGGACATCCTGATCTGCGACGAGCCGACTACGGCGCTGGATGTGACGATTCAGTCCCAGATTCTGGAGCTGATTAACAAATTAAAGCGGGAGCGTCAGCTTTCGGTTATCTTCATCACCCACGATCTGGGCGTGGTGGCAAATATGGCCGACCGCATTGCCGTCATGTACGCGGGCAAAATCGTGGAAACCGGCACTGCCGAGGACGTGTTCTACGGCGCGGCGCATCCTTATACCTGGGCGCTGCTGTCCAGTATGCCCGACCTCGACACCAACGAGAAGCTGGAAGCCATCCCCGGCACGCCTCCCAACATGATTTATCCCCCCAAGGGCGACGCCTTCGCGGCGCGCAACAAGTACGCCATGAAGATCGACTTCGAACGCCAGCCCCCTATGTTCAAAATCAGCGACACCCATTACGCGGCAACCTGGCTGCTCCATCCCGACGCGCCCAAGGTTGAGCCGCCGAAGATCATCACCGACCGCATTGCGCGCATGAAAGCAAAGAGAGGTACAGAGGATGCAGAATAATGAAACTTTGTTGAAGGTAGAGCACCTCTGCCAGTATTTCCGCAGCGGCAGCTTTGAGAACAAGGCCGTGGACGATGTGAACTTCGAAATCAAAAAGGGCGAGGTTTTCGGTTTGGTGGGCGAGTCCGGATGCGGCAAGACCACCACCGGGCGCTCGATCATTAAGCTGTACAACATCACGTCGGGCAACGTCTGGTTCAAGGGCATCCGCATCTGCGCGGGCATCCGCTCCTATGTGGACGCCATCGAGCGGGCGAAGGCCGATTTCAAGGAGAAGTCCAAGGACGCTTCCCCCGATGAAAAGGCGAAGCTGAAAGCGGAGATGGACGCGATTATCGCCGACAATCAGGCGAAAATCAAGGAAGCAAAATACGATCAGAAGAAGTGCGACAAGGAATATTCCGACAAGCTGGTCGCCGAGCTGAACGAGAAGTATCAGCCGCTCATCGAGAAGGCGCGTGAATCCGAGAAGGCGGCGCTTACCGCCGAGTACAAAAACGCCCTCTACAAGGCGAAGCGCACCAAGCTGGTCACGCAGATTCAGATGATTTTCCAGGACCCCATCGCTTCCCTCGACCCCCGCATGACCGTTCGCGAGATCATCGCGGAGGGACTGATTATTCAGGGCGAGCGGGATCAGAAGGTTATCGACGAGAAGGTCTTCGAAATGCTGGAGCTGGTGGGACTTGTCCGCGAGCACGCCAGCCGCTACCCCCACGAATTCTCGGGCGGTCAGCGCCAGCGTATCGGCGTGGCGCGGGCGATTATCATGAACCCCGAGCTGATCATCGCCGACGAGCCGGTGTCCGCGCTGGACGTTTCCATTCAGGCGCAGGTTATCAACCTGCTCAATGAGCTGCGTGAAAAATTCGGGCTGACCATCCTGTTCATCGCCCACGACCTGTCGGTGGTCAAGTATTTTTCCGACCGCATCGGCGTCATGTACTTTGGCAAGATGGTGGAGCTGGCGTCTTCGGACGAGCTGTTCCGCAACCCGATTCACCCCTACACCAAGTCGCTGCTGTCGGCCATTCCGCTGCCCGACCCGATCTACGAAAAGCAGCGTAAGCGCATCGTCTACAATCCGTTGGCCGAGCACGACTATTCGGTGGATAAACCCAGCTTCCGCGAAATCGCGCCCGGACACTTCGTGCAGTGCAACGACGCGGAGTTTGAGCGCTACAAGGCCGAGCTAAAGTGAAAAAGCACCGTGTTTTGCTGATATACGCCCTCGCTGTGCTGATTATGACCGTTCTTGTCCTTTGGGGACGCGGACTGTTCAACGGCACACAGAGCGCGGCGGAGGTTTGGGGCATCCTGTCCGACGGCTTTCTGCTGCCGGGCGTGCTGATGGCGGGCATCGGCGCGCTGTCGTGGATTAGTCAGGAGGGGCTGTTCGACATCTTCGGCTACGGCTGGCTGACCCTCGTCAGCCACTTCGACCACACGAAGGAGCGGGAGAGCTATTACGATTACAAGGTTCGCCGGGAGGAAAAGCGCTCGGGCTGGCTCTGGCAAATGCTTGCCGTGGGGCTGTGCTGCCTTGCGCTGTCCGCCGCCTGCGTGGGCGGGTATTACGTTTGTTCGTGAAAATCCATAAAGCCAGGACGCGCGATGCACAATCGCGCGTCCTGGCTTTATCGTCAGTAAAAAAACGGTTGCGCCGAGGGAGTTCTAATGGCCATAGTTTGCGTCATATTATTTCTGCGGCAGGCTTGATTTTTCATCGATACTATGCTATACTAATGTTGATATAAATCCGCAATAACCAAGGAGGAACCAACCCATGACCCAAATCAACGCCTTCCTGCGCCGTATCGGGCTTGCCCCGGGCGCAAACATCGAGCATACCATCAGCTTCCTCGGCGAAGTGCAGAGCCGGTGCGTGACGACCATCCCTTATGAAAATCTCGACATCCTGCGTGGAAAGCCGATTTCGCTGGAGGCACAGGATGTGTACGATAAAATCGTGACCCGGGGACGGGGCGGCTATTGCTTTGAGCTGAACGCGCTGCTGTCCAATATGCTCCGGGAGATGGGCTTCGAGGTGCGGGACTTCTTCGCCCGCTACCTGCGCGGGGAAGCGGAAATCCCCTTCCGCCGCCATCGTATCGCTGCCGTGTTCTGCGAGGACAGCTGGTACATGATGGACATCGGCGTCGGTCAGATCGCGCCCCGCCTGCCGCTGAAGCTGGCGGAGGGCGAAATTCAGCAGCAGGGTGAGGAGCGTTATCGCTTTGAGCGCGACGCGGAGCTGGGCTGGATTCTGTACGACTGGCATGACGGCGATTGGCGGCGGTATATCTCGTTTACTGAGGAGCGGCAGTATGAGGTGGATTTTGTTCCGCCGTCCTTCTGGTGCGAAGCGCATCCCGCCTCGCCGTTCAACAAGTCGCCGATGATTGCCATCAAGACGCCTGGCGGACGCAAAACGATCAACGACCGCGAGTTCAAGGAATTCGTCGGCGAACGTGTGGTTCGCATCGAGGAAAATATCACCGACGAACAGCTGAATGAGCTGCTGCGGGAGGAGTTCGGAATCCAGCTATAATTTTCAGATTACGTCTTCGAAAACTTGGAATACTACATATAATACAATCGAAGGCGGTAATGGTAATGAAGCTCAATTACAGGCGAACGCTGCTGGTAGGCTTTGCCTTTTTCCTGATCTGCGCATTCTGGCAGGCGTATGACAACATCGTTCCCAAAATTCTCACCGACAAATTCGGCCTGCCGCAGGTCTGGTCGGGCGTGATTATGGCGTTGGACAACGTGTTCGCGGTGATCCTGCTGCCCGTGTTCGGCGCGGTTTCGGACAGGCATAATGGCAGGCTGGGACGGCGGACACCCTTTATTCTGGGAGGAACGCTGGCAGCAGCGATGTTGTTCGTGGCGCTGTCGCTGGCGGACAATATGCAGCTGTCGTCGATTGCCGACAGCGTGCCGGATGTCGCTGACACCGAAGCGCGGCTTGACGCGGCGGCGAAGGCAACAGCAGAAAATCCTACGGCGCTGATTTTGTTCATGGTGATTCTCCTGTTCGTGCTGCTGTCCATGTCCGTCTCCCGCTCCCCGGCGGTAGCGTTGATGCCGGACGTAACCCCCAAGCCCCTGCGCTCCAAAGCCAACGCCATTATCAATCTGATGGGCAGCGTGGGCGGCATCCTGATTCTGGTGCTGGGAATCCTGTTCGGCACCGGCAAGGCGGAGAACGCGCTGATGAGCTATACCGGCTTCTTTACGGTAGTCGCGCTGATCATGCTGGCAGCGCTGGCGGTCTTTATGCTCACCGTCCGCGAAAAGGATTGGGCGCGGGAAGCCGACGAAATCAACGCCGGGCTGTCCGACGAACCGCAGCCGCAGACCGGGGACAAGCCGGGGCTGACCCGTGCGGAGCGCCGCTCGCTGCTATTCATTTTAGCGTCGGTGGTGCTTTGGTACATGGGCTACAACGCGGTGACAAGCAAGTATTCGGTTTACGCCGGGGACGTGCTGGGGCTGGATTACAACCTGACGCTGATCATCGCTCAAGCCGCGGCGATTGTGTCCTACATCCCCGTGGGCGCCCTATCCCAGAAGCTGGGGCGGCGGAAAATGATTTTAGCGGGTGTGATTATGCTGGGCGCCGCCTTCGGATTCGCCTCCTTCATGCGGGCGGGGAGCAATATCTGGGTGATGAACGCCCTGTTCGCACTGGCGGGAATCGGCTGGGCGACCATCAATGTCAACAGCTATCCCATGGCGGTGGAGCTGGCCAGCGCCGGCGACGTGGGACGCTATACCGGCTATTACTATACCGCCAGCATGGCGGCGCAGATCATTACGCCGGTGCTGAGCGGCGTATTCCTGACCGCCATCGGCATGGAAACCCTCTTTCCCTATGCGGCAATTTTCGTGGCGGGTGCGTTCGTCACTATGCTGTTCGTCCGCCACGGTGACACAAAGCCTGTGGGGAAGGGAAGTGTGCTGGAACATCTGGATGTGGAGTGAGGGATGATTGTGATTGTTTTGATCGCGCTGATTGCCGTCTATCTGTTTGTGCTGATTCGCCCGGCGGCAAGACAGCCGAAGGATGCCCGCCTGCTGTGCGATTACGCCCACCGCGGACTGCATGATGGAAATGCTCCCGAAAATTCGCTGGCGGCCTTTGAAGCAGCCTGCCGTGCGGGTGTGGGCATCGAGCTGGACGTGCAGCTTTCTCGCGACGGCGAGGTCATGGTCTTCCACGATTACACGCTGACCCGGATGACCGGGCTTGAACGCAGGCTGAGCGAGTTGGACGCGGCTGAGCTGGAATCGCTGCGGCTTCACGGAACGGAGGAAACCATTCCACGTTTTTCGCAGGTGTTGGAGCGGGTCGGCGGGCGTGTGCCGCTGCTTGTCGAGCTGAAAGGCGAGAACACGGACGCATCGCTCTGTCCGAAGGTGGCAGAGCTGCTGGCGAACTACGGCGGCGCATACTGCATCGAATCCTTCAACCCCATGCTGCTGGCGCGCATGAAGAAGCTGCTGCCGGGAACCTTCCGTGGGCTGCTCTACACCAACGTCTGCCGGGAGAAGAAGCCGTCGCCGCTGAACGCGCTACTGACGGCGATGGCGCTGAACGGTCTGGCGCGCCCGGATTTCATCGCTTATGATCAGAAGGATCGGCGCTCCCTGCCGGTGCGAATCTGCACGAAGCTGTACCGCGCGCCGTCCTTCGTCTGGACAATTCGAACCACCGCCGACCGTGAGGAAGCGCGCAGACTGGGCGAGCACTCGATTTTCGAAGGAGAAGCCGCGAAATTTGCCGTGAGGGATTGATTTTCCAGCGGAAATATGGTATAATATAAAAAAACAAGTCGCTTTTCGTGTTTCCATATCAAACACGAAAAGCGGCTTTATTCGTGGAGGAAAAATGAGTAAAAAAATCTTTTATTCGGAACTGGCTTATGTGGCCGGTATCCTGCTGCTGGCGCTGGGAACGGCGCTGATGGCGCAGGCGGATTTCGGTCTGTCCATGATCGTGGCGCCCGCGTATATCATCCACCTGAAGGTTTCGCAGGTGCTGCCGTTTTTCACCTTCGGCATGGCGGAGTACACCTTTCAGGGACTGCTGATTCTTCTGATGGTACTGCTGCTGCGAAAATTCAAGCTGTCCTATCTCTTTTCGTTTGTCACCGCCATTGTCTATGGCTTCGCGCTGGACGGCTGTATGCTGCTTGCCGGGCTGATTCCCGCCGATGCCATGGCTGTCCGTGTCCTGCTTTATGTGGTGGGCACCCTCCTGTGTACGGCGGGTGTGGCGTTCATGTTCCACACCTACATATCCCCCGAGGCATACGAGCTGTTTGTCAAGGAGGTTTCTGCGGCGTATCATGTCGAGATTCACCGCTTCAAGATCGGCTATGATCTTGTCAGCTGCGTTGTCAGCATTCTGCTTTCCTTCGCGCTGTTCGGCTTCGGGCATTTCGAGGGAATTAAGCTGGGAACGGTGCTGAACGCGCTGATGAACGGCTGGCTGATCGGCATTTACTCAAAGCAGTTCGAGCGCCGTCTGGAATTCCGGGACGCTCTCCCCTTACGGAAGCATTTCTGACACCTCGCTGACACGGAATCCCGTCCCGGTGTGCAGAATGAGCGCTTCCCGGCGGTCGAATTTCTCCTCCAGTGCCCGCAGATGGGACACCAGCATCCATCGGATGCCACAGTCGGAGAAATATCGCAGCAGCTCGTACAGCCCTTCCGCGCCTTCGTCATAGGCGGTGCTCTGGAAGGTTTCATTCAGGAAAACCAGCGAACCCGCCCGCAGACTGTCCACCATGGACGCCAGATCCCGAACCTCCTGCTCGAACCGTCCCGCGTCCACGCCCGCCTTTTCGTTCTCGGCGAACTGCGACGCCATTCCGGTATGAAAGGTGAGCCGCGCTTCTTTGGCCGCCACGGGCAGTCCGGCCTGTGCCAGAAGCTGTGCGCAGCCGACGGAACGGAGAAAGACCGTCTTTCCGCTGCTGTTGTCGCCGAATAGGAGAATGCCACGCTGTTCCGGCTCCAGCCGCAGATCGTTGGGCACGACGTTTCCCGGCGTACTCATGGCGAGGGTGAGGTCGTACAGTCCCCGGATGTGAACTCCGCCGTCCGCTGGAAAGGTCGGAAAGCAGCAGGGAAGCCCCCTGTCCGCCAGCGCGTCCATATAGCGGCAGGCTGTTTCGTAGAAGGTCAGCCCCCGGCAGAACGGCGCGAACCGCTCGAACAGCTGCTCCGCCATCGAGGCGAACAGCCCCGTCAGAGAAGCTGTGGCGGCGCAGATCAGCGTATCATACGAATCCCCCTTAGCCGGATTCAGCCGCTCACAGGGCTGTTCCGGCTCTTTCTGACGCCGGAATGGCGGAAACGCTTTCCGCTTCTGGTCGGGGTCGGTGATATGGATGTGGCGGTGGTCGATCAGCTGGCAGTCGGCGATACGTCCATCCTCCCCCAGCGTGATTTTGCAATCGGTAAAGCCGTGGATGCCGCCGTTTTCATATTTTGCGCAGAGGGCGAGTAGCTTCGGAAAGTCCGCCCCGTCTGCGATTTCTGCACAGGCTTTGCGCAGAGAAAGCAGTCCCTCCGATTGTATCGTTCCGCACGACAGCAGTTCGGCGAAGGCTTTGACAAACAGCAGCGCCCGCTTGCAGTCAAGCGCCCGCGCCGCCAGCAGATTTTTCGCCGCGTCTGGGGAGCGGCTGTCGTCGATGGTCAGCCGGAAATCCTCCCGCGCCGCCTGCTTTGCGGTGCTTCGCAGAGCGTCGAATCGCTCGGAAAGCGCCGTCAGCCGGGGCAGGAGGGTGGGATTCCCTCGAAAATCCATGAGAATCCGCTGCCGGTATTCGATGACCCGCCTGTCGGTGTTCAGCTCCGACAGGACGCGCATAAAATAGCCCCGCCGCTTCACGTCCGGGCAGATCACGCCGAACGCGCCCTCAAGGGAGAGATGAGACAGCAGCCCCTCGTCGGGCAGGACGGCGGTCGGCGCGATGCCGTCAGGATAGAGAAGACTGATCGCCATGACCGCACCTCCGTTCCATCAGGGATTCTCTGTCCAGCTTATATTTGCGCAGGATATCCGCCGCAAAGGAGGATGTCCTGCCGTTTTTTCGTGCAATGCGCCAGGTTCGGCGGTTCCCGTCGGCGGCGTCAACCAGCGCGGTCAGAATGGGATAGCCGCTGTCCGCCGCCGGATGAAAATGGGTGACGTACAGGCAAAAATGTCCGACCTGCCGTACAGCGTCCGCTGTCTCCATCATCAGCGTGAAGCCCCGTTTGTCGTCGGTGCCGCTGTAGGTTTCGTTGAACAGCAGGAACGCGCATTCCCCCGCCGATGCCAGCATTTCATCCGCCCGCCGGCGCTCGTCGTCCAGCCGCCCAACATCCGCGAAGCCTTCGTCGGCGGGAAAGTGGGACAGCAGCGTCCCGAAGGGATAAATCGCGGCTTGTGTGGCAAATATGGGACATCCCGCCAGAAACAGCGCCAGATTGATGCCCACCGCCCGCAGATAGGTGGTCTTTCCGCCGCCGTTCGCGCCCGTCAGGAAGAAGAACGGCTCCTCCTCCGTGAAATGAACATCGTTTGGCACGATGCCGCTCGATTTGCGGGAAATCAGCGTGATATCGCAGACATCCCGGGCGATGTACCGGCGCTTTTCCACAGGCGTGGGAAAACAATGCGGGATGCCGCACGCCTCCGCCCGCTTACAAAGGGCGTGGATTTCCAGAAAGAATTCCAGCTCCCCGATATAGCCTACAGGTTCGTTCCAGTCGATTTCCGCGTATTTCGCAGCGATGGCGTCCAGCCCGCTCACCTGCGCGGCGAACAGGCGGCAGACACCGTCGGACAGCGAGCGGTCGGCTCTGGCGGCGATGGCTTTTTTCTCAGGAATGGCGAAGCCAAGTCCGGATGCACGGGCGGCGATTTCGTCGAATTCGTCCCTGACGGCTGCGTCTGGGGTGAGCCAGTATTTGTCTGAAACGGAGAGCAGAAACTTCCGCATGGGTGCGGACAGCGCTGCCGCCCGATTCCGGTCGGCACGCATTTCATCGTAAAGCTGCCGCTTCTCGGGGGAAGCGAAATACGCGGCGGTTTCATCGCACAAACTGCCGAATCCCGACAGCGCGCCAATCGATTCGCAGGCGTCCGGATAACAGGCCAGCAGCCGGAGAAAAAGCGCTTGTCTCTCCAGCCGGTCGTTCGCTTCCCGCCACAGTTCCAACGTCCGCCGACAGGCTTTCAGCAGGTCAAGGGAGGCGGTGATTCTGGCGCGGCAATCCTCCCGCGTCATGGCGGCGAACAGCTCCTGACGGCGGAGAATTTCGTTCCTGCCGCAGGGATGGCGGAGCACGCCGATGGCGGCGGGAGACAAAATCGTCCCCGCTTGTAAATCGTCGAACAGCCGGGCGGGCAGCGGCGTGGATTCGTAGTTCAGCAGTCTTGGGGCGGACATCACAGTTCTCCTTCCAGCGCGCTGATCAGGCGGGTCAGCGAAAAGACTTCCATACCGTTCACCACATCCCCCGCGCCGATGATGGTTTCGCCGCCGCTTTGGGGCTGACGGTGGATTTCGCGGCAGGTGGGATGTACCAGCAGGACGGGGCGGGGCGTTTTGATCTCCCACTCCATGTGATAATTCCGGCGGAAGTCGTATGCGGGCAGCGAACGTGCTTTGCTTTCGATGGGGATGCGGACGGTGCTGCCGTAGGAGATAAAGGCGGCAAAATGCCGAACGAAATAACGCCCGGTCTGGTTGAATACCAGCGCATCGTTTTTTCGCGCCATGCCGAACAGCTTCACCGCCCAGACGCTTCCCGACGTTTCCACGTAGAAATCGCAGGCGCTCCCCCGCTTATGCCCCAGCATCCAGAGCGGGTGGGTACCGATCAGATGGAATTCCCGGCGTCGGCAAACCTGTTTCAGGCGGATGCAGAGCGACATCCGCTTGAAGAAGCATCGAATGCGGGGAATCGCCGCCAGCAGGAGCAGTACGCCCGCCAATGTGAGCCAGAAGGTCATATCGCACATCCTTTCATGGTGTTGACTTTATATCATTATACCATGAAAACGCAATCCTGTCAAGCGATTGGATGAAACATAATAAAAAAGCATCACCTCATAAGAGGTGATGCCCGATTTCATATGGTAGGATTACTTCGCTGCGGAAACGGCGGTGATGTGGGGGTTAGCGCCGTTGTACCAGTACAGGAAGCCTTCCATGTCGATCACGTCGCCGACCTTCAGCGCCTTAACAGCCTCGTAAACGTCGGTGCCCGCGCCGGTGAGATAGGACTCAACGGTGAAGGTGTAGGTCTGACCGTCCTTGGAAACGTTGAAGTACAGGTCGTTGCCGTCCTGACCGGAACCGTCCCAGTTGTACAGGAACGCTGCGTCGCTGCCCTCAGCAGCTGCCTCAACGGTCATGCCCTTGAAGGAAACGAGCTTGTTCTGATGGTTGATCAGCTCGTCCTTGCCAAGCAGGGAGGTGACATCCTCAGCCTTGGCGACATAATTGCCGTCCAGAATCTCATAGGTGGCGTCGATGATCTCGACTTCGCCCTGCCACTCGGTCTTGAAGCCGGTGACTTTGATCTTGGTGCCGGGGGTCAGCTTGTTGTACTCATCCTCGGTGCAGGCCATTTTGTAGAGGAAATAAGCGCCTTCCTTATCCTGCGTGTAGAAGGTACCCTTTCCATCCCACCAGGACTGCTTTGCCTGAACGTAGGTCTCGATAACGACCTCGGTCTCAAGCTCAGCGGCGATGTACTCGGCATGGGTCATAACGCCCTCGCCCTTGACATCAGCGGTTTCGCCGCAGCTAACGATGGCCAGAGCCATGGTCAGTGCCAGCACGATTGCTAAAATCTTTTTCATTTTAACTTCTCCTTTTCTGTTCGTACTCAAATGTACGTCATACCTTAAAGGTACAATATATATTATACATGATTACGGCGGATAAGTCAATATCTATCGGCGTATTTTTTTACGTTTTTTTAACGCTTCTGTGAACACGTAGACGCCGATCAGCACCCACGCCCCGGCAAGCGCCGCCAGCAGTACCACCGCCGTCGCCGGAAGCGGTCCCAGCTCCGCCTTGCCTGCCGATTCGCCGCCCTGCGGACGGCTCTGATTCAGGCGGTAAAGGGAAGTGATGTCGCTGTAAAGCTCCTCGATGTAGGTATCGTCCACCGTTTCCTTGCGGCGAACGGATTTTGTCACGTGCTCGATCAGCTGTCCGGCGGCGTCACGAAGGGAAGCCGAACCGTTGAACACCGGCGTGACGAAGGTATCGCCGGTATGCTCCAGCAGAAGCTGGGAAGCCTGGATTTTCACCTCGTAATAGGTGTTGTTGTCCTCGCCGCTGCGGGAGAGGTAATCGCGGTATTCCGCCGAATTCTGCGCCTTGGACGTTACGGGCACATAGCCCTCGGTTCCGGCGTAAGCGATCTGCACGTCGTTGGTCAGCAGATACTGGGCGAACAGCCAGGATGCCAGCACCTCCTGCGGGTCGCTCTTGTTGAACACGCAGACCGACGGTCCCTGGGAAATCATCTGCGGGTTCTCCGGGTCGAACTGGGGGATTTCCATGACCACGGTTTCGAACTCCACCAGCGCTTCTTCGCTGATGTCCGACAGCGGGGCGTAGGTGCCCATCCAGGTGGCGCCGGCGGTGGAATCGATGGCGAAGACGCACTGTCCGGCGTTGAGGAAGTTCGCCGGGTAGCTGGAGATTTTGAAGGTGGAGAAGGCGCCCTTTTCGACGTGTTCTGCCACGGTGTACAGCAGCTCCTTGGTGGTGTCGTTGAAGATCAGAATCTCACCCTCGTCGGTGGAATAACCCGCGCCCTTCTGCTTCAGCATGGAAATCATCATATTGTCGGTGGATTTGTAGATGAAGGGAATCATCACATTCTGTCCGTTGAGCTTGTAAGTGCCGTCCGCGTTTTTCGCCGTGGCGGCATCGGAAACCTCCCAGATGAAATCCCACGTGAGCGTTTCGGGAAGCTCGTAGCCCAGCGCTTCCACATAGGTTTTGTTCACATAGCAGGCCTCGGTGGAGCGCATATAGGGGATGGCGTAGTAGTGTCCGGCGAAGGAGCATTCCTCAAGAAACTTGGGGATGATCTCGTCCTGCGTCGGGGAATCGAACCGCACCTCGCTGCCGCCCAGACCGTATTCTGCGTCGGCGAACAGCTCATCCAGCGGGACAACGATGTTCGTACCGGTCAGATAGGTGGCGATGTGGTCGGGGTAGGTGATGCAGACGTTGGGGGTGGTCTGGGTGGCGATGTTGGTGATGACATCGTTGTAGATTCTGCCGTAGTCGGTGTAGAGCCGCAGGTTCACCTTGATATTGGGGTAGAGCGCCTCGAAATCGGCGATGGCCTTCTCGTAGATGTCGGTCTGCGCCTTGTTGGTGTCGTTCTTCGCCCAGAAGGTGATTTCATAATCCCGGGAGGTGTCGAATTCCTCCGGAATGGAGAAAGGCTCCAGCCCCTTTGCGCCATGACAGCCGGTGAGCGCCGTCAGGCTGACGGCAGCCAGCAGAAGAAGGGATACAAGTCGTTTCATCCCTTGGTGCCTCCTCTCGCCACGCCCGCCATAATCTTCTTGCGGAAGATCAGGAACAGCACGATCAGCGGCACTGAAATGACGACCACCGCCGCCATCATCGCCGGAATATTCTCCCGCCCGAAGCCGTTCTCGCGGATTTCCTGAATGCCGCCGGAGACCAGGTAGTAGGCTTCATCGTCCGTGACCAGACGGGGCCAGACGTAGGAATTCCAGCATTCGATGACCTTAAGGATGGTGATGGTGACGATCGTCGGCTTGCAGATGGGAATCATCACCTTCCAGAGGTATTTGAAGTCGGAGGTGCCGTCCACCTTGGCGGCGTAGTAAAGCTCGTCGGGAATCTGCGCGAAGTTTTCCCGCAGCAGATAGATGTAGAACACCGACGCCACCGACGGGAGAATCAATCCTATGAAGGTGTTGCGCATATCCCAGTTGGTGATGGTGGTGTAGTTGGTAATGATAACCAGCTCGTTGGGAATCATCATCAGCGACAGGAGCAGCGTGAAGGCGAGATTCTTCCCACGGAAGTTTAGCCGCGCGAAGGCAAAGGCCGCCGGGATGGTGACAATCAGCATCAGCGCCGTGGTGGCTACGGTGAAGATCACCGTGTTCAGCACATAGCGCCCCAAATTTACCGTGGTGAAGCCGTCTATGTAGTTCTGCAATGTGGGCGACAGGGTGAAGAATTTCGGGATGTACTCGGCGTTGTAGGAGCCGTAGCTCTTGACGGAGGTGAGCAGCATCCAGTAGAAGGGAAAGAGCACCATCAGCGCCCAGAGGGTCAGCAGGGTATAGACGATAACCTTTGTGACCGTTCTGCGGGTTTTTGCCGCTTTTTCGATTTTATCGTAGTTTGTCTCCATGATTTACCTCAATAATGCACGTGCTTTTTGCTGACCAGCAGATTGATGACGGTGATGGTCAGCACGATGGCGAACAGGATGATAGCCGCCGCGGAAGCGTAGGACGGATATCCGCCGCTGTCGCCGTACAGCATATCGTAGACATAGCCCACGATAGTATTCATGCCCGCCGCGTTCAGGTTGGTGCCGAAAAGCGCCACCGCGTCGCTGTAGGCTTTGAACGCGCCGATGAAGCCGGTGATCACTAAATAGAAGATCATGGGTGAAATCATAGGCAGCGTGATTTTCGTGAAGATGCGCAGCTTCGACGTGCCGTCAACCCGGGCGGCGTTGTAGTAATCCTGGTTCACCGACGCCAGCGCGCTGGTTAGAATCAGAATCTTGAAGGGCATGACCACCCAGATTGTATAGAAGCAGAGCACGAACATTTTCGCCCAGTAGGGTCCGTCGATGAAGTCCACCGAGCTTCCGCCGAACAGGTTGATGAGCAGGTTCACCAGACCGTCCGAGTAGGCGGTTTTCTTGAACAGAATCATGAACACCAGACCCACCGCCAGCGTATTGGTCACGTAGGGCAGGAAGTAGACCGTCTGATAGAGGTTGCGCAGGGGCTTGATGGAGCTTAACCCCACCGAAATCAGCAGGGCGATGCCCGTGGACAGCGGAACGGTGATGATAACCAGAATAAAGGTGTTCTTCACCGCCTGCAAAAAGTAGGGGTCGTGCAGCACGTAGGAATAGTTATACAAACCCGTGCCGAAGAAGGTCTGGGAAGCGGAGTTGTAGCCCTCCTCGAAGGAGTAGATGAACACGTCCACCAGCGGATAGACCATAAACAGCCCCATAAAGAGAATCGCCGGGAGCAGATAAAGCCAGGCTTTACGGTTGTTGTTTTCCATATCTGCCTCCGATCAGCCGCCAAAGGAAATCCGCGCTTCGTCGGCTTTGCTGAACAGGAAGACCTTGTTCGGCTTGAGGGTGAAGCGGACGATTTCGGCGTCGGGGGCGACCTCGTTCTCGGCGCTGATGATCGAGCGGATGGTGGGATTGAGGGAGGAGGTGTTGGTGGAGACGATGCTGATGTCCCGTCCCATGACCTCCACGCCGCTCAGTTTGCAGCAGAGCGGACCGTTTTCGCACAGCACGAAGCCTTCGGGACGGATGCCGACGGTCACATCCTGATCGGACACGCCCCCAACGTCCATCACACAGTCGTTGCCGATGTACAGCCGACCGCCGCTGACCCTGCCGTCGAAGACGTTGATGGGCGGTGTGCCCAGGAATTTCGCCACGAACAGATTGACGGGGCTGTTGTATACATCCTGCGGTCTTCCGATCTGCTGCACCACGCCCGCTTTCATGACGACGATCTGGTCGGAAATGCTCATCGCTTCCTCCTGATCGTGGGTGACAAAGATGGTGGTGATGCCGGTTTCCCGCTGGATGCGGCGAATTTCCTCCCGGGTCTGAAGCCGCAGACGGGCGTCCAGGTTGGACAACGGCTCGTCCAGCAGAAGCACCCGGGGCATTTTCACCAGCGCCCGGGCGATGGCAACACGCTGCTGCTGACCGCCGGAAAGTTCGCTGGGCTTGCGTTCCATCAGCTCGTCGATCTGCACCAGCTTGGCGATTTGGTGGGCTTTTTCCAGCATCTGATCTTTGGTGAGCCTGTCCTTGCCCTTGAGATTTTCCAGCGGGAAGAGGATGTTCTGCTTCACGGTCAGATGGGGGTAGAGGGCGTAGTTCTGGAAAACCATGCCCACGCCCCGGTTTTCGGGGGGAAGCTCGGTGACATCGTCGTCGCCGAAGAAGATTTTGCCGGATGTGGGCTTCTGCAAGCCGCAGATCAGGCTCAGGGTGGTGCTCTTGCCGCAGCCGGAGGGACCGAGCAGACCGATCAGCTTGCCGTCCGGGATTTCGAAGGTGAAGTCATTGACCGCTACCACGTCTTCCTGAACCTTTTTATTTCGGTTGGGGAATTTTTTTGTCAGATTCTGTAATACCACTTTCATGCGGTTTTATTCCTTTCCGTGAGAGGGATGTAAATTTCCGGCGGTGCGCCGCCGTGAACTTTCTTACTATAAATTATAGCACATCCATGTCGAATTATCAAGTCAATGCCGCAATATTTTCCTGTAAAAATCAGACCCCGGTCGCAAGACCGGGGTCTGATTTTTACTGAATATTCTGAACAACCAGACTGCCCATCTCGGTGCAGGAGGTGCGGGTGCAGCCTTCCTGCATGATGTCGCCGGTGCGATAGCCGGCGTCCAGCACGCGGTTGACCGCCGCTTCGATGGCGTCGGCTTCCTTCGCCATATCGAAGGAGTAGCGCAGCATCATCGCCGCAGACAGAATGGTGCCCAGCGGGTTCGCCACGTTCAAACCGGCGATGTCGGGAGCGGAGCCGTGAATCGGCTCGTACATACCCAGCGTCGTGGAGGACAGGGACGCAGAAGGCATCATGCCGATGGAGCCGGTCAGCATGGAGGCTTCGTCGGACAGGATGTCGCCGAACATATTCTCCGTGACCAGCACGTCGAACTGGGTAGGATTCTTGATCAGCTGCATGGCGGTGTTGTCCACCAGAATGTCGCTGTATTCCACCTCGGGATATTCCTCTGCCAGACGGTGCATGGTCTTTCTCCACAGACGGGAGGTGTCCAGCACGTTCGCCTTGTCCACGGACGCCAGCTTCTTACCGCGCTTCATGGCGGTTTCGAAGGCGACGCGACCGATCCGCTCGATCTCATGCTCGGAGTAGGGCATGATGTCGGTGGCAAGCAGTTCGCCGTTTACTTCCTCGGTCTTCTTCGGACCGAAGTAAACGCCGCCGGTCAGTTCGCGGACGATCAGCAGGTCGATGCCGCCGCCCACAACCTCAGGCTTCAGCGGGGAAGCGCTGGCAAGCTGGGGGAACAGCTTGGTGGGGCGGAGGTTGGCGAAAAGTCCCAGCTCCTTGCGAACGGCAAGCAGCGCCTTCTCGGGACGGATGGCGGGAGGGCAGCTGTCCCACTTGGGACCGCCGACCGCGCCCAGCAGCACGCTGTCCGCCGATTTGCAGAGCGCCATGCCCTCGTCGGTGATCGGCACGCCGTACTTGTCGATGGAGCAGCCGCCGATGTCAACGTAAGTATAATCGAAGGTGTGACCGTAAACTTCGCCCACCTTGTCCAGCACCTTAATCGCCTCGGCGACGATTTCCGGACCGATGCCGTCGCCGGAGAGAACGGTAATTTTCTTGTTCATGCTCATTCTCCCTTCAGCGATGCCAGCAGACCGCCCTTTTTGATGATGTTCTGAATGAACTCGGGGAAGGGCTGAGCCTGATAGGTTTTGCCGGTGGTTACGTCGGTGATTACGCCGGTGTCGAAGTCCACCTTCACCTCATCGCCCGCAGCGATTTCCTCGGCAGCCTGCTCGCATTCAAGGATCGGCAGACCGATGTTGATGGCGTTGCGGTAGAAGATGCGCGCGAAGCTCTTGGCGATGACGCAGCCGGTTTTGCAGGTTTTGATAACCAGCGGCGCGTGTTCACGGGAAGAGCCGCAGCCGAAGTTCCAGCCTGCAACCATGATGTCGCCGGGCTGAACCTTCTTGACGAAGTCGGCGTCGATATCCTCCATGCAGTGGAGCGCCAGCTCCTCCGCCTTGGGGGTGTTCAGATAGCGGGCGGGGATGATGACGTCGGTGTCCACGTTGTCCGGATATTTGAAAACTTTACCCTGTGTATTCATGTTCAGACCTCCTTCTGATTGGTGATGTAAACGGTCAGTGCGCTTGTAGCCGCTGTCGCGGGGCTTGCGAGGTAAACATCGCTGTCCACATGACCCATGCGGCCGACAAAGTTGCGGTTGGTGGTGGCGATGCAGCGCTCACCTTCGGCGAGAATGCCCATGTAACCGCCCAGGCAGGGACCGCAGGTGGGCGTGGATACGACCGCACCGGCGTCGATGAAAGCGGTGATGTAGCCGCGCTCCACGCAGTCGCGGTAGATCTGCATGGTGGCGGGAATGATGATGCAGCGCACGCCGTCGGCAACCTTGTTGCCCTTCAGGATGCGGTAGGCAGTTTCCATATCCTCCATGCGTCCGTTGGTGCAGGAGCCGATAACAACCTGATCGACCTTGATATCGCCAAGCTCAGCGGCGGGATGGGTGTTTTCAGGAAGGTGCGGGCAGGATACGGTGGGAACGATGGCGGACAGATCGATGTCGATGACACGTTCATATTCCGCGTCCTCGTCGGCGGTGTAGATCACCGGCTGACGCTCGCTGCGACCGTTCAGGTAAGCCAGCGTTACGTCGTCCACCGGGAAGATGCCGTTCTTCGCGCCGGCTTCGATGGCCATGTTGCAGATGCAGAGACGGTCGTCCATGGAGAGGGAAGCCACGCCGTCGCCGACGAACTCCATGCTCTGATAGAGCGCGCCGTCCACGCCGATCTGACCGATGATGGACAGAATTACGTCCTTACCGCTGCAATTGGCGGGAAGCTTGCCGGAAAGGTTGAATTTGATGGCGGAGGGCACCTTGAACCATGCCATGCCGGTAGCCATACCGGCGGCCATGTCGGTGGAGCCTACGCCGGTAGAGAATGCGCCCAGCGCGCCGTAGGTGCAGGTGTGGCTGTCCGCGCCGATGATGCAGTC